>NZ_DAHUXJ010000082.1 GCF_027307225.1 Bradyrhizobium sp. | reverse complement strand
CGCGCAGCTTTGCAAGGAAGCGTGCCGCTGGGGCAACGGGTTTTTGTCGCTCGGACTCTTGCGCGGCGATCGCGTGCTGCTCTTTCTCGACGACACGCCCGCCTATCCGGCCGCGTTCTTCGGCGCGGTGCGCGCGGGGCTGGTGCCGCTGCTGATCAACACGCTGACGCCGCCGGACCTCCTGCAATTCTATCTCGTCGATTCCGGCGCCACGGTCGCAGTTGCCGATGCGGAATTTTCCGCGCGTTTCGACGCAATCGCTTGCAAGGACACGGCGCTGAATACGCTCATCGTCGTCAACGGCGCGACCGGCGTCCACGCTGCGCCAAAGACGGTGATCGCCGGCGGCTGGTTATCAGTTTTTTCCGCCGATCTCGCCGAAGCAAACACCCACCGGAACGAAATGGCGTTCTGGATGTATTCATCGGGCTCGACCGGCCGGCCCAAAGGCATCGTCCATCTGCAGCATGACATGGCCTACAGCGATCAGGCCTTTGCGCGGAATCTTTTAAAGCTCACGCCGGACGATATTTGCTTTTCCGTGCCAAAGATGTTTTTTGCCTACGGCTTTGGCAATTCCGTCACCTTCCCGTTCTCGGTCGGCGCGGCGACATTGCTGCTGCCGGGACAGCCGAAGCCGCAGGCGATCTTCGAGGCGATCACGCGCTATCGCCCGACCGTCTTCTTCGGTCTGCCGACGCTCTATACCTCGCTGACCAAGGCCGAGGGCGCCGACAAGGCTGACTTCTCATCGCTGCGCATGGCGGTGTCGGCCGCCGAGGTCTTGTCCGCAGAAGTATTCAACGGCTGGAAGAAACTGACTGGGCTCGAGATCGTCGAGGGCCTTGGCTCGACCGAAGTGCTGCACATTTATCTGTCCAACCGCGCCGAGAAGAAAAAGCTCGGCGCCGCCGGCCTTCGCGTGCCTGGCTACGAGATCGCGCTGCGCGACAGCGACGACAACGAGGTCGGTGACAACGTCGAAGGCATTTTGTGGGTGCGCGGCGATTCCAATACGCCGCTCTACTGGAACAGGCCCGACAAGTCGGCCGAGACCATCCGCGGAGGCGGCTGGATCCATACCGGCGACCGGTTCGTGCGCGACGTTGACGGCTTTTATTTCTTCCGCGGCCGTGCCGACGATCTGATCAAGATTTCCGGCCAATGGGTTTATCCGCTCGAGGTCGAGCTTTGTCTCGCCGAACATCCTGACGTCCGCGAATGCGCTGTCTTTGCCGCCGAGCTGCCGGACCGCCGCATGACGCTCAAGGCGGTTGTCGTCATGAACAGCGCGACGGACGACGAGACGGGCACAACGAAAGCGCTTCAGGATTACGTCAAGGCAAAGCTGTTGCCCTACAAATATCCACGCGAGATCAGATTCGCCCGCGAATTGCCGAAGACCGGCACCGGCAAGATCGACCGTCAGGCCGTGATGCGGATGTAGCGCCGTACGATCCGGTTAGAGGAACCTCGGATCGGTTGGATCGATTAGTCCGGGAGTCTACCGAAAAGCATCTCCACCATGAATGACAAGACCATATTGATCTCGGGTATGGGGATCGCAGGACCCACGCTGGCCTATTGGTTGAAGGCAGCCGGTTTTGCGCCGACTCTTATCGAGAGCGCGCCGGCGCTGCGCAGCGGCGGCTATGTTATCGATTTCTGGGGCCATGGCTATGATATCGCCGAGCGCATGGGTTTGCTCGATCGGATTGATCGCGTCGGGTACCGCGTTCGCGAGATGCGGATCGTAGATGATCGCGGCAAACGCATCACCGGTTTCGGAACCAAGACTTTCCTCGAGCTGACGGGCGGACGCTACGTAACCGTCGCGAGGAGCGACCTTTCGCGACTGTTGTACGACGCGGTCAAGGACGGAACCGAAACGATCTTCGGCGATGAGATTGCAGACCTTCGGCAGGAGACCGATCACGTCGAGGTTAGATTCGGAAAGGCCGGCCAACGCCGGTTTGACCTTGTCATAGGCGCTGACGGTCAGCACTCGGGTGTTAGACGGCTTACCTTCGGTCCCGAGGACCGATTCGAGAAGAAGCTCGGCTACGCCGTGGCGGCCTTCGAAGTCTGCGGGTATCGCCCGCGCGACGAAGACGTGTACGTGACGTATGGACGGCCCGGCCTGATGCTCGGACGCTTCACCCAGCGCGACGAAAGGACGCTGTTCCTGTTCGTCTTTACGACTGACCGCGTCGCGCTCCCGTCTCAGCTTGATCTTCAGAAGGCCCTCTTGCGCAACAGATATCGTGACGCCGAATGGGAGGTCCCGCACATTCTCGATGAACTCGACCGCGCGCAGCAGCTCTATCTCGACCGTGTCAGCCAGATCAGGATGGAAAGCTGGTCGCAAGGCCGCGTCGTGCTTGCGGGCGATGCCGCGTTCTGCGTGTCGCTGCTCGCCGGACAAGGCTCGGCGCTCGCCATGATTGCAGCCTATGTGCTTGCTGGCGAACTTATGCGCGCCGACGGACAGCACGAGAAAGCCTTCACCAGATATGAAGCATTGCTGCGCGCTTTCATGGACGGCAAGCAACGCGGCGCCGAACGGTTTGCGGGAGTGTTCGCACCGAAAACCGAATGGGGCTTACAATTTCGCAACCAGATGATAAAGGCATTTGCCATTCCAGGGCTGGCGAAACTTGCAGTCGGAAGAGATATTGCCGACAAGTTGCAACTGCCGAGCTACGATTGGCCTTTCTTGAAATAACTAGGCCTTCAACCCGGTGCCGCCGTAGAGCCAGGCGAGATCGCCATGCCATTCCTCCTGCGACTTGGCGCTCATGATGGCGTTGCGCAGCCGCGCATGCTCGCCGTCCGGATGATAGATGTGCTCGCCGATCGCACGCGAAAGCATCTGTACGCGCGCCGTGCGCGGAAAACGCAGCGCGCGATACTTTTCCAAGGCTCCGGCGCGATCGCCGGGATGATTGCCCAGCATATGAGAAAGACAAACCGCGTCTTCCATCGCCTGGCAGGCGCCTTGCGCGAAATATTGCAGCATCGGATGCGCGGCATCGCCGAGCAGCACGACGCGGCCATCGATCCAGCGTTCGGTCGGGTCGCGGTCGCAGAGCACCCAGAGTTTCCAGTTGGTACCGTGGCGGATGATCTCGAGCGCCCGCTCATTGATATGCGCAAATCCTCTCATCACCTCTTGTTCCGGCACGGGCTTGCCGGCGACCGGCTCCGGCGCGTCGTTGTGGCAGGTGACGACCAGGTTGAACACTTTCCAGCCCGACAGCGGATAGTGGACGAGATGGCATTTCGGTCCGGCCCACAGCGTCGCCGCGTTCCAGCGCAGATCTTCCGGCATCTGCTCGGTCGGGATCACCGAACGATACGTCGTGTGGCCGGAGACGCGCGGCTTGCCATCGCCCGCGACCTGCTTGCGGACGTTCGACCATAATCCATCTGCACCGATCAGGAGCGAACCGGTGACGCGATCGCCCGAGGCAAGCTTTGCCGTCACCGACGAGGCGTCCTGATCGTAGCCCACGACCTCGCAGTTGACGCGCAGGTCGATTAAATCGGAATCGCGGCAGGCTTTGAGGAAAACGCCGTGCAGATCGCCGCGATGCACGACGGCGTAGGGATTACCGAAGCGCGTGCGAAAGGTGTCGCCGAGATCGACGTGGCAGATTTCCTTCGCCGTCATCGCGTCCATCAGACGGAGATGATCGACATAAACCGCCATGTTGCGCGCGGCCTCGCCGACGCCGAGATAGTCGAAGGCGTGAAAGGCATTCGGCCCAAGCTGAATACCCGCGCCGATCTCGCCCAGAGCGGGCGCTTTCTCGAGCAGGATCGAGCGGATGCCCTTTTGCGCAAGGCCCAAGGCGACCGCGAGGCCGCCGATGCCACCGCCTGCGATCAAAACCGGTTGTGTGCCAGCGCCCGCCATCAGCCTGCCTTCCCTAAATGCTCCAGCGCATCTTCGGCGCGGAGCGGCACGCGCGAGGCCTCATTGTTGAGATCGACAAGCTGTTCGAGCAACCCAAGCAGCGTCTTGCGATCGGCGGACTTGAGCGGCTGCAAGATCCGCGCCTGGACGCGGTCGACCGACGGCATGATATCGCGCAACAGGTTCGCACCCGCCTTGGTGAGGTACAAAAGCTTGACCCGCTTGTCCTCGACCGCAGGCTTGCGCTCGATATAGCTCTTGGTTTCCAGCCGCTCGATGACGCTGCCAAGCGTCGAGCGGTCGAACGCGATCACCGCGGAGAGCCGGGTGGCGTCGATACCGGGATGGGTACCGATCGCTATCAACGCGGCGTATTGCACCGGCGTCAGGTCGAATTCCTTGCATTCCTCGATGAAGATCGCGACCGCGATCTGCTGCATGCGGCGGAACAGATAGCCGGGCGCGGTATAGACCGCGTCCATGGTGACGTTGTCGGGCTTACTCGGCATCGCTCTGCCGCTCCGGCGCGGCGTCAGCGAACGCCTTGAGGGCTTTCGCCGCCGCTTCCGCTTTCAACAGGCGGGGGAACGCCGCGACATCGACGCCGAAGCGGCGCGCGTTCGCAAGCTGCGGCACCAGACAGAGATCAGCGATGGTGGGAGCATCGCCAAAGCAGAATGGCCCGGCTTCGTTGGCGATCAGCTTCTCGCAAGCGATAAGGCCTTCGCGATTGGCCCATGCGGCCCATTCCGTCACCTTCTCTTCGGACAGACCGAGTTCGCGAAGTCGCGCCAGCACTTTCAGGTTCTGCACTGGATGGATGTCGCAGGCGACCACTTGGGCGAAGGCGCGCACCAGCGCGCGGCTCATCGGATCTGTCGGCAACAGCGGCGGCGTTGGGTGGGCTTCGTTCAGCCACTCGACGATGGCAAGCGACTGGGTAAGAATGGCGCCGCCCTCGCCTTGCAGCGTCGGAACGAAGCCCTGCGGGTTGATCGCGAGGTAGTCAGGAGCGCGCTGCTCGCCCTTGCGCAAATGATGGCTCAGGTGTTCCGCGCTTAACCCTTTCAGGTTCAACGCAATTCTGACCCGATAGGACGCGCTGCTGCGGAAATAGCCGTGCAGCTTCATGGCCAACCTCCCGTTTTATTTTGTCGAGCGGCCCCTGCTGGCCGTGATTGACGGCAGTGGAGTGGATTTGACATTCGCCATCCACCTAGCCGCGAGTTCATTCAGCGAATGTCAAATCCAAAACTCCACTACAAACATATACTTGCTAGTAGTCCTATAGTTCTGACATTTGTGAAGGTGCCCGCAAATGTTAGAATTGGACTACTAGCCCACATTGGCAGTATACTGTCAATTAGCAAACGAGATAAGGGAGGCTAGCGATGGAAGCGGTGCAGAAGACGCCGGAACGCGAGGCATTCTACAAGAAGATCGACGGCGAAAATCTTTCCGCGCTGTGGAACGTGCTTGGCGATCTGATCACGCCGGAGCCGAAGAGCGCCTGCCAGCCGCATCTCTGGAGATTCGACGCCATCCGCGCCTACATGAACGAGGCCGGCAAGCTGATCACCGCCAAGGAAGCCGAGCGGCGCGTGCTGGTGCTGGAAAATCCGGGATTGCGCGGCCAGTCGAAAATCACGACCTCGCTGTTTGCCGGTGTGCAGATGGTGGTGCCGGGCGACGTTGCGCCGGCGCACCGTCACAGCCAGTCGGCGCTGCGCTTCGTGCTCGAAGGCAAAGGCGCCTTCACGTCGGTCGACGGTGAGCGCACCGCCATGTCGCCCGGCGATTTCGTCATCACGCCCGCCTGGACCTGGCACGACCATTCCAATGAAACCTCCGAGCCGATGTTCTGGCTCGACGGCCTCGACATCCCGATGGTGAAGTTCTTCGACGCTTCCTTCGCGGAAGGCCTGAAGGAAGACCAGCAGAAGATCACCCGTCCTGCCGGCGACAGTTTTGCGCGCTACGGCCGCAACCTCCTGCCGATCGACGAGAAGCGCAAATCAAAGACGTCGCCGATCTTCAACTACCCCTATTCCCACACGCGCGAGGCGCTTGAGGTCGCCAAGCAGCGCGACGAGTGGGATCCCTGTCACGGCTTGAAGCTGAAATTCTCCAATCCCGAAACCGGCGACTTCGCGATGCCGACGATCGGCACCTTTATTCAGCTGCTGCCGAAGGGTTTCAAGACCGCACGGTATCGCTCGACCGATGCGACCGTGTTCGCCGCGATCGAAGGCAAGGGCCGCACGCGGATCGGCGACCAGACCTTTGAATGGGGACCCCGCGACCTGTTCGTGGTGCCGAGCTGGCACTGGGTCACCCATGAAGCGGAGGCGGATTCGGTGCTCTTCTCGTTCTCTGACCGCCCGGTGCAGCAGAAGCTCGACCTGCTTCGCGAGGATCGCGGCAACGCGTAGCGATATCGCCTCGCTCCATCCTTCGTCATGGCGCGCACCTCACCGTCAGATGTGAGGGGCAAGTCGGATTTCCGGTAGATTTGGCGAATATAATGCCTCGCGCTGAAATTTTTTGCTATCGAAGATCAGCACCTCAAACCATGAAAGCAGGGCATGATCACCGTTAGCGCGAAACGTTTCACCTTTTCATTTGCCGGGCTGCTCGCCTGCGCCACCATCGCGCTCAGTGTGACGCCGGCTCAAGCGGTGGAACAGTGCCGATTCATCCAGGCCAAGGCCGAGCGCGAAGCGTGCTACCAGCGGCAGGAGGCCGAGCTCGCCGCCAAGCGAAAGCCCGCAGAGCCGCGCCGCAATGCGACCATGGAAGCGGTCGAGCAGATGAAACAGGAAGACCAGGCACTGGACCGGCAGATCCACGGCATCTGCCGCGGCTGCTGAACACCTGAGCTTAAGCGGCGACGACTGACTCCGCCCACCCCGCGAAGGCATCGAGAATTTCGTTCATCGCCTCGCGGTCGTTGCGGCCCGAGCGCGCCAGCACATGGAAGGAATGATCGGCGCCGGCGACGAAATGCAGCTTCGCACGCGGACCGAGGCGCTGCACGACGGGCTCGACCAGTGCCGTTTCCGCCAGCGTGTCGCGCGTTCCTTGCAGGAACAACATCGGAATATCAATCTTGCCAAGGTGGTCGGCACGGTCGGCCGAAGGCTTTCCCGCCGGATGCAAGGGAAAGCCGACAAAGGCGAGGCCACGCACGCCCGGCAGGGGAGCGGCCGCCTGCGCCTGCGAGGTCATGCGGCCACCAAACGACTTGCCGCCCGCGATCAAACCAAGATGCGGAAAAATCTCTGCGGCCTTTGCCACGGCGGCACGCACCGTCGCCTGAGCCAAAGGCGGCGGATCCGGCCGCTTGCTGCCCTTTTCCATGTAGGGAAATTGATAGCGCAGGCTGGCGATGCCGCGTTCGCTCAAGCCCGTCGAAAACGCCTGCATGAAGGAATGGGCCATTCCGGCGCCCGCGCCATGGGCAAAGACGAAGCAGGTACGAGGCGCATCTGGACGCAACGCGAGCGCCGAAACCGGTCCGGATTTTCCGGCTTCAAATGTCAGTTGCTGAGCGCAGTTGGCTTTCAATGCATCCAACGCTACGAAGAGGATGGCGATCCCGGCATGACTCGAACATGCGACCTACGGTTTAGGAAACCGTTTCAGAATATAATAAATCAATGACTTAGTCACCGCGTGTTGCATATGTGTTGCGCCCGCAACTAGGTCGGCCGATTGGCAAACACGGGCGTTCGTGCCGAAATCGTCAAGGCCCCTCGGCAAAACGGCTAATTTAAATACAGCACCCTAAGCGGGTGAATGAGGTCGTCATGACGGGCGTTACGCCTTCCGCCGACGGCGATGGTCGCGTCCCCGGAGTCCTTTCCGAAAACCGTGTCGGCCGCATACGCGAGATCGCCGAGAACCATTCGGATATTGAAGTGTCGTGGCGGCCGAACTCGGCCGTCGTCAAAGACCGGACAACTTCAATTCGACGAGGGGACCGGCGGGTGCCTCACCCTCGCCTGCTCCAGCGCGGCATTTAGGTCATCGCCCCGGAGTTGATGCAGGATCAATAGCTGAGCGCAATCGGCGGGACCGAAGCCCTTAACGGGCGACATCTGCACGAAGTTTTCGTTCGGCACGCAGTTTGCGGCCCGCCCTGTCATGAAAAATATCTCCATCGCCGACATCTTCGACAGACGCCAACCGAGCGGCAACGGTATCACGTACTTGCCGAAATCGGCCTTCTGTACCCGGTTGATCCGTCCAAGCGCATCCTTGGCGCCTCGCTTGACGACGCCGAGGTCGCGGGTCGCCAGATCGACGGTCGAGTAGGTCCGGGCCGTCCGGCTGTTGAACAGAGCGACCACCGGCGATACCGCCTCGCTGAAGGCGTCCGAATTGCCGTTGTCGTACTGCCCCGACGTTAGCACGATGAGATAGAAGCGGGCGTTCTTGCAACATTGCTGTGCGCGATGCTCGAGACGATTGATGATTTCGACGGCGGTGGCCACGCCGGAATTCTCGAAATATCCGCCGTCGACGACATGGAACCTTGCGGGGCCGCCCTTTGACGGGTCCGCCGACCCATTGTTTGCCCAGAACCAGGCCGCAGGGGTGAGCCAAGGAAACCGCGCGCTGGCGACCGCTGCGACGCTCACGGGGACGTCGTAGTTTTCGGTCAGAGGCAGAAATTGCGCGTCGGTCCGGAATTCGGGGCCGAAGCCGAAGGGTGCGATGATGCGGCGTCGGCCTGACCCGACTTCGGTCGTGTTGAAGAAGAGAGCCGGTTTGAGGCCGTTAGGATCCCAGGACGCCAGGATACCGCCTTTGAGTGCATTGGCGCCGGTACCGTCGAACTTTTTGGTGGCGATGTCCGCCCATGCAGCCTCGATCGATTTCTCAAGCGCGCGCGCCCTGGATAGCGCGGGCACCGCCGGCCAGAAGAAGCGCTGTGCGAAATCTGGAAACAGCGCCGACGCGACGAGCGGCGAAAGGAAGTCGTAGTCGTTGCGGACAAGCTCGAATGAAGACTGCTGCGCGCGTTCCATCTGAGGAGTCTCAGGTTTTCCGAGACCGAGTTCGGCAATGCTGCGACAGGGCTTTTTCGTCGCCGTGAACTCGTCCGTTAACGCGGCGTAGAAAGCTGCGCCGACGCTGCCTCCCGATACGCCGCTGATCGCGAACAGGTGCTGAGCGAAACGTTGACACGTCGTGTGCAGCTTGGTCAGGAATTGAACGGCTTGCGCAGCCGCGTAGATACCCCCGCCCTGCGCGGCAACGACGTAGACAGGATAGCTCTGCCGCTTGTATTCGTCTTCGTCCTTGTCGACACGCAGGCCGTACCACTTCTCGAATTCGTCTTCGACGATCCCTGGAGGGCCGTCGGTGGCCGTCATGGACGAAGCCACCGCCCGGCCATCCTTGTCGATGCGGCGCAACTCGTGATCGTCGTTCAGGTCGGTCCACGCCAGGACGGCGGCCAACGCCAGTAGCGCCGGAATGATCGGAAAATCTAGGCGACGTGACCAGAGGCTCAGCCCCGTGGCATTCATCGTAAGACAGCCGATGAAGACGGCAAATATGGCAACCGACCCCAAGGCCTGGCCCATGGGCACCGGAAACGTTGCGATCGAGACCACGGCAGCCAACGAAAGAACGATCGAGACGAGGAATAGCTTGCGCGTGATGCTCCAGAGCCGCGCCCTTTGGGGCGCGGTCACCGGCCTATAGAGAAGCACGATGACGGTGGATATCAGGACAAAAGCGGCGGCGATTGCGCCGAGAATCTCCAGTCCGATCTTGAAGTCTCGGTCGCCCGCCCTGGCCCAGTCGAACACCAATTTCAGTTGGCCGGCGAAATTCGCATTCCCGAATTTCAGGATCTCCGCTATCGAGGCGTCTTCCATCCGGACATTTACCGCCACCGAGCTGGCGTAGAATCCACAGACGCCGGCGACGAGCGGAAGCGTTCCGAACAGGACCGGCAAGAAGTTAGCGGCACGCCGGACGCAAGCGGTGCGATACAGCGCGGGCCGACTCCGCTCCGCGAGGAGAACGATCGCGCTGTATGCGAGGCACGCCGCCATACCCAGCAGAAAGATAACCGGCAAAGCCGCATCGACCAAAGCGGCGGTGGGCGTCCCGTCTACCTGCGGATCGGCAAGGTTTTCGACCAGCAACCGGTAATAGTCGCGCGTCTGATCAGGCAGAAAGAGGACTATCGACGAGAAAGCGGCGAGGCAGGCGGGGATCAGCAGGATCCTGAGGCACAGGAACACGTCGCGCAGGCAATAGGCGATATTCCGCAGAAGGGCCACGGCAAGCTCGATGATCGTTAGCTTTGGGCGGGCTGGTCGGGTGTAGTCACCGTATGTCTCCGCGAGCGGACCAAATTGCGAGGTAGCTACTGTGTCGGCACGTGGGTCGCGAGAAACGATCGACCGTCTTGAAATTGAACGAGGAAGGGGCCGGGCTTGTTCGTGACCGCGGGTTTCGCCAGGTCCGTCGAGGAGAGCGTGTCGCATCCGCTGGTGTTGGACGTGTTGCAATTCCTACTGCCCAGCGCGGGCTCCGCAGTCCACAATCCATGATCGATATGGGTCAGCACGAGCCGCTTCCGCGCGCGAGGATAGGTGACGACGAACGGCGGATCAGGCAGCGCGGGACTCGGGTCAAGGAATGCTCCTTTCCGAATGGTGTAGCACGAGCTCACGTCTTTCGGGGGATTGCAGCCCGCATGTGCGAACGAAGGAAAAAGAGCGCAGACAGCAACGCAAGAAGAAATATAAATGATGCTCCGGTTCATGGCGCCAACCTTCGGTTTGACGGTGTTACCGATTGTCGCGCGAGGCTGTAGAAGCTCGCTGTTAAAATTTCGCTCGTCCCACCTCGCTACTGTCGCGCACCTTATCGCGAAACTTTCGTTTCGATCAACCTTTCCGTGAATGTGGATCGCCGCTTTTCCCGGGTCGTTACGCAGCGGCGGATCGATTTCGAGAAGGTACAGCCTGCCTGGGGCGTCGGGCTGAGAGCGCACTCAGAGAACCCGGGGGATTTATATCGTGCCGAACCGAATTCGAAGACCTTTCAACTTGACGATGTGTTTTCGATACCTCACACTTTCACCACCGATGCAATTTTCATCACCTGCCATCTTCCGATTTTAATGCGTTCCTTGGGCGAGCTTAGAGTGGAATTGTCCACATGCCGAAGAAGATCGTCGTTTTTGCGGACGGGACCGGAAATGCCTTCTCGATGCAGGCGTCCAATATATGGCGCCTCTACAATGCCCTCGATCAGTCGCAACCGGACCAGATCGTACATTACATAAAAGGCGTCGGAACGTCGGGGTTCAAACCCTTCGCGCTGCTCGACGGCGCAACCGGAATCGGGGTGCCCTCCAACGTTCGAAAGCTCTACCGCTTCATCTGCTGGAATTGGGAGCCCGGCGCCGAAATCTACATGTTCGGGTTCAGCCGCGGAGCCTTCACCATACGCACGTTGATTGGGCTCATACACAGTGAAGGTCTGATACCTGTCCAAATCGAAGGCGAAGCCGTGTCTCGCGCCGAAATGCGGCGCAATACGACGGCAGCCTGGCGCTCGTATCGGTCGAACACGACGTCGCTCGGGGATACGTTCATCACGATACCCATCGCGCGGTTCGTTCGTAACGTTTTCCTCTTCGTCTTCCATCTCGCGACACGGATGTTCCTCGGACACAGGATGTACGGGACCGTGGCACAAGCAACGGCGGCACAAAGGCGCAAGCGGATCGTAATAAAATTCGCGGGGCTTTTCGACACCGTCGAGGCCTTCGGAGTTCCGATCGAGGAATTGCGGCGCGCAATCGACTGGGCGATTTGGCCGATTTCGTTTCGCGACCAGATCCTGTGCACGAACGTTCAGAACGCACGTCATGCTCTCGCGCTCGACGACGAGCGCGAGACGTTTCACCCCGTTCGCTTCGACCTCGCGAATACCAAATGGCCCAGGCGAATCAAGGAAGTCTGGTTCGCCGGCATGCATTCCGACGTTGGCGGCGGCTATCCCGAGGACGATCTTTCGCATGTTCCGCTGCTCTGGATGATCGACGAACTCAAGGGCCGCCTGAGGTTCATTCCTGGCGCCGTTCAGTCCATGCGAAGCCAGGAGTCCGCCTACGCGCCGATCCACGATTCCCGTAGCGGCTTGTCGGTTTTTTATCGCTACTCACCGCGAACGATCGGGGACAACCGTGGACCGCCTATTATCCACCATTCAGTCGCCGAGAAGATCGCCTTCGGGGCCGAGCGCTACGCGCCGGTGACTCTCCCCGAAACCGCGCTGGTGCTCATGCCCGACGGCGCGACCCGAAGGATCAGAGGGTTCGTCAGGAACCTCGCCCCGGCCGCCGCCGCTGACGCTCGCACAGCCCTCGCGCAAAGCGCCGTCGACCGCCTCAGAGATCCAAGTCCGTTGCTCGTGTCGGTGACGCGCGACGCTATATGGAAGCGGCGTGTCGCTTACTATGGGCTTCTCCTTGCGGCATTTGCGGTTGCCTCGCTGCCCTGGACGGCGAGGTTCATGGTCCATCAGTTTCGAGACCGGATCCACGACCTCGCGTATGCCGTGAGCGACAACCTGGGACGTCAGTGGGACTGGATCTGGGGTTGGCTCGCCGGCACGGACGAAGGAAGCTCGGCCTTCGTCGCCAGCCTATTTCAGTATATCGGCACCGCCTTGCCCGGCTATGCAAAACCTTGGTCGGACGCCTTTATCGATAAGCCGTGGTGCTGCGGGATCGTCACGGCGATTGCCCTCTATCTGTATTGGAAGAATGGGAGCTTGCGCGATACGATCGGCGACCTTGCACGCCGGGCCTGGGTGCCGACCGAGCGGATCGGGCAGCACCAGCTTAGCGGCAGGTCGTTTGCCCACTGGATGCGGACCGAGCAGTTTCCGAACTGGATTGCACGCTTCACCAGCCGCTATGTGCTTCCGGGCGTGGGTTTGGCGCTGATCTTTTTGACGATCGGGATTTCGATCAGCCGGTCCGTCGTCACCTTCCGCGAAGGAAGCGGAGCGTTATGCGCCTTCGAGGCATCCGCCAAGCCGGTGAGACTAGAGCCAAACCAAACTCTTTCGCGCGAGGGCTTTCCGACCGACCATTTGTGTTGGCCAAGCGGCCTGCTTGTCGAAAAGGGCCGGCATTACGAGTTGACGCTCGATATGGTCGAGCCGTTTTTCGATCAAACCTTGATGACCGACGTAGCCGGCTTCAAGGACGCTTCGTTTCGCCGTCTTTCCGCGCAGTTCATCCTTCGCTGGTGGACGGCGGATTGGTTTCAGCCGATAGCCAAGGTCGGCCGAACGGGCAGCGACGCCTGGCCATTGATCTCGGCCGACGGCGATACGGCACTCCCGATCGGCACCGATAGGCTCGGCAACCGCATTCCGGAACATTTCTACGATGACCCGAGCTACAAGGACCGGCTGTCGGAACTGCGCGAAGGACCATCCGAAAGTGATCCGAGCCGGATTCCGTATTCCAGCAAGATACCCGCGAGCGAACTCGCCACGGCTAATGCGATTGACTTGAAGTACGCGCTGCGACGAAAGTTCGTCTCACGCTTCACGTCGCCCGAAGACGGCGAATTGATGCTTTATGTCAACGATGCCATCGCGGCGATACCTTTCGTCGGCACTTTCGATGGATTTTATCGCAACAACAGCGGACGCGCGACTATCACGTTGAAGCGGTTGTCCGTGGCACCAACTCATTAGGTACTAGAGCGCACCAACGTCGCGACGAGGACGTAGCGCACCGAATTGCTCACGGCGAAGCCGATGGCCGGCCAGGGCTATTGGCCATCAATTAAGCGGCCTACTCCCAAGCTAAACATTTAAATTCTTCGATCCTTAAAAATGGATCTCGAAGATCATCGTGGAAAATTGCGATACCGCTCCCAACTCAGCGGTTGCAAGCGGCCCGCCTGCGATCTATGGTTGGCTATTTTTTAGAGCATTTTTGCTTGGATTATTTCTTATGTCATCGTCCGACAAGGATCGTCCAACAAAATACGCACTGCTCGGCGATCTTTTGCGGCTCTCTGCCGTGCCTGCCGTCGGTCTGCCTTTGTGGATTTTGGGCATTTCCACTTTCTCGTACGTAGGCATCCTACCGGCCGGAATCATAGCACTATCGGCGGCCTCGAGATTTTTGCTTTTAGGATACCGGAAGCGATTTGAAGATCGGCCAACGATAGAGGACATTTCGACCAAGCTGATCCTTATGTGCTGGGCCAGCGGAGCGGTTTCTCTGATTTTTCTCGCATTTCAATTTACGGCTTGGATTTGGATAACGCGTTACTCGCCGACCTTGGATAGCCTCACTCGCTTCTACAACGCGATGCCGATGGAGACGATCAACTCCATGTCGAAGCGAGCGGCGCTTCTATTGCGCATCAGCCTTTTGGCCTTGTTGTTTCTGACCTTCGCGTTTGCGCCGCTTCTCTCGGTCGGAGCAGCAAGGTTTTCAAAATCTCTCTCTCGTTTTATCGACGTCGGAATCGCAGCTCTTCTAACGGCGACCCTGTTCGCATTTTACGGCGCGGAGTCCGGGGGACTGAACTCCGTTCTTGTTGTCCTTCGTGACGAGGAGGCGAAAGTTAGACACCTTTATAGGGATGCTATTTCAAAGGCATCTCAGGACATCTTGGCTAAGGCAGTCTACGCAGCTACGAAAGCCCAACAGGACGCGGTGCAAAGCGCTAATTCGAATCCACCCACTCCAGGCGGCGGAAGGGACTCTGCCCCACCGAATAGACCGTCCCCGTCGGCTGGTTCCCCATCTGATCTAAATTCTTGGGACAAAGGCATATACAAATACGTCCTTTCCGAAGACGATCGTATTCTTCGCGAGGTTGCGCGAGAAACGCGCGAAAAGTCCATAGGCAAAAAATCCGCAGGATCAGAGGTTCCGCCGCCGTCAGCCAACAAGTCCGGCCTAGAGGCGATCAAACAACTTGATATCCCCTTGGAAGGCCTGAGCGGTTCCGCAGTGAATGTTGAAAGCGTCGAGCAGATGACGAAGGTCGCTCTTGATGCGGCGGAACTGCCGGCAGTCATGGGGCCTGAAATCGTGAGGCTTACATCTGAAACGGTGGTCGGGGCGGGTGTCAAGGATGTTGTCGAATTGCTGAGCGACTCTGCCTTTCAAGATGGATTGCGATCGATGGCATCGCAGTTCGTAAACGAGCTGTTGACTACGACTCCCACGCCGAACTTTGCCGCAGAGTCAGCGCGAAAGTACGCGACCAAACTCTTGAATACGCCGACGGGCCAGATGTTGGCCGAGCGTATGCGCTCCCTGCAAGATTATGGCGCTAAAGTGGTCGAAAGAGTTCTCGCATTCCGATTGAATCCGGGAGATCGAGTTTTGGCGAGGGCCGAGCAGTTGGAGATCCTCGACACCCAGCATGCTATTCGTGGACTAGCGGTAATGCCAGACCATCTCTCAAGCAGGTCGATTGAGAACTTGGAGAATACCTCGAAATCGATTAGCGATGGTTACGTTGAAAGTATCGCGCGCTCTACTAAAAACCGAACGCAACTTACCGAGTCGCTTGCGACCCTCAGACAACGCGCAGCGTCTGCGTCTACCCCGCGGGAAAAATCGGACATACTCAAAAGTCTTGAGACCGCAGCGGCTTCTATTGGCGCGAGGTCTTCGACCGATATACTGTGTCGTTGCGTTAATACTCGCACAAGAGCAGTGGTCTATTCTTTTTTTACAGAACAGCGTTTATGTCAAACGGGACTTCCATGTTAGCGGTGAGAGCACTCGTTACGTAAGGCTTGGTTTCGAGTTGCTAGACTTCACGCACCATGACGAGCCGTCAGCCGATAGTCCCCATGTTTTCCAACCTTTGTTGCCAGCCGCTCAATTCGTCCCATTCGGTGAAGCGGAATTTCCCGCTGAGGTCCGTGAGGGTGATGTTTTCGACCGTGTCGATCACGAGTTCCTCGAGTATGACCCCCTCGATGCTTATCGGGGCCGACTCGCGGCCTACGAGGCCGGATAGCTCGCGCTCCATGAATTCCCGAGTTTCATCATCGTCGCAGACGATAACCAGCGAGATCCCGTAGCGTCGGGTCGGGGGAAGCTCGTCGTCCGTAGACCACTCGATATAGACGGACACAACTCCTTCGTCCGCGTTCCGTCCCTTCCGTTGCATGGCGAAGGTCGAGGCTATTTTGGAAGAGATGCCTTCGGGTTTGCGAAGCCTGGTGACTAGCTCGTCAGGGAGCGCGATTCTCATATAGTAATGCGCGAGCCAACCCTTGAACGCGTTGAGCGCCTCCTTGCCGAGCCAGGGGCTTCCCGGCTTCCAATCACGAAAAAGCTTGCGGGGGACGAAGGCCCGCCTTCCGAGAAGGCACTCGAGTGCCTGGACGCCGGCGATGCCGGAAACGGGAAGTTGGAGCGTGTGGCTGGTCCTGCCTTTGGAGTCCACGTGCTTCGGATTGTATCGCGGCAGCGGACTGCCTACGAGGATCTCCAGCAACGGTTCCTTGTCGAAGTTGGCCGCACATACGGAACAGGTTTGCGTACAGACCACGAGCCACTCGTTCGGGCCCAGTTCGAGATAGGGTGACAGAAGAGAGGAAGCGTCTTCGCTCGGCCGGAAGATGCTTCCTTGTTTCCATCCAGCCCGCTGGATCGTCGTAGCCCAGGATTCCTGCTCTTCCTTGGCTGCGCACATGGCCGATTTTCTAGTTCGAGGATCCCGCCGTCAGATGCAGCGTGAGCGACGATGCCGGCGACCGTTCGCGCGAGTTGCGCTTGCGGCCTGCGTCGGCCTGCATGGCGCGTTCGACGGCCGGACGCAAGGCATCGAGCGCAACTCGAACGGCGACCCGATCGATTTCCGGCGCGACGAGCAGGTCTCTCAGGCACCGGTCGCCGACCACCCCGCGCTGCCAAAATCGATGGTAGAAGCGGAGCGAGCCGGCGGACTCGTCGGCGAACAGATCGTAGATCGCGCGAAGCCGATCGTAGTTTCCGGATTTGGCTTCCACGCCGTCGTCGAGCCAAGAATAGATGGTCTTACGTTCGACGTCGAGCATCTCCGACAGCGCCGAGATCGGCATGTCCATCGCCTTGAGTTTTGAAATCATGTCCTGAGTGCTCAAGGTCGACGGAGGGTTGGCCGACCGGGCTGCCGGCGCGCGTTGGAGGCGGCCCAGAGGCGGCTGCCGAACCCACCTGCTCAACAGCGTATACACGACCGCGAACTGCTCCCGGCTATCGAGACCTGGCCTGGCGCAGATGGATGTTGCGCTCATCTTCCTCTCCATACCTTGATTGCGTGATCCGAAGCTCCGCCCAGGAACCAATCGCTGACGAAGCCGCAGAGGCCTTCGATGCATGAGCCGATTTTTTCTAGATCGAACGGCTGGAGGGGCTCGAATCGGCAACTGTGCTCCAAATCCACCACGGCGAAATCGCGCGCCGGCACTGGTCTACTCCATCCGTTTCCGCCGACGAGAGGCGTGACCAATTCGGGCGGTATGGTCGAAGGAGGATTCCTCAACGCTTGATATCGGAGTTCTCCGACCTTCGACCGGCTCGACATTACGTACATGCTCTGGTTCACCGGAACGCTCGTGCCGTCGTAGAGAGTCGGTTGTTCGGACGGAAATGCCCATCCACGAAAATATTCCTGTAGGCCCTCTCGTTCTCCCGGAACGACGAGATTGACGTATCGAACGCCGATGTATCCGATCCATCCGATGGCCGCCTGCTCGATATCCCGGAGCGCCCTGGCTCCGCCGACGAACCGCTCGACGAACTCCATGTGCTGCTCATGGGTATCCGTGTGCAGAGCCAGCATATCATCGGTCAGAATGAACGCCCATCGTTTGTCCGGCGCGGCGAACTGTCGGAGCGTGGTGACCTGCTGACTGAACTTGAAGCCGTCGGAGTTGAAGTCCGCGGTGATCGTAGGCGCCTCGACGTCTTCCCGGATCGGATATCTTTCGCGAATACGCGCGTGAAAGGCGTCGGCGACCGACTCGATCACCCCATGCGGCAATTTCGGAAACTGAATCGAACCCAAATTGTAGATCAGAGGCGCGTTCTCGAACGTCTCCAGAACCTGGCTGGGCTCCCGTGAGGCATTCTGCATGGCTTGCTACCGTCCGAACTGAGGGCTGATATATACACAAGACTATACATGTCACTACACACAAATTGTTAAATTTCTCGCGAGCGTCCACTTTTACGGTATTATTTTACTGTTATATACGAACCCTACCAATCGAGGAAACCGTGGCTCGCCTCTTGTCGATCCGGACCGGACTACGTCGAATTGTGTTTAAAGGGAGGGTAGGCGGCCATCGCCTGTCCGCTCATGGAGCCGGAAGAACGGTAAGCGAAGCGGGAAAAGGATCGGACCAATGCGCCAAAGCAAAAATGAGATGCGGAAGACCGCGATGGGCGCCATCGGGTCCGGAAACGTATTCGCCGACCTAGGGCTTCCCGATCCGGAAACCCTGCTAGAAGTCCAAGCTAGTCGCCAAAATCGACGAAGTCATCGAAAAGAGAGGCCTCACCCGAACCGAAGCGGGCAGGATCATGGATCTTCCCAAGCCCAAGGTCTCGGAGCTACGCAACGGGGCGACCGGCGATTATAGCGTCGAACGCCTGTATCGCCTTCTCAACAATCTCGGCGTCGGCGTGACGGTCGTTCTCGAGGAACTACCGGATTGGACCAAGGGCGGGGTCGCCGTCCGTGACGCTTAGTGTGGAGCGCGATCCGCAATGACGACGGCAGACATGCCTTGTCTCGTCCTTACCTAGGATGAGCGCGCGATACTCGGTGAATTGATAGAACTCATAGGCTTGATCGAAAGCGAGCTGACTGAGTCCGCGGCGCGCGTCGACCTTGTCGCATCGAAAAAATCTGGGAGCTCCCGTCGGTATTAAAGGCAGCTTCGGGTAAAGACCATTGACGGCCGTGTTGGCGACGCCCAAATCGCGACGCTCATTCCATCCACATGATGGGCGCCGAGTCTTTTATCAGCGCCATTGACAAGCGGCTAAGACGGCAGCAGGATCACTCAATTACTACGTGCATATTTGTGAGACCGTATTTCCTCTGAAGTTGTTTCAGTCGGGGGTTCTTTCGTGTCGATTTCCGGTCGCGGTTGCGACCTTCGCATCGAACTTCTTGGCCTGAAAGCCGGCAGTTCCGAGAAGCGAAAGCGCGGCTCTTACCCAGCTGGCCAGGGTGGAAAGAACTGCGAGGGCCAGTCGGATGCGCGCGGACGAGCAGGCGCGACGAAACATGCTCCGCTAGATCTGCCAAGCGGGCTGCCCAGCCACTTTCGCAAGCGTGCGCCGGACGCGGAGAATTCCCACGAAATGAAGGGTGTGAACTCCGGTCGGCCAGCCGATCGGACACGCGTTTCGCACTCGCCTTCTTCGGTTACCGAGTCACGTAACCAGGCAACCCCTTGGTCCGGTTGCCTTGATGACGGCGCCAACCGCCGCCGCCTACGGCCAAGACCCAAATATAGATCAGACAGGGGGGGCATCATCCAATGCCAATCACCGATCCAGCGGCTGCACGCGTGCTCGTATACAACATCGTCGTCGATTGGGTCGGCGATGCCGTCAACTTAGCGCCGGACCAGGTAGACGTATCCCGGACCTTCCAAGGCGCCCCTCCGGCCGGCTACGGTTTCGACGAGGGTCGTTTCCTCCAGATGTGCGACGAGATCGCGCCGAAGCTGTCTCTGGCGTCCGGAAGGGTTCTGAAGCTACCCGGAAACTGGCGCGTGCAGCACGAGAACGACGCGATCAACACCTTCATCGATGCGGTGGCCCTCCGCCTCATGGCCTCGTCGATGACGCCCCTCGGAATCAAGGCGCACGCTTTCGCTATGACGCACCCCGGGAGCCAATCATGACGACGAAGCTAATCGCGTTATTATTCCTGGCCGCCGTCATCGTTTCGGGACCAGCCTACTCCGCTGGCTCATTCGAACCCAAGCCGGAGGACGTGTGCAGTCGCTCGGCCTCGAATCCGAAGCTCATGGTGCTCGACGGGAGAAAACTCGTCGGGCAATTGATCGAGAAGAATGCCGGCATCACTTCGATCGATCTCAATCCCAGCGGTGCCGGCATCGTCTTTCCGGAGACTTCGAAGGCGCTACTGAACCCCGCCGCCTTCTGCGCCGCCAACAAATGCAGCCAGAAGACCCAGACCGCACTCGGCGTAGCGTTCGTCAATCTGATAGCCTTCGTCGCACACCACGCGAAGCCCGGACAGCCGGCCCCGAGCATCGATACCAGTGGCCTGAACGCCGGCGTGGAGCCGTTAAGGCTATTCCTGTTGGGTCTTCCGGCCCCGCAGAGCGTTTGTCTGCTGACCCCGCCCGCGGCACCGACTCCCAAGCCGCCCCCCGTCGCACACGGCGCTTCTCCTCCCGGGCCTGCTCCTACTCCGACCGGCGGGATGACCGATGCCGGCGCCGGAATAGACTGGTCCACGGTCCCACACTACTTCTCGCTGCGGCAGCAGGTCGAGGATCTTCCGATTACGCAGGACGACGCCAAGTTCAAGGGACTCAAGCAGGCGAGCATAAATTGGACCGACGACTACATTGCGCGAAAGGCCTCGTTCGGTGTCGATCTCGCGGCCGGCTACACCATCGGACGCGTTTCGCTGGACGAAGAGGGCCACTACATCGGCCAGGTCACGCCGTTCGTCACTTACGACCAACAGATGGTCCAGGCGGCGACGCCTGCGAACAGCTCCCGTGCACAGAACATCGGAGCCGGGCTGCTAGGGGATCTGACGTTCCCGACCGGCTTCGGTGGCTACCAAAACATCCAGATCTACCCGAAATACGTCCAATCATTGAGCAACGGCGCTGAGGTGATGTCAGGCAACCTCGTCTACACGCCCGAATACGGAATATCCGGAATCGATAACGTCCTCTACGTGATTCCGGAAACGCTCTCGTTCCAGTTTACGCCGAAGGTTAAGACCGTCTTTCACGACGTCCTGACGTCCGGCACCAACACGGCACTGTTGAAGTTGGGCAGCTATGACTGGATCGGTCCCTATCTGTCTCTTGCCGTCTACGGGGAAGGTGCGCTCGAAGGGTTCACGTTCACCACCTCCTACGAAACGTACGACGTGTTCGTGGGCACGCTGCGGGGTGTCTCGATGTTCCAAGCTCAATTGAACTACGACATCGGAAAGTCGAAGCTCGTTTCGCTGCAGTTGAACTACCAGAAGGGACGCAACTTGGACACGCTCGAGCTTATCAATCAGATCACCGTGGGACTCGGAGTGAAATACTAAGGCGTTTGAGGTTCGGCTTAGATGTGGCCATCGGCTGCTCGGCCAAAAATGGGATATCGAGCAAGGAGGAGCACGAGATGACCAGCGACGTCCGCGCGGCGCGTATGGAAGCGGAAGCATTCTCCGAGATACCGACGAAATCGACACAGAGCGTGCAACCTCAAGCGCAACCGACCTACGCCGGTCTCGATGCAGGTTCGTACCCAGGTCAACCCGCCGTTGACACCTACCGGGGCATGGGTTTCGCGGTGACCGCGCTCTATCTCAGTCACGCGCCGGCGCGATCCATACCGCACGAGGTCGACGCCGGATGGATCGCCGCGGCCGATTATCTGGCCAAGTCCGGATGGGGATTGGCTCCGATCTACGTCGGGGCCGAACCTGCCGGAAGCTCGACCGTGCCTCCGCCCGACGATCCCCTGAACGACGCTCAGGTCGACGCGACCGAAGCGATCGCTTTGGCGCAGAAGGCGGGCTTTCAGCCGGGACGCAGGATATTCCTGGACGTCGAAGCGGCATTTCCGGCCAACACTCCGTACGAGTCCTACGTATTGAAGTGGCTTGAGGTCGTCCAGGGCGCCGGCTACGGGACAGCGCTATACTGCTTTCCCAATCAAATAGGCTGGTGCGCTGCCCACGGAATCCCGATCTGGACCGTGCACTTGAACAAGAACACCGGAACGAAGAATCCGCAAACCGGAGTCATCACCTGGAGCAAATTGAGCGCTCCGCTTCCGGCAGATTCAATAGACGTCGGCGCGATGGGGACGCAGGGTCGGTTCTATTGCCAGGCGGCCGGTCTGAACGTTGAGCTGGACTACGATCGTTGGACGGTCGTGGATCCGTCGAATTCATAGAAGAGGTCATCTGACATGGACTTCTCGGGACCTTCGCTTGATCCTCCCGTGTTAACTTCGCAAGCGCACAAGAATCTATTCAGAACCACTTCATCATGCGTCGCGGAACCGCGGTTTCAGACCCGGGGCTCAAGGGAGCGCCGTCCGTATGCCTTGCGGATATTCGGTACGCGCGCGGCGGCGTGGGCCACTGAAAATAGCGACGCTTGATTTGGAGGAAATGCCCGTGATTGGCATGTTGCACTACGCGATTCCTGCATCGATTTTCGTAATCGTTCTCATTTTGCTGCGGTATCTATGGCGAGATAGGGACCCCGACGATGCATCGGCTTGGCTGAAACAGCTCGTTCCGGCCGCCATCGCCGCGTTATTAAGCTGGTTTGCATTGCGGTTTGTTGAGAATCTGCTGGCGGTGCATTTCCTGGCTGGCGGCCCGCGGGAGAACGCCGTCGCGGAGACGGCGAGTTGGACCTCCCTCGTCTATTTCGTCGCCATGGTAGTCGGCATGATCGCACAATCGATCTGGCATGCGCTGCAGAATAGGAAGCCCAACAAGCCGCCGATCTTCGACAAGTGGGAATTCGTCAAACCTGCTCTCGTCGCTCCGATTGTGTTCATCGCCGTGTATCGCAACATTTTGGAGCCGCAAGTTTCGATGGTGATGCTTCTGTTCTCGTTCCAGAACGGATTTTTTTGGCAAACCGTGCTTAGGACAAGCAAACGTTAGCCGCTCGGCGTGTGTATGACGAATTCCATTGCTCGGAAGTTACTCATTTTATGTGCAGTAGTTCTGGCCGTTCCCGTCTTGGGCGGGGTGGCGACCTTCTTCGTGCTGCGGCGCGACATCGTAGCGAAGTATGACGCTTGTGTCGCAGGCTTATCCGAGCAACAACGCCGTCTGCCCGGACTGGAATCGATCGTCGATGATCTGAAACGCGTCGAGCGTTTGAAAGATCTTCGCTGGAATCTGAATTCGCCTTACGACTCCGGCGCCATCAATATTCTGGTGCCGGCGACCGCAGACGGCGCGTGGCACAAGAAGTGCGGGCTGGACGAGGCGCCCGCCGATTGCCTCGCGGCGCCACACGAGAAGTTCGTCATCTGCAACGCCGCCCTCGGGCACCAATTCACCGACCAGCGCTTGAGCTTGGACATCATTCGTGCACAAATTCAGCAACCTCTGCGCTTTCTCGCGTTGACTTTCCTGGGTCATGAGCTTGGACACCTTCAAGTCAGTTCGGAGGGACGCGTCCAACATCTCTTTCCTATGATGCGCGTGAACGGCTTGCGCTGCCGACGAAACGACCGGGTACGCCCTACCGAAGAGGAGGCGGCCGACGACTTCGGAATAAGCGTCGCCTGCGAAGCGATGAGGCGCCGCGACGATGAGGCGATCGGCACGGACGCACGATCCGCAATCGACACGCTGTCCTACTTGCGGCAAAGCCTAGACGACGACTTCGACTTCGACGATACGTGCGGAGGCGACGACAACTATCCTAGCGTATCCCGTCGAAAGAGCACCTTTGGGTTACAGTACGCAAAGTGCATGTTTCCCGAAAAAGCGTTGCCGTACGCGGCAGTCGCGAACGACCAAGACGACGCGTTCAAGCACCTGGAGGCTTGGCTTCGAGCACGCCAAGTTGGAGGAATGGTCGGATCAGCCCTGTACGGCATCAGTCCGCTGTACCGGTTCGACGTCGCCGGAACCGACAACGACGAGCGCTTTGTCGCTTTCGATAGCACAGGCAAAAGCGCACAGATCTCGACCACTACGTCGGACGGGGAAAATCTCAACCACTCCGTTCTCGCGACCTGGGATCGAGCGGGAGAGATGATCGACCTCCGCTCGATCCCCGGAACAGCCAACACCGACTTTCTGATTTCGTTTGCGGCTGCCAACGACACGACGGATGTCCGCCACGGCGTCGTTACATGCCAATACCATCCTG
The DNA here is from genome assembly GCF_027307225.1 of Bradyrhizobium sp. Classification (GTDB taxonomy): domain Bacteria; phylum Pseudomonadota; class Alphaproteobacteria; order Rhizobiales; family Xanthobacteraceae; genus Bradyrhizobium. Next base: position 35,472 of record NZ_DAHUXJ010000082.1, on the reverse strand, counting down.
CCGACTGCAGGGTCGAGCAGAGCCAGAAGATTATCCCGCCAGGCGTGGAGATCTACAGCACCACAGAGCACGCAATCGTTGAGATCGCCGGCGATCGGCTGCGGGCGTATAGGTCTGCTGCCGACTATTTCAACGACAAGACCGTCGTCGATGCTACGCCACATCTCGATCTGCAGGGCGGTACGCCCATCGTGGACGGGCTCGCCAGTCGCTTTATTTTGGCTCGGCGGCCGGCGGAGGACGAGTTACCCAATGGCCTCCACCGTGCTGCTTTCATTTCTGCCGGCAAAGTTACTTGGACGACATTCACAACGGCGCCGAAAAATATGAACCCGCTGCACGCCGTGGGACTTTACGGGCAGCGGATCGCTTTTGCGCTCCAACCATCCTCGCACCAATTGGCGACGGGAACTCAATTGTGGGTGTGCCCTTCGGAACCCTTTCAGAGCGCTGACGCGACCCAGATCACGGCCGGTTGTGACGTCTACGACCCTCCAGAGGACGCCTCCTATTCCATCGGCATCGCGAACAACGATCTGACTAGTCTGGGAATCCGGTTCGCCAAGGCCGACTACTGCGTTGGATACATAGTCGTTCGTCAGGCCGGATGGTTGTGGCTCGTCAATCCGGAGACCCATCAGCAAGATATTCTGCCCGGTACGGGACTCGTAAATTGCGACCCGGACCGAAAACGTGCCGTTGTCTATCGGATGCGAAGGATCGACGAAGTCACGCTGGACTTCAAGAACGCAGAACCCACCCGGGTTTCGATCGGTTTGGTCCGCACGGCATCTGAGCCTCACTAATACCGGCTTGAACTTCAGGGACGCTTGGTGAACGTCGATGATAGCTACCGCGGCGAACGTGGTCGCCACGCTGGCGGCGATGATGGCAGAGAGCATCGTCGCGCCCCGAGTTCAAGGCAGGGTCCTGCATAGGCGCTGACGATGGCCGGACCCGGCCGGAGCCGCGTCTTGGGACGCGGGCCTTCTATGGGTCGGCCTTTACTATTGAGACGTCAGATCGGGGTTCTTGCCCAAGTTCATCGAACGCGACGATTCGTAGATGACGCGAATCTCGTCCCCGGACAGATGACGACGCTCTACCAACCGGCGTGCCACGGTCTCGACCGCGTCGCGATGGTGCCGCATCAACTCGATCGCTCGTTCGTGCAGCTCGGCCAAATGCTTATCGACCCTGCGCCGAAGAGCCTGATCATGTCTGAGGATGGCCAAGTAGTCGTCGATTCCCCCCAGATAGGCGAAATCGCCCATGAGACCCGCGGCATGCAGGCCGCATACCAGACCCGTCGCGATCGCGAAATCAGACGATCGATCGCCGCCCGCGCCTGCGGAAGCGGATCCGATCACCGTTTCCTCCGCTGCCCGGCCGCACAGCGTGACCACGACCCGATTCTCGATGTCGGACTTGGTCGGAATCGTAGTACGCTTCGACTCGAGCGACGTTCGACCGAAAGATCCCTCACCGTCGCCGAGGACGCAGTTTTTGACCTCGATGCCGCCCGAGGCCAGTGCTCCGATCGCATGACCAGCTTCGTGAACGGACGTCAGCCATTGCTGATCGGGGCCGAGTTCGGTCTTGGGTAGCACTACCTCGCGCAGGTCCTGCACCGAAAGGGCGCGACGATTCTGTCGAGCGAGGCGGCGCGCGTCTCGGACGGCTTTCATGATCACCGCACCCGTCGAACCTTGGATCAATCCCGCGATCTCCGCGAGTTCGTCGTCGCCGATGTCGCCTGCCACGTGATGCCTGAGGATATTCAGAGTTCCTTTGGCGTCCGGCGGCTCGATCTCGATGGTGCGTTCGAGCCGTCCCGGTCGCACGAGCGCAGGATCGAGATTCGCGACGTGGTTGGTCGCACCGATCACGATCACTCCTTCGCGCTTCCCGGCGACCGCGTTGTCGAGGTTCGAAAGGACGTCGTTGACCAGCGGCGTCCAATAGTCCCTGTTTCGCTCCGACATCGTTTGACGGTTCGGGATGGCATCGATCTCGTCCAGAAATAGGAGACATGGCGCCGCTGCAGCGGCCTGGGCGAACACCTTTCGCTGAGCGCGGATCACGTCGTTGAGATACCCGCTTCCCTCGACCATCCACGACGCGACGTTGGATTCTATCAGTGGCACCCCGCACAGGTGGGCCGTCATGCGGGCCCAGAGCGACTTGCCCATTCCGGGCGGCGAAAATACCACGGCGCCACGATCGACGGCCGACCACGGAATCCTGCCTGCTCGATAATCTTCGATATCTTTCGCCAGATTCATGGACCATTCGCGGGCCTTTCCGTATTCCGTCGCGTCGCGCAGGTCGGGGAGCTTCGCGCCGCTCGAACTGCCGCTCATCCGGGCGGACATGGCAGCGAGACGGTCGCGGATATCCGCCGGTGTCGAGCCCTTGCGGAACCCGGACAGGATGTCGGGAAAATCGAGCCCGGCAAGCTGGATCGTCGAAAGATCGCTGCCAAGCTTCTCGCCCGTGTACCGCTCGATCGCATCGGCGAGGCGTGCAGCGGTCGGAGAGTGAATTTCGATCTTCACATCGGCAGCCGTGACGAGGACCGAAGGAAGCTCCGCGAGATCGGCCGAAATGCCGACCACGCTTTTCCCATGTGCGAGGTCGTAGGCCGGGCTGTGCTCGTCCCGTAGGAAGGCGGGTCGCCTGGCACCGTCGGAAACGACTCGTCGCCAGGCGTCGCCGAACGTCTTCTCGAAAAAGGAGCTCACCGGCGTCGCCCACGCCGGCGTGGGTACCCGGATCACGACTGCGAATGTCTCGATCCGGTCCTCCAGCCGACGACGCGTGATGGGATCCGTCACCAGGTCGAAAACCGCACCGACGATCGCGTGCGCGGGATTAAGCTGATCGGGACGCGCCTGCCGCGAGGCCTCCGGCCGAGTTTGCTCGGAATCGGCTCCGGTCTCTTCGTCGTGCTTTGCGGCGGGAGATTCGTCGGTCATCGGTCCGTTCCGGGGAGAAATTTCGTAAGAATAGGAAGGCTTGCGGTGGCGTCCTCATGGGTCGCCACCGCCCTCGCCTCGCCACGCCGGGCCATGCCCTCCTCACCGGGCCACGCCCCGCCGGGGGGACTCGTCAGTCGGGCGGCAGATCCTCGACTGTGAACTTGCCGTAGCGCTTGCGCCAATCGCCGATACCGATCTGCGAACCGGCGATGCGGAAAAGATCGATAACCTGCTCGCGATTGATCACCGTGGCGAGGAAGGTCACGTCGGCGATGGCGCTCCAGTCGGCGAACAGCGGGCGCGTTCGGGGTGTCAGTGCCTTCCTTACGCGCACGAGCTTGCGGAAGCGGAAATCTGCATCTTTCGCCAGGCGCTTGAGATCCTTGGGACCCTCGTACTCGAGCAGCGCCGGCCGATCGACGACCACGGCCGCCGCGAGCGTCGCGCCGTGATTCCTGGTTTTGCACGCGTCCTCGAACGCCTTCTCGATCGCGTCGGGAGGCAGGCAGGCACGCCCCTGGTGCGCCCACAGCTTGCCGCTCCATTCGATGTCCGCGATGCGGCGGTGGTCCGCGAGCGTTTTTCTCCTTTTGCCGGTGACGGCGGCGAGTTTCTGCGCATCGGGGTCGAGCGGATCGGCGAGCCGCGACGCGTTCATCACGAGCGGGCCGGCGGAGACAAGCCTCAGACGCAAGCTTTCGCTGCTCATGCGGCACCTGCGGCGATTGAGGCATCGAACAGCGGAGCGCGGGAATGGAGGACAATGTCCACGACCGTCGGCGCTTCGATCATCGCGTAGCTACGGGCACGGAGAAAATTTGTCACCTCGTCATGGCATCGCGCGCAAAGCGCCGTGAGATCGTCGGGCAATTCGGCACCGAGCCGTTCGTAGGTCCGATGGTGGGCCTGCAACGGGGCTTCCGACGAATCCGCGTTGCAGATGCGGCAACGGAAACCGGCCGAGCGGAGCGCTTCGAAGCGTGCGGGACTGTGCGCCCAGGCATCGCCTGCGAGGTACATTCGATAACGTGGCTGCATTTCGGCTCCTTTCATCAGACACATAATGTCACCAATTAGATGCCGATGCAAGCGTCGGTTTCTTTTTGTAACTGCTACGGTTAATGGATCCCGTGGCGTCCCCCGCCGAGACGGTCGCGCGGAAAGCAGAAACGGCGGTACGACATAAAGAGGCGGCTGCGTCCGCGTTCTGGTCTTACGGCCGACGGACGGGCTAATGTGCGATGGCGAATCGCCGACAGAAAGCCGGCGAAAGATATAACGACCGGTTGGGCAAGAATGGCCGCACAGATCGACATGGCCGACGTCTGGCCGACGCCCGCGCTTTTCCGCGCGGCGCGCGGATTGCTTGGCATAGGACAGGATGAACTCGCTGAGCAGGCCGGATGCGCGCGTAAGACGGTCGTCCTGATCGAAAGTCACGTCGGCGCGACGATGGATGCGCGGCGGGTAGCCATGGTCCGGGATTTGGCCGCGTTCCTGGAGAAGCGCGGAATCGAATTCGTTCGGCCGCCCAGCGGCCAGAAGGGCACCGGCGTACGCTTCGCAGATGGCAACCGGGAGGCCAAAGTGACCGCCGAACTCCGTGACAAAATCGACCGCCGGAGGTCCGCGCGGCAGCGAAAGATCAAAAGGAAGACGACGTCTAAGCGCTAGTGTTGGACCGTACGCGCGTCAGCCCTGCTTTACGTAATTCGCCGGATCGTTTCCGGTCCACTTGTAGATATTCGGCCGCGTCAACTCTAAGAACGGGGGGTTGCGTTTTCGTGCCCGGGTGAGCCGCAACCGAAGCCAGGAATCGCCGAGTTTCGATAAGTGTTCTCCGCAAGCCTCCTCTATTTCGTCAAACGTGAAGGGGCGCCCCACCTTTGAGATCGTAACAGCGACACGCCACCACAACTCTTCGCCCCTGGCGCGGCGCCTGGCTTCCTTGCTATCGACTCTCCATGGCCGGACCTTGGGGAATTCCTCGCCGAAGAACCAGAACCATCCCCCCTTGAACCACCTGATCCTGGACCCCGATAGCCCTTTCTGCAGATCCCGTTGGGCATGAGGGGCCGTGCCGGGTCTCACGCTCGGAAGCAGCCTATTCCATATGTCTCTAGCCCTTAGCCGCGACCCTTCCGATCGAAGGGCTTCCGCGACCGCTTTGGCGAGACGCTCGTCGTCCGCGCCTCTCCAATCCGTCTCCGTAGCCTTGGGACGCTTAATCTGCATCGGCGGTACGAGCTTTATCGAGCCGACTTTTCCCCGGGCGGCGGGCTTCGAGGAGATTCCGTCGCCTGCGGCGGCCTTCTTTGGAACGGATCGCTCGGGCCGCTGTACGTCGGTAAACAGCACGGCCCGAGGGCCTCGAGACGCCTTCGTCGTGGACCGCACGGCCGGACCGGGTAGAGGCGCTGGACGAGCCTTGGGTGGGCCGGACCGAGGAGCCGAGTTGCTGTCGCGACGTTCGCCGACATCCATCTCCGCATCCTGCGAAACTGGGCCGCCGGCGAGCAGCCGCGCCATGAGCCATAACCTGCCGGCAAACTCCTCCGCCGCCGCGACGAGAGCATCCGGCCTCGACCGCATCAGAGCCGCGCGCGATGCCTTCCACTCCTCGAACAGATCCATCACGTCGTTGGACGAGCCCTTGGCTCTTTCCCTGACCTCGCGGTAGCCGAACCGGTCGAATGCGCCGCGCTCGACGAAGAGTTCGTCCGCTGCGGCATACACCCGCTCCCTGAGATCCGTCTTCGTCATCGTGCCGTTCCGCCTGCAACTGGAGGCCCAAGCCTAACCGCGACGGGTTTCGGAGCCGTCAACAGATTTTGGTGGCGCACCGCCACCGGCTCCCGAAATCTCCCGAAGCGTCGCGCGGAGTGCGAGGAAACCCAATAGCCACGGGCCTCCGCGCGAACAGGGCTCCGTCATACGAAGACGGGGAATCGCCCTCTTTTCGCGGGTACGGAATCCTTGCGGAGGCCCGTCGTTATTGGGTTTATCGTCAATGGCTTAAGCGAGATCGGCGCGGTGCGCGACGACCTGAACAATCCGCGAACCTAAGCGGAACATCAAGGAAAAAACCGGAGCCAAGGGGACCCAGACTCCCGAAATTCTCCCGAAGTGCGCACCGCCACTATTTTGTTCAACCACGCCATTCGGCACCATGCGCGTCCGGCCGCGGCTCGGGCGGCCGGACGGCTTCGGGCGTGGCGCAGCGCCACTATTTCCGGAAGGTACGGAAGGAGACGCGACCCGCCACTCGGGCGACGCCTGCGGCGCCGCCCCGACGAGGTGCTCAGGCGGCGAGAGAACCTGCGGCCGGCTTCGTCGGCGCGCGGACGGCGGGAGTGGGCAGCTTCCAGCCGCGGCCGCGGCGCGCCTTGTCCATGCGGTGCACACCCGCCGCGACGTTCGCCAGCGCGACCTTGATATAGCGCTTCGTCATCTCGATGGAGCCATGGCCGAGAAAGATTCGGGTGGCCTCGTAGTCCTGTGTCGCGAGATAGTAGCGGGTGGCTGCGGTCCGGCGAAGGTCGTGGAAGCGCACGTGCGCGAGACCGGCGGCCCTGAAGGCCTTTTTCATCAGCTTCGAAAAATGCCGCTGCTTGAAAGGCACGCGGACCGTCACCGCCTGCGGCAGGCCGTCGACCGTCCGGACGGTCTCGACCGGCCGCGTGAAGACGTACTCGGGATGCAGACCCTTCATGTCCGAGAGTATCTGACGGGCACGCTTGTTCAGCGGAACGGGATAAAGCTTCCGGCCCCTGTTCTTGCGGTGGGCCATGATGCTGCCCTTCGCCAGATCGACCCGGTCCCACGTTAGCCCGGTCACGTCGCCGCGACGGATGGCGGTCTCCAGCTCGAAGGCGAACGGCGCGTGGCATGCCTCGGGCAGATGCGCGCAGATCTTCTCCTCGTCGTCGTAGTCGATGATGACTTCGCGATCGTCCACCGGGAGGTACACCTCCTTCATCCGCGGGCGGTCGGGCAGCGGGCAACGCATGTGATTCTTCGCGACGTTCAGGACGGCGAAGACGACCTGCATGCGCTTATTGACCGTCCCGTCTTTCAGCCGTCCGCTTGTCGTATCGGTCGGCGCCATCCGGATACGGTCGCGTATCTCGATCATGCGGGTGGTGTCGACGGCGGGACAGGGCGTGTCGAGACCCACGAAATCGCCGACGAAGTTCAGATACCCCCAGTATTCGATCTCCCGCTCGATCCGCTCGGGACTTTTCTCCTCGCGGGGACGCGGGTCGTAGACCTTGAGCGTCCAGTACTTGCCCATGGCCTGGTTGAAGGTGACCGTCGGGCCCGAGGCGTCGCGGGCCGCGACCTCGCGGGCGACTTGTTCGCGCTTCTCGACCTCGAGGACTTCCGCCTCTCGGCGGCTGGTCGTGCCGCTGCTGAACGAATACTTTTGGCCCTTGTACTGGAAGGCGATCTGCCATTTGGGCGAATTCTTGTGAAGGTAGACGCCCATCCGCTAAATCCCCAGGCGGCACGGGTCCGCGAGCGCTCCGAGGCCTGACGCGGTTTTCGCACCAGAGACGGTTCGGCATACCTCGATATCGAGGTGACCCAGGTTCATCGCGAACGCCCTGGACGGGTCGGCCGTGGGATGAAGCCGATCAGGCCGCCGGCGGTGCTGGACGGCACGGCCGCCCCCGGCCTCGCCGCGCGCGGCCCGGGTTCCGCAGCCAAACTTCCGGCGTTCCGGTAGAAAGCCATGACGTCGCCCATCGTGAACCTGCGCCTGATCCTCTTGCGCCCGGTTCCGACCGAGCGGAAGGGCAGTTTACCCGCGCGGACGTGCCTGAGCAACGTTTTCTGGTCCAAATTCAACAGCTTAGTGAGGTCCTCCATTCCGAGGTCGGCGCGACCCCCGAATCCTTGACGGAGGACGGATGCCAGTTCGGCTTCCGCGGAGGCCGTATCGCCTTGCTTTGACGTGTCCCTCATCGCTCGAATCCTTGCTTTCGAATCCTTGAGAACCGCGCCGCCCGGAACCCGGACGGTCGACCCGCCACCCGCTCTCGGACGTCGGGCCGGCGCCCGCGACCCGGTTCGCCACCGCAATCGTTCGCGCGTGCCGTTCCTTATCAGTATCAAAATGTAACTGACAAAAGGCGCAACGCAAGCGGTCCTTGCCGCCAAGGTTAACAACTGAAATTCCCAAGCGAAGCCCGGCGGACGCCCGTTCTCAGGCCGCTTCGGCGGATGGCGGCGGCTTGGAGCTGATGTTGAAATACGCGTTGAGAGAATCCGGATGGGTGGGACGGGCCGAAAACCCCAGCGCCAGGGCTGCTGCGATCGGCATTCCGTTCGCCACGTAGCCGCCCTCGAACTTCGACGTCACGTTCGGTCTCATCACGCCGGACTACTTGGACACGCTCACGGCGCGGTTGACGAAGATGACGCCGGCCCACCGCGAGCTGATGGCAACCGAAATGGCCATGCCGTCTATCGCCGATGCCGTCGTGGCTATCCTCGATCTGCCCTCGGACTGGCCGACGATGGATCCAGCGGAGATCTTCCGCCGGGCGTGCGAGCGCGGCGCATCGTTCCATCCGTAAGGAGTGAACCATGCCTGCGGTTGAGCAGCACGCGAAGATCATCTCGCAACGCGAACTTGGCGAAGGCCACTTCGCTTTCGTTGCAGACAAGACTGTATTCTATCCGGCATCTGGCGGCCAGCCGTCCGACGTCGGTATCGTCCGATCGAGAAACGGCTCGGCGGAAGCGACAGTCGAGCGGGTCACGATCACCGCTTCGCCGAACACCCGCGACCCGGCGCAAAGGACTCGGAGGCAGCCTCCGAAATCGAGACGGGTTGAAAGACGTCACGATCAGACGCGGCAAGAAAAACGATCGAAGGCGGTGACCCGCTTCGACAAGATCTCCGCGTCGGAGGTGCGATAGATTTCGGCGCACAGAAATTCGAGCTCGCCCTGCTCGTCGCAGACGTCCGCATGCCACGACCGCGGGCGTCCGTCGGACCCGTCATTCCATCGATATCCACGACGCTTCAGCGTTTCGCGTAACTCGTACGGAGCTCCCGTCGCCCAAATGCGCCACCTGGGCTTCCGTGCGGAATCGAGCAGAACGGCGAGGCCCGTTCGTCCGCTTAGGGGAAGCGGTCGCGTCAAAATCTCGATTCCGGCCAGGCAGTCATGGACCGCGCGGTGACCGTCGAAAAACAGGCCGTGTCCATTCGCAAGATGCGTAAGCCTAGAGCCTTCGAAACCCTCCTCGCGCCAGGGAACTTCGGTGAGCGAACACGCCCACGGCAGGTTCACGAATGCATCGCACAGCCGCTCGCAGAAGCGCCGGTCGAAACTTGCATTGTGCGCGACGACGACGGCTGCCTGACTGATGAACCGGCGGACGTCGTCAGCTTCGATCGAGCGTCCTGCAACCATCTCTTCCGTCAGTCCGGTCAACGCGGTCACTGATGCGGGAATCGGGCGGCCGGGATCCCGCAAGGCGCTGAACGGAGGCAGGATCGATTGGATCACGCCCTCCACATCATAGTCGAAGGGTACCATGGCAAGCTCGATGATCTCGTCCAATTCGACGTCAAGCCCTGTGGTTTCGACATCCAAGAAAATGCCTCGTCTCGTGGAGCAGTCGACTGCGGAACGTGGCTGGTTCGGCCACTCGATGCGTCGGAGAATCCGGTAACGACCGGACGCTTCGAGCCGGCGGGCCATTTGCTCCATATCGTCGTCGGAAAGATCGGTCGCGGAATCGATCGCTGGACTGCGAAGATCGGCAAGGGGAGTATCCAAGTTGCTCTCAACGGCTGTTATGAGTGTCTTTTTGTAACCGATTGCCGACCGCGTATCAAGTCTTCCGATTCGAACTATCCACCGATGGAAGGAAAGGAACAGTTGACACGGGACGGAGCGGCTAATGCCTTAGAGGAAAGGCTCCGGTCAAACCCGGCACCGGGTTCGGTCTCGTTTCGGGCGCCTTTCACTTATGATTATCCGCGCCGATACGGGCCTTCGCCCGGGCATGCTCTCGACATCGGGTCTGGATCGGGAAGAGACGCGGCATGGCTCGCGTCGAGCGGCTGGACGGTGGATGCGGTCGAACCGCCACCGACGATGCTCGCAGGCGCCAAGCGCTTGCACGCCGCGCGGCAGATCACATGGATCGACGACAGCCTTCCGGGACTGCGTCAGGTTCGCGATCTCGATCGGACCTACGATCTGGTGCTGGCGAGCGTCGTCTGGATGCACCTGAGTGCCGGCGAGCAGCGACGTGCCGTAGAGACGGTCTCGTGCCTCGTCGCTCGGGAAGGAATCCTGAACATCACGTCCCGCCGGGGCGGAAGCGAGGTTGATCGAGACTTCCATCCCGTAGATATCGAAGCGACCGTGGACGCATTCGCGGCGAAGGGATTCAACCTGCTCGACAAATCGGCTGACCGGGATCTCCTGGGCAGGGAGGTCGTATGGCAAAAGTTCACGATGAGACAGCGTACGTGAAATAGCTATTCGGCGCACCGTGCTCTTCGATCTGTCTTAACGGCCGTGCATGATAAGCGGGTCGGGCCAGACTAAGAACGAACACGGGCCCGCATATCGAAAGCCATCTGCCTTCCGGGCTGCATTCGGGGCACATGACGTTCGCCTTCGAGCCTCACCTCCGTGTAGTGGCGGTGCAAGGCCTTCTTATGCAGCGGCGAACCGCTCGCCGCCATCGACCTGACGTGATCCACCGCCTCCTGATCGGTTTGAAACCGATCGGAATCCCCGTCCACTTTCTGGATAGTCTGCCTGCCGTTACCCGCGTCATGGATTCCCCAGCCTTGGCGACACATCGACGTCCGCATGGCCCGCGTAAAATCGAAGCAGTCCAGACCCGACCCATCGTCCGGCGGGTGGTCCGTGATGTCGCGCATGAGCCGACCGAACCGGCGCAGCGCTTCCGGAGGAACATCGAGGCGGCTCTCGAAGGCGAAGTTCAAGCGCGTGAGGGTTACGGCCGGGTGAAGGTCTGCGAAGAGCGCCTGGTCCGCGTACAGGAACGACACGTCTCCATCAGAGAGGTCCAAGTGCAGGGCGCCCATCGACTGCATCTCGCGGTTCCAACCGATCGTAATGCCGATCTCGCGGCCCATGTCGTCCGGCCGTTCTGCGTCTTCTGCTCTTGCGCAGATGTTGCGCAAGACCGCAGAAAGCTGCGTGCCGAAGCAATCCTTGGCGGTACCTGCCGACGTCCGGGCGGTGCGCCTATCGCCGCTCGCCTCGGCGCCGAAATCGCATTGAAAGTCCATCGCGATCACCGTACTTGCCGCCGCGGTGATGGATTTCACGTCGGCGGCGGGGCTCGAACAAGCGGCAAGAAGAAACGTCGCATCCTTGGAGCTTGCCTCCGCGGCCGTATCGGTGGGCTCCGGGATGATCCGGGATTCCAGCAGAGCTTCGACCGCCAACCGTGCTTGTGCGGGCTCCAAACCGAGAATTCTCGCTATCTCCCCCACGAATTCCGAAGGCATGCATAGCGCCCGCCTCTCGGACATTCGATCCAGGTGACAGGCGTCCTTCCTCCCCGACTGTTCGTATGAGCAACCCATGGCTAGTCGTCCTCCCTCTCGACCTTCGCCCCGGAGAGAACGCCCTTCCACCAATGCTCGAGTTCGGCGGTCGCTCTGTCCAGCTCGGAAGGCTGGTAGTCGCAGCCGGTCATTTCTCCTGCGAGCCCGAGCGCCTCTTTTTTCGTGAGGCCGCGGATCCGACGGTCGGTGAAGCCCCTCCCCCACATGCGTAGAATGCACCAGAGGGCGTGGCCGCGAGCCGCTTCGATCGCGTCGCCCGTCAGGACGATCGTGCCGTGTTTGGAGATCGAGACGTGTCCTGCACTCATGCTACCAGTCCTTTTTCAGTTGCTGCTTCGAGGGTTCGACAGGCCGAACAACGGAAGTCCATCGACCGTTTTCTGCGGCGGGGTTGCCCTACGTTTGGTCCGACGCTTCGGTCGTGTCATCCATTCGCACCAGCGCATGTGCATCGCGATCGGGACCGAGTACTCGTAGCGCACGATCGGGCCGAACCGATCTCGCGTTGCGATCTCGATCGTGTGTCGTTCCACGAGGCCAGCTTCCGACAGATCCGCCAGCGTCCGGTCCGAACTCCGCGGTTGCGCGCCGGACGCGATACGGTCGAATGCTTGCCGTGCCGCACGCGACAGCCCCTCGCAAGGATGCTCGGGACCCTTCATCGGTCTCGTCTCCTGTTCGGCGTTCTCCGAGCTCGTCATCTATGCGGCGGCTCCGGATCGTTCTCGCGCGCTTCGATCCATTGCAGCAGTTTCGTTTTGCGCGCGTAAAGCTTGTCCCCGACCTTGAACGCCGGCAGGGCGTGATTTTCCCGTAGGTGATAGACTTGACGCCTGAGCCGCTCGTCGGCTGCGCCGAAGAGGAAGAGCGCTATTCCGTCGCCGCCTTCGATGAGGTCGGCTTCACCCTCGATGAGGTCGGCGTCGTCCGGTCGGTCGTTCATGGATCGTCAGCTCCTCAGGCACGCGGCAAGTTTGCGAAAGGTGATTTCGGTGCATCGGCCGGTGCGGACGGAATCGAGCTCTTTGAGACCGTAGTTCCATCGCTCGGAGAAGCGACCGTGAACGCCTACGACCAGAGAAGCCGAATACTCGGGTGAACGGATTTCGAAGTTGGCGTAGATGCCCCACTTCCCGGGCCCCCGCCGTTCGCTATAGCCGTGGGGAAGTTCGTGCTCGTGCATGAAGAACGTTATGAGAGCGGCGAGGCCGTCGAGCGCGGTGTGGTTCGGTTCCAAGCCCAGGCTGAACGGCGGCTCGGAGTACGGGTAGCGGTACGCCGAAGAGGTGCTCACGCGATGGCGTGACCAGGGACGAGCCTCGAGTTTCTTCAAGGCGGTGATCGTGGCGGCGCTCTCCTGGATCGCGGGAGCCGCATAGATCGCGCAGTAGAGGGCGGCGGCATCGTGGGCCGTCATGTCAGGAGCCGTAACCCCCCGCCCCTTTGCGGGCGAACTGTCTTCCGCCTCCCTGAGATCCCTCATGTAGCCGATCACGCGCGACAACGGCTGACGGGTCAGCTCGGCCATGCATTCGACCAGTTCACGCGAGTTAGCCATCTTTTGCAGCGGATTCCCAAACCTGTTGACAGGTCGCCTCGACCATGGTTCTTGAGCAAATGGGATTTTCCCATCTGCCTAATAGATACGTCCTATCAATGCGATAAGTCAAGCGCGCTGGAGCGGTTTTTAGTGAGTATCAGGAAGCGGGTCCTGAAGGTGAGAAAGTCGGGACGACGCACGACAGTGTGGCAGGTCGACTATCGGGATGCCCAGAACAAGCGCAGACACAAGCAGTTTCCTACCCGGAAGGAGGCGGACGACTGGTTGATCGGGGCACGATCGGAAGTTCGCGCGGGCACCCATGTACCCGCGAGCCAATCGAAAACGTTCAAAGAAGTAGCGAACGCCTGGATTGACGATTGCAAGAAGAGCGGGCTCGAACGTTCCACCACGGACGTCTACGAACAGCGGCTTCGCGACTACGGCGAACCCCTCTGGGGCGATAAGAAGATCGGACAACTCACCACCGCCGACGCGACCCAGCTCTATGAGGACGTCCTCGACAAATCGCGCTCGCACGAAACGGTGCGGCGAGTCCGGATCGAGGCGGGAGCCGTTCTCCGCTTTGCCCAGCAGAAGGGTTGGGTGGTCAAGAACGTCATCGCCTTGACGCCGTACAAGCACAAAAAGCGCAAGAAGAAGCGGCCGCCGATGCCGACCGTCCAGGAGAGCAAAGCGATCATAGAAACGACGACTGCGAAGTGGCCCGACTATTTGGCAATGTTGTTCGTCCTGATCTTCTGCGGTCTGCGCGGATCCGAACTGCGCGCGCTGTGTTGGGCGGACATCGATTTCGGGAAAATGATCGTCTCGATCACGAAGCGTGCGGATCGATGGGGAATCGTCGCCCACCCGAAATCGGACGCGGGTACGCGCGACATCGTCATGAACAAGACGACTGCGAAGGCGCTCAAGGAATGGAAGCTCCGCTGTCCAAAGAGCGATCTCGGTCTCGTGTTTCCGACTTCCAAAGGAACGGTGCAGAACCACTCGAACCTGATGAATCGTTTCCTTCGTCCTGCCCAGATTGAAGCCGGAGTCACCAAGCAGAAGCTGGTCGAGGGTGACGAGGGCAAGCAGCGCGGGAAAAAGACCGCGAAGTTCGGCATGCACGCATCGCGCCACTTCTGCGCCGCGCTCTGGATCGAGGCCGATTTTTCGCCGAAACGGATTCAAACGATGATGGGCCACGCCAGCATCATCCAGACCTTCGACATCTACGGCTATCTTTTTGAAGCCCGGATGAACGTCCAGGAAGCCAGGGATCGGGCCGAGGCGATCGTCATGGCCGGCTGAGAGCAGCGTTTTAGATGACGGACGAAAAGCCAAAGGAGTACGCACGATGACGAACTGGGTACGACGCACGAACTTCCTATTCGAAGTTGAGACAGGCGGTCTGACGCTGATCGTGGAAGACCGCAGCGATCGCAAGCTAGGATGGTGTTGGAGCGTCAAAGTCTGGGGTTGCTTCAGCGGGCACGAAGATCCAGGCGAAACGATCTGGCTAGGCGCAGGCGCGCCAACCGCCTCGACCGCTATGAAGGATGTGGAATCGTATGCCCGCCGATTTTGCACGGAGGCCTTGGAAGGTTTGGCGGAGAGCCCCTGCATGGTCGACGAGGAACTTCCGGCGAAAGCCGTCCGCGGTCTTTAGTCGACAAATAGCAAAAGTGTGCGGCGGGGAGATCGCCACGGAAACGATCGCGCTCATCTAAGCAACAAACATCTGATGGCGTTACGCGGGGTGCCAAGCACCTTAACGCGCGGGCGAACGTTCGCCACCGACGGGCTGGCTTTCGGTCTCGCGGAATTCGAATCGGAGAAGGACCGCCTGCTTCCCGAAATCGACGATCGCTCCGTTTGTTCGCACATCGAAGCGCTGTCGGGACATCAGCCGATCGATGCTGGAGCCCTCCTGTGTCAACGGGGGTTCGTTCGGCATGTCATCGACAGAACTCGGGACCGCAGGTCAGTACGGTACACTTCTGTCGTTCGAATTCGCGCAGCGCCGGGGGCTTTCGTGGACGACTCTGACTGCCATCGCATCTTGCATGAACTCGTCGATCTGGATGACTGCGAAACGTTCGATGGCGCCACCGCGCAGAAGATCATCCATCGCCTCGAAACCTTTCGAGACAAGGCGCTGTCGGCGGAGGATGACGCATTCCTGGCCGATCTCGGTCCGTGATGAGCACCCCACCTCGTCCCCCGTCACTGCGCGCCGGCGCACCGCGGAGAGCGCGCACGCAACCAGTCGCCGTACGCCGTCATGGCCAACCAATCGCGATGCTCAGCGCCGTACACGGATTTGACGGCTAGGCTTCCTTCGTACGCCGCATCCACGACGGTGCGTCCTTCTTCCCAAGCCGAGAGGAACGCGGGAAGTCAATATTATGAGTGGGCCAAATTAACCAAGCTTTTCCAGAATTTCCTTTGTCCGTCGGCCTAGACTCCTTGGCGAAGGAACGGACGCGACGGCGGTTCCCAGCGCTAGATCGCTTGGACGCGGCACCCCGTTGCCCCAATGATTCGGAGGCAGAGGTTTCTATTGCTTTCAATGAATAGTGCGACTATAATCATTCCCGCATAATTCATCGAAACGAGAGACTTATGGTTGCGACGAAGTCGAAATCGAGATCGACCTCCCTTTCGCAGGGATCCGAGCTGCGCCTGCGCGTCATCGCGTCGCGGGAGAACCGGACCGTGGCGAACGTCATGGAAAATGCCGTTCGTGTCTTCACACTACTGCCTAAAGACCTAAGGGACCGTCTCGTCGAGATCACGGCTGAAGACAAGACGGCCGGCCCGCGACTGGAAGAGATGTCCCGACGTGTTCTATTCGAGCTTGCCCGTCTCCGGTATGAGCAAGCTTCGGCTGCCATGGCAGCTTCCGAGAATGCCCTCGTCGACGAGAAAATGCTGGCCGACGACGAAATGATCATAGTCTCTTCCCCGGTTGTTTGATGCCGGTGGGCGAGCCTGATCCGCGCGCTAAAACACTTACCGTCGTGGCCGACGTAAACGTCTTGGTGTCTGCCCAAAATGCCAACCGGGCGGGACGGAGGGCCACTATCAGCCAGCGGATCGTCGGTTATCTGACGACAGGATCGGCGAACGGAACGCCGACGCAACTCGCCTTGTCATTCAGGATGATCGACACGTACCGGGAGGTGCTCATACGTATAGGACACGCCGCTGCCGTGGCGGACTCCGCAGCGCAAGCGCTTGTCGAGATCATGCGATACGGTCCGCACCGGTTGGACCCTTACGTCGTCTTTGGAGGCACGCCGGATCCGGCTCTTCGCGACACGGAGGACGGCGGAGTGCTTGCCACGGCTTTTGCGGCTCGCGCCGATATTCTGGTAACGGACAATCTTTCCGATTTCGCGACGGACGACTGTGAGTCCTGGACGACATCAGTCGCCCAAAGGTCGGATGGTTCGAAACGAAATCTATCGTGCCAAATCCATACGCGGCCGGATGGCCGAACTCTAATGGTCGTCCATCCGGCAGATTTCGTGCATTGGGTCGAACGAGGCTTCGAGATTAGCCCGAAGTCGCTGAGAGCGAAATTCAGTGGTAACCAGCCAAACCCCAATTCCTAGCGCGTCATCCCGGTCCCTTCGGCAAGTCCGCCTCGGACAGCTTACTTCATCTAACGGCGCTGATCGGGTCCAGGAAAGTTGGTCCAACGAACGGTATATTCGCGATATATTTTCGTCTACAGGCTGGGCCGCCTCCGAAAGAATGAGTAGAAGCGCTTGAGGAACGGGTCGGCTGGCGCAGGACGATTTTGTTAGCGAACGTTTCGGTCTGCCGAGAATTGTCTTCTGTTGCGCGTCTCTTGGAACGCTCGATTCGACAGATTCTTCTTATTTTGACGACGCAGTCGTGAACGGGCCGAAACGCTATTGCTCCGGAGTGGGCCGGGCCGGCCCGCGGCGGCTTGGCAAGACGCAGCAGAAGTTCCAGTCATGTCCGAGCGCGACGTCATCTTCATCAGCCACGCGACGCCGGACGACAACGAGTTCGTCCGCTGGTTGGGAACGAGACTGACCGGCTATGGCTACAAGGTCTGGGCTGACATCTTCGACCTCGCCGGCGGCACTCCGTTCTGGGTCAGCATCGAAGACGCGATCCGCAAGAAGGCTCTCAAGGTCATATTCGTCGTCTCGAAGGCGAGTTGCCATGCCGACCGCAGCGGCGTCCGGAACGAGATTTCCGTGGCCGACGCCGTCAAGAGGTCGCAGAAGGATCCCGAGTTCATCATCCCTGTGCGGATCGACGACGTTGCGTTTGGCGAGCTACCGATCCAGATCCATCAGCTCAACACGATCGATTTCACCTCGGGATGGGGCGCCAAGCTTGTCGACCTGGTCGAACCGCTGACGAAGGCCGGCGTCCCCCGTGTCGTTACCGACCTCACCGCGGAGTTCGACCGTTGGCGCCAAGCATCGGTCCGCTCGGACGTTGTCGTCGAGCGCGGCGAAGAACAGTTGCTGACCAACATCCTGCCGATCATGCGGCTTCCCACCGAGACCGCGAGCTCGCATCCCGCCTCGGCGGCCGCGACCGGCTTTTCGATTTCCGGCTTCGGTCAGGCGGAAGCGCCGTCCGATGAGGACGGGGTCGAACCGTTGGATGCGGAGCAACTTGTAATCCAGAGCGCATCTAGGAAACCGAGCATGAGGAGCGCTCCGGTCGCGAGCAAGGCATGGCCGTCGCACAGCAGGGCGAGCGGCGCCCAAATGGGGCTCGCAAGGGCTGCGATCACGATGGCACCGACGAAACCATCCAGTATGGTTTCCCGCTTCTCCTTGAGAACGTCGAGAACGCAGTCGACCGCGGCATGCTGTGCTACGGCGCAGGAGATCGCGAACGTTCCGAGCAGCGCGCACGCCGGGCCGATCCATGAGCCAAGGTACCGGCCGAGCAGAAGCTCAAGCGCGACGAATAGGCCCGCCCTGAGTAGATAACCGAGGTAGCGCATTTGCCGTCCTCGCGAAGGTCGGTAGTCCCGCAACGGGGAAACGCGGTCATTGTTCCGACCCGGCCTTCACTCCGATTTCGTCAGCCGGTCTTTACCGCTGCAACGGCCGCTCCATGGCCCGCGAGGCGCGAGACGGACCGCCACTCTTGATGTCGTAGCCATCGGCGAGATCAGACGCTTTCTGGTGAACGGGTCGGCCCGCTCGGTGCGGCACCCGGCATAGTTCGTCCCCTGCTGCCTCTCCGACTTGCTGGAATCGTTGAGTCTGGATTTCGCCTGCCCGCGCGTGAAATAGCCGAGACCGGGTAAAGTACGTCCGCTAAAGCCGAGTCGCGGCGTCTTCGGACAAGGGACTCAGGCTGGCCTTCTGCTGCAACATCTGCGCTGTCAGGGTCCGAACTTGTGGGCGGGAGGCGCTGGAGCTTCGATCGGCGCGTCAGCGAAGAGGTTCGGAAACAGCTTTTCGCGGTAGTCGATCGGGAAGGATATCCGAAGCGCGCCCTTCGGCGTCTCGGATTTGAGGAAACCCATCTGCGTGAGCTTCGACACCGAGTTGCGCGCCGTACGTTCGGGCACGCGCAGTGCGGACGCCGCAGCGCCGCGCTCCAGTTGTCCCATCCTGAACACCGTAGCGACGAGATCAACTGCTCGCGGTTCCAAATTGAGATGCACCAGTAGATCCTTGTAACGCTCCTCGATCCCGTCGAGCCTGAAGACCGCCTTGCTGAAGCGTATCTGGTCCAACATGACCTTCATGAACCATTCGGAGAACTCGATCAGGGCGGCTCGCGAGAGATTACCGCGGCCGTCGAGGTCACCTCTGCGCGGGCTATCTGCGGCATTCATCGCCATCTTGTACTCATGCCGGCCCGCAAGTCCGCGAGCCAGGCCGCGGGAGATCGACCACAGTCCGCCGCCGCCGATGCCGGCGCGCAGCACCATGGCGTGCGACATCAGCCGGCTAACGCGCCCGTTTCCGTCGATGAACGGGTGGATGTAGTTGAACCGGTGATGTGCGGCGGGAATTGCCAGGATGCGGGATCCTGCCCGAGCCTCTGCCGGTGAGAACCGCTTCTCGAAATAGTCCATGAAGCCCGCAACCACGGCCGAAGACGGCGGCTGGTGCCAACCGACGTCGACGTCATCTCCCGGCTCCGATCGAAACTTGCCCGGCACGATCGGGATCCTTGTGCCATCCTTCCTTTCGGCGAACCGGAATTCTTCGGGCATCTCATCGTAGAAGCACTTGTGCACCCAAGATATGAACTTGGCCGACACGGGGACGGGAAGCTTGCCGCTGCGATGTGCGATGTCGATTGCCCGCTGGACGTCGACATGAGCCTTGGCCTCCAAGGCAAGCGGCCGCTTGTCCTGCTCGACCTCATCCCCGGCCAGCGCGCGCTCGATATCGCGCGGCCGGGTGTTGTGCCCCTCGATCAGATTGGAATAATAGCTGTTCATGATCCGGACGAGGTCGGCCAACTCGGCTAGACTGTCCTCGTTGAGGTTCCGGCCGATCGACGCGGATTCGGCCTGGATTTCAACGGCCAAGTCGGTAAGCGCGGCCGGCACGTCGCTCTCGAAGAGACACGGTTCGATCCTGGTTGGCGTCTCAAGCATTTTGCCAATCCTCGATTCTTTTAGTCTATTGATAAAGCTATATTTTTAGCCAGAAAGTGGCAATAGTTGCCGATGTTGGTTGCCGGTCTTTGTCATGAGCGTCTAGCCGCACCAACCGACGCACAACTTACTGTCTTGCCGATATCATATCAGTATTTATTAATGAATATCAATGCATTAGAAAGAAAATTGGAAATTTTTGCCGAAGTTATTTGCCGATTTTCGGCAATGCCGACTTTGCGGGGGCCAAAGGTATGTCCGCGAAGGGTCGCAAGGAAATCCGTCGCTCCTTCCGCGGTCGAGGACGGGCCAGCGCTCTAACCCATCGCATGATTCAAGGCATCAAGCGCCGTGACGAGGAACTGCGGGATCCAGAGCTTCCTGCTCAAGCATCTTTGGTGAACCGCCGAACGCAAGCCATTCTGCCAGCCCCGCGATTGCGCTGTCCGACTGGGCGAGAGCAGCAAGGCTTGGATCCACTGGTGCCTCCCGGCCCTTGGCTTCGGCCAACTCTCTGGTCATCAAGTGTGGCCGCGGACCGCGCGACAGGCTTTCTTCCAGGTAGCGGAAGATGCGCAAGCCACCGGCATCGACGTCGCCCCAATGAAAGAACGGCACGTCGCCCGGCAATGCCGCCAAAACTCTCGAGAGGAGCTCGACGATGCCTGCGGCGGGGAAGCCGCCGGTGTAGACGACCAGGCTGCCGTCGTCGATCTCGCGGACGTGTCTGTTGAAGCTCGCGTAGTTCTCGATGGTCAGTACGGCGGTGGGTATCTGAAGAAACCGAAGTTGCGGCAGCATCTCCGGATGGACTGATGCGAATGGTCTGCCGCCGCCGTCCACCAGAAGCCCGCTCGGCCCCTCCACTGCTACGGGACCTCTCAGGTGGACCGGGTGGCTGAATCGCTCCAGTCCGACATGCGTCCACACCACGTCGGGCGTGGCGCCGGGCTGTCCTATTCTGACTGCGAGAACCGCCGCTAGTCGGGAGGCATGGCGGTCGAAGGCCTTTGTGTCTCCGGTCGCTCTGAACGAAAAGGTTCGAGCATCGAGCCCTTGGGCTGCCCGACGGGAGATGGCGGACAGAAGAGTGAAGAATTCGGCGGCGGAATCGATCTCGGCCGCGTTGAGCCGCTGCGCGCTTTCGCCCCGTGCCCAGCGGCTCGCCATCTCCTCCAACAGGCCCGCCACCCAAGGTTCTCCGGTCGAGGCGATCGGAAGCAATCCGTCCCGAGCCTGCTGCGCGACCGCGGTCGCGGTGGGGCGACCCAGGTGCCTGGCGAGCAGCGCGGGGTCGCGGACGCGGACGCGCTCGATCAAATGGACTCGATCCCTCCGGCCGCGCTGCACCTCGACGGCTCCGAACCTTTCCGCCGCGATCATCAGTTCGTGAAAGCGGTCGATCTGCTGCGCGCTGGGAAGGTTGTCGTATTCGGGAGCAGCCGACGCCGGACGAGATCGGTCAGGGTTGCGTTCGCTCCTTTCCAGCAGGCGTTCGAGGAACTCGACGCCTGCGTCGACCCCCGGAATCTGTGTCATTCAGCGGCCTGGTCCTGCTGGACCGACGCGTCCGATTTCTCGGCCGCGATCATTTCCGACTTGAACACGTCGAAGCCCTTGCGGTACGGGTCCGCAGCGGAGAGTGCGTCTCGCGCTTTTTCTGTCAGGAATTCCGTGTCGATCATCACCTGGTTCCCGAGCCGATTGACGTTTACTACCGTGTCGACGACTTCCATGAACACGTGGCGTTTCTCGTCGGGCGTCGCGAGGACCACCTGCAATCCGAGATCTCCCATGAACTCCGAGCACTGACCGATCGCCTTCGTGTCCAACCGGTTGAAGGCCTCGTCGAAGATCGCGAGCGACAGCCCGCTCTCGCCGGTGCGTCGGTTCTGGTAGGTGGCGGCCAGCGACGCGCCGATCGCGATGTAGAACGGCAGTTGCCCTTCGCCGCCCGATCCGGTTCCGGCTCGGCTCGTCAGCGACGAGCGGATCTTGCCGTTTGCGTCCTGGATGTAGAGCTCGAAGTTGAAGTATTTGCGCGGATCCTCGATCTCGTCGGTCCGCGCCTCAGGATTCGCCAAGATTTCCTCTATCCGCCGTACTGCCCGCATGATGGGCGTGTTCGTTTCCTCGGTGCGGTCACCGAAGAGCGGGAGGCCGAAGTCGGGTCGCCGGGACTCGTTGACCAGGTCGATCATATCGACGTGGGTCGGCGCTTCGAGCGCCTTGAACGAATAGAAGTCGCGACCGTGGAACTGGCGGTCCTTGAGATGCCGATTGAGCTCGTTCAGGGTCGCCTTGATACCGGTGAAGGCGTCGTCGAGACGGTGCAAAAGATCGTCGCGGAACGCAGAAGTCATCTCCTTCGCGGCGTTGCGGCATTGCTCTTCGTACTGGACCAGTTCGTGGGCATCGAGCCGTTGCTTCTCGGAGGTCGCCCATTCCTCGACTGCCGCCGGAGTCGCTTCTTCTGCGGTGAAAGGAGGCATTACGTGGAAGTCCTGACCGTGCCTGTTCATCGCGTTGGTCATTTCGCGCATGAGACTAGAACGACGGTCCGTCGCCCGGCGGCCGCGGTCCGCCGAGAAACCGGTTATCAGATTGGCAATCGCGGTGGTGGCGATGCCGTCGATTTCCGAGCAGTACTCGCTCATGGCCCGCGAAAGGGGGAAGGACCTGGTCAAATCGCGGGCGCGCGCTCGCCGGTTGGACGCAAGCGTCTCGCGATTCTTGGACATGTAGCTATCGTACGCACCTTCGGCCCGATCCCTGGCGCCTTGTGCCTCGCTCCACGCCCGCTGGGACGTCGACTTGATGGTCGCCGCCGCCGAGACCGCGTTTTTCAGCCTATCGGATTCCGCGAGCAGTTTGGGATCGCGGTTCCGCCTTGCGGCCTCGATGTTCTTCGCGATTTCGTCGAGTTTACGATCGAAAGCGACCAAGGCGGCGCCGCCGCTCACGCAAGTGAGGCCGGCGGTCCGAATCTTCTGGAATTGCGCGAACATGAGTTCGAACAAGCGAGCTTCGTCTTCCAGCCGCCCGACCTCGCGCGCCCGTTCTGCGAGCTGCACCACCAAATTCTGTCGCTCGGATTGAAGCTGCTGCCGCATCTGGGCCTGCGTAGCGCGGCCGAGCTTGAGATACTCCGGTTTGGGAAGACGCCGGATCGTGCGGCCGCCCTGCATCATGCGGTCGGGCGTGATGGCATTCTCGGCGGCTACCATCTTGTCCATGGTCTCGACCATCATCAGCCGACCGAGGCGATAATTGAGGAACGCTCTCGCGTGCCGGTTCTCGGTACTGATGATCTGCGCCAGCGAGCCCTTCTCGGCCGGTCGGGTACCGTCGGTTTTGGTGGTGTTGATGACCTCCGCGTGCTCGAACGAATATTCCCCGCCTTCGCGATAGATCTCCAGCGCGCGGACGGCGCGGCTCGGCTCGACGATCAATGCCTCCCGAGTACGCCCCAGAACCGCCTCGGCCGCCATTCTCCACTTGTCGTCGCGTATCTCGACCAGATCGCAAAGGGGGTCGGCCCCGATGCCGTGCGAGCGAAGTTGTTCCATCAGAGCTCGCGTCCCGCGTTCGATCGGGCTCAGACCTTGATCCATTCGCTTCAAGTTGCTGTCGATCTGATCGATGCGGTCCTGAATATCCTTGGTCCCAACGCGGGCGTGAAAATGCGCATCCGAGAAGGTCTTCCTGACCGCCTCGAGACGTTCCTGGTCGACGGCGGAGAGCGCGGCGTCCAGGTGCGAGGCGGCCTCCTCCCAGCCATCGGGCAGCGGCTTGTCCCAGTCCGACAGAGGCGCTCTTCCTCGGGCTACGACGACAGCGCTCAGGAGCGCGTGCAGAAGATCGTCACGGTGGACGAGCAGATTGCGCTCCACGGCCGTTCCGACCGACGCGATCAGCCCGTCGATCTCCTTGACGGGGGCCATGGCGCTCGCGCGTTGACCCAACGCCAGGTTCTTGTCGGATTCGTACATCAGCGCGAGCTGTTCGCCGTCGCTGGTCTTGATCGACAGTTCGACGGTCTGCTGCTCGGTCTCGAGCGTGGCATGCCGGGTCGCCGCGGCGATGGCCTCGATTTCGGCCTTTACCGCCGCGCTCCGCAGATGCGTCAGGCGTTCCTCCTGACTCCGCGCTTCGCGGCGGAAAGTCTCCCATTCGAGGCGGGCGATCTGCCAGTCCGTGACAGCGACGATCCGTTCGTTCTCGATGACGCGTGCGACGATACGAAGAATGCCGAAGAGACTTGCGCTCTGCGCCTTCAGGTCGCCGATCTTCGCCGTCAGGATGCGCCAGTGTTCGATGCTTCGTCGAAGCCGGTCGACCTGAATCGGCTGGACGTCGAGAACGTAGTTCCGGACGAACTCGGTCGGATTGTCGACCGGTTTGAGAAGGAGGGCGTTGCGGAACGCCTTCTGGAAGCGCCTGGGATCGAGCGGGAAACCGGCCGGCGACAGGGCTCGTAGCGATTCGGCGACGAAGTCGGTCGCGCTCGAGAACGCGTCGTCGACTTCGAGGCCGTTCGCGCGCAGTGCGGTACGCACCGCATGCCATTGCAACGTCTCGACCTCGTCGTCGCCCACGGGCGCCAGAAGATCTTCCTTTGTCAACGCGCCTTTGACGATGAAGCGGCCCTCGCAGGTCTCGTCGCTTCGCGTTGCGGCTGCTGAAAAGGCGACGCCCAGGCTCACCGCCGAGCCGTCCCTGAGGTCCTCGAAGACGAGGACGACATAAGTGTACGCGTGCGGCCGGGTGGGTTCGGAGCGCTCGCCCTTTTCGTCGAGCGACACGACGCCGAGACAGTAGTCCCGCAGCGTCCGCTTGCTTCTCACGTTGCTCTGGGCGCTCGGGTTGAAACGGATGCTGGCCATGCTCGCGCCGGTGAGCACGGTCTGGACGGCATCGATGATGGCCGATTTTCCGGCGCCGTTCGGACCGATAATCGCCGTCATGCCTCGCATGTCGACCTGCTGCGCGCGGAACAGGTACCAGTCGATCAATATGATGCGGCGGAGTTCGATCAAGCTTCGACCTCGCTTTCGGTATCGACGCTGGTCGCAGCCGCGGTCGAACGCGCCACGAACTCTTCAAGAGAGCCCAACGTGTCCTTCGAAATCACGATCGGCAGGGCAGGTCGCAGGAAGAGGGTGAAATTCTTGTCGTCCTGATCGACGATCCGCACCAGACCGCGCTGCTTAAAACCAGAGAGGATCTCCTTGACCCGGCCGAAGTTAGGGCGCTCGCGGTGGGTCCTGTCTTCGTAGATCTGGAGAATCTGTTCGCTTTCGACCTCGATCTCGCCAAACTCCTTGGCTTCGAACCGGGTGAAGGCCTCTTCGTAGTGAAGCCGCAGCACCAGCAGCAGCAGGCTCTCGTCCAACTTCATGCTCTGCCGGGGCGGCAGATCGATCGCGATCAGTCCGATGTAGCCGTCGTTCGGCCGTCCCACGACGCGATAGCCGAGCGCGTCGAACAGGTTCTCGAAATAGCCGGTGTGCCGCCTGAGGGCTTCGTACGCAGTTTTCATGCCCCAGTCGTTCTCATAGATGAACTGGGCGCGCCAAAGCTGCTGCGCCGCCTGGCGCAACTCCTTCTCGAGGAGTTCGCCGTCGCCATTCTCCGAGTCTTCGTCATCGATGAGCTTCGAAAGGTCACGCAGCATCGGCCGCAGTCCTCGTTCTTTCGATCCGGAACGCCGTCACGTCGATCCAGCCGTTCGCGGTCCGCCCGTCCTCGATCGTGATCGTGAATTCGCCGAATCGCGTCGTTCCGTTGACGGAAGCCAGGTTCGGAATGGCACGATAAGCGAACAGGTCCGGGATGCTTTCGATCTCAACCTCTCCGGACGAGGCGCGATCGCGTCCCTGCATCTTCGTCCGGACGAACTCCAACAGCTTCTGGTCCGTGACGCGAACCATGCGATCGAACTCGGTTGTAGCCTGAACGTAAGCTCGCAGATACGGATCCTGCTTCGGTACCTTGAAACGGGTGCGCTCCGGCGGCGCTTTCGGTGCTGGAGGTGTGTAGAGCGCAAGCGATGTGAACGGGAGACCGACGTCCGGTGACCGCAGACGGATCCCCACGTCGTCGCTGCAGATGGCCGACAGTTGCTCGATCAGCCGGACGATCCGCTCGGCAGATCCTTCGCCCATGAAGTCCATGTAGTGCACGGTCGTACGAATTCGGCGTTCAAGCCGGTCGCGGAAATCCTCGATCTTGTCCATGAACGGCCCGACGTCTTCGAACACGCTCCTAATCTTCTCGAGCTCGGTGACGACACGCTCCTCGGCGGATGCGAGCGTGCTGCCGGCCGCTAGGACGCCCTGCTCGACGTAGGCTCGGGCGATCTTGCCCAGGCGTTCGGCGTCGGCGAGCATGTCGCCGGCCAGAGATGCTATCGTGCGGCGATGGCGGTAAGGGTTGTTCGACGTCTTGAGCTGCTTGTAGTCAGCGATCAGCAATCCGTCGACGAAATCCTGAAAAAACGTGCGGAGGATGGCGGCCGCGTTGGGATTGCCGAGAATGCGATCCTCGATGTCGCGCATCCCGGCTAGGATGCGGCGCATACTGCGCGCGAACCGCAACGCCGTATCGTGCGCGTTCGCGAGCCCTTGGGCCATGGTCTCCGGCTCGCGGAACGCCGCTTCCAGATTGTTCTTCACGTCGACGACCGCGCCGGCGACGCGGATGCGGCTGTTGCCGAAGTCGGTGACGGCGCCGAGAACCATGAACGCATCCGGGTTCATGTCGACGTAAACCCGCCACCTCTCCGTTTCCTCGGTGAGCCAGCCGGTATTCTTCAGTCGATGGTAGGCGAGGTAGTGCGCCTGGCTGGTGGAATGATCGTCGGTTTCGTCTTCCGACAAGTCGCTCGACGAGCCGATGCCGAACTCGGAGAGTCCGATCTCGATCTGCCTCAGGACTTCTTCTCTGAGCGGCGTCTCGAGAATGCGGGCGGAATACACTCTTTCGTAAAGCCGCATCAGAAGACGGGCGTACACATGCTTCTTCGGGCCGGCGAGCGGCTGAAAAAGGGTCTCCGGCAGATAGCCGAACAACTTCACGTCTGTCTCCCCTCGCCAAAGATGAGATTGAAGCTTCCCGATCGCGGAACAGCAAGTCCGAGCATCGATAGACTTCAGTCGCTTAGCCGGCGCTTTCGTCGCTTCAGATATTCCCTCGCGGCATCTTCCATCACGCTCCAGGCGGCCCGCTTTTCCTCGATAGCTACTTCCTTGATGCCTGCGGCGATGTCCGGGTCGATCATCATCAGAACCGTCACCCTGTCGCCGATCGCGGTCCGCAAACCGCGTTTCGGCAGCTTCGTCTTCCCGACCATTGAGCGTCCCGCGCCGTGCCAACCTTTCGTTAACCTTAAGGCATAAAGCGCGCCGGCAGGAAGCTCTTATATAAGACGTCCTCCAGGACTGACTCTCTCTCTTATATAGCTCTTTTATCTAATATATTGACATTACCTAATATTTTCTGTTTCAATGCTTACGTTACGTTCTGTGGCGTCGAGGTGAGAAATGGCTGGTGTCGTGCGGGATTGGCGGGCCGAGCTGGTTGAGAGCTATCCGGACCTCTTCCGCTCCGGTGATCCGCCGAGAGTCCAAGGCTGGCCGGCGGTCGGCGACGGCTGGCGAGACCTGATGCAGCGGGCCTGCGTCCGGATCCGCGCCGCAGTCCAGGCCGACGGCGGCACGTTCAAGTTCACGCAAATCAAGGAGAAATTCGGCAGCGCCAGGCTCTACTGGGACGGCAAGCTCCCTCCGGAGGGCGCCGCGCAAGTCGAGGATGCCATCGATTTGGCGGAAGCCCGCTCGGCTTGCACCTGCGAAGTCTGCGGTCACGAAGGCCGACTGTACGGTCCCGGGTGGCTGTTGACGCGATGCGACGCTCACAACGAGGGGCGGCAGCGTGAGCCGATCCGGCCGGGTATGGAGAACATTTTTTTCGAGACTCGGATAGTCGGCGGCCAGCGCGAAGTTCGATGCCGGCGCTACGTCCGGGAAACCGATTCCTTCGTCGACGTCGATCTCAGCACTCTGGAAATCGAGGAGGATTGACATGAGGCGCCGCCAATTCCTGAACGGATCCATCGCTACGGCGAACGCCGCCATATGGGGACGTTTCGCCGGCGCCATGCCATCGATCCGACGAACGCCGACTTCTCCGACGCCTAACTGCGCGTCGCGACCATACGACGTCGGGAATCTCCGCGACGGTCCGCCCGAGAAGACCTCGCTGCCGCGCGGCGGCACCGAAGCGGGAGAGAACTAACCATGGCCAGATTCCGCTGCCGCGCGTGCGGCCAGGAAGGCACTTTCCGATACGACGGACGGCATGCTTGCCCGTACTGCGGTTCGCAGGATGTGCAATTCGCGCTCGGTATCGAAGAGATCCCGGACGACCACCCGCTGATCGAGGCAATGAAGCGTTTGGCCGAAAGCCACGATGAGGTCGACGCCGAACCGTCAGACGATGAAAAGGGAGAATGACTTTTTGACCGCAATGGCAGCAATTACGATCATCGAAGACCGCGCCGATCGCGTGCGGTCGATCCATGTCGAATGGAACGGCGACGTTCGTGTCTTCGATAAGGATCGTCGCTTCAGATTCCGTGCCGACGTGAGGGGCGCCCAAACGACGTGGCAGCTATTGTCGCGAATTACCCCGTCCATCGCTGCAGCCGAGCTCCGCGCAATCGCTATCGAGAAGGTCGCCGATCGGTGCCGCACGGGATGGCTTCCGGTTGCGGACGAGATTGACCCGCTAGTGGAGCAGCGGACGCTGCGTCGTTCCCGTTTCGGTGTGGATTTGCTCCGCTTCCCCGACGACCCGGAATTCGCGCATCTGAGCCGTGCGACGATCTTGACGGGCCGCGACAAGTTCGGCCGGGCGCGTGTTACAGGCGAAATCCTTTGGATCGACAGCCAACGCGCGTGGGCCGTCTGCGAGGATGGATTCTGGTGGACGCCGGGCCCGGAGGTGGATGAGCAGCTCCCCCGGGATCAAGACAACGGGGACTGACGTGAAGCTTTGGATCATGAGCGATGTCCATCTGGAATCGACTCGCGGCTGGGATCTGCCGGCGGTGCACGCGCGTCCGGAGTTCGACGTCATGGTAATGGCCGGCGACCTGATCACCCGCATGGAGCGGGGCGTGAAGTGGCTGCTCGAGCGCGTGACGGACCAGCCCGTGATCTATGTTTCGGGGAATCATGAGCCGTACGGAGGCGATATCGACCGCACCGTCGAGAAGGCCAGGCGGGCCGCGCACGGCACCAACGTGTTCGTGCTGCAGGACGACACGAAACGCATCGGAGATACGATTTTCGCCGGGGCGACCCTTTGGACCGATTTCAATCTTTTCGGCAATCGGCGGCGCGCCATCGGCATCGCCGCTGACCGGATGAACGATTTCCGGAAGATCCGGATGAATGAATATCGCGAGCGCTTTCGGCCGGGATATGCGCTCGGGCGCCACCAGCACTCGCGCGAATTTCTGGAGCGGCAGATGCGAAAGCCCCGGGGCGACGCGAAACTCGTCGTGGTCACGCACCACGCGCCGGTCCACGATCTTGGCTATCTTATTGCTCCGCCGGAGGCCGAAGAAAAGTTCAGCGACGAGGAGATGCTGACCGCAGCATTCCGCAGCGACTTGTCGGAATTGATGCGGCCACAGCCGGCTGTCGACGGGAAGGGTCCGCTGCGGCCCGCGAATATCTGGGTACACGGCCACACGCACGAATCCTTCGATGCCGTCGTCGGATCGACCCGCGTCGTCTCGAACGCGAAGGGTTACGGCCCTTGGCCAGGCCAAGAGCTCACCTGGGACAACCCGCATTTCGACGTCAACTTCGTCATTGAAGTCTGAGGAGGACGGCATGACCGACGCCGACAACCACGAGCGGCCAGGTGCCGGCTATTTCACGCACGCGCCGACCGAATCCCGACTCAACGATTCCGGGAAGTTGGAGCGCTAAGCCGGCGCCGCATTGGCGCTTGACCGACAGCATCAAGACGTGGCCGCGCCCACGCTTGGCAACCGGTAAAAATAGGTTTGAAGACCTTTCGCTGTGTGAGCGTCGGTGAATGATTTGACAGAGTAATTCTGCTTCCACCGCGCAACCGGATCATTCCGCGAGGGGCTGTGATTCGAGTATACGAGCCGACTACCGCCCGTGCCTGCGCCCAGAATGCCGACATGACCAATACCCTTGCTGGTCGTTGGCGAGATTATTATTGCTCCTGACGGGAGGTCATCGGCCTTGTCAGGCTTCATGCCTCCTTTTTGAAGTTCTTCATAAAATTGCGCGGTACCATCTGTCTTTGTAATCCACGCACTAGTGGCAAAATAGACAACGTGTCGGCAAGCCCACATGCACGCTAGGTTTCCGTGATCGGGCCCATCCCCGGTTTTATAGACATCGACCTGTTTGACCGCCTCCGCGGCGACCTTCGCGTGGTCACCGTCGCTCATTGTACCGCTATAACCAACTATGGCTTCAGTCATTAGGACTGCGGAGGGGAAGTCTACGACGTTGTCTATCGCGATTTGCTCCGGGTTGGCGCCGGCGATTTTGAAGAGTAACTGGCCTCCCTCCCCCTCATCGAAATGCTGGGTTATGCGGACATATTTTACGCCGCCGACCTCGCTTGTCTCCACGTTGCTAACCGTACCCTTAGGATCGACAAAAGGTTTGAGCTGAGGATAATCATTGATGCCAGCCATCCTGTATTCTCCGTCTGCGGTCGGCCAAAAAGAGAAATCCAAGGAATATCGAGAGATTACCTGCGAGCGATTATCTATGCAAAAAACATTTAGGTTGCGCCATCGTCCAGATTGGCGGAGGTGTAACTAGACCGGGCCGCGAAGACCGCGGCGAAGCGCTACGTTTTCACGGGAACGTTTCCGACGAATGAAAGCTAATGGCAAAGCCGTACCGTGGCTTTTTGAACTCAGCTTAGCGAGATGGAACCCGGTATGGAGCCGCAATCGTGAATATGCATGCTCTCGACGAAGTGAGATGCGACGCCTGCGAGGGCTCGGGATTTCCTTCCGTCAAACAACCGGCGAGGCTTGGCGTTCGCCTTTACCCAGCCCGGTGCAAGAAATGCGAAGGGAAAGGACGGCTACCTGGATCGCAGAAGCGGGACCCGGCAAACATCCCCAAATTCGGTCGGCCGGTCACGGGTTATGCCAAGTGGCCGTGAGCGATTAATCAACTAATCCCATCCCTCCTTCCGTTACAAGAAGCGGAGCGTTTTGCTTTTATTTCTCTGATTTCCGCTCCAGGTCAGCCTAACGTCGATACCGCAAGAGCGAGGGATTTGCGCATTCACCCTCGAGGCCACCGGGGCGGAGCTGCCGCAGCATAACGCGCCGTCGAGACTCCGCGCCGAGCCTCTTGCCTTGCCACGTCATGCAGCGCATCCGTCGTGGGACGGATTCTGCTCCGTCGACCACGTTATGAACTTCCTTTAGGACGCCCTCCATGCCGGAGTAGACGCCTTCAATCCCACTGGCGCGGGATACCGCGCGAATCCATGCGGCGGACGCGTTCTGATCTCCTTCTAGAGGAATCAAGCGTTCTTGGTTCGCCTGTAAAAAGACGTCGAATTCTGAACGTGTCTCAGTCAGCCTGGTGCGCGTAAGCGCGAATGCCGGATGCACCGATAGCATCTTTCATCATCATGATCTTCTTGGTTTCATCCAGGTCCGATCGGAGGATGAAATGGAACGGAAAATCTCGCATTTCGCTCTCAAGTATCCGAAAGGCGGTGCTTTCGGAGGCGGGGTCGCAATCCACCAAGAAGTCGACATCCGAATGAACTGAGAACGTGCCGCGAGACAGCGACCCGACGATCCATGCGGAAAGTCCGGCTTTCTCCAAGGAAGACAAGGCGGCAAGCGCGCGCGTCGAGGCGATAGCCAGTCTCTGGTCCCTGCGCTCTTTCATGAGACTTTCGATTCGCGACACTGGCAATTTACTTCCGGCTCTTGTTTACCCCTACCGTCCTCAATGAATGAGGCTGATATTCCGAATATAAACAATCGGCTGGCAACAAAAAAGGGTGCCTATTCTAGTCCGAAGGCCCTGGTTCACAGGTTATGGGTTACGGCTTCCGGGAATTGGCGGGCTTTGCTCTCTGCGGACCGCTCCGATAGCCAAAAGCTGCAGAGACAAGAACTCATCCGGGCAAACTATGCCCGCATTCACATATCGTGCGTCACTAGCTCCCGCATCGAGGATATTGACGTCGCGACGAACGGCCAGCTATTGCCGTCGCGGTGCACAATCGGGGAATCTAAATAACGTCTGCGCCAAAACGAACGACGATTGAGACGGACACCCTGCAGGAAAGCCGCGCAGCGAACGGGCGAAAACCATGAAGATATTTTGGGCCTGGCAGTTCGAACTTCCGGGAAGGATTTCTAGGCATTTCATTCGCTCCGCACTCGAGGAGGCGATCGCCAGGATAAATCGTACCTCGGACATCGACGAACCGGACGAAGACTTCCAGAACTCCCTGCAAATTGACTACGGACGGAAGGGGCTCAAGGGAAGCCCGGACCTGGCGATCGAAATTCTCAAGAAAATCGATTCCTGCACCGTCTTCGTCGGCGACGTTACTCCAGTGGGCAGGGGCGCCGCGCACAGGACTGACGAGGACGTCGATTCGCCGGGCAAAGCGCTCATGAATCCGAACGTAGCGATAGAACTGGGATATGCGTTGAAGTCCAGATCGACCGAGAACGTCCTGATGATCATGAACGGGCACTACGGCAAACGAGCCGACATGCCGTTCGACTTGGGCCACAAGGGCGGCCCCATCATTTACCGCCTGGCACCGGAGGCGACCAGGCAGGAGATCGAAGCGGAGAAAGCGAAGCTTGTCGCGGTTCTCGCGGACGCGCTGCGGGAGTACCTTCCCGAGCCGGTCCACGAGCCGTTCGTCGAGATGAAGCCTAAGATCGGTCAGGGACTGTTCTTCCAGGAAGGCGAGATCCTTGGCCAAAACGTTCACGACCAAGACAAGACCAAGTTCGTCATGTCCGCCCGCTCCGTCGCCTGGCTTCGCGTCATCCCGACGAGGCCCCTGTCGATGCCTTTATCGCTTCAAACGCTGCTCACCAGCGTGGGGCGCTATGGCGCCTTCGGCCAACCTATAGGTGGCGAGGCCATCCGGAGAAACGCGTATGGCGTAGCGCTGCTCTGTCAAGCCGGGATTGCGCAAGAAGTAGGCAGCATCTCGCAGTACGTCCGCGATGGCGAGATTTGGGGCGTCAACGCCGATGTCCTTCGGGAGGGCGAGCGTTACGGAGAGCTATTCCTCTACTCATATCCCTTCGAAAACAATTTTGTTCAACAGCTCGCGCAGTACATCCGGTTCTTGTCCGAAGTCTCGCATGTGCCGCCGCCCGTCGTGGTCGAGGCAGGCGTCGAGGGTGTCACCGGCGGCCGCATTGCGCATGTCGGCCACGCTCTTACCATCGGCCCCTCCCTCTGCGGCGCAGGAGATCCGATGCACCGAGATCGGGTCGTGCATCGGGAGACATTGAGACGCGTCGACGAGGCCGACCAGCAAGATTTCTTGCTCGAATTCTTTCGCAAAGTGAACACAAACGCCGGCGTGCCAAGACCCGACGGTCTCTACGGGCGCGGTTGATCGGTCGAATGTCGTAGAGATTTTCTCGCTTCATTCACGATCAGCCTCGCGGACACCGGCGACGTCGTAGAGTTCGTCGAGCCATGCTTCGGTGGCACCCCCTATGGCACTTCCGTAGAAGGCCCGACAACTCCACGACGTTCTCGCGATCGTCCAAATGGATTCGCTCGCCTAGGCGGCCTGTTGCATTTGCGGCGCCGGGACGAGACCCAGCTGCATCATCACTCCCAGCGCGTCGAATGCGCCCCAGTGATCGGAGACGAGACCCGCCTCGTTGAAGGCGAAGATGTCGGTGCCCTTGACCTTGAATCGCTTGCCGGTGGCCGGTGCGCCCATGAACGAACCAAGGTGGGTGCCCTCGGTCGTGACGTAGGCGACCAGCTTTTCCTCGTCGGCGACGATGAAGTCGATGGTGAGCTTCAAATCGGGGAAGGCATCGCGGAACAGCCCCAGAACCCGCTTGAAACCCTCATGGCCGTCGGCGGCCCCGGACGGCAGCCCATAGTCCTGATGGTCGACCCGATCGGCCGCGAGATAGCGCTCACTTAGATCGAGGCGCCCGGTATTGATGACCTCCGACAGCAGATTGCGGATGGCAGTCTTGTTGCGTTCGATGATGACGGTGTTGCTGAACATTTTTGCGTCCTCGGCTGGAGTAGAAGGTCTCGCCTTCCAACTTAGAGACGCCTGGGGTCCGAGAAATCGACATCGGCCGAAAGATTTTTTTTGCCGAACATCTGAGGCCCCTCGCAGGCCTCAGGCGCCGAGAGTCGCACGCCGGCGCTCGAGCCAAAGCCGCTCGGCCGGCGGCGGCTGTAAGGACAGCACCCTATCGTAGGCCGCCCGCGCCTCGTCGCGCCGGCCCACCCGGGCGAGAAGGTCCGCGCGGACGGCGTGGTAGGGAGCAAAGCCGTCCATGGCCACGCCGTCCAGCGCCGCGACCTCGTCGAGACCGGCTCGCGGTCCGGCGACTTCGGCCACGGCCACGGCGCGGTTCAGGCGGACGATCGGGCTGTCCTGCACTTGCAGCAGCGCATCGTACAGACTCAGGACCGTCGGCCAGGGAAGGGGATCAGCGGTGCTGCGCCGGGCGCACCAAGCGCTGTGGATCGCCGCTTGGAGGCTTCGCGGGCCGGAGGGAGAGCAAGCGGCGGCGACCCTCAGATACGATTCCGCCGCATGGATGAGCGGGCGTCGCCAGAGGGAGGGGTCCTGTTCGGAAAGCGGGACCATCGCGCCAAGCTCATCAAGTCGGGCCGGGCGGCGTGCCTCGGCGTATCGCACAAGTGCCGCCAGCGCCAGGGCTTCGGCCTCCTCCGGCAGCAGTTCCGCGAGCACGCGGGTCAGATCCAGGATCTCAGTGGCAAAGCCCGCGTGTGGGCCCGCGCCAGCAGCGTCGGCGTGCGCACTGGCATAGGCGACCTCCAAGGTCGACAGCACCGAATCCAGCCGCGCGTGCCACGCGTCCTTTCCGGGGATCTCGAACGGCACCCCGGCGTCAGCGATCTTACGCTTCGCCCGCACAAGGCGCTGTGCCATCGTCGGTTCGGGCAGGAGGAAGGCCTGAGCGATCTCCGCCGTAGAGAGCCCGCATACCAGCCTGAGCGTCAGCGCGACTCGAGCCTCTGCTGCCACCGCGGGGTGGCAGCACACGAAGATCAGTCGCAGCCGCTCATCTGGGATCAATCCTTCGTCGTCAAGCATGACATCCTCGGCGGTTGGGGGCGGCGCTGGCGGGTCCGGTTTCAGGCGTTCCCGGGTTTTCCGGCGTCGAATTGTGTCGAGTGCGAATCGATCCGCGACGCGATACAGCCAGGCTGCCGGATCCTTGGGTTCGTCCTGTTTCGGCCACACCTCGGCGGCACGTGCGCAGGCTTCTGCGAACGAATCCTCGGCGAGATCCAGATTGCGGTAGCGGGCGGCGAGCGCTGCGATCACACGCCCTCCCGCCGCCCGCGCAACCTGGTCCAGCGTGGTGCGGGTCAAGGGCGGGCCAGCATGGGCCGGATCTCGATCGCGCCGTCGCTCGCCAGAGGCACCTTCTCGGCGATGG
>NZ_DAHUXJ010000072.1 GCF_027307225.1 Bradyrhizobium sp. | reverse complement strand
GTGGACGCGGCGGCGCAACAGACGAATGCGCATCGTCGCGGACGGCGAAGTCGTGGCGTCCTGATATCTCGACGCTGGTATCAACTCGCGACAATGCTTCGCATTGCGCGGGGATGGTGGCAAGAAAGCCCGATCACCAGGGAGACCACGAAGTAAGCCGTAAAACCACTCGCGCAGGGAATGCCGGAACGTATCCGGCGAACCTGTAGCAAACGCTTGCGTGTTTTTCTTTCACGCAAGTCTATGGGGGCGCAGGCCGCGCCCGGCATTCCCTGTCCCCTCTGATGTTCAGGGGGCGGTGTCACCGGCAACAACCCGGGTGCGATCGCGCCGCGGGATGTTTAGGTGTGTCTGGAAGCTGTCGTTCCGGGGCGATGCGCAGCATCGAGCCCGGAACCCATTTTGCCGTACGATTGCTGGGAGAAATGGATTCCGGGTCTGCGCCTCCGGCGCATCCCGGAATGACGGAAGAGCGGGCCGCGCTGCGTGCCCCGGAATGACAGACGCCTTGAGGATGCGAGAGTCACGCCCCCTGGCGGGCGCGGGAAGCGTGGGCCTGCAGCGCGCGGATGCGTTCGGCAAGCGTGCCGCCGCCTTCGCCCGCCGTGCCGTGGGATGCCGTGCCGTTCACTGTGCCATTGGCGGGCCTGGCAGGCTCGGCGGCGAGCAAGGCCTCGATCGGCGAGTTCGGTCCCTCGAGCTGGATCGCGAGCTTTGCCACCTCGGCAGCGATGTCGTTGATGCGCTCGCGCAACAGCGCGTTCTCCATGCGCTCGGTCTGCCAGGAGCTCTCCGCCTGCTGCTGGATCGCGTTGATGTCGCGTTGCAGTTTGGCGCGCTCGTCGCGCGCGACGCGAAGCTGTTCCTCGGCCGCGGCCTTCTCCGCCTTCAGCTTGTCGAGCGCCGGCCACGCGCCGGAATTGGTCAGCGCGATCTCGTCGCTCAATTCCTTGATGGTGCGGTCGGAGGCATCCCTGGTCTGGCGCAGCTGGTTGACCTCATATTCGCGCTCGGCGAGCAGCTTGCCTTGCTGGGCGAGCCGTCCCTCCAGATCGTTGACGCGGTTGCCGAGCAATTCGGCTTCCTTGACCTGGACGATCAGCTGGCGATCGAGATCGTTGACGCGCTGGCTGAGATTCTCGACCCGGCCGCGCGCCTCGGAAAGCTCGCGGCTCACGCTCTCCGACGTATTGCGCTCCTGCTCCAGCCGCGTCTGTGTCGCGGCGTATTCCTTCTCGGCGTCGCCGACACGGCTCCTGAGCGCATCGATCTGGGTGTTAACGGCGACGAGCTCGACCTTGCGGGTCTCGGCCATGACGGTGCGGTCGTTCAATTCGGAATTGATCCTGCCGAGTTCGCCCTGCTTGTCGGTCAGCGCCTTCTCGGCCTGGCGCAGTGTCTCGGTCCTGGCGGCGAATTCCTCTTCGGTGGCGCGAAGCTGTTCCTTCACCGCCTTCTCGCGCGCTTCCAGCGCAAAGATCGTCGCGTTCTTCTCGCCGAGCTCGAGCTTCATGCGGTTGATCGCGTCGGTCTTCTTGCCGAGTTCGGCGAGCTGACTCGTGGTCTTGTGCTTGAGCTGGTCGACGTTCATCTCGAGCCGGCGCGCCGACATCGCGAATTCCGCGCGCAACTGGTCCTTGTCGGCCTGGATCTCCGCCATCGACAGCGGGGTTGCCGCTTCGAGCCGCCGCGTGGTCAGCCGCACCGCGCGGTTATGCACCAGCGGCAGGATGGTCAGACCGAGCAGCATCGCGACCAGAAAGCCGATCGCCAGATACATGGCCGACTCGACCATAAGACCTCCACTCAGCGTTAATTAACAATGCCACGGCGCACGGGGTGAAAGCCAGCACCAAGCATCGCGAAGTTCGAAACGGCGGCGAAAAATGCTGCGAACTTCGGAATCGGGACACTAATGGTCCGATTCTAACATTCGCATCCCTTCGCAGCGAGGCACTTTTGCGAATGTTAGAATCAAAGGACCACTAGCAAATATATGTTTCTAGTGGAGTTTAGGATTGACATTCGCTTTCCGAATTTGCGGCTAGGTGGGTAGCGAATGTCAAATCCACTCCACTAGGTGTTCCGATTTTGAAACCCGCCCCGATTCAGGCGGTGAACTCAGAACGGATTCCAGGTCGCGCGCGGCGTATACTTGAGATAGCCGATACTGGCTCCCAACCTTAAGCCGATGCCCGAGCGAATCGGCACCAGCACGATGTTGTTGGCGGTCAAAGCCGTCATGCCGAAGCCGCCGATGATGTAGGCCGAACCATCGATGCCGGCGAAGCGCTGATAGATCGCGGCGGTGGCCGGCAGGTTATAGACCAGCGTCATGGCGCGTGCGCCGTCGCCGCCCCAGTCGAATCCGACCGAGGGGCCCTGCCAGTAAACCTTCAGGTCGCCGGCGTTCTTGGTATAGAGCGTGCCTTCGCCGTAGCGCAGGCCCGCGACAAACGCGCCCGATCCTTCCTCGCCGAGGATGTAGCCGTTCGGCAGGCCCCATTGGCTGACCGCACGCTCGATCACCGAGGCGAGGCCCCGCGAAACGTTGCCGAAAAACTTGTGACCGGCGCCGACCAGTTCCTCGGGCCCGTAATTGTTCGGGCCGGGCTGGCGCTGTGGTGGTGGCAGCTGTTGCGGCGGCGGCGCGTCCGGCGGCGGCGCGGCCTGCTGCGCGGAAACCGGCACGGCCCAGCACATCAGCGCAGTGAGGGTCATCGCGACAAAGCGAAGTGCGAAGGTCATTAAAAGTTCCCCTGGGTACCGAATCCGGCTGATGTCCTTAACCTGATGCTGACCACCATGAACTAAGGCTGAACCGGTATCCCGACTCGGATGTTATCAGGTTCAACTATGACGCCAGAACGGCAG
Organism: Bradyrhizobium sp.; assembly: GCF_027307225.1. Lineage (GTDB taxonomy): Bacteria > Pseudomonadota > Alphaproteobacteria > Rhizobiales > Xanthobacteraceae > Bradyrhizobium. The sequence continues at coordinate 5,722 of NZ_DAHUXJ010000072.1, read as the reverse complement.
GAAGCAAACCGGATCGCGGCCAGACCGCATTTCCGGCCCCAAATCGCCCTGATCGCGCTCGCCCTTGTGGCGGCCTTGTGGCCGGCGGCGGAGCCGGCAGGTTCCGGGTCGGCCCTTGCGGCGACGACCGAGCGCGTGGTCACCAACCGTTACAGCGGACTGGCCATCGAGGGGTTCGATCCCCTGGCTTATTTCGTCGACCACCGTCCCGAGATGGGCTCTCCGGATTTTGAGGCCGCGCAGGGCGGTGCGGTCTGGCGATTCACCAACGAGGGCAATCGCGCTTCCTTTGTCGCGCATCCCGACGTCTATGGCCCGCAGTTCGGCGGCTACGACCCGGTCGATCTGGCGCGCGGGGTGACGGTGGGTGGAAGCCCGATGTTCTGGCTCGTCGCCGGCGATCGCCTTTATCTGTTCGGCCGCGAGGAAACCCGCGACGCGTTCGCCGCCAATCCGGCTCCTTACGCGAAGGAAGCGACGGCGCGCTGGCCCTCGCTCGAGGAACAGCTGGCGCAGTAATTCCTTCTCTCTATAGCAGTCGCTTATGATTGCGACGGTCGCTTTCTTATCCCTCCCCCTTGCGGGGTCCGAGGCGAGCATAGCTCGCTCTCGAGGTCGGCGAGCGAAAGCGAGCCGGGGTGGGGGTTTTCAAGAAAGTACGATCAATGCGATTGTCGATGACGGCTTTACCCCCACCCGACCGTCGCTTCGCGCCGGCCACCCTCCCCGCGCTTCGCGGGGGAGGGATAAGAAGGAAACTCAGGCCGCCCCCGGATCGCCCCAGGCAATAAAGGCCGGGATGATGAAATCGGACCGTCCCTCGCCGAATCGCACGTCGCCGCCGGTCGGGTCCGTCACCTTTCCGCCGGCGGCCGTGACCAGCGCATGTCCCGCGGCGACATCCCATTCGCTGGTGGGCCCAAGCCGCGGATAGATATCGACTGCGCCTTCCGCGACCCTGGCGAATTTGACGGCTGATCCCAGCGTCTGCCTGACCGCGCCGGGTCTCTTCTCGATAAAGGCATTGGTCGCGGCATCGCCGTGCGAACGGCTCACCGCCGCGACCCAAGGCTGGCCGGCGCGGGGGAACGAACGGGTGCGGATCGGCTCAGCGGCGCCAAGCCGTCCCCTGGTCGAAAGCCTCTCGGCGCCCTGGCCGACCAGGCCGCGCCAGATCAGGCCGAGCGCGGGTGCGCCGACAATGCCGAGCAGCGGCGTGCCATTCCTCACCAGCGCAATATTGACCGTGAACTCATCGCGGCCGGCCACGAACTCCTTGGTGCCGTCGAGCGGGTCGATCAGGAAGAAGACGGGCGGGCAGCCTGCGGGCGCTGAGGCAATCCGCTCCTCGGACAGCGTCGGAATCTCCGGCGCGAGGCGGGCAAGACCATCGGCAATGATGCGGTCGGCGGCCAGATCCGCTTCCGTCACCGGGGAGCCGTCGGTCTTGCCGTCGACGCGCATCCGCGTCCGGTCGACGGCAAGGATCGCCGATCCGGCGTGAGCAACGAGCTCGGTCAGCGGCGCCATCAGCTGTGCCACGGCGCCGTGATCGATCGGGGACGGTGAAACCCCCCGGTTGGTTGGCTCGCCCATCAAAAGCCCAAAACTCCTGCGTAACAGATCAATGCATCGGGTAACCGCGCCCTGCACCGATTGCAAGGAAAGAGCGGAGGATCGCGGTCCGGTCCGGTGCGTGCTGGCAGTGCGCAGCTTCGCAGTGTATCAAGCCTGCCAGTCTTTCATGATTCGTTTGGCAACCGCTGACATCGATTCTCAGCCCGATTCTCAGGAACGCTCAATGTCTGGTGCCCCCGGTCCCGCCCCCGATAGCCTCGAACTCGCGGCGCTGCTGTGCTCGCGGGTATGCCACGATCTCATCAGCCCGGTAGGCGCGATCGTCAACGGGCTCGAAGTCCTCGACGACAATCCGAAGCCCGAAGACAAGGAATTCGCCCTCGATCTGATCCGCAAGAGCGCGAAGACCGCTTCCGCCCGCCTGCAGTTCTGCCGTCTCGCGTTTGGCGCGGCCGGATCGGCCGGCGCCCAGATCGATCTCGGTGACGCGCAGGCGATGGCGCGCGGCCATATCGAGGATGGCAAGACCACGATCACCTGGAACCTGCCGCGTCTCTTGCTGCCGAAGAACCGGGTCAAGCTCCTGCTCAACATGCTGGTGATCGCCCAGCAGACCATTCCGCGCGGCGGCGTGCTCACGGTCGATCCGCTCGGCGAGGGCGAGACGATGAGCTTTCGCGTCACGGCGAACGGGCTGAACGCGCGCCTGCCGCAGAATATTGCCGATGTCTTGAGTTCCCCGGACCTCGCGGCGACCGACGCCCATTCGGTGCAGCCTTATTATACGCGCCTTTTGGCGCAGGCCTGCGGATTGGCCGTCCGCCTTGCCGCGGAAGGCGAGGCCATGGTGGTGAAGGCCGCCTGAACGCCGCGTGCGGCTGAAAGTCGAGTGATTTCAGCGTGCTTGGGCGGGCGGCAGCCGGCCTGGTGAGCCGCCGTTTTCCGCGGGCGAGACCGTTAGCAAAAGGTAAACGGGCGACCCCGGTATCTTGCGGGGGCAGCTTATCTATTTGTTGAGCCCGTTCTTTTCCATTTGCTCAACCAAACTTAAACGGTTTGCAGAGAAGCTGGCCACTCTCGGAAAGTGCGTTGATCGCACGCCTAGGGGTGAAGGCCGGATTTCATGGATGATCTTTTGAGAGAGTTTCTGACGGAGACCAGCGAAAGCCTGGATACCGTAGACAATCAGCTGGTGAAGTTTGAGCAGGAGCCGAACAACGCCAAGATTTTAGATAACATCTTTCGTCTTGTTCACACCATCAAGGGAACTTGCGGTTTCCTCGGCCTGCCGCGGCTGGAAGCGCTCGCCCATGCCGGCGAAACCCTGATGGGGAAATTCCGGGATGGCATGCCGGTCACTGCGGAAGCGGTGACGCTGATCCTGAGCAGTATCGACCGCATCAAGGAAATCCTTGGCGGGCTGGAAGCGACCGAAGCCGAGCCCGAGGGCAACGATCAGGACCTGATCGTCCAGCTTCACGACATGGTCGAACGCGGCATGGCCGCGATGGAAGCTGCTCCCGTGGCAGTTGCATCCGCGCCGGCGCCGGCTCCGGAGAAGCCGAGCACCTCAGGCTCGCTGACTTTCCAGATACTGGAGCGTGAGCTGCGCCCCGGCGAAGTTTCGCTCGACGATCTCGAGCGCGCTTTCCGCGAGACGGAGACCGAGGTTGCGAAGCCTGCGGCAAAAGTCGCGCCGCCGAAAGCCGAAGTCAGCGCCCCGCCGCCTGCCAAGGCCGAAGCGGGACCGCCTGCCGCGCCCGAGAAAGCGTCGAAGTCGGCGGCCAAGAAAGCCAAGACCGTGGTCGAAGCGGACGCCAGCGAAGCCGACCGCGTCGCCAACCAGTCGATCCGCGTCAATGTCGACACGCTCGAACACCTGATGACCATGGTGTCCGAACTCGTGCTGACACGTAACCAGCTGCTGGAAATCTCCCGGCGCAACGAGGACACCGAATTCAAGGTGCCCTTGCAGCGGCTGTCGAATGTCACGGCCGAGCTGCAGGAAGGCGTCATGAAGACGCGGATGCAGCCGATCGGCAATGCCTGGCAGAAGCTGCCGCGCATCGTCCGCGACCTCTCGGGCGAATTGCACAAGCAGATCGAGCTCGAGATGCACGGCGCCGACACTGAACTCGACCGCCAGGTCCTCGACCTGATCAAGGATCCGCTGACCCATATGGTCCGCAATTCGGCCGATCACGGACTTGAGACGCCGGCCGACCGCGCCGCCGCCGGCAAGCCGGAGACCGGCACGATCCGCCTTTCCGCCTATCACGAAGGCGGCCACATCATCATCTGCATCGCCGACAACGGCCGCGGTCTCAATACCGAGCGAATCAAGGCCAAGGCGCTCCAGAACAACCTCGTCACCGAGGCTGAACTGGAGAAGATGACGGAAGCGCAGATCCACAAGTTCATCTTCGCGCCGGGCTTCTCGACGGCGGCAGCCGTCACCAGCGTGTCGGGCCGCGGCGTCGGCATGGACGTGGTGCGCACCAATATCGACCAGATCGGCGGCACCATCGACATCAAGTCGGTGGCCGGCGAAGGCTCGTCGGTCACCATCAAGATCCCGCTGACGCTCGCGATCGTCTCGGCACTGATCGTCGAAGCCGGCGGCGACCGCTTTGCCATCCCGCAGCTCTCGGTGGTCGAACTGGTCCGCGCGCGCGCCAACTCCGAACACCGCATCGAGCGGATCAAGGACACCGCGGTGCTTCGTCTGCGCAACAAGCTGTTGCCGCTGATGCATCTGAAGAAGCTGCTCAAGATCGACGACGGCTCTTCCGCCGATCCGGAAAACGGCTTCATCGTCGTGACGCAGGTCGGCAGCCAGACCTTCGGCATCGTGGTCGACGGTGTGTTCCACACCGAGGAAATCGTGGTCAAGCCGATGTCGACCAAGCTGCGTCACATCGACATGTTCTCCGGCAACACAATCCTGGGCGATGGCGCCGTGATCATGATCATCGACCCGAACGGGATCGCCAAGGCGTTGGGCGCCTCCGGCCATGCCAACCACGAGATCGCCGACGAAAATGCCGCGCAGCGTGCGGCCGGCGCCGAGCAGATGACGTCGCTGCTCGTGTTCCGTGCGGGCTCCGATCAGCCCAAGGCGGTGCCGCTTGGTCTTGTCACGCGTCTGGAAGAAATCGCCGCCGAAAAGATCGAGCTCTCCAACGGCCGCTCGATGGTGCAATACCGCGAGCAGTTGATGCCGCTCGTGCAGATGAGCGGCGTGAACATCCGCACCTCCGGCTCGCAGCCGATCCTGGTATTTGCCGACGACGGCCGTTCGATGGGTCTCGTGGTCGACGAGATCATCGACATCGTCGAAGAGCGCCTCAACATCGAGGTGGCTGGATCGAGCGACGGCATTCTCGGCTCTGCCGTGATCAAGGGACAGGCCACCGAAGTGATCGACGTCGGCCATTTCCTGCCGATGGCGTTCGCCGACTGGTTCTCGCGCAAGGAAATGCGCCCGTCGATGTCCGCGCAGTCGGTGCTCCTGGTCGACGACTCCGCGTTCTTCCGCAACATGCTGGCGCCGGTACTGAAGGCCGCGGGCTACAAGGTCCGCGTCGCGCCGAGTGCGCAGGAAGGCCTCGCGGCGCTCCGTTCGGGCCACACCTTCGACGTGGTGCTGACCGATATCGAGATGCCCGAGATGAACGGTTTCGAATTCGCCGAAACCATCCGCTCGGACGCGCACCTCGCTTCGATGCCGATCATAGCGCTGTCGTCGCTGGTGTCGCCGGCAGCGATCGAGCGCGGACGCCAGGCGGGCTTCTACGACTACGTCGCGAAGTTTGACCGTCCGGGACTGATCGCGGCGCTCAAGGAACAGACCGCCGAGATGAACCGGCAGGCGGCATAAGGATCAGAGCATGAGCAGCAAAACCGAAACCGCCGAAGGCGCCGTTGCCGAATACGTTACCGCCATGATCGGCGGCCAGTTGTTCGGCCTGCCGATCTCAAGAGTGCAAGACGTCTTCATGCCGGAACGCGTGACCCGCGTTCCGCTGGCCTCGCGGGAAATCGCCGGCGTTCTCAACCTGCGTGGCCGCATCGTCACTGTGATCGATATGCGGGCTCGTCTCGGCTTGCCGAAAAACGACGACGGCAAGCCGCCAATGGCGGT
>NZ_DAHUXJ010000069.1 GCF_027307225.1 Bradyrhizobium sp. | reverse complement strand
CGGTGGTCCTCTGGGCCGGCTGGCCGTTCTTCGTTCGCGGCGCCCGCTCCCTCGTCAGCCGCAACCTCAACATGTTCACCCTGATCGCAATCGGCGTCGGCGTGGCCTGGCTCTACAGCCTCGTGGCCGCCCTTGCGCCCGGCCTGTTCCCGCCTGCCTTCCGGGGATTGGACGGAACGGTGCCGGTTTATTTCGAATCCGCCTCGGTGATCACCGTGCTGGTGCTGCTCGGCCAGATACTGGAATTACGGGCGCGCGAGCGTACCTCGGGCGCCATCCGCGCGCTGCTTGGCCTCGCGCCAAAAACCGCGCGGCGTATTGCCGATCGCGGCGACGAGGATGTCGCGATCGAGGCGATTGCGGTCGGGGATCGCCTGCGGGTTCGGCCCGGCGAGAAGATTCCGGTCGACGGCCGGGTCGTGGAGGGCAGTTCCTTCGTCGACGAATCCATGGTGACGGGCGAGCCGATGCCGGTGCAAAAAGCCGAAGGCGCGCGCGTCATCGGCGGCACGGTCAACCAGAGCGGCGCGCTGGTGTTTCGTGCCGAACAGGTCGGGCGTGACACCATGCTGGCGCGGATCGTTGACATGGTGGCGCGGGCGCAGCGCTCGCGCGCGCCGATCCAGCGGCTCGCCGATCGCGTTGCCGGCTGGTTCGTTCCGGCCGTGATCGGATCGGCGCTTCTTGCCTTTGCCGCCTGGATCAGCTTCGGCCCTGAACCGCGCCTCACCTTTGCGCTGATCGCGGCCGTCACCGTGCTGATCATCGCCTGTCCCTGCGCGCTCGGGCTCGCGACGCCGATGTCGATCATGGTGGGCGTCGGGCGCGGGGCGCGTGCAGGCATTCTGATCCGCGACGCCGAAGCGCTGGAAGCTTTCGAGCGCATCGACACCATCGTCATCGACAAGACCGGTACGCTCACCGAAGGCAAGCCGAAGCTCACGTCGATTGTCGCGGCGTCCGGTGTCGATGAGAATACGCTGCTGCAACTCGCGGCAAGCGTCGAGCAGGCCAGCGAGCATCCACTCGGACGTGCGGTGATCGAGGCCGCGAAAGCGCGCGGCGTCTCTTTCCAGGCGGTGTCGAATTTCATCGCGCATCCGGGCAAGGGCGCCAGTGGCATGGTTCAGGGCAGCGCGGTTGCGCTCGGCAACGCCGCGCTGATGCAGGATATGAACATTGCAACCGGCGGACTGGACGCGGCCGCGGAAGCCACACGCGCCTCCGGCGCGACCGCCCTTTATGCGGCGCTCGATGGCCGCGCCGCCGGCGTGATCGCCATCGCCGATCCGATCAAGGCTTCGGCGAAAGAAGCAATTGCGGCGTTGCGGTCGGAAGGCCTGCGCATTGTGATGCTGACCGGCGATAACGCGAGCACTGCGCGAGCGGTCGCATCGCAGCTCGATATTGCGGAGATCGAGGCCGGCGTATTGCCGGAGCGAAAGGGTGAGGTGGTGCAGCGCCTTCGCAAAGAGGGCCGCCGTGTCGCCATGGTGGGTGACGGCATCAATGACGCACCGGCGCTCGCCGCGGCCGACGTCGGCATTGCGATGGGCGGTGGCACGGACGTCGCGATCGAAAGCGCGGGCGTGACGCTCCTGACCGGCGATCTCGCAGGGATCGTCCGGGCGAGGCGATTGTCGGCCGCGACCATGGGCAACATCCGCCAGAATCTGGCTTTCGCCTTTGTCTACAACGCGGCCGGCGTGCCGATCGCGGCGGGTGTGCTTTATCCGGTGTTCGGCATCCTGCTGTCGCCGATGGTGGGGGCAGCCGCGATGGCGCTGTCCTCGATCAGCGTGATTGGCAATGCCTTACGGCTCGCCCGCGCCAGGCTTTAATCGGCTCCGGTCAGCACCGCCTGGCACCGCGCGATCTCGGCGTCGAGGCGAGCGGCGAGTTCACGGCTCACCTCGACCATCGGCAGGCGCACCTCGGCGCTGTCGATCAGACCGTTGCGCGCCAGCCAATACTTGGCCGGCGCCGGGCTCGGCTCGGCAAAGAGCAGCCGGGTCAGGGCGGATACGCTTTCCCAGCGTGCACGCGCCGCACCCTGTTCGCCTTCCCGGAACAGGCTGCCGATGGCGGCAAAAGTTGCGGTCTCGATATGGGCCGACAACAGGATCGCGCCGTCGGCGCCATCGCTGAGCGCCTCGAAATAGAGTGCATCCTCGCCGGTCAGGATGCGAAAGCCGGCTGGCCGGCGACGCAACAATTCGATCGACTGCGCGCGGTTGGCGCCGCAATCCTTCATGCCGACGATGTTGGGGTGGCAAGCGAGCTCGAGCAGTGTCTCGGTCTCGAGATTGACCGAGGCGCGGTAGGGAATGTTGTACAGCATGATCGGCCAGGAGGCGTGATCGGCGAGCACAGTGAAGTGCTGCAGCAGACCGCGTTGCGACGGCCGCGAGTAATAGGGACTCGAGATCAGATAGCCGTCGATCGGCCAGCCGGCGGTCTCGTCAAGGGTGTTGCACATCTTGCGGGTGTGGCTGCCCGCCAGCCCGAGGCAGATCGGCAGATAGCGTCGGCTCTCGGCGCTTATCTCTCGCGCCACCGCGACGATCCATTCCAATTCCGACATGCCAAGCGCCAGGCCTTCGCCTGAGGTCGCGGCCAGGATCAGGCCGTCGATCGGCAAGGCTGCGTAATGCGTTACCAGCCGCCGCAGCGAAACCTCATCCACCACGCCGTCGCAAAACGGCGTGACCAGCGGCAGCCAGAGGCCGTGCAAGTGTGACCTGAGGCCGGACGATTGCACGCAGGAAGAAACAGGGGCAGTCATGGTCCATCTCCTGATTGGCCGGAGACGGGACACAAAAAACCCCACCTCGCGGCAGGGGTTGCAGATCGGCAGGTCACGAGAAGTCTATCGCGCGCGTCGATCCGAAGCCCCCGGAAGGGTGGCTTTTTTCGAATGGATGGCGGCGCACGAAGTCGTGAACATGGAAGGGATGATGCGGGCTGCAGCTTCCGCTGTCAACGGAAGCGCGTCTTTCTCATCATGAAAAACGCGCCTCACGTGAAAAATCCCGGGTAGAAAAAAGCCGGGCTCGTGAGAGCCCGGCTTTAAGTATTGGCCTCGTTGGGCCGACACAATCACCTTCCAAGAGGGATAACCGAACACCCGCGCCACAGGAGGAGGGGGACATGTGCGCAGCGCGAAAGCTCAGTGTCCAAACACTATGGCCTCACGGGGTGCCGTGCAGCAACGGGGGATGCCGCATGTCAGACATGCGGGCATCGGTTATCGACTGATAATTAGAGCGCGATCCGGATCGAAGGCCGCGTTAGCGAAAAGTGGAAGCCGACTTTTTCCTCGCGACAAACGCAAATGCATTTGTGCGGAGATCATGTTCGAATCTCAAATAAATAGATGAGATCACGATGCGATTTCTTGTCATCGCACCGTGATTTAGGACGGCCAGCGCTGCGCCTTGCTCACCACGAAGTCACGGAATACCTGCACCCGGGCCACCGTCTTCAACTCTTCGGGATAAACGAAATAGGTGTCGAGCTGGATGGAGTCCGATTCGCCGAATAGTTGCACGAGGCGGCCGTTCTCTTCGATCAGATAGTCCGGCAGCGCCGCGATCCCCAACCCCTGCTGACAGGCCCGCACCAGGCCAAGAATGTTGTTGACCTTGAAGTAGGGCTCGCGCGGCCCGGTACCGTTGCGGCCTGCCTCGATCAGCCAGCTCCGGTTTTGCAGATGCGGCGCGACCTGTCCGTCGGACAGCATGATGATTCGATGCTGGTCGAGCTCTTCAAGCGTGCGCGGCGTGCCGAATCGCTTGATGTAATCCGGCGAGCAATAGGCGTGAAAGCCCATCGCAAACAGCTTGCGCTGGATCAGGTCGGGCTGGGTCGGCTTGCGGGTGCGGATCGCGACGTCCGCCTCGCGCATCGACAGGTCGAGCTCTTCGTCGGTGACGATCAGCGAAATGCGGATCTCCGGGTAAAGCGCGGTGAACTCGCCGAGCCGGGGAATCAGCCAGTTGATGCCGACGCCCGGCGTGGTGGTGATCTTGAGATCGCCGCTCGGCCGCTCGCGGCTGTCGGTCAATTTCGCGCGCGCCGCCTGCAACTGCATGAACACGTCATGTGCGGTGCGAAACAGAAGGTCGCCCTGTTCGGTCAGGATCAGGCCGCGCGCATGGCGGTGAAACAGCGATACCGACAATTCCTGCTCCAGCGCGCTCACCTGGCGGGAGACGGCCGATTGCGAGAGGCCGAGCTGCTCGCCGGCATGCGTGAAGCTCCCAGCTTCGGCCGCAGCGTGAAACACCTTCAGCTTGTCCCAATCCATATCCATAAATCCATCGCGAGTTCGGTTCATATTCACTCCGCTGCCGCGCGATCACTCGCGCGCAGCGCCAAAAAACGCTCGGCTTCAAGGGCTGCCATGCAGCCCAGGCCGGCGGCCGTGACCGCCTGGCGGTAGGTTTCGTCGGCGACGTCGCCGGCGGCAAACAGGCCCGGCACCGAAGTCGCGGTCGAGTTCGGGGCGACCTCGACATAGCCCGACGGCTTCAGCTTGATCTGTCCTGTGACGAGGTCGGTCGCGGGCGCATGGCCGATCGCGACGAAGACGCCGTCGGCCGAAAGTTCGCTCAGCGCGCCGGTCTTGACGTTCTTCAGCCGGACATGGGTGACCTTGGACGGATTCTCTCCGCCCCTGATCTCGTCGACCGCTGAGTCCCACACCACCTTGATCTTGGGGTGCTTGAACAGGCGCTCTTGCAGGATGCGCTCGGCGCGGAAGTGGTCGCGGCGATGCACGATGGTTACCCTCGAGGCGAAGTTGGTCAGAAACAGCGCTTCCTCGACCGCGGTGTTGCCGCCGCCGACCACGATGACTTCCTTGCCGCGATAGAAGAATCCATCGCAGGTCGCGCAGGCCGAGACGCCAAATCCCTTGAACTTCTCTTCCGACGGCAAGCCCAGCCAGCGGGCCTGGGCGCCGGTGGCGAGGATGACGGTTTCGGCCAGGTAGACGTCGCCCGAGTCGCAGGTCAGGCGGAACGGCCGCTGCGCCAGTTCGAGCTTGTTGACGAGGTCGGTTACGATCTTGGTCCCGACATGGGCCGCCTGTTTCTCCATTTGATCCATCAGCCACGGGCCCTGGATCACGTCGGCAAAACCCGGGTAGTTTTCCACGTCTGTCGTGATGGTGAGCTGCCCGCCGGGCTGGATGCCCTGGATCAGAATCGGTTCAAGCATGGCGCGCGCCGCATAGATCGCCGCGGTATAACCGGCCGGGCCGGAACCGATAATGACCACCTTGGCGTGGACGGGAGCAGACATGAACCGATCCCTTTCGAAGGGAATTTGATGAGCGCTTGAGCTGGATTTGCCCTGGAAAGCGCCGCGAAGGCGCCGAAAGTGCCAAATCCAACTTTAGGGCATCTGGCGAGCTATGCAAGAATTGCAATCCAAATCGGCAAAATTTCCCGTGAGCAAGAAATTTGTCGCGGCGCACGCGCAATAAAATTGCGCAACCACGGCGAGCTGCGCTAAGAGTGTTGCCACCAGAAAGCTGAAGGCACGAGCCGCCAGCTTCAAATCACCTGCAGCCCTTGGAAGCCGGACCGCGTGTCGAAGAACCTTGACGAAATTGACCTCAAAATCCTGAGCGAAATCCAGGCTGATGGCCGAATCACCAACGTCGAATTGGCCAAACGCGTCGGCATTTCACCGCCGCCCTGCCTGCGGCGCGTCCGGGCGCTGGAGGAGGCCGGTTACATCCTGGGCTATCGCGGGTTACTCGACCCGCGCAAGCTCGGATTCGACGTCACCGTGTTTGCGTCCGTCCATTTGTCGAGCCAGGCCGATGCCGACCTGCGCGCCTTCGAGGATTTTGTCCGCGCCGAGCCGCTGGTGCGGGAATGCTGGATGCTGTCGGGCGAAGTCGATTTCGTTCTGAAATGCGTTGCGCCCGACATGGCGACGTTCCAGGACTTCGTCACCCACCTGACCGCTGCGCCGCACGTGCGCAATGTCAGAACATCGCTGGTTCTGCATAACTCGAAATATGACGCCGTCGTGCCGCTGGAAGCGAAGCCGAGGGGGTAACTAATCCGTCATTCCGGAATGGTGCGCCAGCACCGGACCTCGGATGCGCAATTGCGCATCGGGAATCTCGAGATTCCGGATACGCTTATTTTCATTTCGCTCTCCGGAATGACGCTTCGCGTCAGCTCTTCTTTCCCATCGCCGCATCGACGCTGTAGGGACCGGGGCCCGATGTCGCAAGATACAGACATGCGAAGCAGAACAGGATCGCGGCCGTGCCGTTGTTGATCAACGGCAAGAAGCCGCGCGGGAAATGGCTGATGAAATAGGCAAACGCCATTTCGCCCGACAGGATGAACGCTGTGATGCGGGAGAAGAGTCCGATCATCAAAAGTGCGCCGAGCACGAGTTCGATCCCGCCCGCCGTCATGATCAGCGGCGGAGGATTGGCGAATTGAGGGATGACTGGAAATTTGAAGATCTTTGCTATGCCGTACTGAAATAACAGCAGGCCGGTGATGAAGCGAAACAAACTCAGCGCGAGCGGCTGAAATTTTGAAAACATCTGGTCCATGTCGTCGCCCCCTGTTGGACATCCGGAATGTGCGTCGCCCGGAACGCGCGCACCCCTGCCGCCGATCCTAGCGAATTTGGAGTTCCTATCAGTTTCGCCGTGAGTTCGTAAGTTGCTAGAGCTCCTTTGACTGCGAAGTTCGCATCGGAGAGGCCGCAATAGCGGCGCGGCCTTTTGTAAGTGGCTTTTTGATTGTAATTTCCGGATGGAGCTCAGCGCCACTCCACCTTGGTGATCTCGTAGGCCTTGGCGCCGCCGGGCGCCATGACTTCCACGGTGGTGCCTTTCTTCTTGCCGATCAGCGCGCGCGCGAGCGGCGAGGTGATGGAAATCCTGCCTTTCTTGGCGTCGGCCTCGACTTCACCGACGAGCTGCCACACCGCCTTCTTGTCGGTGTCCTCGTCGACCAGCGTGACGGTCGCGCCGAACTTGATGGTGTCACCGGAGAGCTTGGAAATGTCGATTATGTCGGCGCGCGCGAGCTTGTCTTCGAGCTCGGCGATGCGGCCTTCATTATGCGACTGCTCCTCTTTTGCAGCGTGATATTCCGCGTTCTCCGAAAGGTCGCCGTGCGAACGCGCTTCCGCGATGTGTTCGATAATGCGCGGGCGGTCCACGCTTTGACGCTTCTTCAACTCTTCCTCGAGTGCGGCGTAACCGAGCGAGGTCATTGGAACCTTTTCCATCATCTTCTTCGTCCTTCAATCGCGCGGGCCGCATGATGCGCGGCTCGCGCGAAACGTCTTCCAGATCGGGCTTTCGTCGTTTGATGCGAAAGCCCGTGGGCCTATTCATTTCGGCCTTCGAACAGGCCGCTACAACTTCGATTGGGGCGGAGAGTTCCCAGCCAATCCTGGCTTTACTACCAATCAACAAGCGGGCGCTTTTGGGCCCGCTCATGATCAGGTTTCGGAAAAATAGCTCTGCAGGGTACGGACCTCAAGGTCTCCGCCCAGATAGGCGCGGATGCCCTGGGCAGCCGCCACGGCACCCGAGAGAGTGGTGTAATACGGCACTTTATGCAAGAGGGCAGCGCGCCTCAACGAGCGACTATCGGCCAATGCCTGCGGCCCCTCGGTGGTGTTAAAAACCAGTTGAATATCGCCATTGGTAATGGCGTCGACGATGTGCGGCCGTCCTTCCAGCACCTTGTTCACCTTCTCGGTCGGCACGCCATGGTCGGTGAGGAAGCGTTGCGTGCCTGACGTCGCCATCACCTTGAAACCCAGCGAGTACAGCAACCGGACTGCATCGACGATGCGGGTCTTGTCGATTTCGCGCACGGACACGAACACCGTGCCCCTGCGTGGCACGCGGGTGCCGCCGCCGAGCTGGCTCTTGGCAAACGCGATCTCGAAGGTGCGGTCGATGCCCATTACTTCGCCGGTCGAGCGCATCTCCGGTCCCAGCACCGTGTCGACGCCGGGGAAGCGCGCAAACGGAAACACCGATTCCTTGACGCCGACATGGTCGGGCTTGCCCTTCTTCAAATTAAAGTCAGCGAGCTTCTCGCCCGCCATCAGCCTGGCCGCGATCTTGGCCACCGGCGTGCCGATCACCTTGGCGACGAACGGCACCGTGCGCGAGGCGCGCGGGTTGACCTCGAGCACGTAGATATCGCCGTCCTTGATGGCGTATTGCACGTTCATCAGACCGACCACGTCGAGCCCGAGCGCGAGCTCGCGGGTCTGACGTTCCAGCTCCGCAATCGCCTCGGCGGTGAGCGAATGCGGCGGCAGCGAGCAGGCGCTATCGCCGGAGTGAATGCCGGCTTCCTCGATATGCTCCATGATGCCGACGATGAAGGTGTCCTTGCCGTCGCAGAGGCAATCGACGTCGACTTCGGTCGCATCGGAGAGATAGCGGTCGAACAGCAGCGGATTGGTGCCCAGCACGGTGTTGATCTGTCCGGTCTTGTCGTTCGGATAGCGCGCCTTGACGTCGCCGGGCACGAGCTCGGGCAGGGTACCGAGCAGATAGTCGCTGAGCTGGTTGTCCTCGCGAATGATCTGCATGGCGCGGCCGCCGAGCACGTAAGAGGGGCGCACCACCAGCGGCAGGCCGAGATCGGCGGCGACGAGGCGCGCCTGCTCGACCGAATAGGCGATGCCGTTCTTCGGCTGCTTCAGTCGCAATTTGTCGAGCACGCGCTTGAAGCGGTCGCGGTCTTCGGCGAGATCGATGGCGTCGGGCGAGGTGCCGAGGATGGGCACATCGGCTGCTTCCAGCGCGTGCGCGAGCTTCAGCGGCGTCTGTCCGCCGAACTGCACGATCACGCCGTGCAGGCGGCCGTTCTGTTGTTCGGTCGCGATGATCTCGAGCACATCCTCGGCCGTCAGCGGCTCGAAATACAGCCGGTCGGCAGTGTCGTAGTCGGTCGACACCGTCTCCGGATTGCAATTGATCATGATGGATTCGTAGCCGGCATCATGCAGTGCGAAGCAGGCATGGCAGCAGCAATAGTCGAACTCGATGCCCTGGCCGATCCGGTTGGGACCGCCGCCGAGGATGATGACCTTGTCCTTTGCGGACGGCGCGCTTTCATCGGCCGGTGGCCCCGCGAACGGCGCCTCGTAGGTCGAGTACATATAAGCGGTCGGCGAAGCGAACTCGGCAGCGCAGGTATCGATACGCTTGAACACCGGGCGAACGCCGAGCGCGTGGCGCCGCGCTTTCACCTCGGCCTCGGTCATGTTGGCAAGCACGGCCAGGCGCGCGTCGGAGAAGCCCATTGCTTTCAGCGTGCGCAGGCCGAACGCGTTGGGCGGCAGGCCGTCCTGCTTGACCTTGGCTTCCATGTCGACGATCGAGCGCATCTGCGCCAGAAACCACGGATCGATCTTGCAGGAGTTGAAGATGTCTTCGTCGCTCCAGCCGAGCCGCATGGCCTGGCCCACCTGCAGCAGGCGGTTCGGCGTCGGCGTGCCGAGCGCCGCGCGGATCGCGTTCTTGTCGTCGTCGCGCCCCAAACCTTCGATCTCGATTTCGTCGAGCCCGGTGAGGCCGGTCTCAAGTCCGCGCAGAGCCTTTTGCAGGCTTTCCTGGAAGGTGCGGCCGATCGCCATCACTTCGCCGACCGACTTCATCGATGTGGTCAGCGTGGTGGAAGCACCGGGAAATTTTTCGAACGCAAAGCGTGGAATCTTGGTGACGACGTAATCGATGGTCGGCTCGAACGAGGCCGGCGTCGCGCCGCCGGTGATGTCGTTTGCGATTTCGTCGAGCGTGTAGCCGACGGCAAGCTTGGCCGCGACCTTGGCGATCGGAAAGCCGGTGGCCTTGGAGGCGAGCGCGGACGAGCGCGACACGCGTGGATTCATCTCGATCACGACCATGCGGCCGTCCGCCGGATTGACGCCGAACTGCACGTTGGAGCCGCCGGTTTCCACCCCGATCTCGCGCAGCACCGCGAGCGAGGCGTCGCGCATGATCTGGTATTCCTTGTCGGTGAGCGTCAGCGCCGGCGCGACCGTGATCGAATCGCCGGTGTGAACGCCCATCGGATCGAGGTTCTCGATCGAGCAGACGATGATGCAGTTGTCCTTCTTGTCGCGGACCACCTCCATCTCGAACTCTTTCCACCCCAAGACGGATTCCTCGATCAGGACCTCATTGGTCGGCGAGGCGTCGAGCCCGCGCTCGATGATGTCGATGAACTCTTCCTTGTTGTAGGCGATGCCGCCGCCGGTGCCGCCCATGGTGAAGGAGGGACGGATGATGGCGGGCAGGCCGATCTCCGACAGCGCCATCAGCGCTTCGGCGAGCGCCAGCTGCTGATAGCGCTTGCGCCGCTCGTTTTCGCCGAGCGTCCACTGCCGCTCGAATTGCTCCAGCGCCTCGCCTGCAAGCTTCTCGCGGTCGGCGAGATATCTGTCGCGGTCGGATTTCTTCAACGACGATGCGTTTGCAAGCCGCGACTTCGGGGTTTGCAGCCCGATCTTCTCCATGGCGTTGCGGAACAGCTGGCGGTCTTCCGCCTTGTCGATGGCGTCGGCCGTGGCGCCGATCATCTCGACGTCGAATTTGGAAAGCGTGCCCAGCCGGCGCAGCGACAGCGCGCAGTTAAGCGCGGTCTGCCCGCCCATGGTCGGCAGCAGCGCGAAGCCGCCGGGAATGACGTGGCGTTCCTTCTCGATGATCTTGGCGACGATTTCGGGCGTGATCGGCTCGATATAGGTGGCGTCCGCGAGCTCCGGGTCGGTCATGATCGTCGCCGGATTGGAATTGACCAGGACGATGCGGTAACCCTCTTCCCTCAGCGTCTTCACCGCCTGCGTGCCGGAATAGTCGAACTCGCAGGCCTGGCCGATCACGATGGGACCGGCGCCGATGATCAGGATGGTGGAGATGTCAGTTCTTTTGGGCATCTAGTGGTCCGATTCAAACATTCGCATCTCTTCTCGGCAGTCACTCTTGCGAATGTTAGAATCGCAGGACCACTAGCAAATATATGTTGCTAGTGGAGCTTTGGATTTGACATTCGCTTTCCGAACTCGCGGCTGGGTGAGTAGCGAATGTCAAATCCACTCCACTAGTCTCGCGGGCAGGAAAACAGGCACAAAAAAAGGGCGCGCTTTTTGCGCGTCCCTCAAGCCACTGCGTGAGGAAGGCCCCTCGCGCGCTCGCGGTCTTTAGACCAGATTTTGCAGCCGCGAAACCCCCAATAAAGGGCCATCAACCGGCATTTTCCCAGCTTTTGCAGGTACGGGAGGAAGTGGTCGGCGTCGCTGGCTGGCCTGCCTAGCCGTAGCTTGCAAAGCGAGCGAAGGCTGGAGGCCCGGCCTGGATTTGAACCAGGATAAAGAGCATTGCATTGCTCTCGCGTCGACGCTTCCGCCACCGGGCCGCGTCCATTTTCGCCCAACGCCGGCGGTTCGGCCACTCCGCCCTGCGATTAACCCTACCGAGGTGTGACGCTCACGCGGCGAGCGAGGGTCGCCCGACGAAGGTCATCCGCCACGGATTATGGCCGATATTGACGGCCACGCGCGAGGCGGTGAAGCCGGCATGCTCCAGTTTGGCGACTATCTCGGCCTCGCCGTAGCGCTGAAGCCCGATGCGGCTGCGCAATTGCCGATAATCCGACAAAGCGGTCGAGATCAGTCCGATCAGCGCGTCGCGCAGGAATCCGTGGGCCGCGGCGAAGCGCAACAGCGCGATCACGTCGCGGGGCATGCCGACTTCCGGGCGAAGCACATCGCCCACCACCAGCCGTCCGCCCGGCTTCAACAGCCGCCGCACCGTTACAAAGGCCGAATCCAGCTCCTCCGCCGTCATATATTGAGCAACCGAGTTCATCACCACGAGGTCGATCGAGCGCTCGGCCATCTTCCGCAGATCTTCCAGCGAGCGCACGCGGATCTTGGTATTGGGCGCGAAGCGGGCGATCAGCCGGCCGCGCACCCCCGGCGCCGGCTCGGCCAGATAGAGCATGCCGCAGGCTTCCGCGACCCTTGCCGCCGAAAGCGCCTCGCCGCAGGCGTAATCCAGCACCACCGCATCGGGCGAGCCGATGTAGCCGACAATGTCCCGCGCAATCAGCTGAAAATGCAGGTCGCGGTGCAGCTTGCTGGCATAAATCGTATGCGTGGAATCGTAATAGTCGATCCAGTCGTCCATGATTTCCCGAGGTTCCCGGCAGAGGAACTGCCTTGCCCAAGAGGCGTTAAGTGTTCCGACGAGCGATGTCCATCGCCGCCAGTGCGGCGAATTTGAAGTTCCTATCAGTCCACCCGCGAGTTCGTCATAGGAACTGCAAATTCGAAAGCCGCACTGGAAACAATAAGTTGCTGGAGTTCTTTTGATTCCGACGTTCGCATCTGAATTCGCCTCAACTGCTTGCGAACGTCGGAATCAGAACTCCAGCGCCAGTTCCAGTTCCAGTTCCTAACAGGAAGGTCTGCCGTGAGCAAAGCCAGCAAAACGTCCCCCGATCTCGATACCCCGTCCGACATTCCGAAAGCCGCCGTCGACAAGATCTCAGGCACCCTCAACGTGTTGTTGGCCGACGCTTTCGCGCTTTATCTGAAAACCAAGAATTTCCACTGGCACGTCAGTGGCCGGCATTTCCACGACTATCACCTGATGCTCGACGAGCAATCGGATGCGATCTTCGCCACCACCGATCAACTGGCGGAGCGGGTGCGCAAGCTCGGCGGCAACACGGTGCGGTCGATCGGTCAGGTCTCGAAGTTGCAAACCATCAAGGATAATGACGAGGACTATGTGCCGCCGCGCGAGATGCTGCGCGAATTGATGGAAGACAACAAGCACATCGCAACCGCGATGCGAAAGGCGCACAAGCTGTGCGACGACAACGAGGATTCCGGCACCGCGGGGCTGCTCGAGACCTTCATCGACGAGACCGAACGGCGCACCTGGTTCCTGTTCGAGGCGTCGCGTCAGGAAGGTAGCAACGCGACTTAGCTGGTCATGTCATTGCGAGTGATCCAGCTTAAAACAAGGCTGGATTGCTTCCGCCTTCGCGCAAGGGCGCTTCGGCGGACTGCTACCCCGCGTCGCTCGCACAGCGAGCGAAGAGGGGTCGGCGCTTATGCTCCTCGCAATGACGTCAGCCCTTCCACAACCTTTCCAGCGGCCTGTCCGTGCCGATGACGGGGGCGCTGTTCGGCAATTTCACTTCCGGAATGGTTTTCAGCGGGTCGCGTTCCTCGTCACATTCCCTTGGCGGGCGGACCTGGAATCTCGAACACCAGACATGTTGTCGTCGCATGCGCGAGCAGCCGGCCCTTGGCGTCGGTGATGCGGGCTTCCGCGGTGGCGGCGCGGCGGCCGACATTGAGTGTGCGGCCTTCGGATCGTACCACGCCGGTATCCTTGGTCATGCCGCGAATGAAGCTGATCTTGAATTCGAGCGTGGTGTAGCCGGAGCCCACCGGCAGCGTCGAATGCACCGCGAGCCCCATCGCGGAATCGAGCAAGGTCGCAGCGTAGCCGCCATGTACCGAACCGATCGGGTTGTAGTGGCGGAAGCCGGGAACGCTGGAGAACGACACGATGCCGGGCTCGACCGAATGATCGAATGGCTCGATGTTCTGCATGATCGGCGGCGCCGGCAGTTGGCCAGCGAACATCGCGCGGAGGAAATCGATGCCGGACATCGAGGCCATCACCTCGGTCGGCGTCACGCCATATTCGACCTTGCGGGTGGGGTTATCGGTCATGGGCATTTCCTGCAGCGCAGCTTTACGATGATGGTTATCATACAAAATGATAGCGATACCGGCAAGAAATACCGAACTCGTGTCCCGGACGCGGTGCAGCGCCTCTTCGGCGGTGCGCCGCAGAGCCGGGACCTGGTTATTCAAATCGGCCTTGGAGGGCCCCGGATCAGCAGCGCATTACGCCGCGCAGCCATAGCGCGTCGAAAGACGCGCGTGAACGCGCTTACGGCGCACCGCGCAGCATCCGGGGAACGCTGGCCTACGCCCGCTTGTTTGTCCGCATCAGATCGGCGAAGCGATCGAACAGGTAATGCGAGTCGCGCGGACCGGGCGAGGCTTCCGGGTGGTACTGCACGGAGAAGACCGGCTTGCCCTCGAGCGCGATTCCGCAATTGGAACCATCGAACAGCGAGATATGCGTCTGGGTTGCGCCTTTCGGCAGCGTCGCCTGATCCACTGCAAAGCCGTGGTTCATCGAGGTGATCTCGACCTTGCCGGTGGTCTCGTCCTTGACCGGATGATTGGCGCCGTGATGGCCCTGATGCATCTTCCTGGTCTTGGCGCCGACGGCGAGCCCCAGCATCTGGTGGCCGAGACAAATGCCGAAAGTTGGTGTGCCGGAATTGATGACCTTCTGGATCACCGGCACGGCATATTTTCCGGTCTCGGCCGGATCGCCCGGACCGTTCGACAGGAACACACCGTCCGGCTTCATCGCCAGAATGTCTTCGGCCGACGTCGTGGCTGGCACCACGGTGACCTTGCAGCCGACGCCGGCCAGCAGCCGAAGGATGTTGCGCTTGATGCCGTAATCGACCGCGACCACGTTGAATTGGGGCGCGTCTTGCCGGCCAAATCCCGTCTCCCACGCCCACGGCGTCTCGTCCCAGGTGAAGCGCTGGGCGGACGTCACCATCGGCACGAGGTCCATGCCTTCCAGGCCCGGCCATTCCCGCGCCTCTTCCTTCAAGGCATGAAGGTCGAATTGGCCGTTCCTCGCGTGGGCGATGACGGCGTTGGGCATGCCCTTGCTTCGGATCAGCGCCGTCAGTGCACGGGTGTCGATGCCCGAAAGGCCGATGATGCCGCGCGCCTTCAGCCATTGGTCGAGGTGGCGGGAGGCGCGGTAATTCGAGGGATCTGATATCGCCGTGCGCAGGATCACCCCGCGCGCGCCGGGCGTCGCCGCCATGTTCACCGTCTCGATGTCCTCGTCGTTGGTGCCGACGTTGCCGATATGCGGGAAGGTGAAGGTAATCAGTTGCCCGGCATAGGAGGGATCGGTGAGGATCTCCTCATAACCGGTCATCGCGGTGTTGAAGCAGACCTCGCCGACGGCGTGGCCCTCGGCGCCGAGCCCAAAGCCTTCCAGCACCGTTCCATCGGCCAGCACGAGAAGTGCGGTCGGCTTGTGGTCCGGCCAGGCGGCAGCGTTTTCTGATGTGGTCATGAGGCCTCTACATAGTCGCGCGCGTCGCCCGCGTCAAAGCCGCCAACGCCTGATTCACATGCGTTTTCCGCCTATTTTCGGGCGGGTTGCCTGCCTGCGGCTGGAACGCCGGTTGTCTAGGTCAGTCGAACGGCCTAGATCAGCGTTCCAAGCCGAAAAGAGGGTGATTCCATGCTGCGCGACGACATCAACAACGCGGTCAAGGAGGCGATGAAGGCCAAGCAGGAGCGCAAGCTCTCCACGCTGCGGATGGTCAATTCGACCATCAAGAACGCCGATATCGCCGCGCGCGGTGAGGGCAAGCCGCCGTTGTCCGATGCCGACCTGCTCGGTGTCTTCCAGAAGATGATCAAGCAGCGCCAGGAATCGGTCGAGCTCTATGAAAAAGGCGGCCGCGCCGAACTCGCGGCGCAGGAGCGCGAGGAGATCGCGGTGATTTCGGCCTATCTCCCGAAGCAGATGTCGGATGACGATGTGAAGGCTGCGATTGCTGCCGCCATCAAGGAGACCGGCGCGGCCGGCATGAAGGACATGGGCAAGGTCGTGGGCGCGCTGAAAGCGAAATTTGCCGGGCAGATGGATTTCGGCAAGGCCAGCGGCCTGGTGAAGGCCGCACTGAGTTCGTAACCTCGATTTGCTTCGTACCCTCTTCAGCCAGGGGAGAAGGTTACGGCTGCGTCTTTTGCGGAACCTTTCGGCTGCCGGAACATCCAATGGGTTCACGATCGTCATCCCCTTGGAGAGCCATTCCAGATGAGCCCAACCGTCCATGCGCTGGATCGCGCGAGAGCGCCGCAGCCGGAGAACCTAAAACCAAGCAGAGCCGAGGTCGAGGCGGCTTTCCGTACCATCATACGGTGGACGGGCGATCGCCCCGAACGAGACGGCCTCTTGGAGACCCCGGCCCGCGTGACGCGCGCCTTCGAGGAATTCTTCTCGGGCTACGACCAGGACCCCGCCGAGATCCTGGAAAAGACCTTCGAGGAAATCGAAGGCTATGACGAGATGATTGTGCTGCGCGGCATCCGGTTTGAGAGCCATTGCGAGCACCACATGGCTCCGATCATCGGCCAGGCTTGGGTGGCCTATATTCCGAACGGCCGCGTGATCGGCATCAGCAAGCTGGCGCGAATCGTCGACGTCTACGCCCGGCGGCTTCAGATCCTGGAGAAGATGACCGCGCAGATCGCCAACACCATCAACGAGGTGTTGAAACCGCAAGGCGTCGGCGTGATTATCAAGGCGTCGCACCATTGCATGACCACGCGCGGCGTCCACAAGCCGGACACCGATCTCGTGACCAGCCGGATGCTTGGTTGCTTTCGCGACAACGCACTGACCCGTCAGGAATTTTTGGGAATGGCGACCTGACACGGCGGAGTAGACCTAACACAGCGGAGCAAGAGTATGGCAGATCAGAAAGCGTCACCCGCCGGCCCCGATCTGTCCAAGGGCGTCGCGACTTCCGACTTCCCGGGCACCATGCTGCTCGGGCATGTCGGCGACGACGAAGTGCTGCTGGTGCGTTCCGGGACCGAGATCTTCGCCATCGACGCGCATTGCAGCCATTATCACGGCCCGCTCGCCGATGGCGTCGTCGAGGGCGAGGGCATTCGCTGTCCCTGGCACCACGCCTGTTTCGACTTGCGCACTGGCGAGGCGACCCACGCGCCTGCGTTCAGCCCGCTATCGGTCTGGAAGGTCGAACGCGAAGGTGAGCGCATTGTCGTGAAGCAAAAACGCGAACAGCCGAAGCCGTGCATCAAGGGCGCCATCGATGCGCCGTCACGGATCGTGATCGTCGGCGGTGGCGCGGCCGGATTTGCCGCCGCCGAGATGCTGCGGCGGCAGCAATATCGCGGCAGCATCGTGATGCTGAGCCAGGAGGCGGCCGCGCCGGTCGATCGGCCGAACCTGTCGAAAGATTATCTCGCCGGCAGCGCGCCGGAAGACTGGATGCCGCTGCGTTCTGACGATTTCTACCGCGAAGCGAACATCGATTTGCGGCTTGGTGTCGAGGTCACGTCGATCGACACCACATCAAGGAAAGTGCTGCTCGCCGGCGGCGAGAGCGTTCCCTACGATCGCCTGCTGCTGGCGACCGGCGCCGAGCCGGTGAAGTTGCCGATCCCGGGTGCCGATCAGCCGCACGTTCACCTGCTGCGGTCGTTGAACGACAGCCGCGCGATCATCGCCTCCGCCAAGGATGCGCGGCGTGCGGTGGTGATCGGCGCGAGCTTCATCGGCCTCGAAGTGGCGGCATCATTGCGTGCGAGGGACATCGAGGTACACGTCGTCGGCCTCGAACAGCGGCCGATGGAGCGCGTGCTGGGCGCAGAAATGGGCGACCTCGTCCGCGCACTGCATGAGGAGCATGGCGTCATCTTCCACCTCGGCGACACCGTCACGTCGATCGATGGCAAGCGCGCCAGCTTGAAGAGCGGCGGCGTGATCGAAGCCGATCTCGTCGTCATCGGCGTCGGCGTGAAGCCGCGTCTTGCGCTCGCTGAAAAAGCCGGGCTTGCGGTCGACCGCGGCGTGATCGTGAATGTGTATCTTGAAACCAGTGTTCCCGGGATCTATGCCGCCGGCGATATTGCCCGCTGGCCGGACAAGCATTCCGGACAAGCCATCCGGGTCGAGCACTGGGTGGTGGCGGAGCGGCAGGGTCAGGCGGCTGCGCGCAACATGCTGGGGCAACGCCAGGCCTTCGACGACGTGCCGTTCTTCTGGAGCCAGCACTACGACGTGCCGATCAACTATGTCGGCCACGCCGAGAAGTGGGACAAAATCGAGATCGACGGCGATATCGCCGCGAAGGACTGCCTGGTTCGCTACGTCAGCGGCCGGCGGGTGCTTGCGGTCGCTTCGATTTACCGCGACGTCGCCAGCCTCGAGGCCGAGATCGCGATGGAAAAAGCGAACTGATTTCAATTCTACTATCTTCGTCATGCCGGGGGCTTGTCCCGGGCATCCACGTCTTTAAAACTAGCGGCAAGCAAAAAGACGCGGATGGTCCGGCATAGGCGAGCGGAAGCGAAGCCGTCCTTTTAATGCCACGCCGGCCATGACGGAAGATGGAGCCGGGCCATGCTCACCGAAACCAACGACTACGACAAACTCTGCCGCGAATTTCGCTGGGAGATTCCACCGCGCTTCAACATAGCGACGGCCTGCTGCGATCGCCATGCCGATGGCACCTCGCGTCTGGCGCTGATCTATGTTGACGAAGGCGGCTCGTCGCGCCACGTCTCCTTCGATGAACTCGCGGACCTGTCGCGCCGCTTCGCCAATGTGCTGAAAGCTGACGGCCTTGCGGCGGGCGACCGCGTCGCGCTGTTTCTCTCGCAGTCGGTGGAATTGCCGCTGGCGCATCTATCGGCGTTTCGCGCCGGCATGGTCTCCATTCCGCTGTTTGCACTGTTCGGCGAAGATGCGCTTGAATTTCGCCTCGCCAATTCCGGCGCCAAAGCCATCGTGACCGATGCGAGCGGCTGGGAGAAGCTTGCGAAAATTCGCCACAAGCTTCCCGACCTGAAGAAGGTCTATCTTGTTGGCAATGAGGCGCCGGCCGGCACGAAGGCATTCTGGCCGGCGTTGAAGGCTGCCTCGGCGGATTTTGCGACCGTCGACACGGCGGCCGACGATCCCGCGATGATCATCTACACCTCGGGCACTACCGGGAATCCCAAGGGCGCGCTGCACGCACATCGCGTGTTGCTCGGCCATCTGCCCAATGTCGAGATGGTCCACGATTTCTTCCCGAGAACTGACGACGTGATGTGGACGCCGGCGGACTGGGCCTGGATCGGCGCAATTTTCGACGTGCTGTTCCCCGCGCTCTATCACGGCGTGCCGGTGGTCGGTCATCGCGCCAGGAAGTTCGATCCGCAGGCGGCGATGCAGCTGATGGCCGACCACAAGATACGCAATGTCTTCCTGCCGCCGACGGCGCTGAAGCTGATGCGGCAGGCCGAGGTCAAACATCCGGGCGTCAGGCTGCGCAGCATCTTTTCCGGCGGCGAGGCGCTCGGCGCGGAGTTGCTCAACTGGGTTCGCGCCACGTTCGGCATCGAGGTCCACGAAGCCTACGGCCAGACCGAATGCAATCTCTGCGTCGGCAATAACGCCAGGCTGTTTCCGATCCGGCCGGGTTCGATGGGCAAGGCGACGCCCGGCTTCGACGTGCGCATCATCGACGAGCATGGCAACGAGGTGCCGCGTGGCAGGCGTGGCATCATCGGCGTAGGCCAGCCCAATCCCGTCACCATGATCGAATACTGGAAGAATCCGGAAGCCACCCAAAGGAAATACGCCGGTGGTTTTCTATTGACCGGCGATCTCGGATGGCAGGATGAGGACGGCTACTTCTGGTACCTGAGCCGCGAGGACGACGTCATCACCACGGCCGGCTATCGCGTCGGCCCCTCCGAGATCGAGGATTGCCTCCTGAAGCATCCGGCGGTCGCGATGTCGGCGGTGGTCGGCATTCCCGATCCCGTGCGTACGGAATCGATCAAGGCATGGATCGTGCTGCGGCCGGGTTTTGCGGCGAGCGACAGCCTCGCGCGCGAGATCCAGGAGTTCGTCAAGGTCAAACTCGCCGCCCACGAATATCCGCGCTTCGTTCAATTCGCCGACAGCCTGCCGATGACCGCAACCGGGAAAGTGCTGCGGCGGGAGTTACGGGCGCTGGGATAAGGCACTTCGTCATTCCGGGATGGTGCGTTAGCACCAGACCCGGAATCTCGAGATTCCGGGTTCACGCGAAGGCGCGTGCCCCGGAATGACGTCAGGGGTAGGTCTCACGCCAAACGCTTATGGTTTGCCGTGCTTGCCGAGCAGTTGCATGCCGGAGTTCTTCACGGCCGCCGCAGTCTGGTCGGATGCGAGATATCCGATCAGCTTTCTGGCCTGCTCGGGGTTATGGGCCGTCTTGACCATCGCAGCTGTGAAAACCTGGATCAGCTGCACCTCGTCGGGAAGCGCGCCGACCAGTTCGATGCCGGGTTGATGGACGATTTCGCTGACCGGCCCGATGGCGAGATCCGCTTCGCCGGCCGCGACCGAGCCGGTCGATTCGATGCCGCGCGCGAACAATTTCGATGACACCTTGTCGGCGATTCCGAGCCGCGGGAGCACCTCATCTCTCATGAAGATGCCGCTGGTGCTGCCAGGCAGCGCCACCAGGCGTGCGCCGAGCAGCGTCCGCGTGAGCGCATCGACGCTGCCGATATCCGGCTTCGCACTTCCCTGGCGTACGGCGGCGCCGAGCGGCACGCTCGCGAGCTCCGCTTCCGAGCCATTGGCGATCCGTCCGGCCGCCATCAACTCCTCGAGGCCTTCCTTCGAGAGGATGACGACGTCAACCTCGGCGCCGTGCTCAAGCTGCGACTTGATGGTCTTCGGACCCGATCCCTGCGATGCGCCCGACAGCGTAGTCACCGTGATGCCGGTGCTGCGCTCGAACTCGGGCAAGACCTGATGGTAGGCCAGCGAGAAGCCGCCGGAGATCATGACGACAAGTTTTTCCATCGCGTAACCCGGAGATGCCGCAAAAAAGATCGTGAGTTGAAGGGCCAGTGCCGCCCATTTGAAGTTCCTGCGCCACAAGCGGCAAATTCTATCCAGGAACTTCAAATGGAGAAGCGGCACTGTAATCATGAGTCTGCTAGTGCCCATAGCTTTCCGAAGTTCGTGAAGGGTGCGTGCTGAGGTGGAGCACGAACTTCGGAAAGCGGCACTAGAAATGGCCGTGATGCGTCTCAGCATATTTCCGTCTCCGGAGAAACGGCGGCCATCAAATCACGGCGCTCTCAAAACTGCCAGTGCAGGCGGCCGGCAAACACATTGGCCGGACCGCGGTCGGCGTTGTAGCCGGGATTGTCGACGAACTGATAGTCGAAGGTGAGCTTGGTCGAGGCGTTGAGCGCGATCGAATAATACGCCTCAAGAATCTTCTCCAGTCCGTAATTCGTCAGTTGCCCGTCGCCGATGAGGATGCCCAGGCCACCGGTGTTGAGGAAGGCGATGTGGGCGCTCGAGATGCCGTTCACGACACCGGCGATACCGATGGTGTCGTCGGGCCGGCCCCATGATTTGCCGCCGATCGAAACGCCGCCCGAAACGGTGCGGTCGATGTCGGTGAAGTCCCACGGCTCGATCTGGCCGTCGGCCCAGCCGGCGCGCAGGAACACGCCGAGATTATCCATCACCTGCTGCTCGACGTTGAGGCTGACACCGGGGCGGCTGGTATAGGCGCGCACCGCGTTGATGTCGGCCGGCATCCCTGTGATTTGCGCGAGCGCAACGGCATCGTTGAAATTCCCGGCTCTGCCGTTACTCAAAAAGCCGGTGATCTTGATCTTGCCCGGCTGGCCCCCCAAGTCGTAGCGCCGCTCGATTTCGCCGACGAGCTGGAATTGCTGGAAGGTCGGATCGAGCGTGCCACCCAAGGGGCTGACGCCGCCTGCGGGCGTAGCGGAGAGATCGAATACGCCGGCGCGCAGCGTCCATTGCCCGGTGTACCATTCGCCCGCCGCGCCGTAGCTGTAGCCCCAGCCGTCGCCGGCGTAGTCAAATGTGCCGGCATTGACCAGCGACCAGTTCAGGAAATCGCTCTTCGGGTTGTTGGCGTATTTGTTGGTGTCGAAGATGTCGTTGATGCCGAAGCGGCCCACCGTCAGCACCAGCCGGTCGGTCGAGCGTGTTCCCTTGAACTGCGTGAAATCGTCGTCGACCTTTTCGGTGTCGCCGCCGAGATTGATGGTCTGCCGCAGGAACGCGCGTTGCAGGCGCGCATAGGGCGTGGATGAGCCGATCTTGTAGGCCTCGGCGCTGACAAAGCCGGCGACACCATGCGTGCTGTCGAAGCCGAATCCCTGGTCGATTTCCGGGTTGGCCCAGAACTCCGCGCCCCGCCACAGCTTGACGCCGATCGAAAGCGTGGTGTCGAAGGTTTCCTTGGCATCTGCGGCACCGCTCAGGCTGTTGGGTCCCTCATAGGGTGAGTGGAAGGCCGGATGAGCCTGCTCGACAAACGTCGCCTGGCCATGGACCGCGAAAATATCGGCATTCTCTGCAAAACGCGACGGCGCGACGGCAGCCGGCCGCGAAGGATCGTCGAAGCGATAGTTGAGGGCGAGACGGAGTTGATGCTCCGAAAGTCCGGAATTGACGCGCTGTCCGGAGAGCGGGAAATTCTCCGTCATGGACGGAAAATCGGTCCAGAGATACTCGCCGCGAACGGTCCAGCTGGGTGCGATCGCGGTCTCGACGCCGACGCCGGCTGCCCAGCCGAAGCGATAAAGAAAGCGGTCCTCGCTGTTCCCGCTCGCATTTTGTGTCAGCGTCTCGTGGTCGTAGGTCCAGGCCAAGCCGCTGGTGCCGTAGAACAGCCAGTGGTCCGGCGCATAGCCGATGCGGCCGCGCACGGTGCCGGATGCCCGTACGGTCTCGCTGAACGAACCGGCGCCAAACGATGGCGACGTAAAGTTCGAACTGCCGCCGATGGTCAGTCCCGTCACCAGATCGGGAAACGGCGGAAACGAGCCGTCGGCCTCGACACCGACCACCATCCGGTTTCGCAGCATATAATTGTATCCGGCCTGCGCGCCTTCGAACCAGCTGCCGGCCTCCGTGAATGCGTTGGGCGATTGGTAGAGCCCGAAGGAGTCGCCTGCCGGCGCACCGCCGACAGGGGCGAGCTTCCAGCCGGAGTTTCCGGTTGCAAGGCCGACATGGCCGCCGATGTAAAAGCCGGTCCAGTCGTATTCCGCGGGCTGAGGTGGGGCTTTCACCGGCAGATCGGCCGCGCGTGCGTCGCCCGCAAACACGGAGATCAGCAGCGCGAAGGACGCGCTGATCCAGCTAGTCCCGCGCCGGAATCTGATTGTTTCAGCACAAGAACTCAAAGGCGGCCCACCATCTGCGTGACGGTTTCATTCCTGTCATCGCATCGGAGCACATGTCAATCCAGCTCGGCACGGGCGAAACGCGAGCCTTTGTTCTTGTCATATTCCCGCAACATGCCGGCTTTTCCCGACGAGGGAATAAATCGGCCGCCGTTCGTGTCGGCTCTGTTTCTTCCACGCGACAGGGCGCTTATGGCGTCCTGATGCCGAGCTTCTTCAGCGCGCTGAGCATTCGCTCCGGCGGTGCCATTTTGACGACCAGCGGCGCGCCGGTCTCCAGCAGGCTCTTGAGGCTCGAGAGTATCGCGGGCCAGCCCTGGCGGCCGCCCGAGAGAATGTCGTCATCGAGCGGCCGGTCGTGCGACTCGGTCATGGTTAGCCGTACCGCGCCGCCCGCGGGTTCGATCTCGTAGGTGACGAGCGTCGGCCCGAGTTTTTCGATCAGCCCCGGCCAGTTCACGTTGAAGGTGAAGGAGAGCCGGCGATGCAGCACGCACTCGGCCACTTCGCCGCTGATGTGCAAGCCCCCATCCGGGGTGCGCACCATATAGGCGCCGCCGACCCTCAGATCGACCTCGACCGAATTGCCGAAAAAATATTTCCGGCTGAATTCGGCCGACGTCAGTGCTTGCCACACCTTCTCGGGCGTCGAGGCGATGTAGATCGTGTAGACGGTCAGCGGCTTGAACTGCTCGAAGTTCATGAAGACGCCCAGCTTCACATTTTCAGCGCTTCGAACGGGATTTGCAGCGGCTCGCCGGTTTCCAGCAGGCTCTTGAGGCTGGAGAGGATCGCCGGCCATCCCTTCGAGATGCCCGAATAGAATTGGCTGCCCTCGGCAAAACCTTCATGCGTCAGCGTCAATTTGACGAGCTTGCCAAAGGGCTCGAGCACAAAGGTCGCGAGCGCCGGAAACTCGTTCTTGTATTTGTCCGACAGGTTGAGGAAGGTATAGGCGAGCCGGCGCGGCGGGTCGCATTCGACGACCTTGCCGGCATCGGAGACATTGCCGTCGCTTCGCACCATTTCGAAGGAAGAGCCGACCTTCCAGTCCGATCGCAGCTTTGCACCGAACCAGTAGCGGGCGGTGAACTCGCCGTCGGTCAGCGCATGCCAGAGCTTTTCCGGCGTGGTCTCGATGTAGGTGACGTAGATGAATTCGGGTTTGGACATCGTGATGTTCCTTGCCGGTTGCTGGATTCCCGCGCCGCCACTGGAGCAGGGGGCGGCGCGGTTAGCGGGGTTCAGGCGCGGATCGCTTCCTGCGCGGCGATCGGCCTCGGAATGCCGAGGATCTGGCCGTTCTCCAAGAGGCTCTTCAGGCTCGCGAGCACCATCGGCCAGCCTTCGGAAATGCCGCGCAGCGTCACGCCGGCCTCATCGAGATTGTCGTGCGTCAGCGTGAGCTTGACGATCTCGCCGCGCGGTTCGAGGTCGAAGGTGACGCGCGAGACGCGTTCGCGCCGGTACTCTTCCGCGCAGCCCTTCCATGTGTAGGCGAGTTTCCTTGGAGGATCCGAAATAAGCACTTTCCCCTCAAGGCGGTTCTCGCCTTCGAGCGTGAAGCGATAGTCCGATCCGACGCTCCAGTCGGATGCGACACGGTGCGAAAACCAGTAACGCTCCGTGAAATCGCCGTCGGTGAGCGCCTGCCAGAGTTCTTCCGGCGTGGTCTCGATGTAGGTGACGTAGATAAATTCAGGCTTACTCATCGCGCTTCTCCAGTTGTCGTTTCAGCTCGCTGAGCGCGGTGAGCTTGCCGCGCTCGAATTTCTTGATCCACCGCTCGCCGATCTGATGGATCGGAACCGGGTTGAGGTAGTGCAGCTTCTCGCGGCCGTGCCTGTAGGTGGTGACAAGGTTGGCTTCCTCGAGAATGACGAGGTGTTTGGTGACGGCCTGCCGCGTCATGGCGAGACCCTCGCAGAGTTCGTTCAGCGTCTGTCCGTTTTTGGCGTGAAGCCTGTCGAGCAGCGATCGCCGCGACGCATCGGCGAGGGCTTTGAAGACATCATCCATGGTTCCGATAATAGGCAACCAAATGGTTGCCTGTCAAGAGGGTGTTTTGGCTGATGCCCCCGGTTGTGCTAGGGGAGGCGCAACCAGCGAGAGATTGGCCAAATCGTGGGTGGAAAAAACATGAACCGATACATCAAACCGGCAATCTGCTTCGCAACCCTTCTCCTCCTCTGCGGCAGTGCGCAGGCGCAGAGCCAGCCCGTTCAGAAGACCCCTCAAAAGATTGGAGCGCCGCCCGAAGCATCCAACATGAGGCTTGTCGGCTACAACGATCTGCAGGCCCGCAGCGCCTATCAGCCGACCGTCCATCGTCAGGGCGACCGCTACATCGCCTATATCGGCCATCACGGCGGCACCGACGAAAATCCCGATCCTATAAATCCCTTGACCGGAAAGGCGGAGCCGAACGGGACTTCGATCGTAGACGTCACCGATCCCGCGCATCCGAAATATCTGTTTCATATTCCCGGACAGAAGGGAAAGTACGAGAGCGGCGGCGCGCAGATGGTGCGCGTCTGCGATGGCAAGCAATTGCCGAAGGGCGATCCCAACGCGGTTTACATGCTGCGCGCGGTCGGCAGTGAAGGGCATGAAATCTGGAACACCGCCGATCCTTCCCATCCCGTTCTCGTCGCCAGGATCGGCGAAGGGTTGAAGGACACGCACAAGAACTGGTGGGAATGCAACACCGGCGTTGCCTACCTCGTGTCGGGCAAGCCCGACTGGCGCACGCGTCGCATGACCATGGTCTACGATCTCTCCGATCCCGCGCATCCCGTGAAGATCAGGGATTTCGGCCTTCCCGGTCAGGAGCCCGGTTCAACCGGTCCGGTGCCGACCGAGGTGCATGGACCGATCTCGACCGGACCTGACGGCAACCGCGTCTATTTCGGGTATGGCACCGACAAGGGCGGCTTCCTGCAGATCGTCGATCGCGACAAGCTCCTGCACGGGCCGAAAGAGCCGACGCCGGAAAATCTGCGCTACCCGGAGATCTCGCGCATGTCGATGTCGGCCTTCAACGGCGCGCACACGACATTCCCGATGCTGAAGATGCCGATCGCCGAATACGCCCATGACAAGGATTCGACGCGCGACATCGTCATGATCGTCGACGAGGAGATCGTCAACGAATGCGCCGAACCGCGGCAGATGGTGTGGTTCGTCGACGTCACGGTCGAAGCCACGCCGATGGTGATTTCGAGCTACACGGTCGACGAAGCGAGCGGCAATTTCTGTGAGCGGGGCGGGCGGTTCGGCTCGCATTCCTCCAACGAGAGCATGGCGCCGGTCTACTACAAGAAGATGGCGTTCATCTCGTTCTTCAATGCCGGCGTCCGCGCGCTCGACATCCGCGATCCCTATCACCCGACCGAGGTCGGCTATTTCATTCCCTCGATCACCGCCAACACCGACAAGCGCTGCGTCAAGGTCGATGGCAAGGATCGCTGCAAGGTCGCGATCCAGACCAACAATGTCGAAACCGACGATCGCGGTTATATCTATATCGTCGACCGCGCCAATACCGGCATGCATATTCTGGAATTGACCGGTGAGGCGCGGAAGGCCGCCGGTCTGCAGTAGGGCTTGTCATTCCGGGGCGCGCGGTAGCGCGAACCAGGAATGACAGCGGTTCAATCGATCGTCATGCCGGGCCTGACCCCCGGCGCGACCGAAACCACAGGCGGAATCAACCCATGTCGCTCCAGCTTTACCTCCCTTACATCGCCGCCTGCGTCGCGCTCGCGCTGTTGCCCGGGCCGATCGTGACGCTGGTGATCGCCAACGGCCTGCGCCACGGCACCCGCTCAGCATTGACCAATATTGCGGGCGTCCAGGTGGCGCTGTTGATCGTGATCGCCGTGGTTGCGATCGGGCTGACATCGCTGATGGCGACGATGGGCTACTGGTTCGACTGGGTGCGCTTTGCCGGCGCGATCTATCTGGTCTGGCTCGGTATCAGGTTGATCCGCGACCCGGTCCAGGGCGTGAAGGCAGACGAAGCGCCACCGCCACCGCGCGGCGGATTTTTCCTGCAGGGTTTTCTGGTCGCGCTCTCTAACCCGAAGCTGCTTGTGTTCTTCGGCGCCTTCATTCCGCAATTCGTCGACATGAACCGGGATCACCTGCCGCAGGTTGCGCTGCTCGGCGCCACCTTCATGGTTGTCGCGGGGCTGACGGATGCGGCCTATGCTCTCTTGGCCGGGCGCGTGCGCTCGTTCTTCTCGGCGCGGCGGACGCGGCTGCTGTCGCGCGTTTCCGGCGGCTTCATGATCGGCGGCGGCGTCTGGCTCGCACTGACGCGTGCGCGATAAAGAAGAAGCTTAAGCCGGCAGCAGCGCTTGCGCGTGCAACGTTGCTTCGATGCCGGCAAAGACCGCGGCCAGCCGTTCCGCCCACTGCACCTCGCCGGCCTGATCGGAGATCAGATCCTGCCGAATTTCGATGCCGGTATTCATCAGCCCGCGCGCTTCGCCGTGCACGGGGATGGTGTAATCGGTCTCGTTACTCACGGCATAGGGTTCGTTGTCGCCGACCACGAGGTCGCCTTGCGCGCGCAAAGCGCTCAGCACCAGCGGCGGCAGGCGCGTGTCGCGCTGATACAGCGTGCCGACATGCCAGGGCCGCTTGATGCCGGCATAGACCGGCGTGAAGCTGTGCAGCGACAACAGCACGGTCGGCACGCCCTCGCGTAGCCGCTGATCGATCACTTCCCTGATGCGGCGATGATAGGGGTCGAACACCTCGCGCCGCCGCGCTTCCACCGCCTCGCGCGTCAGCCCCGCATTGCCGGGAACGGTAGTGGCCTCGCTGATCAGCGGGATCGAGCCCGGCGAAGCGAACGGACGGTTGCAGTCGATGACGAGCCGCGAATAGGCTTGCGCGATCAGATGCGCATCCAGCCGCTCCGCCAGCGCGCGTGCCACGCCGGCAATGCCGATGTCGAGAGCGATGTGCCGCGTCAGTTCGCTTTCCGGCAGGCCGAGATCGCCGAGTCGGGTGGGGATGGCGCGGCCGAAGTGATCCGAGGTCAGCAAGAACGGCGAACTGCCATGCGCGTTCTGCTCCACCACGGGCGGCGCATCCTCGCTGCCGAGTAACGATGTGTCGCTAGCGTCAACCAAGACCATCTCTTCTTGTCCAAATTGCCTGCCCAGGCAGCCTCGCCGATCTCGAAGTTTCCGATATAGATTGCACCTTACAAAATCACAATGATTGCATCCGACAAGCGTCGCTTACGCTGCTCGCCATGACGGTGTAAGAGACGTTCATGACCTGCGATCTTCTTTTTGTCTACGGCACCCTGATGCGCGGTTACGCGCATCCGATGGCGCGGCTGCTATCGGCGAATGCCGAATTTCTCGGTGAAGCGAGCTGCCGCGGAAGGCTTTACAAGGTGAAGCATTATCCGGGCCTCGTGCTGTCGAACGAAGCGGCCGACGTCGTGTTCGGCGAACTCTACCGCCTGCGCGCGGTGGACGATCTCCTGCGCGAGTTCGACATGTATGAGGCTTGCGGCGAGGGATTCCCGGAGCCGACGCAGTATGTGCGGCAAACGCTGCCCGTCACGCTGACGGACGGCAGTGCGAGCGAGGCCTGGACCTATATCTATAACTGGCCGGTGGCCGGGCTCTCCCGGATCGAATCGGGGAGGTTTTTATAAGGGCTTGCCGTCATTCCGGGGCGCGCCGCTTGGCGCGAACCCGGAATCCATTTCTCTTTTGTTTGCGGCTAAATGGATTCCGGGCTCGCCCTTCGGGGCGCCCCGGAATGACGATGGCCTGTGAATAGCGGCAAAAAGGCCAAGTATTCTCGTACTTTGACCGGCCATCCCTATATCGCTATCTCTTCGTCCCGACTCAAAGGTAGCGCTCAAATCCGCCCATGCGCTTTACACCCGAATTCCTAGAAGAGCTGAAGGCGCGGCTTCCGGTGTCGGAAGTCGTGGGCCGCCGCGTGAAGCTCAAGAAGGCCGGCCGCGAGTTCAAGGGGCTGTCGCCGTTCCAGCAGGAAAAGACGCCGTCCTTTACCGTCAACGACCAGAAGCAATTTTATCACGACTTCTCGACCGGCAAGCACGGCAACATCTTCGATTTCCTGATGGAGACCGAAGGTGTGACGTTCCCGGAGGCGGTCGAGCGCTTGGCCTCGATGGCGGGCCTGCCGCTGCCGGCGGTGACGCCGGATGCCGCGCGCCACGAGGCGCGGCGCAAAACGCTGCATGACGTGATGGAACTCGCGGCGAAATTCTTTGCCGATACGCTCGCCTCACGCAGTGGCGCCAAGGCGCGCGGCTATCTTGCGGATCGCTCGATCTCGCCGGACACCCAATTGAGATTCCGTCTCGGCTATGCGCCGGGCGAAAGATTTGCGCTGAAGGAGCATCTCGGCAATCAGGGTATCCCGGTTGCGGACATGGTCGAGACCGGTCTCCTGATCGGCGGCGACGACATTCCCGTTCCATATGATCGCTTCCGCGACCGCGTGATGTTTCCGATCGCAGATAGCAGAGGCCGCGTAATCGCGTTCGGCGGCCGTGCGCTCGAAAAAGACGTGCCGGCGAAATACCTGAACTCGCCGGAAACGCCGCTGTTTCACAAGGGCGACAATCTCTACAACCTCGCAACGGCGCGGCAGGCCGCGCATGACGGCAGCCCGGTTGTCGTCGTCGAAGGCTATGTCGACGTGATCGCCATGGTCGGCACGGGCTATCCCGGCAGCGTCGCGCCGCTCGGCACGGCCTTGACCGAAAACCAGCTCGCGCTGCTCTGGAAGATGGCGGACGAGCCGATCCTGTGCTTCGATGGCGACCGCGCCGGGCAGAAGGCCGCGTGGCGCGCCGCCGATCTGGCGCTGCCGCACCTTGCGCCCGGCAAGAGTCTCCGTTTCGCGCTGCTCCCCGAAGGCCAGGACCCGGACGATCTCGCCCGATCAGGCGGACGCGCTGCGATCGAGGAAGTGATTGGCGGATCTCGCGGGCTCGCCGACATGATCTGGTCGCGCGAGATCGAGGGCGGCAACTTTGCGACGCCGGAGCGGCGTGCAGCGCTGGAGAAGCGCATCGGCGAACTCTCCAATGTCATCCGCGATGAGGTGGTGCGGCGTTATTATCGTCAGAATTTCTCCGAGCGCTTGGGCCGCATGTTCGCCCCCGAAGTGGCGCGCAGCCCCTATGGTGGCGGCCGCCCGAGCGGGGGAAATTTCGGCGAATCACCCCGCCGTTTTGCCCCCCGCACCGGGCAAAGCCCGGGGCGTTTCGAGGCCCGGCCCGGCCGTCCACAGGGTCCTGCGGCTGCCCTCCGCGGCCCGTATCAGCCGGCGAGTTCGCAACTCGCGGCAAGCCCCTTGCTCCGCGGCCAGCGCAGCGCGATCTCGCGCCGCGAGGCGCTGATCCTGCAATGCCTCATCAACCATCCCTGGCTGCTGCATGACCATCTGGAGGAGGCGGCTGCGCTCGAGCTCCCGCACCCGGAGGCGCATCGGCTGCGTGCCGGCATCATCGCGGCTTTCGCGGCCGACCATCATCATTCACCCGACGCTTCCGAGCACAGCGAAAAGCTCCGCGCCGATCTCCTAAAGGGTGGATTTTCAAAGGAAATTCAAAGGGTTGATGGCGCGATCACGACCGCTGCGGTGTGGGGTGCGAAAGCGGGCGCCGCGCGGGACGATGTTCTTTCCACCTGGCACCAGCTCGTCTCCTTGCATCGGCAATACCACTCCTTACTTAGGGAATTGAAGGATGCCGAACTCGCGTTGGGCGAGGACGCGAGCGAGGCCAGTTTGGCGTGGCTGCGCGACATCAAGGCCCGCCTGTCCGAAGTGGACGGGACGGAGGCCATCATCGAGGGATTTGGCGAATTATCCGGCCGATTCCGGGGCAGTCCGTAAGGGGGAAATCCCCCGCGGGAACCGCAAAAAGACTCGCCAAGCCCGGGGTTTGGCTGCAAAAACAGGGTTAAGCGACGTTTAATGGCTTTGAGGCATTTTCTGATCTAGCGGACGGTCGGTTTCCTTTCGATAAGAGGCGCGTGGAATGAACGGACACGCATTCTGTTCGACTAGCCGGCACCGCCATTTCCGCAAACTGCGTTCAAGGCCATTTGTGTGAAATCGGAGATCAGCGAATTGGGGGTGGCGAAACTCGGCGCCGCCCCTTCGCGTCATGAGTGAGTTGAAGCGTTTCGAGATGGGCTTGGCCCCTTAAGTCGGGACGCGTTGGGAGCTTTTTGAATGGCCAGCAAGGCGAAGACGGTTCAGGTCAAGGAAAAAGAAAAAGACGAGAAGGTCGCCGACGCCCCTGAAAAGGATTCGCCCGACGCGCCGTCGCCGTTGCTCGACCTGTCGGATGCTGCCGTCAAGAAGATGATCAAGCAAGCCAAGAAGCGCGGCTTCGTGACCTTCGATCAGCTCAACGAGGTGCTGCCTTCCGACACCACTTCGCCCGAGCAGATCGAGGACATCATGTCGATGCTCTCTGACATGGGCATCAACGTCACGGAGGCCGACGACGACGCCGAGGAAGAAAAGCAGGAAGAAGCCGACGACGATACCGACAACGAGCTTGTCGAGGTCACGCAGAAGGCCGTCACCGAGGTCAAGAAATCCGAACCGGGCGAACGCACCGACGATCCCGTGCGCATGTATCTGCGCGAAATGGGCACGGTGGAATTGCTCTCCCGCGAGGGCGAAATCGCGATCGCCAAGCGCATCGAGGCCGGCCGCGAGGCGATGATCGCGGGGCTGTGCGAAAGCCCGCTCACCTTCCAGGCCATCATCATCTGGCGCGACGAACTCAATGAAGGAAAGATCTTCCTTCGCGACATCATCGATCTCGAGGCCACCTATGCCGGCCCCGACGCCAAGAACAATCTCAACCCCGCCATGATCGGCGCCGGGAGCCAGCCGGCCGCCGAAGGCGGAGCCGCCAATGGTAACGGTCACGGCAATGGCGGCGCGATGCCGGCCGCAGCCGCGCCGCCCGCCGCGCCGCCGTCGCCGACCCCCTTCCGTGCCGCGCCCGCCGCGGCGGATGCCGAGGAGAAGGATCCCGGCGAGGCGGCGGCCGAAGCCGACATGGACGACGACGACGAGTTCGAAAACCAGATGTCGCTCGCCGCGATCGAGGCCGAGCTGAAGCCGAAGGTGGTCGAAACCTTCGACAAGATCGCCGACAACTACAAGAAGCTGCGCCGCCTGCAGGAGCAGGACATTTCCAACCAGCTGCAGAACGAAACGTTGTCGCCGGCGCAGGAGCGCAAGTACAAGAAGCTGAAGGACGAGATCATCGTCGAGGTGAAATCGCTGCGCCTCAACCAGGCGCGTATCGATTCGCTGGTCGAGCAGCTCTACGACATCAACAAGAAGCTCGTTTCGTTTGAAGGCCGCCTGCTTCGCCTCGGCGACAGCCATGGCGTCGCGCGCGAGGATTTCCTGCGCAACTACCAGGGATCTGAGCTCGATCCGCGCTGGCTCAACCGTGTCTCGAAACTCTCCGCCAAGGGCTGGAAGAATTTCGTCCATCACGAGAAGGACCGCATCAAGGAGCTGCGCGGCGAGATTCAGCAGCTCGCGGCGCTCACGGGCCTCGAGATCGGCGAATTCCGCAAGATCGTGCACGGCGTGCAGAAGGGCGAGCGCGAGGCGCGCCAGGCCAAGAAGGAAATGGTGGAAGCCAATCTTCGCCTCGTGATCTCGATCGCCAAGAAATACACCAACCGCGGTTTGCAGTTCCTCGACCTGATCCAGGAAGGCAACATCGGTCTGATGAAGGCGGTCGACAAGTTCGAATACCGCCGTGGCTACAAGTTCTCGACCTACGCCACATGGTGGATCCGGCAGGCGATCACGCGATCGATCGCCGACCAGGCCCGTACCATCCGCATTCCCGTGCACATGATCGAGACGATCAACAAGATCGTGCGCACCTCGCGACAGATGCTCAACGAGATCGGCCGCGAGCCGACGCCGGAAGAGCTCGCCGAAAAGCTCGGCATGCCGCTCGAAAAAGTACGCAAGGTTCTCAAGATCGCGAAGGAGCCGCTGTCGCTGGAAACGCCGGTCGGCGATGAAGAGGATTCGCACCTCGGCGATTTCATCGAGGACAAGAACGCGATCCTGCCGATCGATGCGGCGATCCAGTCCAACCTCCGCGAGACCACCACGCGCGTGCTCGCCTCGCTGACGCCGCGCGAAGAACGCGTGCTGCGCATGCGCTTCGGCATCGGCATGAACACCGACCACACGCTGGAAGAAGTCGGCCAGCAGTTCTCGGTGACGCGCGAACGCATCCGCCAGATCGAGGCCAAGGCGCTGCGCAAGCTCAAGCATCCGTCAAGGTCGCGGAAGCTGCGGTCGTTCCTGGATAACTGAGCAAGCCATGCCCCTCGGGCCTGCCCAAGGGGCAAGCATCCGTATGAAAACGGCGGGTCCAAAAAGCCGGCCGTTTTGTTTTCCTGATTCTCACCCGGTCATGGCCGCGCACAGCGGGGCCGAAGAACGGCATCGTTCGGCTTGCCTGCTGACCGGCGATCCAGGTCCTTTGCTGGCATGAGCATCGGACGGCGTGGATGGCCGCGACAGGCATCGGCAGGAAATAAAAACGGACGTCTTTTCAAGCTCTTATGGTCTGAGCCCAAGCGCCCAGGCCCGAGGTTTTCCCCGCTCCTCACAACACCTGCGGGAGCATAAATCTGATGGGGCCTAAGCCCATCAGCCATATCCTTTGTCGCGAATATGCCTTACTTTAAGTTCCTACTATGGCCTTCTTGCTGCTCGACTAATCCGTGGGGGATTCTGGTTGCGGCCTCGTCGAGGTAAATTTGGGGAGCAGACGCCTGTGCACCCTGCGGTAGCCCGCAGGCCGTTGCCGGCCAACAGGCCCGTGCCTGCCCGCGCGCCCGTCCGTCAGTCTGCGAATACCCAGCTTCCGCATGCTCATGCTGCCGCGCCTGCCCGCAAGGCGGCGCGACGTTCCGGACGGGCTAACACCATCCTGCTTACGCTCGCCGCGGTTGGTCTGTCGCTGATGGCCGCTGCCTGGATCACCGGCCCTCATCTTTCCGCGGTTGCGTCAGCAACGCCGGGGAATGCCGATCGATCGAGTTTCGCCGATCGCTTCGTCCCGGTGCCGAAATCGACGACCAGCGCGCTGCTGCAGCCACTGAAACGACTGGTCATGGCGAAGGCGGACCTTGAGCTGTCGACGACCCCGCAAGCGCTTGCGTCGCGCTGGCCGCAGCAGGACCTTCGTCCCGCGATCGGCGAAGATCTACTTGAAATACCTGCGGCGGCGCCCGTTAGCGCGGCCGCGCCGGCCGCCGCCGCGGTCGCCGCAATCATTCCGCTGCCGCGGTCGCGCCCGGCTGCTGCTGACCTGCTAACGCAAGGGCCGGTGCTGGCGCTTGCAACGACAACGCCGCAGACCGCACCGCTCATCCCGTTGACCGACAGCGCGGCGCCGCAGCCGCCGCAGCGCTCGGTGCTGCAGAAGTTCTCGGACATGATGAAGGCGAAGATAACGATCGCCTCGCTCGGGCTTGGCAGGGCGCCGGATCTCACTGCGCTCGGCTATGACAACGAGACGGCTGTCTATGACCTCACCGCGCATGCGGTTTACTTGCCCAACGGGACGGTGTTCGAGGCGCACTCCGGCATGGGCAACCTCCGCGATGATCCGGACCACGTGAACATGCCGATGGTCGGCGCAACGCCGCCTGCGATCTATTCGTTGAAGCCGCGCGAAAAAGAATTTCACGGCGTCGCCGCGCTGCGCATGACGCCCACTGAGGGCAGCGACATCGGCGGCCGCTCGGGGTTATTGGTGCACAGCTACATGCTTGGCCCCAAGGGCGATTCCAACGGTTGTATCTCGGTCAGGGACTTTGACCGCTTCCGCAAGGCCTACGATGACGGCCAGTTCACCCACATCGCCGTCGTATCGAGCGTGAAGTCCATGATCCTGGCCCAGCAGAACGCAGAGTGATCGCGGCTTAGGCGGTCGATCAAAGGCCGCGCGTTTGTCTTACTCTCAGTTTCGTTGAGCCGCTGCCGCTGGCGCCGCGCGCTTTTTGGACGCGCTCGATTTCGTCGTCCGTGAAAAATCCCGAAGCGACTGGCTGGCAATAGAAATTGCTGGAATTCGTGCAATTGGATTTGCCAGAAATTGGGACCTGGGTGCCGATTTTCTTGCAAATTGCGGTTGGGGATTGAACGAAGCCGCTGGCGCGGCAATTGAGGAGGGATCGCAAGATCAGGCTCCTGTCTGAGAGGATTGCGGGTTTTGAGGCCCAACCCTTCAGACAGGAGATTTTCCAATGGCTGAGATCAGCCCTCTTCGCCGCC
>NZ_DAHUXJ010000068.1 GCF_027307225.1 Bradyrhizobium sp. | reverse complement strand
TGTCGTGCTGGTGGAGATCCGCGGGCAGCGGCTGACGCGGGTTTATCCCGACGGGCGCAAGGAAGTGGTTGCGCAGATTCCCGGAGGTCCCAACGGCGCGGCGCTCGGCCCTGACGGCAAGATGTACATCTGCAACAACGGCGGCTTCTCCTGGATTCCGACCGGCAAGATGATCATGCCGGGGGCGCAGCCGGACGATTATCTTGGCGGCTCGATCCAGCGCGTCGATTTGCAGAGCGGCAAGGTCGAGACTGTCGTAACCAAAGGCGGCGAGCACGCGCTGCGCGGGCCGAACGATCTTGTCTTCGACAGGCAGGGTGGCTTGTGGTTTTCCGATCTGGGCAAGCGCCGCGCGCGCGAGATGGATGTCGGCGCCTTCTATTATCTCAAGCCCGGCATGGCGGACATCGTCGAGGGCGTGCATGGCGTCTTGCCTGCCAATGGCATCGGTCTCTCGCCGGATGAAAAGACCGTCTACATCGCGGAGACGCCGACTGCGCGGCTGTGGGCCTATGAGATTCCGGAACCCGGCGTGGTGAAGCCGCGCGACGTGATCTATCGCGGCGAGCGGGGAAAGCCGATCGCGGGGCTGGGCGGCTACCAGATGT
Source organism: Bradyrhizobium sp. (assembly GCF_027307225.1). GTDB lineage: Bacteria > Pseudomonadota > Alphaproteobacteria > Rhizobiales > Xanthobacteraceae > Bradyrhizobium. The sequence continues at coordinate 65,623 of NZ_DAHUXJ010000068.1, read as the reverse complement.
TCGATTCGCTGGCGGTCGAGGCGAACGGCAATGTCTGCGTCGCCACGCTCGTGACCGGCTGCATTTCGGTAATCGCGCCGGACGGGGCGCTGGTCGAGCAGGTGCCGACCGGCGACCGCGTTACCACCAATATCGCTTTCGGCGGGAGCGAGCTGAAGACCGCCTACATCACGCTGTCCGGCAAAGGCGAACTCGTCGCGATGGACTGGCCCCGGTCCGGCTTGCCGCTGAATTTTTTGAATCGATGAACGAAGCGGCTTACGATCCTCATGGTGAGGAGGGGCGCATGAGCGACCCGTCTCGAACCATGAGGCCACCATACGGGCCTCATCCTTCGAGACGCGCTTTTGCAAAGCGCTCCTCAGGACGAGGAGAAGGAGACTTGAATGCCCTGGCCTGATCCGGTGACGCTTGCGGGCGCGCATGCGCGGCTTGAGCCGCTATCGCAGGCCCATCTGGCGGGGCTGACCGAAGCGGTGAAGGACGGCGATCTGTGGAAGCTCTGGTATACTTCGGTTCCAAAGCCGGAAGAGATGGCCCGGGAAATCGACCGCCGGCTCGGCCTGCAGGCGAAAGGCTCAATGCTGCCGTTCACCGTGTTCGACGCCGACGGCCTGATCGCCGGCATGTCGACCTACATGAATATCGACGCGACGAACCGGCGCGTCGAGATCGGTTCGACCTGGTATGCCAAGCGTGTGCAGCGCACGGCGCTCAACACCCAGTGCAAGTTGTTGCTGCTCACCCATGCGTTCGAAAAGCTCGATTGCATCGCGGTCGAGTTCCGCACGCATTTCTTCAACCATCAGAGCCGGCGCGGCATCGAACGGCTCGGCGCCAAGCAGGACGGCATCTTGCGCAACCATCAGATCGCGCCGAATGGCACGCTGCGCGACACCGTGGTGTTCAGCATCATCGCCTCGGAATGGCCGACAGCAAAAGCGCATCTCACGTTTCAACTCAATGAAAAGCAGCGGTGACCGGTCGTCATGGACACGTTCGACTATGTGATTATCGGTGCGGGTTCGGCCGGTTGCGTGCTGGCCAATCGGCTAAGCGAGGATGCCTCCACGAAAATCTGCATGCTGGAGGCAGGGCCGCGTGACTGGCACCCGTACATCCATTTGCCGGCGGGCTTCATCAAGACCTTCCATATGCGCAGCGTCAATTGGGCCTATCAACAGGAAGTGGGGCCCTGGACCGGCGGCCGCAGCATCTATGCGCCGCGCGGCAAGACGCTCGGCGGCTCGTCCTCGATCAACGGTCACATCTATAACCGCGGCCAGCGCCAGGACTTCAACACCTGGGCGCAGCTCGGCAATCGCGGCTGGGGCTATTCCGACGTGCTGCCGTATTTCAAGCGGCTGGAAACGCGCATCGGCCCGGGCGACGACACCTATCGCGGCCGCGACGGCAATCTCACCGTCACCACCATGGACTGGCAGGATCCGCTCTGCGAGGCGTTCATGGAAGGCGCCATCTCGCTCGGCATTCCGCGCAATCCCGATTACAACGGCGCGATCCAGGAAGGCGTGTCCTACGCCCAGCGCACCATCAAGAATGGTCTTCGCGTCAGCGCGGCCACCGCCTTTCTTCGTCCGGCGCTCAAGCGCGGCAATATCGATGTGCGCACGCATGCGCATGTCACGGAAATCGTCTTCGAGGGCAAGCGCGCGGTCGGTGTGCGCTATCGGCGTGGCGGCAAGAACGGCACGCTGCACGAGGTGCGCGCGGCCAGGGAAGTCATTCTCTCCGGCGGCGCCTATAACTCGCCGCAGGTTCTGCAATTGTCGGGCGTCGGCTCGCCGGAACTGTTGCAGTCGCACGGCATCGAGGTTCGTCATGCGCTGCCTGGCGTGGGCGAGGGATTGCAGGACCATTACGCGCCGCGGTCGGTGGCGCGGGTCAAGAACATCAAGACCATCAACGAGCGCCGGCGTGGCCTGAGCCTGATGGGCGAAGTCATCAAATGGGCGACGACGCGGCGCGGCCTGCTGTCGCTGTCGCCGACCATGGTCTACTGCTTCTGGCATTCCGGCGAGACCACCGAAAGCTCCGACCTGCAACTGACGTTCACGCCGGCGAGTTACAAGGAAGGCGTGCAGGGCACGCTCGAGGATCTGCCGGGCATGACGGTCACCTCCTGGCAGCAGCGCCCCGAGAGCCGCGGCTATGTCCGCATCCGCTCGGCCGACCCGTTCGCGGCGCCGATCATTCAGACCAACTATCTCACCGCCGAGCTCGACCGGCGCGTCGTCGTCGCCGGAATGAAGCTGGCGCGGAAGCTTTTGAAGGCGGAGCCGCTGAAGCCCTATTACGACTATGAGGATTTCCCCGGGCCCGACGTCCAGACCGACGAGGAATTTTTGCAGGCCGCGACCAAGCGCGGCACCACGACGTTCCATCCCGGCTGTACCTGCCGGATGGGTCCAGTGGACGCGTCATGGGCCGTGGTCGACGACCAGTTGCGCGTGCATGGCCTTGACGGCCTGCGCGTGATCGATGCTTCGGTAATGCCGCGGATGATTTCGGCCAACCTCAACGCCTCGACGCAGATGATCGCGGATAAAGCCAGCGACCTCGTTCGCGGCAAGACGCCAATGGAAGCGGTGGCGTTCAATTAGAGTCCGTTACCTTCACCTTCGTAGGATGGGTTGAGCCCTTGCGAAACCCATCTTGTGTCGTCAGCCCGTCTTGCAGTTGATGGGTATCGCTGCGCTCTACCCATCCTACCGGTCAATCGTGGGTGCCGTAGGATGGGTTGAGCGTTAGCGAAACCCATCTTTGCAAGTTGTGCTATCCTGGTCTGGCATGACCTCGTATCGGCGCAATTTTGTCTCGGGCGGAAGCTATTTCTTCACCGTCAATCTAGCGGACCGGAGGCTCTCGCTTCTGACCGCACATATCGAGTTCTTGCGCGAAGCGTTTCGCGTGACGCGCCAGCGCCACCCTTTCACCATCAATGCCATCGTTGTGTTGCCTGATCACCTCCACGCTATTTGGACGATGCCGGACGGCGATGCAGACTTCGCGACGCGCTGGCGGCTGATCAAGTCAGCGTTTTCACGTAGTCTTTCAGGTGGCGAGCCGGCTTCGGCGAGCCGTGCAGCAAAAGGTGAGCGCGGTATCTGGCAGCGTCGCTATTGGGAGCATACCATTAGCGATGAAAATGATTTTGCGCGTCATGTGGATTACATCCACATCAACCCTGTGAAACATGGACTGGTCGGACGTGTGTGCGATTGGGAGGCGTCGTCGTTTCATCGATATGTAAAACTCGGTCTTTATCCGATCGATTGGGCTGGTGACATGTCCCAAGATGGCTGCTCATACGGCGAAAGACGTTGAGCAGATGGAGTTGATGGGTTTCGCTGCCGCTCAACCCATCCTACCGTCGGCCGCCTTAAACTTCGCGTCGGCTCAAAAACGCCAGCCGCTCGAACAAATGCACATCTTGCTCGTTCTTGAGCAGCGCGCCATGCAGCGGCGGGATCAGCTTGCGCGGGTCGCGCTCCCTGAGCATTTCTGGCGTTATGTCTTCGTTCAGAAGAAGCTTCAACCAGTCGAGCAATTCCGACGTCGATGGCTTCTTCTTCAGGCCCGGGACCTCGCGCACCTCGAAGAAGATGCGCAAGGCTTCTTCGACCAGCCGCCTCTTGATGTCCGGGAAATGCACGTCGACGATCCGGTTCATGGTGTCGACGTCGGGAAACTTGATGTAGTGGAAGAAGCAGCGCCGCAGGAACGCGTCCGGCAATTCCTTTTCGTTGTTGGACGTGATCATCACGATCGGCCGCTTGGCGGCCTTGATGTTCTCGCCGGTTTCGTAGACGAAGAATTCCATGCGATCGAGTTCGAGCAGGAGGTCGTTGGGAAATTCGATGTCAGCCTTGTCGATCTCGTCGATCAGCAGCACCGGCCGCTGTTCGGACGTAAAGGCATCCCACAGCTTGCCGCGCTTGATGTAGTTCTTGATATCGGACACCCGCTCATCGCCGAGTTGGCTGTCGCGCAGCCGCGACACCGCGTCATATTCGTAAAGACCCTGCTGCGCCTTGGTGGTGGATTTGATATGCCAGGTCAGGAGCGGGGCCTTCAGCGCCTTCGCGACTTCTTCCGCCAACACGGTCTTGCCGGTACCGGGCTCGCCTTTGATCAACAGCGGCCGCTCGAGCACGATCGAGGCATTGACCGCGACTTTAAGGTCTTCGGTGGCGACGTAGTCCTTGGTACCGGTAAATTTCATCGAGGCCGTTGCCTTGGTTTGAGACGCGGAAACGCCTCTGGACAGGAAAAGACCGCCGGGACGGCGGTCGCTTGCCGGTAATGTAATTGAAAAACCTCAGAGGTCCATACCGATACCTGGCCCGCCGCGCCGCCCTGATCTACGCTAACGGCCCTTGACGAAGACCGGTGGGCGGGCAATCTGAAGGCCATGTTTTTGCAATTCTTCACATCGCTGCGCGAGGCCCAGGTCCCGGTGACCTTGCGCGAATACCTGACGCTGATGGAGGCGATCGACGCCGACCTCGCCGAGCAGTCGGTGGAGAATTTCTATTACCTGTCGCGTGCGGCGCTGGTGAAGGACGAGCGCAACCTCGACAAGTTCGATCGCGTATTCGGCACGGTGTTCAAGGGGCTGGAAAGCCTGCTCGACGCGATGCTGAAGGCCGATATTCCCGAGGAATGGCTGAAGAAGCTCGCCGAAAAGTACCTCACCGAGGAAGAGAAGAAGCAGATCGAGGCCATGGGCTGGGACAAGCTCATGGAGACCTTGCGCAAGCGTCTCGAAGAACAGAAGGGCCGCCATCAGGGCGGCAACAAGTGGATCGGCACTGCTGGCACCTCGCCGTTCGGCGCACATGGCTATAACCCCGAAGGCATCCGCATTGGCCAGGAGAAGAACCGCAATTTCCGCGCCGTGAAGGTGTGGGATCGCCGCGAGTTCAAAGACCTCGACGGCAATGTCGAGCTCGGCATCCGCAACGTCAAGATCGCGCTGCGCCGTCTGCGCAAGTTCGCCCGTACCGGCGCGCCGGACGAGCTCGATCTCGACACCACGATCAAGGAGACCGCCAATCACGGCTATCTCGACGTGCACATGCGTCCCGAGCGGCGCAATGCGGTGAAGGTGCTGGTGTTCTTCGATATCGGTGGCTCGATGGATTCCCATATCGAGCAGGTCGAGGAACTGTTCTCCGCGGCGAAAAGCGAATTCAAGCACATGGAATATTTCTACTTCCACAACTGCCTCTACGAGGGCGTGTGGAAGCAGAATCGCCGTCGCTTCACGGATCGCACGCCGACCTGGGACGTGCTGCATAAATATCCGCACGACTACAAGGTCGTGTTCGTCGGCGACGCCTCGATGTCGCCCTACGAGGTCATGGTGCCCGGCGGCTCGGTCGAGCACGTCAACGAGGAGGCGGGCTCGGTTTGGCTCGAGCGCATCACGCGCACCTACCCGCATGCGGTGTGGCTCAATCCGGTCGCGCAGCGGCATTGGGACTATTCGGAATCGACCACCATCATTCGCCGTCTCTTTTCCGAGCGCATGTACCCGATCACGATCGAGGGTCTGGAAAATGCGATGAAGGAGTTGGTGCGGTAGAAGACAACGTCGTTCCGGGGCGCTTAGCGAACTACGATGTGCAATTGCACATCGGAGAACTCGAGATTCTCAGGTGCGCAATTGCGCACCATAGCTCGATGCTTTGCATCGCCCCGGAATGACCGGGAAGGAGGTTCAGGCAATGTCCCAGACTATTCATCGCGGCATCAAGACCCTGATTGACGAGGCCAATGCCTCAATCGAAACCTTGAGCGCCGCCGACGCGATCAAGGCCGCGCAAAGTGGTGACGTCGTGATCGTCGATATCCGCGATCCGCGCGAGCTCGAGCGTGACGGCAGGGTCCCCGGCTCGTTCTCCTGTACCCGCGGCATGCTGGAATTCTGGATCGATCCGGAGAGTCCTTACGCCAAACCGGTGTTTCAGCAGGACAAGAAATTCATTTTCTATTGCGCCGGCGGTCTGCGCTCGGCGCTCGCGGCCAAGACCGCGCAGGACATGGGCCTGAAGCCGGTCGCGCATATTGCCGGTGGTTATGCCGCCTGGCGCGACGCCGGCGGACCGACCGAGAAATGGGAATCGAAGAAGCCGAAGAGGTGATTAGCTTGTCACATGCGGGCTTGACCCGCGTGTCCATCCCGCGAAGAGATGGATGACCGGCTGAATTGCGAAGACGCGCTTCGCGCTTTCGCCGGCCATGACGACAGAGCCAAGAGAGATTCATCGATGACCACCAACAACGATCCGCTTGTCTCCACCGAATGGCTGGCTGCGCACCTAAAGGATGCGAACGTCAAACTTCTCGACGCGACGTTCAAGCTGCCGGGCGTCCTGCCGCTGCCGAGGGACGATTATCTCGCCGCGCACATTCCGGGCGCAGTCTATTTCGACGTCGATGCGGTGTCGGATCATTCCGATCCGCTGCCGCACATGTTTCCGAGCGCCGAACAGTTCGGCCGCGACGTCGGCGGGCTCGGCATCTCGAACGGCGACACGGTGGTGATCTACGATTCCGGCGGTTGGGTCGCAGCGCCACGGGTGTGGTGGATGTTCCTGTCTTACGGTCATCGCGACGTCCGCATTCTCAATGGCGGGTTGAAGAAGTGGCGCGCCGAAGGGCGTCCCGTCGAGAGCGGCGAGGCGAAGGCCATGCCTGGTGCTTTCAAAGCGAGCTATGACGCGAAGCGCGTTCGATCAATCGAACAGATGATCGCCAATGTCGCCAGCCGGACCGAACAGGTGATCGACGCGCGCGCGGCCGACCGCTTCGAAGGGCGTGCGGCTGAACCGCGGGCGGGCATTCGTTCGGGCCACATTCCCGGCGCGCTCAACCTGCCCTACAACAACCTGTTCGATGCGGCGACCGGCACGATGAAGCCGCTCGACGATTTGCGTAAAGCCTTTACCGGCGCCGGCGTCGATACTGCAAAGCCGATCGTGACAAGTTGCGGCTCGGGGGTGTCGGCGGCGGTGCTGACGCTCGCGCTCTATCGGCTCGGCGTCGAAAACACCGCCCTCTATGACGGCTCATGGTCGGAATGGGGCAAGGCCGACGGCCCTGCGATCGCAACCGGGCCGGCCTGATCTATTGCCGCTGGCGTGTCGTGACGGCGGGTTGCAGGTAGGGTTGCTGCGGCTGCGCCAGGGGCTGTTGCAAGAAGGGATTGGCCTGCAACTGTTGTTGCGCCAGGAGGAGCCTTGCCCGTGCGGCGAGGCGGCGCCGGCGTAGCGCGCGCCGCGCTTGCAGACGTTTCCTGATCAAGCTTTCATCGGGTCTGGCCCGAGGGAGCTTCACTTCCCGCGTTTGGAGAACCGACTCGTTGTCGGTGACCTCAACCGGCGGTCCGCCAAGCGTCGCGATTTTCGTTTCAGCCTCGCTGGTCTCCGCCGTCATTGCCGGAGCGGCTGGGGTCGCCGGCGCGGCTGAAGCGGCCGGCTCGGCTGGCGCGGCGGCGACCGCTGATGCCGTGGGCGCCGGCGGTGTGACGATCGTCGGATTGGCTGGTGGCGGAGGCGCTGGCTCCGGCTGGATCGCGGCCGGTTCGCTCGCACCGGATGGGGCATCGGATGTCCCGAGCGCTGCCGTCTTTGTCTCGCCGGCGGCGGCCGGCTCGGCGACGGGCGCGGCTGGTGCGGCCTCAGACACCAGCGGATTTTGCGTTACCGGCAGATCGACCGGTGCACTATTGGGCGTCGTAACCTCTACCGGAGCGTCGGCGGGCCTTGCTGCGGCGACCTGATCGGCCTTTGCGGGCTCAGTTGCCGCCGGTGCCGGCTCGGGACGAGCCGCGACGATCGCAGGCTCCGACAGCTCTGCGGGAATAGCCGCGGCCGGGGCGGAAGCGGCCGGCTTCTCTGTCGCCGGCTCGACGCGCAGGGTCGCGAGCATGGGCAGCGTCGTCTCAGGCGGCTGCGCGAAGGCGACTTCCGGCGACCCGCGCCAGGATGAATTGCTGGCAAACGATTCATGAGCCGCGCGCAGCAGCGCCGCCGCGCCGAGCCCGAAAATGAGGAGCGACATCGACAACATGATCGCTGCGAACAGGAAGCGAAAACCAGGAAGCATGGCGCGCGTAAATCTTGCAAAACTGGGGCGGATGGGAACGCGGTGGCCACTGAAATCGGACGTGCCAACGGCCTTGGATTCACAAAAGCGCCCGGCGGGAGGCGGGCGATGAAAAAGGGCCGTTGGTGGAGAAGAACTGCCGCGCGCTAGAAGCGACAAATCACGATCACAGACGAATCACGATCACACAAGAATAGCGCAACGGTTTTACGCCGCTCGTTAAATCTCGTTCTCGACCTGGAATCTCAAAGCGCCTGTCACTTCGCCGCCGCAGGTGATGATGGTCGCCCCTCTGCAAGCCGCCTTTCCACGCAGGAATCTCGCTAGTCGGGCAGGAACCGGTGAAAAGCCGGGTTTTTGCGGCATCACAAAATGGTCGTATGCAGCTGGAACAGCTATTTTGTCTTGAATGCGCCGCGATCTTCGGTCATCTGCCGTTAACGATCCGGTGTCGCCTTGGGGCTATACAAGAGGAATGATGACCAATCGCATTCTGACGATTTGCGCGGCGGTTTCTGCTGTTTTGGCGGCGGAGACCGTGGGGACCTCGCTTGCGTCGGCGCAGAACTATCCGCCGTCGGGGGCTGTCTATTCGCCCTCTCCGCAGGCCTATCCGCCCTATCCGGGTGATGCGCGGTCGCAGCGTCCGGCCGATTTCGACTCGCTGGAAGACGATGAGGGACCAAACGGGCCCGGTTCGACCGCCTTGCCGCCGCCTGGCCCGGCCAGCCGTCCGATTTATTCCGATCGCGGCCCCGTGATGTCGCCTGACGATCCACGTTATGGCCGTCCCATGCCGCCGCCTGGTGGTTATTCGGGCCCGGTGATGTCGCCGGATGATCCGCGTTATGGCCGCAGCGATGCGCCCGCGGTGATCTATGCCGACCGGCCTGCTGGCGCGACGCCGCAGCCTTATGGCTCGCCGCCCGTCGATGACCAGGGTCGGCCGCCCGGCGCAATTGGATCCGCCAACGTCACTGGCACCGTGCAGCCGCCGCAGGGCGCCGCGCCGCAAGGGCCGGAAAACAAGACAGTCATGCTGTTGCCGCCGGAGGAGCAGCCGGAATCGGGGCCGGCCAATCTGGCGCCTAATCTGCGCCGGCAGGAAGTCGCCTTCGCCACCAAGGAGCCGGCAGGGACGATCATCGTCGATACGCCCCACACCTATCTCTATTACGTGTTGGGCAATGGCCGCGCGATCCGCTACGGCGTCCGCGTCGGCCGCGACGGCTTCACCTGGAACGGCGTGCAGAAGATCACGCGCAAGGCGGAATGGCCGGATTGGCATCCGCCGCCGGAAATGATCGATCGCCAGCCCTATTTGCCGCGCTTTATGGCCGGCGGCCCTGGCAATCCGCTCGGCGCGCGCGCGATGTATCTCGGCAGCACCGTCTATCGTATCCACGGCACGAACCAGCCGTCGACGATCGGCAAGTTCGTCTCCTCGGGCTGCATCGGCATGCTGAACGAGGACGTCTCCGACCTGTTCGCTCGCGTCAAGGTCGGCACCCGCGTGGTCGTGTGGCCGGGCAATCCGCCGGCTTCGACCACCACGACGGCTTCTGCCGCACCTGTGCCGGGATCGACTGCGGGACAGGCGATGCCGCCGGCGGGCGCTCCTGGCACCAACCCGGCGACCGCGGTGCCGCCGCTGCCGCCAGCGGTGACGGTGCGCTAAAGCCGTACCGAGATCGAGAAACTTACGAAAAGCGCGCCAACGGCGCGCTTTTCGTCGCGTCCACAGCGCTGTAGCCAAAAACGGCGTGATCGTTCGGCCAGCGGCCGTACCGAGTTGCGACGGGTGTTTCCAACGGTTCTCGACGAGTAGAGACGGGATAGCCAAATCCCCGTCATTTCGAGGGGCGACGTCGCCTCTGCGCGGGTCTCGACGGACAAGCCGCTATCGCTCCCGATGAAGCCTCGATTTACGCCAGACGCCGCACCGGCTCGCCCTTGAACCAGCCGTCGATGCCTTCGACCATCTGGTTGTAGTGGGCGATGAAGGTTTCCTGCGTCGCGTAGCCAAGGTGCGGCGTCAGCACGAGATTGTCGAGCTTGCGGAAGGGATGGTCGACCGGCAACGGCTCGACCGAGAACACGTCGACGCCGGCGCCCGCAATCTTGCGCGCCTTCAAGGTTTCCAACAGCGCCGTCTCGTCGATGATCGGTCCGCGCGCGGTGTTGACGATGAAACTCGTCGGCTTCATGCGGGCGAGATCGGCGGCGCCGACGAGACCCCGCGAACGGTCGCTCAGCACCACATGGATGGTGATGATGTCGGCGGTCGAGAACAGGTCTTCCTTGGTGGCGTAGGTCACGCCGACTTCCTTGCAGCGCTCGGCCGTCAGGTTCGGACTCCAGGCGATCACGTTCATGCCGAACGCTTTCGCCAGTCCCGCAACCTTGGCGCCGAGCTTGCCCAGGCCGACCACGCCAAGCGTCTTGCCCTCGATCTCGATGCCGACATGCTTTTGCAGGTATTCACCAGCGTGCATGCGGGAGCTTTCGCGGCCGATATTGCGGGTCAATTCCAGGATCATGCCCATGGTAAGCGGCGCGGTGGGATCGCGCGGCCAATGCGTGCCGCACACGGCAACCCCGCGCTCCTTGGCGGCCGTCATGTCGATCGAGTTGTTGCGCATGCCGGAGGTGATCAAAAGCTTCAGCCTGGGCAGGCGTTCGAACATGGCGCGCGGGAACGGCGTGCGTTCGCGCATGGCGCAGATGATCTCGAAATCCTCTAGCGCGCTGGCTGCGGCCTCCGGTGAGGCGAAGGGCTCCCGGAACACGGTGACATCGACGCGATCCTCGACCTTGGACCAGTCTGCGACCGCCAGCGAGAGGTTGAGATAGTCGTCGAGAATTGCACAGCGCAGCCGCGTCATGGGAAGGTCCGTTCATGGCGATGGTGACGGCGCATCATGCGCGCGTCTCGGGACGTGACCCCATGGTCGCGCGGCGCGCTTGTTCAGGCAAGCGCCGCCATTATCAAAATGTGGTTGGGAAGACGGTGCCGCTCTGCGTTACCGGCGGCCTCGGATGGCCGGCTAGGTAGCGCAAGGTCAGCCGGCGCGCTGAGATTTAATCGTCTGCTTGGCGCGGCAGGCCGGACCGGGCCCGCGCATATAGTGCAGTTCGGGACGGTAGGGGTCGAACGCCTTGGCGAAGAACGCGCTGAAGAAGGCACGGATTCCGGCGAGGACAAGGCTGTGGCCGTCGTGGCGGTCTGCCGGAGGGGAAAGGGAAGCCAAATCGATGATCGCCATGACGAAACCTGTCTTTTTTCTTTCCGGCGTCTTCTGACACGTTGGACGCCTTTTTCCGGCGTCGCGTTCGATTTTCGGCCGCAACTTATTAAAAGAAGGTTTCAATTGTCGTGATCGACCGATCCCGTATTCGTCCGTGGTGAACGGACGGAAAACGCCGGGTGCGGTCGCTGGAAAGGTTGCCCTTTGGGGGCTGCGCCGCTACATCAGCCGCAAGCTCAACGTGCTTAAAAATCCCCTATTTTCAGGAACCTCGATGGCGCGCCAGTTCGTCTATTTCATGCAGGGTCTGTCCAAGACCTATCCGCCCAACCGCAAGGTGCTGGATAACATCCACCTGTCGTTCTACCCGGACGCCAAGATCGGCGTGCTCGGCGTCAACGGTTCGGGCAAATCGACCCTGCTCAAGATCATGGCCGGGCTCGACAAGGAATATACCGGCGAGGCCTGGGTCGCCGAGGGCGCCCGCGTCGGCTACCTCGAGCAGGAACCGCATCTCGACGCCACCAAGACCGTCCGCGAGAACGTCATGCTGGGCGTCGCCAAGCAGAAGGCGATCCTCGACCGCTACAACGAGCTTGCGGTCAACTATTCCGAGGAAACCGCCGACGAGATGACCAAGCTGCAGGACGAGATCGAGGCCGCAGGCCTCTGGGATCTCGACAGCAAGGTCGACCAGGCGATGGACGCGCTGCGCTGTCCACCCGACGATGCCGATGTGACGAAGCTCTCCGGCGGTGAACGCCGTCGCGTTGCGCTGTGTCGCTTGCTGCTCGATCAGCCGGAACTGCTGCTGCTGGACGAACCGACCAACCATCTCGACGCCGAGTCCGTCTCCTGGCTCGAAGGCCATCTGCGCAACTATCCAGGCGCGATCCTGATCGTCACCCACGACCGCTATTTCCTTGACAACGTCACCGGCTGGATTCTCGAACTCGATCGTGGCAAAGGCATTCCCTACGAGGGCAACTATTCGTCCTGGCTGGGACAGAAGCAGAAGCGGCTCGAGCAGGAGAGCCGCGAGGAGGCCGCGCATCAGCGTACGCTTGCGCGCGAGCAGGAATGGATCGCCGCTTCTCCGAAGGCGCGCCAGGCCAAGTCGAAAGCGCGCTACCAGCGCTATGAGGATCTGCTGAAGCAGGCGAGTGAGAAGCAGACCCAGACCGCGCAGATCACCATCCCCGTGGCTGAGCGGTTGGGTCAGAACGTGATCGATTTCGAAGGGCTCAGCAAAGCCTATGGCGATCGCGTCCTGATCGACAATCTAACCTTCAAGCTGCCACCGGGCGGTATCGTCGGCGTGATCGGCGCCAACGGCGCCGGCAAGACCACGCTGTTTCGCATGATCACCGAGCAGGAAAAGCCGGACTCCGGCGCGATCACGGTCGGCGAGAGCGTACACCTCGGTTATGTCGACCAGTCGCGCGACGATCTCGACGGGAAGAAGACCGTGTGGGAGGAAATTTCCGGCGGCAATGAACTGATCCTGCTCGGCAAGCGCGAGGTCAACTCGCGCGGCTATTGCTCGTCCTTCAATTTCAAGGGCGCCGATCAGCAGAAGAAGGTCGGCGCGCTATCGGGTGGTGAGCGTAACCGCGTGCACCTGGCGAAGATGCTGAAATCCGGCGCCAACGTGTTGCTGCTCGACGAGCCGACCAACGATCTCGACGTCGACACCTTGCGCGCGCTCGAAGAAGCGCTGGAGGATTTCGCCGGCTGCGCCGTCATCATCAGCCACGATCGCTGGTTCCTCGACCGCATCGCCACGCATATGCTTGCCTTCGAAGGCGACAGTCATGTCGAATGGTTCGAAGGCAACTTCCAGGACTATGAAAAAGACAAGATGCGCCGCCTCGGCCAGGATTCCGTCATCCCGCATCGGGTGAAATACAAGAAGCTGACGCGATAAGTCTCACTGCTTCGATTAGTGAGACTTGCCGTGCGTATAGGTTAGGGCCTCTTCGCAGGCGGTTCCGTCATTCTACCTTTTCCGCCAACCACATCTTGATCAGCGACTGATAGGGAACGTCGCGCTTGTTGGCGGCGATCTTGATTTGCTCCAGCAAGCCCAGCGGCAAGCGAATTGAAATTGCCGTGGTTGAAGGCTTCAGATTCGGAAAGCGTATGCGCTCCGCCTTTCTCCAGTCGACGTAATCGGTGGAGTCATGCGTCTCCCAGAACTTCCGCTCTTCGGCTTCCGTCTTGAATTTGGGAGGCAAATTTCGCTTGGTCATTCGGCTGGGCCCAGATTTGAAGGCATCTCCAGGTCGGGCTGGCCGCTATGGTTCACAACGATCCGGAGCTATGATAACCTTACACCATGGCTGATGCAGACAATATCGTTCTTGAACACTTGCGCCACATTCGTGGCGCCCTCGATGATGTACGCGATGATATCCGAGAGATAAAGCAGCGCGTCGGAAATCTCGAGAACCAGTACGCCAATATGTCGAACCGCCTTGATCGGATGGATGTTCGTATCGAGCGCATCGAGCGCCGTCTCGACCTAACCGACGCGTGAGCATTCGGTTGCTCGTCCGTATTGCGTGCGTACTTGGCCTGCTGCTGATTCTGCTGCCTCTCCCCGCCAGCGCCGCGCCCGACCCTGCCTTCACGCAATTCATCGCCTCGCTCTGGCCCGAGGCCAAGGCGCAAGGCGTCTCGCGCGCGACCTTCGACCGCGAGACCGCAGACCTCGAGCCTGATTACAAGCTGCCGGACCTGATCCTGCCGGGACGCCCCGCAACCGGCGCGCCGTCGCAGGCGGAGTTCGTGCAGGTGCCGGCCGACTACATCAACGAAGCCTCGATCGCGAGGCTGGCGGCCGAAGGTCAAAAGCTGATGGCGAAATATCGCGCTTCGCTGGAGGCAATCGAAAAGCGCTTCGGCGTGCCGGCGCCGATCGTGCTCGCGATATGGGGCCGCGAGACCGATTACGGGCGTTATACACTGCCCTATGACGGCGTGCGCGTGCTGGCGACGCAGGCCTATGTCGGCCGGCGCAAGGATCAGTACCGCAACGAGTTCGTTCTGGCGCTGAAATTGATCAATGACGGCGAGGTGACGCGCAAGGATCTGCGCGTCTCCTGGGCCGGTGCGACCGGGCTCACGCAATTCCTCCCCTCAGAGTTTTACGAGCACGCAGTCGATTTCGATGGCGACGGCCGCAAGGATATCTGGCACTCGGTGCCGGATGCACTGGCGTCTGCCGCGGCGCAGCTCGTCAACAAGGGTTGGCAGAAGGGCCTGCGCTGGGCCTACGAAGTCACGCCGCCGGCGAATGTCGACTGCACGTCAGGGGTGCCGGAGGTGACCAAGCCGCTTGACGAATGGCGGCGCGAAGGCTTTGTGCCGGTGCGCGGGCAGCGATTGAGTGCGGCCGAACAGGCACAAGAGGCGTCGCTGTTGCAGCCCGAGGGCATTTACGGCCCATCATTTCTTGCCACGAAGAACTACTTCGTGATCAAGGAGTACAATTTCTCCGATCTCTATGTGCTGTTCGTCGGCCACCTCGCCGATCGAATGGTGAGCCCGCTTCCGTTCGCCAGACCATGGTCGGCCGCGAAGCAGTTGCGCACCCAGGATGTCGAAGCCATGCAGCGCGGCCTTACCCGCGTTGGTCTCTACGCCGACAAGATCGATGGCAAAGCCGGAATGCTGACGCGCTCAGCGCTCGGCGCCTATCAGAAGCGGACCGGGCTCAAAGTAGATTGCTGGCCGAGCGAAGCGGTGCTGCATTCGATCGAGCAGGCACGATAGCACCCGAGCAGGTCGAGCGACAGCGAGGCCGTTAGCGAACGGTGCAAACGAAGCCAGCGTCCCGATGGCTTGGAAAACCAAAAACCCGGCTGCGAGGCCGGGTTTTTCCTCGTCAAAGCGAGCTTGCGATCAGTCGCAGTACTGAACGCGGCGGAAGCGCCACTCGTAGCCGTCCCAGAAGCGCTCACGTACCCAGCGGCACGGGTAGGGTCCGGGCGCGACGTAAACCGGGGGCGGAGGAGCCTGGCTAGCGGCAACAGCGCCGCCGACGATCGCGCCACCGATGATGCCACCGGCAATCGCCGCGCCGAGCGCACGCTGGGCACTGGCCGGGGTTGTGGTGGCAAGGCCGGCTACCATTGCCAGAGCAAGGAGCGCAGCAAAGGTCTTGTTCATGTGTTCAACTCTCCTGGAGATGCGACGCCTGGGGGGGGCGCCAGGGGGGCAGTTCGATTCGCACGCCGAGTTTGAAATTTACGCTGCGGCCCAAGAAGCGCGCAACGGTCAACCCGAAGTAAACGTGCTTGGGACATTGGCCCGAAAAGCGGTTTTTTCGGGCCAACACTCCCGTGACACTACGGAAATCAGGCGAGATGGAGGGCCATCTCGCCTGATTTAATGAAGATGAATAGCCGTCAGTTGAACGGGCGTCAGTCGCAAACGCGCACGCGGCGGAAACGCCAGGCGTAGCCATCCCAGAAGCGCTGACGCTGCCAGTAGCAGCCATACGGTTCATTGGCGACGTAGGCCGGCCCACCGTAATAGGGGCCAGGTCCGGGTCCGTAGTAGTAAGGGCCGGGGCCATAATAGTAGGGGCTCGCGGCTACCGCGCCGCCGACAATGGCGCCACCGATCAGGCCGCCGGCGATCGCCGCACCGAGCGCGCGCTGGGCGTGGGCGGGGCTCGCTGCCGAGAAGGCCAACGTGGCCACGGTGGCCAGTGCCACCAGTACTTTCCTCATGGCATCACCTTTCAGATTGAACATGAGACTGCGTTCAAGCGGTCTACTCACGAGAGGTTCCCATATATCACTTGAACGATCAATGAACGGGGCTGTCATAATACCGGCCTAATCAGGCGGCGTCGGGAAAAATGGTGCAATGCACAATAGTGACTGCCATGGGGGATAGTGAGTCGTGAAGCAGGCGTTATTGGCGATGACGATCATGGTCGCCGCGGTCCTCCTCAGTTGGTTCGTGCAAGGCGTCCGGCGCCGCAAAGGGCAGGACCATGCATCGGCGCATGACGGTTCGGTCAGCGTCGAAGCGGCTGGCAGTTGCTGGTTCGACGGGCAGGGCCATTCCGGGGATCACGGCGGCACTAGCGATGGCGGCGGGAGCGATGGTGGCGGCGCACATGGCGGTGGAGGCGACAGCGACTGAAGGGCGCGGCCGTTTGCCAAACTCCGTCGATCTACGGAGCTCGCTTTTTGGATTTTAGATTCATTCCAAAGTGAACCGTCTATCAGTTTGGAATTGCTTCAAAACTCCGCTTTTGTCTTTGCATCCGGCGGCCTCATCCAATATTTCAGGCTCTGCATCACCAACGGGCCTCCCGCTTCAATGATCGTCTGTTCCTGTAACGTGCTGAGCGACAACGACGTCCGCAGCGCCGTCGAGAGTGCGCAAGATCTCCCTCGCAATGCCAAGCAACTCTATGGCTGCCTCGGTTGCAGCGCCGAGTGCGGCCGTTGCGCGCGCACGATCAAGACCATCATCGACGATGCACTCGGCGCCTGCGCCAAGGCGTGTTGCTCCGGCTGTCCGCACAACCATGCTGCAAAGCATCAGCACGGCGATACCATCCTCCCGCTCGAAACCGTCGCCTGAACCCCGGAACTTACCGCGAGTTCTCCGCTTCCCGCGGCATGGGCACGATTGGCAGGCTGCCAAACCGCTTAAACTTTGGCGGACGATGCGCTACAGCAGGAACCGGTGAGGATATTTAGGTTTGTTAGTGCCCTTGACTTTCCGAAGTTCGTGGAAGTCGGTGCTGAGGCAGGGTACGAACTTCGGAAAGTGGGCACTAAAGGGAAGCTATCATGCAAGGCGACGCCAAGGTCATCGACTATCTTAACAAGGGTTTGCGCCACGAACTCACGGCCATCAACCAGTACTGGCTGCACTACCGCCTCCTGGGCAATTGGGGCCTGCTCGAGATGGCCAAGACCTGGCGCAAGGAATCCATCGAGGAGATGGAGCACGCCGACCGCTTGATCGATCGCATCATCTTCCTCGACGGCTTTCCCAACATGCAGGTGCTCGATCCCCTGCGGATCGGCCAGAACGTCAAGGAAGTCATCGACTGCGATCTCGCCGCGGAAATCAGCGCGCGCCTGCTCTATCAGGAAGCCGCAACCCACTGTCACGGCGTGAAGGATTACGTCTCGCGCGATCTGTTCGAGAAGCTGATGAAGGACGAGGAACATCACATCGATTTCCTCGAAACCCAGATCGACCTAATCGGCCGCATCGGGCTCGAACTCTACACCCAGAAGCATGTCGGCGGCCTCCAGGGCGAGGAGCACTAGCGCTCTTCAATCATCCCTCGAGACGGCGCAAGCGCCTCCTCGGGATGAGGTCCTCAATTTGGGCGCGAGACCCCCATGGTGAGGAGTCACGCTTTTGCGTGGCGCCTCGAACCATGAGGCCACCTATCACGAAATCCGGAATCAAAGCTGCGTCTTGTAGCGCGCCTCGACCGCGGCTTGCGTTTCCGGCTCGCCGAGACTGGTCTGATCGTGGATGACCTGGCTGATCGATGGAAACATCGCGCGCTCGACCTGCGTATCCTTCGACCACAGTTTTGAACGCATCAGCGCCTTGCCGCAGTGGAAATAGGCCTCATTGACGTCGATGCGCAGCACTGCGCGTGGCGATTTTCCGAATTCTTCCATCGCCGAAAGCAGAGCCGGATCGGCCGTGAGCACGCCGCTGCCGCCGACGCGCAGCGTCTCGTCGAGGCCGGGCACGAAGAAGATCAGCTGCAAGAGGCCGCTACCCTCGACGATGTTCTTGAAACTGTCGATCCGGTTGTTGCCGGGGCGGTCGGGCATCAAGAGCCGGTTGGGTCCGTCGACATGGATAAAGCCGGGATGGCCGCCGCGCGGCGAGGCGTCGACGCTGCCGTCGGTGCCGGACGTGGCCAGCACGCAGAACGGCGACATCTCGATGAATTTCCGCGCGTGAACATCGATCGCTGGCCGCGCCTTCGTGATCACGCGCGCTGTCGGATCCGGGTAGATCTTCCTGAGGTCATCGGGGCAAAGCTCGCTCACGTCAACTCTCCAAAATTGCGGGCGCCAGCCGCAGAATTATCACCGGGACCAGATCACAGCTACCGCGAATCGCGCCGCAAGTGCGGCGAATTTGAAGTTCCTATCAGTTTCGCCGTGAGTTCGTTATAGGAACTTCAAATTCAAAGCCGCTACTCAAATCAATAAGTTGCTAGAGCTCCTTTGATTCCGAAGTTCGCATCGGAGGAGCCGCAATAGCTTGCGAACTTCGGAATCGGAGCTCTAGGGCCAGTCGATGATTTCAGCGCTGAACAGCGCCCACCAGACCAGCACCGGCTGGAAGGCGAGCCTGGGGCCGTGATAGAGCCAGCTGTTGGCGATATACGGCAGGTCGATGCCTTCGATGGCGTGCTTGAAATTGGCGGGCCACACGCAAATGGCGTAGGCCGCGAGTGCAACTCCTGCCCAGCGTCGGAATGGCCTGGTCACCAGCGCCACGGCGCCTGCCAGTTCGCACAAGCCGGTCACCAGGATGACCTGCGGCGCGAAGGGCACCCATGACGGCGTGATCGCGAGCAATTTATCCGGCACGACAAGATGAGCGATGCCGGCCGCGACGTAGAACCCGGCCATCGTCCAGCGCATCACGGCGCGCAGGGTGACGAGGCGCTGGTGTTTTCGCCCTCACTAGAGCTCCGATTCCGAAGTTCGCAAGCTATTGCGGCCCCTCCGATGCGAACTTCGGAATCAAAGGAGCTCTAGCAAGTTATTGATTTGAGTAGCGGCTTTGAATTTGAAGTTCCTATAACGAACTCTCGGCGAAACTGATAGGAACTTCAAATTCGCCGCACTAGCGCAGCAGCTCCTCAAGCGCCAGCTTGTAGAACTTTGCGTTCGCCGTCGTGCCGTGGCCGCGTGTCTCGGTTGACGCCGGGATCAGATCGAGCTTGCCATGCTTGACCTGGGCCAGTGCATCGATGATGACGCCGGTTTCGGGCGGGTTGCGCTCGTCATCGACCGCGTTGATCGCGAGCAGCTTCGCCTCGATCCGCGAAAGCCCGGCGGATGCATCGTAGTCGTGCGAGGACCCCCACTGATAGATGAAGTCGTTGGCGTCGGTGGCGATCGGCTTCGCCAGCTGCTCGGCGACCATGCGATCGGCCTTCTCCGCCGTCGGCGCCTGGTCCTGATAGGCGAGCGTGCCGCCGGAGCTCGCGAAGCGATAGGCTGCGATGGCATATTTCATCATGCGCGGCTGGCTCGTGTAGTTGCCGTTTTTGTAGTCGGGATCGTTGCGGATGGTCTCGATCATCATCCGGCGCAAGATCCAGTTGCGCGCCGCCATCGCGGTCGGTTGCGAGGCCATCGGCACCGCTACGTCCATCATGTCGGGATATTTTTCGGCCCACAGCCAGGTCTGCATGCCGCCCATGGAATTGCCGATCACGAGCCGCAGGTGCTTGATGCCAAGGCCTTCCGTCACGAGCCGGTGTTGCGCCTCGACCATGTCATCGTAGTCGTATTTGGGAAATCCGGTCTTCATGCCGTCGGAGGGCCTGGACGATTTGCCATGGCCGATGCCGTCGGGAATGATGATGTAATATTTCGAGGCGTCGAGCGGCTGGCCCGCGCCGAACAGCTCTCCGGCAAAGGCGGGCGTCAACATGCTCGCCGCCGAGCCGCCGGTGCCGTGCAGCACCAATACCGGCTGGCCGGTCGGCTCGCCCACCGTGGTGTAATGCAGCTTCAGCTCTGCCATCACCTCCCCGCCATGGAACTTGAAGTCGTGCACGATGAAGTCGCTTTGCTTCGGCGGCGGATAGTCCGCGGCGACAGCGGCAAATGACATGGCGACGAAAATCGCGGACAATAGCGGCCGCAAACCTCTCATGGCGTTATCCTCATTTGATGGCTTGCGCGTTACGGTGTGTCCTGAACATCGGTCTCGGGGCGGTCACTGCCGGAGGCGGCTTCGGTGTGCCATTTGCCGTCAGCGGTCTCATATTGGATGGATTCTGTCCGTCCTGGCACGCGTTGCTCGAGGGCGGCGCGTCGGGCGGCCGCCAGGGCCTTGGCGTGGGTCGGGAAGCTTTCGGAGAACACCCCATCGTAGGTATAGGCCCAACCGCTATCGTGTTCGACGATCTTGTAAGTGACATGGCTCATCGGGAACTTGCCTCTCGCCGGCTCGACCGGCTTTGCGGAAAGAGAATGCACGATCTATTCTATGGCAGAATTGGCCGTCCGCCAGACCTTGTCTAAGGAGCGGCCTACGCCGGGCCGTTTTCAGGGAGATCAATATGTGCCGAAACATCAAGACGCTGTTCAACTTTGAGCCGCCGGCGACCGACGACGAAATTCACGCTTCGGCCTTGCAGTTCGTGCGCAAGTTATCCGGCTTCAACAAGCCGTCGCAAGCCAACGAGGCTGCCTTCGACCGCGCGGTCGAGGAGGTCACATCTGCCGCGCATCGGCTGCTTGCCTCGCTGCATACCCATGCGCCGGCGCGCGACCGCGAGGTCGAAGCCGAGAAGGCGAAGGAGCGTTCGCGCCTTCGCTTCGGGTAGTCACGCGCTGCGAAAGAGGATCGTTCATGGTCTGGTATGTCTATGTCGGCTGGTTCTTTGCCGGCGCGTTCCTGACGAACGCGATCCCGCACGTCGTGCAAGGCACGTGTGGCAACCGTTTTCAGACGCCGTTCGCTTCGCCGCGCGGCGTCGGCGAATCCTCGGCGGTGGTCAACGTGGTCTGGGGCTTTTGCAATCTCGCGATCGGTTTCGCACTGCTCTATATTTTCCTGCCGCAGTTGCCGCCGCCGTGGCCGCTATGCGCGGTGGCGCTGATCGGCGGCCTGGTCATCGCGCTCTATCTGGCGCGGCACTTTGGCAAGGTGCGAACGGAGGCGCCGCACCCGTGACCTCTTACTTCCTGCCCTTCTTTTTACGCTTATTTGTCCGTGCATCCGCGTTCAGATCGCCCGGTAGCCGCCATCCGCCATCACGATCGATCCCGTGACATAGGCTGCGAGGTCGGAGGCGAGAAAGATCGCCGGCCCCACGATGTCTTCCGGTTTGCCCGCGCGCCCGAGCGGCGTGTGGTCGATGAAAATCTTGACCAACTCCGGATTGTTGGCGCGCACCGCGGCATTGAGCGGCGTTTCGATCAAGCCGGGGCCGATCGCATTGACGCGCACGCCAAACTTGCCGAGTTCGGCCGCAAGCGCCCGGGTGAAGCCGAGCACGCCGTGCTTGGAGGTGGTGTAGGCCGGCGAGTTCGGCGTGCGCACATGCACGAAGGACTGGATCGAGGCAATGTTGACGATGCGTCCCTTGCTCGCGCGCAAGGGTTCGAGAAGGGCATGCGTCACATTGAATACGCCGTTGAGATTGATCGAGATGATGTCTTCCCAATCCTTGATCACGGCCGAAGCCTCGCCGGCGAAGCCGTTACGGCGGTTGATGCCGGCATTGTTGACCAGGATCGAAACCTGCCCGACCTGTTCCGCGATGAGCTTCGCGACCTTCACGCAGTCCTCGCGGTGGGTGACGTCGAGCCGGTAGCTGGAAGCACGGCCGCCGGAGCGGCGAATTTCTTCCGCGGCCTGTTCGGCCGCCGGTTGGTTGATGTCGAGCAGGACCACCCGAGCGCCTTCGCGGGCATAGCCGGACGCGATCGCGTGACCGATGCCGGAGGCTGCGCCCGTGACGACAGCGATGTGCTCTTCGAGAAGTCCTGACATTTTTTTCTCCGCGTCGATTTTTTGGGAGCTTAACAACTCTGCCGCGCTGGCCACAGCGCTTTCTCGACAAATCAATTCAAATTTGCCGCAACGGAAGCGGAAAGCCTTACCTCCGCCTGGTGTTTCATTCTCTGGGTGTTTGCCATGGACCGGCATCTTGCGGAGTGGAAGCTTGAACTCGATCGCATCTGGTTGGCGCATGCGCCCGACTACGGCGAGGCGATGCGGCTCGCGCAGCTGATTGCCTCTACAAGCGAAGACGAGGCGTTGGGTCAGGCGGCTTCCCAGGCCTTGCCGATCCTGCGATCCGCCGCGCAGGACGGCGCCGATCGCGCAACCAGTGTTGCGGCACGGCGCCGGCTCGGCGTCATTCGCGAGGTGTTATCTGCGCTCACCACGCCGCAATTCGGCAGGCGACAGGCAGCGCCCAGGATGCTGACCATGGAAGAGCACTCCCGCGAGCTTCTGGGATTGCCGCTCGATCGTCGCCTGTCCGAAGCTGAAATTCATCGCGCCTACAAGCTGTTCGCCAAGCGCGCTCATCCGGATGCCGGCGGCAGCGAGGAAGCCTTCTTGCGGATTTCGGCAGCGCATGATGCCCTGCTCAGGGAGCGGCGATTGCCGCCGCGTCGTTAGCGGCTTGGCGGACGGCGAGTGTCAAATCCACGCCACGAGCGGTAGCGGGTTGTGTCGCTGTAGAAGGGGCGGCAGTTCTGACGAGCAGCGCCTAAAGGCGCGATCGGATCGACCCGAATGCTCATGAGTGCCGCGAGTTGTGGAACTGGCGGCTCCAAAATGGTTTCAAAACGACTTCGTCGAGGTTGCAATGCCCCTTCTGTTGGCGCAAAAGCGGCATCCGCTGGCGCAAGGGTGAGCTACGCGTTGCCGCCCGGGAGGAAGAGATGAGTGCTGCGACTGAAGAGAAGGTAGAGGCTGTGCAGCCAGGGCGGCTGCATCAGGCGCTCGGCATTTTTCAGTCCGCGCTGATTGCGGACTTACCGGACGGCGAGGCGGATGGATCAGTAAAGCCTGAGGAGCCGGCGAGCCTGCGCGGCATGCAGGCGGTGAAACGCGAATTTCCGGATCCGAAGGAATTTTTGAGCTTGAGCCTGCGGCTTATGCGTTTCACGGAACTCGTCAGCGACAAGAAGCTGATCAAGTGGGGCATGGTCAAGCACTCGGAAGGCGGCCTCGAAATTCATGACGCCGTCGTCAATGCGCTTGCGGCCGCGCCCATCCGCAAATCCGGCGTGCTGGACAAGGATGTCTTTCACGAACTGGTCAAGGCCGAATTCAACCGCCTGGAAGCGGAAGAGAAGGCGTAAAGGCGCTTCGCTCGCAATGCCGACGTGAGGGGCGAGCGCCGCCTCACCCGTCCGACGGCGTTGCGACGGCGACACTTTGAGCGCCAGCGCTCGCCACACTGCGCCGCTGCCACAGTTCAAAGCCGAACATGCCGAGCACCATCGCCGCCACGAAGACGATGATCGGTGCGGTCAGACTAGCGAGGTTCACCAGCGCAGGGCCGGGACAAATCCCGGCAAGACCCCAGCCAACGCCGAACAGCGCCGAGCCGGTCAGGAGCGGTGCATCGATATCGTTGCGCGAGGGCCAGCCAAATCTGGCGGCAAACAGCGGCGCAACTCGGCGTCGCGCCAGCGCAAATCCTGCTGCGGCCACAGCGACGGCGCCTGCCATCACAAAGGCCAGCGTGGCGTCCCAAGCGCCGAAGAAATCGAGGAAGCCGAGCACCTTTTCCGGTTCGTTCATGCCGGAGATCAAAAGTCCCAGCCCGAAGATGAGGCCGCTACAGAAGCTCGCGAGGATCAATGCCATGATCTTATCCCCCGAAACCGTGACGAACGATCAGAACCGTGACGACTGCGACGCCCATGAAAACCAGCGTCGCCGTGATCGAACGCATCGAGAAACGCGCAAAACCGCAGACGCCATGGCCCGAGGTGCAGCCGTTCCCCATCCGGCTGCCAAACCCGACCAGCAGGCCGGCCACGGCATAGAGCGCGAGATTGGAAGACGAAAGCCGCGCGGCTCCCGGTGCGCCGAACAGTGGCCCGACCAGCGCGGCAACGATGAGCCCGGCAATGAAGGCGATCCGCCAGGCGCGGTCGCTGCTTGCGGTCAATAATCCGCCGAGAATGCCGGAAACGCCGGCGAGGCGCCCGGCCGATAGCATCAACAGCGCGGAGGCGAGCCCGATCAACGCGCCGCCGATCAGTCCGCTCAGGGGCGTGAAATTGTGCATTCTGGTCCCTCCTGTGGCTGGCCGCTCCGAAATTACCACGATAGGGACCCGTCCGCCTGCCGCCAATGCCTTTTTCTGGGCTTGTTCGGTCGGCTAAAGTCCTGCCGCCTGAGATTCGATTTCTCGTTTCGAACGCAAACTCCCGGGGGAACCTATGAAACTGCCATCCGTCTTGCGCGCCGCCGTCCTCACGTTGGCCGCCTGCCTCAGTCTGCCGACCGCGGCCAATGCCGATGATGGCTATGTGCAGCTCACGATCTACAAGGCCGGATGGATCATCGGCGGCAACGGCGGCAGCGGCGTTCTGGATTTCCACGGCCGCCGCTACTCGCTCTCGGTCGGCGGGATCGACTACGGTCTCGTGTTCGGCGGATCGCGCGCCGTGCTGCGCGGCCGCGTCCACAATATCTGGCGGGCGTCGGATATCGCGGGGCCCTATGCGGCGGGCGGCGCGGGCATTGTGGTCGGCGGCGGCGTGCGCGGCATCCTGCTCACCAACGCGCGCGGCGTCGTGCTCGAACTTTCGGGCATGCAGGTCGGCCTGATGGCGAACGCGGATCTCAGCGGGCTTGCGATCGGCATCCGGTGAGACGCTCTTGCTTTTCCCTCCCCCTTGTGGGGAGGGTCGGCGCGAGCGAAGCGAGCGACGGGGTGGGGGTCTCTGAGAGCCAACTCAAAATAAGTCATCTGTCGGATAGCGTTAGCGCCCCCACCCGACCGTTGCTTCGCAACGGCCACCCTCCCCACGCGTTCCGCGGGGGAGGGATCAGAAGATGCGCAGGCCTCATCCGCCGATCTTGTCGAAAATCACCTCCGCTGGCACCGGCGGCGTCACCCTGAAGGTGTCGCTCATCGCGTCGGCCAGTTCCGCCGCGCTTGCGAGCGTGCGCTCACTGACCACCTCACCATCGCGCGCCTCGGTCGACAGCGTTCGATCGACCAGCCGGTAGCGCCGCCTGCCCGACAGCCGCTCCATGATCAGGCGGGTGGTGAGGGGAATCGCCGGGTTGGTCGAGGTGAACCAGTTGCCAAGTTCGTAATCGGACTGAAGCTGCGGTTGCAAGTCGAACACGTACAGCGTTCGCCAGCCGCCCTCTCGTTTCGCATTCAACCAGAGCAGTTCGTCCGATTGTGTGAGCCTATACGTCCCCATCGCGGTGGTCTGCTCGATATCGGCTTTCAGCAGCAGGGGCGCGTCCAGGAGACAGGCGCCGAAGCCGGCGTCGGCCAGATAAACGCCGTCGGCGAGATCGACTTTCAGCAGCATATGTGTCTTCGCCCCCAGCGGACTGTCCGGCGGCGACATCCAGCGCACCCGCCCGGCAAGCCCGGTGACCTCAAAGCCGATCGCCGCAACCGCGGCCTGCAGCAGCAGATTATGCTCGTAGCAATATCCGCCGCGGCGCCCATCGACGAGCTTGGCCTGCACCGAAGCGAGATCGAGCTTGACCGGACGGCGCAACAGCGGATCGAGCGTCTCGAACGGAATTGCATCGAGATGCGCAAGCTGAAGCGCCTTCAGCGTGGCGAGATCGGCGTGAAGCGGGCCGTGATAGCCGATCCGCGCCAGATAATTTTGCAGCCGAAATTCGCCGTCCATGGTCATCCGCATTCACGCAATGGCGATACTGCCATCAAACAAGAAGGCCGGGCAATCGCTCGGCCTTCGATGCCACTCTGCCTCAACCTGAGGCACTCTCAACCCACGCTCACAGCGTGCAGTGACGGGTCATCCGCATGTCTTCCTGGATGGTCGCCGCGGCCGCAAAGGTCGGCACGGTCTTGCTGACGACCTTGTACTGCGAGAACAGCTGCCACGGCTTCTGGGTCAGGTTGGTGTTCCAGATCTGGCAGACGCCGGTGTCGTCCCAGCGGATCACATAGTAGCCGGACTGCTCCTGATGCATCGGACGGGCGATGGCAGCGGTCGAGGCAACGATGGCGGCAGCAGCACAGAGGGCAGTAACGCGACGCATGAAAAGTCTCCCCAAATGATGGATCCCCAGGCACCGCAAGGTGGCCAATGTCGACCGCACGAGGGCGCTGAACGGGGCAGTCCTGCGGCAAAAGCTCTATCGGCGCCAGTAGCAAGCGCGTGATTGCCGGCGGCTTGCCCGCGCCTGGATCGCTCATGTTGCGGGTCATCACGCCCGAGGCCTTCGCCGGCGGCACCAAAGGAGGCGACGAGAGGCGGCGAGACATCGTCTCGCCGCCAAAGGCGAATTGGCTTTCCGCTCATTTGAGAATATGAATCGTGCGCCATTTCAGGCAAGGCAACAAAAGGAGGTGCGGGATGAGAGCCGTATTCGTCTCCTGCCTGCTTGCAGCGCTTGCAACATCGGCGCTGGCGGAGCCTGCCGACACGAAGTCCACGGCTTCGGCTTTCACCTATAGCGCTTCGGGAACATGCCTGGCCTCGCCGCAGGGCTTCAATGCCAGGCTGGAACCGGTCTACACCGGTGTTGCGTGGACGATGACATTCGCAAGCAACGGCAGCGTGGACGATCACGGTGCGGCCAGCGAGGTCGGTCAATTCGTCGATACTGCTTCTTTCGGGGTCGGACCCCGCATGCATGCGCCGGCAGCGCACGCCTACAACAGCACATTCAGTGCCTCGGTCAGCGAATCGCAAGACAACGGCGCCATGTTCCGCGCCGGCGCCGCAAGCGGCACCTTTACAGCCGGTCCCACCGCCGGAAAGAGCTTTGGCATTTCCTCCTTCGAACTCAAACGACTGGCGCGCCGCGACGGCGCTGACGTGTACGGCGGCGCATCGCCGATCGTGCAGACATTCTCGCTCGGCGACGGGACCAAATTCGAGCGCGTCTGTGTGCTGACGGTTACGGTATTTCCGGCGCGGTGAGAGGCAGGTGTTCTGCAGTGCGTAGGATGGGTGGAGCGCAGCGATACCCATCACGGCAGCGGCTGAGACGATGGGTTTCGCAAACGCTCAACCCATCCTGTGTGCTGCTCCGGCACACATCGCGGCGCCGGCGGACCGCTTGACAGACGTCACTCAGCCCTCATCCAGAGGCGTATCGCTGATAGCGATGCATCTCGGGGGTCTCCCGGATTCACGTGTCAGACAGCCTGGTGTAGCGACACTGACGTTCCTTTCAGTGCCGCGGGACACTGGGGCGTCAGGCCGCATTCCCGCGGCGCGAGTTGCGCGCGGGTGATGCACAAACATTTCGCCCCGGATAGAGAGGGCGCAGGGAATGCCGGTGCGTCAGGCGCACCCGCAGCCTCGTGCGCAAGGATAGAAAGCACACGAGTTAGTCACCACAGGTCCACCGGAACGATCCGGCACTCCCTGCGCAATGGTTTTAACGGTTTCCTTCGTGATCTCCCTGGTGAGCCGGGCTTTCTTGCCACCATCCTAAGTCACGATGCCGAGCATCGTCACCAAGTTGACGCCAGCGTCGGGGCGTCAGGACCACACGACTTCGCCGTCCGCGAGCCCGCGCCGTTCGTCTGTTGGCGAGGTCCGCGTCCACCGCATCTCACCCACGTTCGTGACGATCGCGAGCCGCCCCTCTCATCGGGTGAGACGGGGCGAGCTGGTATCGCTGATTTGCCCGACGGGTTAAGCGAAATATTTTTCGCGCGAGGGCTGGACAGACGCGCAAATCAGCAACCGTCATTCCGGGGTGCATCCCCAGGTACGCGCCAGAGAATCCCGAGCTGCGTGACCTCGATGCCAACGTGGATCGCGAAGTGCCTCGATCACACCGCGAGCAAGTCAGAGCAGATCGTGCCGACCGTCACCGGCAAGGTGTACAATCACAGCAAGCGGATGAAGGAAAAGCGCGCGGTGCTGGATGGCTTGGCTGCCGAACTGCGGCGGATCATCGGAAGGCCGGCGGTAGGGGCCGTCGACCGGGCGGAGCTGCCGGTCGCGGCGTGATCAACGCGGATTTGAAAACTTTTCAAATGTGAGCAGCCCGGTCGGCATATCGCCAAGGCCGGTTTTTTGCCGTTCTCTCCTTTGCGGGAGAAAGACCCTTTATTTATCGCATTGAAATTACGAAAGAAACGGGAGTTGGTACCTGCCTCCGTCCCTTGCCGACGATGATGAGCGTAACGTATGATTGACGCCTCCGTCGGATAATGCGCGTTGTTGTTTTTGGGAGCTAACAACGGATTGGTTGATGGCTATTGCCGACCAGATACCTAGTGAACTCACGCTGGAGATCGGCGCCGATCTATCTCCTGAGCGCTTCATGACGGCTGCCCGTGCGTTCTTCGGATATATACAGGAATTGAGCGCGAGCTTTGCTCCAGAGGGGGAGCCCGCGCGATGGGTCGTACGGGTGCGCGAGGGCAGCACATTACTCGGCGTTGACCCAATGCCGGTAACTCCTATTGAAGTCGTGAACGCGGTCTACGCGCGTGCTGAGAAGGGCATTAGGCGCATCGCGGAAGGCGATATTGACGACTCCGGCCTACCTGAAGCAGCGGTGAAGCACTTGCGGACCTTGGCGGAAATATCCGAAGGCACACGAGGTCACATGATTCCGGTCCGCCTTTGGGTCCGCAAAAAGCCGGTCGAGCTAGACCCAAGAATTGCGAGCGTCATCCGGGAGGATTTTAGGGCTGACTACAACGACTACGGGACAATCGAAGGTCGATTGGAAACGATAACCGAGGGCAGTAGCGGCTCTCTACAATTCCAAATCCGCGATGCAATGCTAAAGCAGAAGGTTCGCTGCTTTTTTCCCGAGAACCTGCTCGCCGAGGTCTTCGATAAGTTTCGAAAGCGCGTCGAAGTCTCCGGCGTGATCCATTATCGGAAGAACGGGATGCCTATCAGCATCGAAGCGGTTAGCGTAATCAGCCTGCCCGATGACAGCGAACTACCAACAGCAGGGGACGTGAGAGGCATTCTCCGTAACTGATTTGCCAGTTGAATTGATTTATTGGGATAGCGACGCGTTTCTCGGATGGCTCCAGTCAGAGGCCGGTAAGGCGCAGCTGTGCGAGGGCACCCTGATGCGCGCGGATGCGGGCGAAGTGCTCATCGTGACGTCGACGCTTACAATCGCTGAAGTACTTTGGATGCGAAACGCACCTCCGATTCCGAAGGACAAGGCCGAAATCGTTCGCAGATTCTTTCGCCGATCCTGCATGAGACTCCGCAACGTCACTCGCGTTGTCTCAGAGAGCGCTCAAGAACTAGTTTGGGACCACGGAATACGCCCCAAAGACGCCATTCACGTCGCGACCGCGCTTGAGGCGAAAGTTCAGGCGCTGGAGACATTCGATGACGGCTTGCTCAAAAAAACCGGAGTGGTCGGCATACCGCCGTTGTTGATCAGAAAGCCCATCGCGCCCGCGCAAAGAAAGCTGTTGTGAACGCGGCCTGCTGTAGCTTCTTCGAACGCATTGCGGAGGCCGCCGGGTACGTTGATCACCTCGCGCGACTTGGGGGCGGCAACGTCGAGAAAACCAACCAGCGGAGCGGGCGCTCGAACCGCCATCTCAGTCTTCGCCATCTTTCGGTTTCAGTGAACGTATCAGAGGATGTTGCTTTCTTAAGGAGAGCTCGAATTCCTGAACATTGCCCAATACGGGAGGGACCAAGTCTAAATTTTCTGAATTCATGAGCTGCTGATCTTGCACACTGGCCAGCACCTTAATGCTTTCCGTTCTTATCGACGGCGACCACTCCGAATAAAAGCCGTCAACACCGCGCAAGCGAATTGTTGCTCCCGTCGCCGCGGGCAACTTCACCAAATTCATTAGTTGTTCGAACCGCTCCGGTGAGACAACGATCGATAGCTGAATCCAATCCGGCTCGGTTACGTCTTCGAAATCCCACTCAGCCGTATAACTTGCGCTACCTGACAACTGACAATATTCGTTTTTGTCGTCCTTCGCTTTGTAGATAAAGAAGCTAAACCGATCTATTCGTCGCCGAGTCCCGAACATAGAGTAGAAGCCCGCCTCTCGGCGCTCCACAGAAGGGCGCAATCTTCCATAGAGATATTCCCGCACCTCGCTCGACAGAGGGGCGTCGGTGTCATGTGCCCCATCATCTTTCTTCATCTCAAGCGTATACGACGTGCTCAATTCTAGAACTTCGAATGCCACAGACCAGTCCCATGGAATCTGGTCATGGCCGATTTGTTTTCCGTGTGCATCAAACTCCTTGATGGACCACGAATACAAACTCTTGTGTTCGCGCTCGGTACTAAGAACGACCCGATGGTCCAAGTTGTATTCCATGATTATGCGTCTTTCGTGAAGCCGGCGAACATCCAGCCGATCAGCCAGGAGGCCAGATAGGCGACGACGGCGCAGATGCCAGTAACGATCATGCCGTAACCGAGCGCTTCAGCGCCGTTGCTCGTGACAAACACCGGGTCTGGCGCATCGGCAAGCGCGATCACTTCGCGAACCGATTTGCGATAGAGGCCGTCTTCGACGCAGCCGCCGACGTCATAATCGAGTGCATCACTGTAGGACTTTGTTCTGAATGTGTAGCCGGCGCGCGCGAGCCGCGCGACGCACTGCGCGCTCTCATGAGAACGAGTCGCATCGTTGTACAGCTCTTTGGCGACGAAGATGGTGATCGTCCCGCCTGTCAGCGCCACCAGCACGGCAACGACTGCGCCAATCCGAGTGAAGCCCCTTATGAAGCGCGCTCCGGCAGTCAGCTGCGTAGCAGGTCGATCCCGATAAGGTCGCAGATCGCTCATTGCGTGTGCGCTCCGGCTCCCTTTTTGCAGGCGTAAGCGACATGAAGCGCTCGTCCGAGGCCAAGCGCCATGATCAGCGCCAGTATGAGTCCTTTCATGTTCATCGATCCTCGCAGCACGCCACGTATTGGCGGCCAAGGAGGGCTTTTACAACCGATGGGCGCGTCTATCCCCAGTTTCTCCGCTCAATGATCGAGCGACTTGACGTAAATGCATGAAACAACTTGCATTTCCCACAGGAATATTTTCCGATTCCAGATTTCACATCCTCCGGGAGCAATGATTGGACCCCAGCCGCGCTGTGAGGCAGGCGGGTCCTGTCCATCCAACCCTCGCCCCGACCCTTGAGGATTTCGCCCCGTTGAGGACTTCTCATGGGTCGGCGCGCCTCGCCCGCCCCTTTATTTTTGATAGACTTCTCAGGTTCGCTCGGTAGGCGAGGAAAGCTCACAACACCTTGTTGCTGTCCTTCACCTTGTCCGCATCGAGATAGACGTTGGCGCCCATCTCCTTGAACTTGGCGCTCATCTGCGCCATGCCTTTCTCCGCTTCATCCTTCGAGACGGCGCTGCGCGCCTCCTCAGGATGAGGCTGGCCAATGCCAGCCGGATCATTGAGCGTCGCCGCATAGTCGCGCACGTCCTGCGTGATCTTCATCGAGCAGAACTTTGGGCCGCACATCGAGCAGAAATGCGCCACCTTGTGCGCTTCCTTCGGCAGCGTTTCGTCGTGGAATTTGCACGCCGTTTCGGGATCAAGGCCGAGGTTGAACTGGTCCTCCCAGCGGAAGTCGAAGCGCGCGCGTGACAGCGCATCGTCGCGCAGTTGTGCCGCCGGGTGGCCCTTCGCAAGGTCGGAGGCGTGCGCCGAGATCTTGTAGGTGATCACGCCGGTCTTGACGTCGTTGCGGTCGGGGAGGCCCAGATGTTCCTTCGGCGTCACGTAACACAGCATCGCGCAGCCGAACCAGCCAATCATGGCAGCGCCGATGCCCGAGGTGATGTGGTCGTAGCCCGGCGCGATGTCGGTGGTCAGCGGGCCAAGCGTGTAGAACGGCGCCTCGCCGCATTCCTTGAGCTGCTTGTCCATGTTGATCTTGATCTTGTGCATCGGCACATGGCCGGGGCCTTCGATCATGACCTGGCAGCCCTTGTCCCACGCAATCTTGGTGAGTTCGCCGAGCGTTTCCAGTTCGGCGAATTGCGCGCGGTCGTTGGCGTCCGCAATCGAGCCCGGACGCAATCCGTCGCCCAATGAGAACGACACATCGTATTTGCGCATCAGGTCGCAGATCTCGTCGAAATGGGTGTACAGGAAGCTCTCCTTGTGATGCGCCAGGCACCACTTCGCCATGATCGAGCCGCCGCGCGAGACGATGCCGGTGACGCGGTTGGCCGTAAGGTGGATGTAGGGCAGGCGCACGCCGGCATGGATCGTGAAGTAGTCGACGCCCTGTTCGCATTGTTCGATCAGCGTGTCCTTGTAGAGCTCCCATGTCAGCTTGACGGGATCTCCGTCGCACTTCTCCAGCGCCTGATAGATCGGCACCGTGCCGATCGGCACCGGCGAATTGCGCAGGATCCATTCGCGCGTGGTGTGGATGTTGCGCCCGGTCGAGAGGTCCATCACGGTGTCGGCGCCCCAGCGGATCGCCCACACCATCTTGTCGACTTCCTCTTCCACCGACGAGGTCACCGCCGAGTTGCCGATATTGGCGTTGATCTTGGTCAGGAAGTTGCGGCCGATGATCATCGGCTCGAGTTCGCCGTGGTTGATGTTGGAGGGGATAATCGCGCGACCACGCGCGATCTCGGAGCGCACGAACTCCGGCGTGATGAAGGCCGCCACCGCGGCGCCAAAGCTTTCGCCGTCGGCTAGAGCTGCTTCCGCGCGCTCGAGCTGTTGCTTGCGGCCGAGGTTTTCGCGCGTCGCCACGTAGATCATTTCCTTGGTGATGATCCCGGCGCGGGCGAATTCAAGCTGCGTTACCATTGGCGGATGGCCAGGTCCGCGCGACCATGCGAGGCCTCTCTGTTCCCCTCCCGTCTCTCCAACTCCCTCCCCCCTTGTGGGGGAGGGTTGGGGAGGGGGGTAACCTTGAACAGCAGCGCTTGCGACCACCCCCACCCCCGACCCCTCCCCACAAGGGGGAGGGGAGCTAAGATCGCGGGGGGAGGGAACGGAAGCATCGAGGCCGCGCAGCGGCTGGTGATGCGCGGTGAAGGCCTTGGCGGCGTGCGCGGTGCCGACATTACCGTTGTCTTCCGGCTTGATGCTGCGCCCCTGATATTCCTCGACGCCGCCGCGCTCCTTAACCCAGGCGGTGCGAGCGCGGGCCAGGCCTTTGTTGACGTCGATCACGACGCTGGGGTCGGTATAGGGACCGGAGGTGTCATAGACGGGCAGGTTTGGCTCGCCCGCACCTTCGGAGAGAATGATCTCGCGCAAGGGTACGCGCAGATCGCTCGCCGCATCGGGCGTGGAGAAGATCTTGCGCGAGGAGGGCAACGGGCCCGTGGTCACGGCGGGAAGGGTCGTGTCGGGATTGGAGCGGATGTTCATGTGGTCCTCCTTACTTGTCGTCATTCCGGGATGGTCCGAAGGACCAGACCCGGAATCTCGAGATTCCGGGTCTGGTGCTACGCACCATCCCGGAATGACGGTTGGTGTGGGATCGGTATTCATTTCACGCGGCCTCCTTCAGCCCGAGCCAGGCGCGCACGCGCTTGTCCGGGTCGGCGTTCTGGGTGACGTCGGAAACGACCGCGATCGAGTCCGCGCCGGCGGCGTAGATCTCGCTCGCGTGTTCGAGCTTGATGCCGCCGATCGCGACGAGCGGAACCTCGCCGACGCGCTTCTTCCATTCGGCGATCTTTGGGATTCCCTGCGGCGCAAAGCGCATCGATTTCAGCGTGGTCGGAAAGATCGGGCCGAGCGCGACATAGTCGGGCTTGGCCGCAAGCGCGTTCGCCAGTTCCCCATCGTCGTGGGTCGAGATGCCCAGTGTGAGGCCCGCGCCCCTGATCGCCGCCACATCGGCGTCCGCCAGATCTTCCTGGCCAAGATGCAGATGCTTTGCGCCGGCTTCGATCGCCGCGCGCCAGTAGTCGTTGACCACGAGCCTGGCGTCGGTGCCGTGAATGACCTCGAGTGCGTCCTTCACCGTCTGCAACGCGTCGGCGTCGTTCAGATTCTTGGCGCGCAGCTGAATCGTGCCGACGCCAAGCAGCGCAAGCCGCGCGACCCAGGCGACGCTATCGACCACAGGATAAAAGCGATCAGGATACGGCATGCCAGAACGGGGTCCCAACGACGGGGGTTGAAGGGGAGGCGAAGTCGCGCGCTTCCATTAATCCGGCTTCAAAGGCCGTGCGCCCGGCTTCGACGCCGGCGCGGAACGCTTTTGCCATCGCGACGGGATCGGCGGCCCTGGCGATGGCGGTGTTGAGCAGCACGGCGTCGTAACCAAGCTCGAGCGCGCGGGCGGCATGGCTCGGCGCGCCCAGGCCCGCGTCGACCACGAGCGACACGTCAGGCAGGCGGTCGCGCAGGAGTTTCAGCGCATCGGGATTGATGATGCCGCGCGCCGAGCCGATCGGCGCCGCCCAGGGCATCACCACCTTGCAGCCGGCGTCGACCAGCCGCATCGCCACCGACAAATCCTCGGTGCAATAGGGGAACACCTCAAAGCCATCCTTGATCAGGATGGAGGCCGCCTCGACGAGGCCGACCACGTCAGGCTGCAGGGTATCGTTGTCCGCGATCACTTCCAGCTTGATCCAGCTCGTGCCGAACAATTCGCGGGCGAGTTTTGCGGTCGTCACGGCTTCGCGCACGCTGCGGCAGCCGGCGGTGTTCGGCAGCACCGTCACGTCGAGCTCGCGGATCAGATTCCAGAAGGCGTCGCCGGTCTTGCCACCGGCGGCCTCGCGCCGCAGCGACACGGTGACGATTTCGGCAGCCGAGGCGCGGATCGCACTCTGCATGATCGTGGGCGACGGATAGAGCGCCGTGCCGATCAAGAGACGGGAAGCGAAGGTTTTGCCGTAGAAAGTTAGTGGCATATCAGTATTCCAGTCCACAGGTCGTCATCCCCGCGAAAGCGGGGATCCAGTATTCCAGAGCAGCAGAGGCGAAGCCGAGAGGTCGCGGCGTACTGGATCGCCCGATCAAGTCGGGCGATGACAGCGGAGTTTGCAGGTTGCTCATCCTCACCCTCCCTGCCGCGGCGTGATGATTTCGATCTCGTCGCCGGCTTTCAGATGCGTCTCCGCCCAGCGGCTTCTCGGCAGCACGTCGTAGTTCACCGCGACCGCGAAATGCGTGCCCTCGTAATCGAGTTCGCCAAGCAGCGCAGCGACGCTCATCGAGGGAATCTCGCGCTCTTCGCCGTTGATGATCACGCGCATTGCATTACCTCGTTGTCGATGGTGCCGCGCTCGACATAACCGAGCGTCAGTTCGGCGAGCGCCGGCGCCAAAAGAAAGCCGTGGCGATAAAGCCCGTTCACCGCGATCTTCCCGTTCTTGATCGCAATGCGCGGCAGGTTGTCCGGAAAGGCCGGGCGAAGGCCCGAGCCGAATTCGAGGATGCGCGCTTCGGCGAAGGCGGGATGGACGGCATAGGCCGCGCCGAGAAGCTCGAGCGCGGAGCGGACACTGACGCCGGCACTTTCGGTCTCGAGCGAAGTCGCGCCCAGCATGAAACGGCCGCCGCCGCGCGGGATGATGTAGAGGGGAAATCGCGGATGGACCAGCCGCACCGGACGCGACAGTTCCACCTCGTCGCTCTCGATCAGGATGAGTTCGCCCTTGACGCCGCGAAGCTCGCCCTGCGCCTGGCGCGCCGCAAGCCCGCGGCAATCGATCACGGTGCCGTCGAGTTGGTCCGGCTCGACCGCGCTGTTGAATTCGATGCTGCCGCCGAGCGCGCGAATGCGCGCGTGCAGTTCGCCCAGGATCTTGCGCGGCTCGACATGGCCCTCGTCCGGATAGAACAGGCCTTCGCGAAAGCGCCCGTCGAGCGAAGGTTCGATCTCGCTGACGCCTTGCGCGTCCAGCCGCCGATATCCCGATGTCAGCCGCGCAAAGCGCTCGAAGTCAGCCCGGTCGCGCGCGTGCGCCACCACCAGCGAGCCGTTGAACGGGGTATCGGGAAAATAATCCCGCCAGAGCGTGAGGGAGCGAAGGCCGAGCCGGACGATCACGGGCTCGGTCGATTCCGCCTCGCACCAGGGGGCGAGCATGCCGCCGGCCCAGTAACTGGTGGACTGCGTCATCGTGGCGTCACTGCGCTCGTGCAGCGTGACCGCGCGGCCGGACTGCGCAAGCAGCAAAGCATGCCAGGCGCCTGCGACGCCTGCACCGATGATAGAAATCGGGGATTGTCCCCTCGGACTAGTCGAACTCTGATACATCCCTGTCCCTTCGCCGGCATGACCCGGATCAGGTTCAAAGGGTCACCGCGGTCTCTTGATCCCAACGACATGATCCTTCGGACAGCGTCCTTTGGATCATTCTGGAACCAGAGGGTGCGGTCTCTCAGCTCCTCGTCGGAGCTCCCCTCGGAACAGCTCTAATTTAATCCCCTGATGCGGCGTGTCAACGCGGCCTCGGCCGGTTTGCTCCAATCGGAGGACGTGATGCACGGCTTTTGGAACCTGCCACCGTGCCCCGGACGCGGTGCAGCGCGTCAGCGGCGCACCGCTGATCCCGGGTCCACATTAATTGGAAGCGCTTGGGTCCCGGATCAGCAGCGCGTCACTTCGCGCCGCGCCGCGTCCGGGACACGAGCCTATCCTGCGCAGCTACCGGCGTGATCACCAGCGGTTCGGGATGTCTGGCATGCGCCATTCGCTGACGTTTGGCGGCGTAGTAGTAGCCGCCCGCATAGTACGCGACGGCGCGGTTGTGATTGCCGCCTGCGGCGCGATAGGCGCCGGCGAGATATTTCACGGCGTAGGTGAGGTTGGTGTCGGGATCGCGCAGGCCCTCGGCGGTCCCGGTGTAGCCAAGGCCGCGCGCGGTCGCGAGCTTGATCTGCATCAAGCCGATCGTGCCGCCGCGTCCGACCAGGGACGCATTATAGCGGCTTTCGCGCAGGATGACCCGGTGGACCAGCTCGACCGGCACGCCATTGGCCTGCGCGTGCCTGGCGACCATTTCGTCATATTGGCTGCGCTGGGCGAGCGCTGCTTCCGGGAACAGCAGGGCCGCTGCAAGCGCAAGCGAGGCGAGGGTTAACAGACGCTTCATGAAGTGGCCTCCGGGCGGGGCCGAACCGGTGGAAAGCGCGACAACGCGCGCCTTTATTCGCCATGGATATGGCGAAAACCCGGCCTTGTTCGGCAAATCCCGAGCCGCGGGTTTACCCGGAATTATGCCCTGATGTGCTTCGATCGGGCCTGAAAACCCGAAGGAATTGCGGAAGTCTCCCATGACCCTGGCTACCGCCGACGCTGTGCCCGACAGCAAAGCCCTGCGCGGCTCGCTGCCGCTGTGGATCGGTGTCGCGATCTACGCAATGCTCGTCGTCGTCAGCGGCGATCGCCTGCTG
Source organism: Bradyrhizobium sp. (assembly GCF_027307225.1). Classification (GTDB taxonomy): domain Bacteria; phylum Pseudomonadota; class Alphaproteobacteria; order Rhizobiales; family Xanthobacteraceae; genus Bradyrhizobium. Next base: position 27,968 of record NZ_DAHUXJ010000068.1, on the reverse strand, counting down.
CTCGATCCCGATACGCAATGGCAGATTACCGTCGGGAAATGGATCCTCGACCATCACGCGGTGCCACACACCGACGTCTACTCTTTCACCATGCGCGGTCAGCCCTGGATCTCGACGCAATGGCTGGCGCAGGTTCTCTACGCCAAGGTCTATGCCTGGTTCGGCTGGACCGGACCGGTGGCGCTGGCGGCTCTCGGAAGTGCCGCAACGTTCGCGCTGCTGGCGCGATATCTCGTCCGAAACCTGAGCGACAGCGCCGCGGTGGTCTTTGTCGCCGTGGCGCTGGCGTTGACGGCGCCACATCTGCTGGCTCGGCCGCACGTGCTAGCGCTGCCGATCATGGTTGTCTGGATCGGTGAGTTGATCGCAGCCGCCGACCGGCGCGAGGCGCCGTCGTTCATGCTGCTGCCGCTGATGGTGCTGTGGGCGAACCTTCATGGTGGCTTCGTGTTTGGCTTGATGATGGTTGCGCCGATCGCGCTCGATTGCCTGATCCAGGCGCCGCCCGGCAATCGGGTATCGCTCGCGATGCGGTGGGCGGTCTTTGCCGCGCTGGCCATTGCCGCGAGTTGTTGCACGCCCTATGGCTGGGATTCGCTGCTGGCGTCGCGGAAGATTCTGGCGCTAGGCAGCGCGTTGCCGCTGATCACCGAATGGCGCGCCGCCGATTTCACCACGGTGCATCCGCTGGAAATCTGTTTGCTCGGCGGCGTCGCTCTTGCGCTCTACCGCGGCATCACCCTGCCGCCGATGCGCATCGTGATCCTGCTCGGGCTCCTTCACATGGCGCTGTCGCAGGGGCGAGCAGCGGAACTTCTCGCGCTCCTGTCGCCGCTCGTGCTGGCAAATCCGCTTGCCCGCCAGCTCGACGGCGCGCAAGCGGCATCCTCGCTTCCATGGAAGCCGCTTCGTGGCACCATCGTCGCAGCCCTTGCCGTCGTGCTCGCGGGCGGCACGCTGGGCTTCGCTTCGATCCATCGCTTTGCACCGTATACCGGCAACTCGCCGGTGCAGGCCGTCACCGAATTGAAGAAGCTCAAACTCGAGCGGGTCTTCAACGACTACGACTTCGGCGGCTATCTGATCGCCAGCGGGGTTGCGCCTTTCATCGACGGCCGCACCGAGCTCTATGGCGAGAAATTCTTTGTCGATCACAACAACGCGTCCGGCCTGATGGAGCCGGAGAATTTGTTCCGCCTGCTGAAGGAATATGACATCCAGGTGACGCTGATGCGTACGCGAAGTGCGGCGACCAAGCTGCTCGATCACATGGATGGCTGGCAGAAGGTCTATAGCGACGACATCGCCACGATCCATGTCCGCAAGGCTGACGCATTGCATACGATGGAACCGCTCGTGGAACCCGCGATTGCGGCGGGCGCGAAGTAACCTGGCGCACGACATCACGAATAAACGGAAAATTTGATTCATCGCGGCGACGCGTCGCGGTGACTCTGCCGTTGAATTGCCCCATTACTCGTTCATCTAACATCGTCGGAAGAGTCGATATCCGACAGCAATCCTGTCTGATTAGCTTCAACAACCAAATAAAAAACGGGAGAGATGCGCCATGGCCGGAACCAGATTCCGTTCGTTGCCCCGGGAAAATCCATGCGCCCAGTGCGGCAGGCTGATCGCTCTGCCCGAATGGGTCGAGACTGAGCCCGGCCGCACCTTCTATCTCTGGCGCTGCATGGCCTGCGATTATCGCTTCGAGTCGGTTGCCTATTTCGATTCCGAAGAGGCTGACAACGAAGCGATGGCGGCGTAACGCGACTTTACTCTGCTGCTAGAACGGCACTAGATAATTTTATTTTGCAGCGTTCCTTTGGTTCTGACATTCGTGGAAGTGCTCGCCTCAACAGGGGCACGAATGTCAGAACCGGAACGCTGCCGTATTGGCAGTTCGATGCGCACGATCAGCCCGTTCGGCTGGCGGTCGTGCAGCGAGAGCTTGCCGCCATGCGCCAGCACGATGGCGCGGGCGATCGATAGCCCAAGCCCGAAGCCCGTGGTCTCGTCCATGTTGCGCGCATCGTCGCCGCGCACGAACGGCTCCAGCATCACTTCCTTGCGCGCGTCCGAAATGCCGGGCCCGTCGTCCTCGACCTCGATGGTCGCGGCGTCGGCCGAGATCGAAAGGCGGATGGTGACGAGCGCGCCGTGCCGGACGGAATTTTCGACGAGATTGGTGACGCTGCGGGTGAGGTCGTCCGGCCGCACCGTTGCCATCGCATGTTCCGGGCCCTGATAGGTGACCTTGTGGCCGAAGTCGGCGAACTGGTCGGCGACGAGCTGCAAGGTGGAGGCGATGTCGGCAAGCGTCATGGCTTCGAGCTTGCGGTCGTTGCGCAGGAACGACAGCACCGATTCCAGCATCGCGCGCATCTGGTCGAGATCGCTCATCATGCGGTGACGATGCATCTCGTCGTCGATGAACTCTGCCCTGAGCCGCATCCGCGTGATCGGCGTGCGCAGATCGTGGCTGATCGCAGCCAGCATCTTGGTGCGGTCGTCGATCAGGGTACTGATGCGCTCTCCCATCCGGTTGAGCGCCTTGGCGACGAAGCGGATTTCTTCCGGTCCGCGCTCGGGCAGGGGAGCGGCGGCGCCGTTGACGCTGAAGTTCTCGGCCGCCTTGGCAAAGGCCGATAGCGGCGCCGTCAGTGCGCGCGCGGCCCACAGGCTGAGAAGGCTGACGCTGACGATCACAAACAGCAGCGTCACCATCCACGAGCCGATCCAGTACGGCCGCAGCCGGTCGGGCAGGACTCGCGCCGAAATCATGGCGCCATCCGGAAGTGCAACGCCGACCCTTTGGCGGCTTTGACCATCGGCGACCGCGAAGATGCGATAAGTGCTGTCGAGCCGCCGGTGCAGGCTGCGCAGGTCGAGGCCCTCGACGGCGCTCGCTTCGGGAATCGGGCCCGGCGGCAGCAGCTGGACATCGAGCTTGGGAAAGGCGCGGGCGAGATCAGCGGCCAGCCGCTGGCGTTCGGCGGGAGCTGAAGCGCCGAGCAGCATGACGGCGGCGGCAAACTGGGCATGGCCGCGGTCGATGGTCGGATTCGGCTGGTCCGGCCGGTTGAGCAGGAAGAGGCAAGTCAGGATCGCGTGGATCGCGAGGATCGATGCGATCACCAGCGCGGTGATCTGACCGCCGATGGTCCGCAAGTTCAGGAAGTCGGCCAGTTTCATTTGACGGCATCGAGGGGGGCTGTAGCCGCCTCCACCGCCGGCGTGAACAGATAGCCGCCCGAGCGGACGGTCTTGATCATGCTGGAATCCTGCGGATCGGTTTCGATCTTGCGGCGGATCCGGCTCACCAGCACATCGATCGAGCGTTCGAACGAACCGGCGCTGCGGCCTTGGGTCAGATCGAGCAGGCTGTCGCGCGAGAGCACGCGTCCCGGCCGCTCGCAAAACGCGCGCAGCAGGTCGAACTCGGCCGATGTCATCGCCACGCGCGCGCCCGCCGGATTGCGCAATTCGCGCAGGCGGAAATCGATCCGCCAGCCCTGGAAGGTCAGCGCGGTTGCGCCCATCACGGCGCTCGCGGTTTGCGCGGCGGCCAGCCTGCGCAGCACCGCATTGATGCGGGCGAGCAGCTCGCGCGGATTGAAGGGTTTGGCCAGATAGTCGTCGGCGCCCATCTCGAGGCCGAGGATTCGATCGACGTCCTCGCCGCGTGCGGTCAGCATGATGATAGGCACTTGCGAGTCGCCACGGATCTTGCGACACAGACTCAAGCCGTCTTCGCCGGGCAGCATGACGTCAAGAATCACGAGATCGACGCGATGGTCGGTCATGGCGCGAGCCATTTCGCGCCCGTCATTGGCGGTGATAACGTTGCAGGCGTTGTTGCGGAGATATTTCGCAATCAAGGCCCGCGTTTCACGGTCGTCTTCGACGACCAGGATGTTTGGCGGCACAGCAGGCATCCAAATTCTTTGCCCGAGATTTTGGGCGACAGAACCACCTTTTTTGTTTCCGGATATTTCCGGGCCAGTGCGGCGATTTGAAGCTCGCAACAACTGAATGGCGCGGGAGCTTGGCCCGGTAAGCTTATGTTAATCCTGACATACGGTGATGGGGTAGGAAACCCTTAACCTTGTGGCGCCGGGCAGCCAGGCCCGGAAGAGTGCATGTTTGAGGCCATCATTTTCCTGATCGGAGCAGTCGAGCGGACGGCGCTGCGAGCCGCCCCGTTGGGGCACAATGCCGCCCTCAACGTCCTGACGATCGAGAGTGCGATTTTGGCGTTGAGTGCCGTGGTTCCCCGATGTTCCGGCCGAAAATTACGGGAACCGCGGAACGACAACAAAGGACTGGTGTTTTCTCCTCACCTTTTTGGAAGGAGGAAACAATGTTTGCAAAAACTCTAACGGCCGCGTTGGCCAGTACCGCGTTGCTTGTGACGATTGCGTCGGCGCAAACCCCGACCGCGACCACACCGGCCGCGAAAGCCGATCAAACGAGCGGAGCGCCGATTTCGAAGTCCTCGCTCAAGGGCGATTGGCGCGCGTCCAAGGTCGTCGGCCTCAAGGTCTATAACGACAACAATGAGAGCCTCGGTTCGATCAACGATCTCTTGATGGACAAGGGCGGAAGCATCAAAGCCGTCGTGCTCGGCGTCGGCGGCTTCCTCGGCGTCGGCCAGCATCTGGTCGCGGTTCCGCTCGACAAGGTCAAGTTCGTCAACGAACCGGTCACCTTTACGGGTACGGCGAGCACCAGCAAGCCGGGTGCGGGTGGCGCACGGCCGCCGGCCGCTCCGCCGACCACTACCGGCTCCGCAAGCGGCAGCGGTGCATCTGCGAGCAAGGCGGACCCCTGGTATCCGGATCACGCCGTCTTCAACGCCAACAAGGATGAGTTGAAGGCGATGCCCGAATTCAAATATTCGGAGTGACGCTGGCCAGAACGATACGGCAACGATCACAAAACACAGCGCGCCCGGTTTTTGCCGGGCGCGCTTTGCTTGTGCGGGACTTTGCGCCTTTCAGCGCCGATGTCGCGATGTTAGTCTTGCCGGCGGCAGGAGCACCTGCCTCCTGCCTATTACCGAACGGGAGAACGATATGAGCGAAAGCGTCTACAAGGTCATCGAACTGGTCGGTACCAGCAAGGAATCATGGGAGAAGGCGGCCGCGGCCGCCATCGAAAGGGCCGGCAAAACTCTGCGAGATCTCCGCGTCGCCGAAATCGTCAAGCTCGACCTGCAACTTGATGCCAAAGGCAAGATCGAAGCCTATCGCGCCAAGCTCAACGTCTCGTTCAAATTCGAGGACTGACGAAAAGGCGATCGAGCACAATTGTCCGTGGAAAAACGCGCCCGGTTTTGCCGGGCGCGTTTTTGTTGAGGATTTGAGATTGCGATGGGTTTCGCGGTCACACTCTTTCGTCATCACCGGGGGTCAAGTCCGGCCATGACGCGGAGAGCACGAGGGCTCAATCCTTCTTCACCAGCGGGCAGTTGCCCTTGTCGAGCGGGCGGAAGGCCTCGTCGCCGGGAACGGTGGCGAGCAGCTTGTAGAGATCCCATTCGCCCTTCGATTCCTCGGGCTTCTTGACCTCGAACAGGTACATGTCGTGGACCATGCGGCCGTCGATCCGGATCTTGCCGTTCTTGGCGAAGAAATCGTTGATCGGCGTGGCGCGCATCTGGACCATTACCTTCTGCGCTTCATCGGTGCCGGTGGCGTCGATCGCTTGGAGGTAATGCATGGTGGCCGAATAGAGGCCGGCCTGGATCATGGTCGGCATTTTGCCGACCTTTGCGTAGAAGCGCTTGGAGAAGGCGCGCGTCTCGTCGTTCATGTCCCAGTAGAACGCATCGGTGACGATCAGCCCCTGCGTCGCCTTGATGCCGAGCGAGTGCGTGTCGGTGATTTCCTGCAACAGCGCGATCATCTTCTGGCCGCCCTGGACGATGCCGAACTCGGCCGCCTGCTTCAGTGCGTTGGTGGTGTCGCCACCGGCATTGGCGAGCGCAATCACCTTGGCCTTGGAGGCCTGCGCCTGCAGCAGGAAGGAGGAGAAGTCGGACGAGTTCAGGGGGTGACGGACGGCACCGAGCACCTTGCCGCCGCTTTCCTTGACGACGTTGGCCGCGTCACGCTCCAGCGCATGGCCGAAGGCATAATCGGCGGTGACGAAGAACCAGGTGTCTTCGCCGCGCTTGACCATCGCCTTGCCGGCGACGTTGGAGAGCGCATAGGTGTCATAGGTATAGTGCACGGTGTTCGGCGAGCAGGCGACGCCGGTGAGGTCGGAACTGCCGGCGCCTGAATTCATGAGGATCTTGTTCTTCTCCCGCGTCAGCTGCGAGATTGCCAGCGCGACGGAAGAAGTCGGAACGTCGAAGATCGCGTCAACCTTGTCGTTGTCATACCAGTTGCGGGCAATGCTGACGCCGACGTCGGGCTTGTTCTGGTGATCGGCAGAAACGACCTCGATCGGCTTGCCCTTCACCTTGCCGCCGTAATCGGCGACCGCCATCTGCACGGCGGTAAGCGAGCCCTTGCCGGTGGCGTCCGCATAAAGGCTCGACATGTCGGTCAGCACGCCGATCTTGACGACGTCGTCGGAAATTTGCGCGCTCGCCGCGCCGCAGGATGCGGCAAAAGCGACAGCGGCCAGCAACGTCGCGGTGAAGGATTTCATGGTCGCATTCTCCCCTTGGTGTTGATGCTTGTTTTATGCCGCTGTTTTACCGGGCTTCGGCTTTGTCCGTAAAGGCTGAAGGTTGGGCGCGTAGCGCATTCGGCCGCTCTTGATCCCTCCCCCGCGGAACGCGTGGGCAGGGAAGGCCGAAGCGGAGCGAGGCCAGGGTGGGGGGTCTTTGAACCACCCCCACCGCTCGCTGCGCTCGCCTGGGGAGGGATACAAAGATGGCTCTCAAAGCCCCGGGAGCGCCGCCACCGTGACATTGATGGTGCCGGAGACCTCGGCAATCAGGCGTAGCGTCCTGGAATCGTAGGCGATGTCCGCGAGCGCGAGGCTGCTAACAGCCGTCGTCACCCGCACGCTGTCGTCGTTCTTCTGCAAATCGGAGATGGCGCTTGCGATCATCTTCTGCGCATCGCCCAGGAACGGCTTCAAGTCCACCGTGGTCTTCTCGGCCAGCGTCTTTTGCAGATGCGGCATGACCGCGCGAGCCGCCGCTCCGAGCAGACCGAAGGCGGCCTCCGATTCAACCCCCATCTCGACGTCGGTGAGCCGCAGGATCTGGTTCGCCTTGTCGAGCACCGGCTTGCCCCAGATATGCACGGTCGCCTCGCCGCCCAACGAGAAGAAGCTTTTCTCCTTGGCGTGGAGCAGGAGCGAAATCAAAAGCCGGTCGCCCGAAGCGGAAACCTCGGCGCGCTTCACGGTCACGTTCACCGAACCCGAGCCGTCCTCGGGGAAGGTACGCCCGACCAGCTGCGCTTCGACGATCTTGTCGACTTCGGTAAAGGGAATGTCGATCGGGATATCGATGGCCACGGCCGGCTGCGTCGGCGGCACTACCGAAAGCTTTGCCGGGAACGGGCACAGCGGCGTGGTCTGCTTCGACGTGATGCGGGTTTCCGCCTCGATGCCAACCGTCATGGTGACCGCCGTCGCGCTCACGTTAGGCTGCACCGCGACCGCCCGCGTCGGCCGCAATTCAAGCCACAGCGGCGGCGCCGGGGCGCTGCTCGTTTGCAATGGGATCGAGCGGCACGCCTTGGCCCACTGAATGCGCGCGTTGTGCTCGAACGAGGAGTCGTTGTGGATGCGGTTGTCCGCGGCTACGATCTGATCGGCGACGTTCTTGTCGAGCAGCGGCTTGATCTCCGTAGGAACGTTGAGGCGCGCGCCGGCGACCGACATGGTGGTGTCGCCGAGATTGACCTGGCCGCTCAGGTTCGGCTCGATGCGCCAGTTGGCGCCGAATTTCGGCCGCGCCGTCACGGTCACATTGCCCTTGATCTCGGCGTTGGCATTCACATTCTTGATGTTGATGCTGGCGATCTGCTTGCTGACATTGGTCCCAAGCAGTCCGCCGATCGCATCACCCACCGCGCCCGTTGTCTTGGCCGCCAGCGAACCGGCGACGTTCAGTCTTCCGGTCAGCGCGGTGTTCAGCGACAACGTGTCCTGCCCGCCGGTGATCCCGATCGGCCCGCGCGAGGCGGTCCAGCCGATATCGGCGTTTTGCAGAAGCTGCGAGACCGGATTTTCGGCCTTACCTGAAAAGTTGCGTGGTGCGCCGCGGTCAGCCGCATTGCGGATCGCGGTAATGGGAATCGTCACCTGCGCCAGGATCACCGAACTGCCGGGAGCGGGCGGCAACGGCGGCAGGTTGGCGACGGCGGCCGGGCGCAAGCTCCCGCGCGGCGACACCCAATCCATCACCTTCAGGCTGACAAAAAACGATCCCGCCACCACCGCGATCGCGAGCAGAATGATCTTAAGCCGCATTGTCCCCCCAGGCTGATTCAACGGAGGATTTTACAGGGGCGGGCAGGTCGGCGCCAGTGCAGCGGCTCGGCATAGACAGGCTTAAGCCCTTAAAGCCGGGCGGCAATGTGTTCGAATTGTAACCGGGCGGAAAGAAGAAAGGGCCGGGGGCACCGCCTTCGATGATCACCCGACACTCGAGAATGGCTTGGTTGCTTCATCAGATGCTTCATCTCGCTGTCAAGAAGCGGGAAAACGAGAGCTGTGCGGGAGCAGGAACCGAGGAAACGGCAGCGATCCGAAAATCAAAGTCGTTAACCTCCATGACGTCACACGCCTGAAATATCTCTGACGCAACGTCGCGCCTCAAGGAATCAGCAAGGCCGAATCGGAAGGCTAGTGCCGCCCATTTGAAGTCCCCGCTCCGCAAGCGGCGAGTCCAGTTCGGGGACTTCAAATGGAAAGCGACACTAGAATCGAAAATTTGGCAGTGCCCATGGCTTTCCGAAGTTCGTGAAAGATGGGTGCTGAGGCGGAACACGAACTTCGGAAAGTGGGCACTGACCGATGCGAATCCTGATAGCGACAGACGCCTGGCATCCGCAGGTCAACGGCGTGGTGCGCACGCTGACTTCGCTGCGGCGGGCAGCCGGCTCGCTGGGCGGCGACGTTCAGTTCCTGACGCCCGAGGGTTTTCCCTCGATGGATCTTCCGACCTATCCGGGCCTTCAGGTCGCCTGGCCCAACCGGTGCGAGATCGCACGGCGCATCGAGGCAGCGAATCCCGAGGCGATCCATATCGCCACCGAGGGGCCGGTCGGCTGGGCGGCGAGGGCCTATTGCCGCCGTCATGGACTTGCCTTCACGACGTCCTATACGACGCGGTTTCCCGAATATATCGCGGTTCGCTCGATCGTTCCGGCGTCGGTGCCTTACGCGGTGCTGCGCTATTTCCATAACGCGGCGGCGACGACCATGGTCGCGGTCCCCTCTCTTTATAACGAGCTCTCCGCGCGCGGCTTCCGCAAGCTCGCCTTCTGGGGACGGGGCGTCGATACCGATTTGTTCAATCCGGATCACCCGGCAACGCTCGATCTGCCGCGCCCGATCTTCATGACCATGGGGCGCGTCGCGATCGAGAAGAACATCGAGGCGTTTCTGTCGCTCGATCTGCCCGGCTCGAAAGTCGTGATTGGCGACGGGCCACAGCGCCGCGAGCTCGCGCAAAAATATCCTGATGTCAAATTCCTGGGCGAAAAGAAGGGCGCGGACCTCACCGCGCATCTCGCCGCAGCCGACGTCTTCGTATTTCCGAGTCTCACCGACACGTTTGGCGTCGTGCAGCTTGAAGCGCTCGCCTGCGGCGCGCCGGTTGCTGCGTTTCCGGTGACGGGCCCGATCGACGTGATATCAGGCCATCCGATCGGCGCGCTCGACAACGACCTGCGCGCTGCGTGCTTACGCGCGCTCACGATGTCGCGCGAAACCTGTCGCCAGTTTGCGCTGGAGCGCTCCTGGGAAAACAGCGCGCGTCAGTTCATCGCTAATTTGAGTGCGTTGCAGCCGAGCCGCGCACCGCGGCCCGTCACGATCGCAAGCGAAAGCCATGCGGTCGGCGGCTCACGAACCTAACCACAACGATGCCTGGATCCGCGGGTTGGGATCAGTACTGGACGAGGAAAACGAGAAAATCATCATGGCAGAGAGCATCAAACTCGACGGCACTCAGCTCGACTTCGACCGCGAGACGGTCGAACAGGCGTATGACCGCTGGGCTCCGATTTACGACCTTGTGTTCGGCGGCGTGTTCTCGAAGGGACGCGATGCCGCGATCCAGGCGACCAACAAGCTCGGCGGCCGCGTGCTCGAGGTCGGCGTCGGCACCGGGATTTCGTTGCCGTTGTATGCGCCGCATGTGCGCATCTTCGGCACCGACATTTCGGAGGCCATGCTCAACAAGGCGAGAAAGCGCGTTGCCGAGCAGAAATTGAAGAACGTCGAGGGGCTCGCGGTGATGGATGCCGAGAAGCTCGAATTCCCCGACAATTCCTTCGATGTCGTGATGGCGCAATATGTCGTCACCGCGGTGCCTAACCCCGAAGTGGCGCTTGATGAGTTTGCCCGCGTGTTGCGACCGGGTGGCGAACTGATCATCCTGACCCGGGTCAGCGCCGATGACGGATTGCGCCGCTTCATCGAGCAGGGTTTGCAGCCGGTGGTGCGCCGGCTCGGCTTCCGCACCGCCGAGTTCGCGTGGTCGCGCTACGCGCGCTGGCTCTCGGGCGCGAACAGCGTCGAACTTGCGGAACGCCGTCTGATTCCGCCGCTCGGTCACTTCTCGCTGGTGCGGATCCGGAAGCTCAGACACGGTTTTACGACAGCCGCGTCGCGTGATGGTGTGTGACATCTTGATGATGTCACACACCGGACATCGAAATCCCGTACCGTTCCTTTGACTCACCCCTTTTGAGGATGACCATGATCAAGAATTTCCTGGAGCAGTTGCGGATCCAGCGCTGGGACGACCATCGCTTCTACCATCACAGCCGGATCAATCAGAGCCTGCACTTCGTCAGTGCCGCAAGTTTCCTGATCGGCTATGCGATGATGTTCTTCGATCCCTTGATGTCGGCGCTGATCGGCTGGCTGGTCTCGATGACCTCGCGCCAGGCCGGGCACTTCTTCTTCGAGCCGCGCGACTACGATCATCTCAACGACGCGTCCCACGAGCACAAGGAAGCGATCAAGGTCGGCTATAACCTGCGCCGCAAGGTAGTGCTGATGACGATTTGGGCGGCCTCGCCGATCGTGCTCTACTTCGATCCGACGCTGTTCGGTCTGGCCGATCCGTGGGTCACACCGGCCGATTTCATGCGGCAGGTCGCCAGGATCTGGCTGTTCGTCGGCATCGGTGGTCTTCTGTTCCGCACCGTGCAGCTGTTCTTCATCCGTGACGTCGAAACCGGCCTCGTCTGGATGACCAAGATCCTCACCGACCCCTTCAACGACTTCAAGCTCTATTGCAAGGCGCCGCTCGCCCTGCTGCGCGGCGAACTGATCGATCCGGGCCTCGACATCATCGAGCACAACGAGCTCGTCGAAAAGCAGGCCTGAAACCCGATTCAATGTCAGTGACTTCTCATGCCCGGGCAAAAGCGCGAAGCGCGTCTTCGCGTTAGATGTCCCGGGCATCTATGTTTTGGTGCATCGTGAATTGCCTTTTATCCCTCCCCCCGCGAAGCGGAGATCAGGGTGGGGGGCGCGGGTTCGCGGCAATTCCCCCCACCCCGACGCTAGCCTACGGCGCGCGTCGAGCCTCCCCACCACTCGCTATGCTCGCGGGGGGAGGGATAAGAGAGAGGACTTCAGCGCCGAAACCGGCTCCTCAGCATCTCTTTGAGGATCTGGCGGCGGATCGCCTTGTTGGTCAGCTCAGGCGGGTGCCACCACCAGCCGTCGCGCTTCATCTTTTCAGCCGCCGTGACGAAACGCTGCTCGACCTCGGCAAAATCGGCGTCGGTGAAATTCAGGCTGAAGATGAAGCGGCCGCTGCCGACCCAACTCAAAGCAAGGCCTTCGGCGCGCAGGTAATACTGGAACATCCAGTTGTAGCGGGAGGGTTCGGTATATTGCGCCGTCCAGACCGAGGAGAAATTGGCGACACGCACGGGAAGGTTTTCGCCCGCGAGCCGCGCGTTAAGCCGCGCGGCGCGGCCGTTCCAGGTCTCGTCCAGCCCCTGATAGATGCCGCGGAAGTTCGGGCTTGCGAGCCGCGACAGGAACTCGTCCATCGCCGTCATGACATAGGGGTGCGCGTTGAAGGTGCCGCGGGCAAAGCAGATGTCGGCGGGACGATCGTCGCGGAAGCGGCGCATCAACTCCTTCTTGCCGCAGACGACGCCGATGGGAAGCCCGCCGGCAAGGCTCTTGCCGTAAGTCACCATGTCGGCACGCACGCCGAAATACTCCTGCGCGCCGCCGGGCGCGATGCGAAAACCGAGAAACACCTCGTCGAAGACCATGACGATGCCGCGCTGGTCGCAGACCTTGCGCAGTTCCTGCAGCCATGCGGCATAGGCCTCGCGGTCGAAATGCGCGGTTCGCGAGGAATCGACCAGCGTGGAATCGCCCGGTGCGTTGGCGTTCGGATGCAGTGCCTGCAACGGGTTGACCAGCACGCAGGCGATGTCGCGGCGTGTTCTCAAGACATGCAGGGTCTTCTCCGACATGTCGGCGAGCGTATAGGTCTCGTGGGCGGGAAGCGGATTGCCCACACCGGGCTGCACGTCGCCCCACCAGCCGTGATAGGCGCCGGCGAAGCGAACCAGATGCGTGCGCCTGGTGTGGTAACGGGCGAGACGCACCGCCTGCATCACGGCTTCAGTGCCGGACATGTGGAACGAGACTTCGTCGAGCCCGGAGATCTCGCAGATGCGCCGCACATTCTCGGCGACGACGGGATGGTAGCTGCCGAGTACGGGGCCGAGCGCACGGGCGCGCTTCTCGCCTTCGACGATGCACTCCTTGTAGAAGTCGTTGCCGAAGATGTTGACGCCGTAGGAGCCGGTGAGGTCGTAGAACAAATTGCCATCGACGTCGGTGACGGTGACGCCGGACGATTTTTCGGTGAATGCCGAGGTGCCGAGGTTCTGCTGCACCAGACGAGAGAACTGGAACGGCACGCGATAGGCGCGGGTGAACTGCAGGTCGGAGACCCGGTCCGCCGCCTCCGCCGTCATCTGCCGTCCCTTGGCGTAGCGTTCGGCGTAAAGCTTCGCGAGCGCAAAGAAGGCGTCCTTTCGCTGGCTCGCGATTTCCGGTGGCGCGCCATCGGCGGCAAAATATTGGTCGCCGGAAAATTCATAGAAAGGCAGCAGCCGTGCCACCCGCCGCGACATCTTCGAATGTCCGGTCAGCGAGTGGTGCTTGGCGCGCGACAAATCCAGCCGCGCCTTGATCTTCGGGAAGGCGGCGGCGGCCACCACCGCTGCGGACAGCGAGAGAATCGGGAGAGACGAATCCATGCCAGAAGCAGCTAATGTCCCGATTCCGAAGTTCGTACCACGTTGCGGCTCCTTGCTTACGAACTTCGGAATCGATAGGACACTAGCCAACTTAAATTACCTAGTGTGGCTTTGATTCCAAAGTCCGCATGACGAACTCGCGGCATCAATGATGCGGACTTTTGAATCGCCACACTAGCGCCTCGATCTAACAGATTCATGACAGTCAAAGGCCTGATCGCAGCCGTGAGCGAGCAGGAGGATCTTAACTTCCTCCTGACCAACCGGATTCCGCGCGCGGCTGTGACGCGCTTCATGGGCTGGTTCAGCAAAATCGAAAATCCCTATGTCTGCGCCGCCTCGATTGCGCTCTGGCGGCTGTTTTCGGACCTCGATCTCGCGGAGGCCAAAAAGGCCGAGTTCAGGAGCCTGCACGATTGTTTCACGCGCGAACTGAAGGATGGCCTGCGTCCGTTCGATCCTGACCCTGCAATCGTCACAAGCCCGAGCGATGCGATCATCGGCGCGCATGGCGCGATCGAGGACACCGAGTTGTTCCAGATCAAGGGCGCGAATTATTCGCTGCTCGATCTCCTGGGCATGCCCGAACTGGTCGAAACCCACCGCAACGGCCGCTTCGTCACCTTGCGGCTGACCTCGAGCATGTATCACCGCTTCCACGCGCCGGCGGATTTCAGGGTCGAACGCGTCACTTTCATCAGTGGCGATACCTGGAACGTCAATCCGATCGCGCTCAAGCGCGTCGAAAAGCTGTTCTGCAAGAACGAGCGCGCGGTGATCGAAACCCGTCTCCCCTCGGGCGAAGCGCTGACGATTGTTCCGGTTGCGGCCATCCTGGTCGCGAGCCTCCGCCTTCACTGCATCGATCGGACGTTGAATGCACAAACTCAAGCGCCCACCGTCTATCCTTGTGACGCGACGGTGAAGAAGGGCGATGAACTCGGCTGGTTCGAGCACGGCTCGACCATCATCGTGCTGACGCCGGGTCGTTTCGAGTTCTGCCCCAACGTGCGCGAAGGCGTGCGCATCAAGGCCGGGCAGCCGCTATTGCGGAAGATGGGATAACGATTGGCCTCATGGTTCGAGACGCCGCGTAAGGACGCGGCTCCTCACCATGAGGGTCTTGCTCTCAACCTCGTCCTTAAGGAGCATCGCGGTGAGCGATGCGTCTCGAAGGACGGCGGCACCAGAAATCCTACCGCCGCTTCTCCTTCGGCGGTTTCCGTGGCGGCGGTGGACGGCGGGGTGCGGCGGGGCGGTTCGGCAATCCGCCCTGGCGCAGCGCCGGCGCATTGGGCCGCTGCGCGCCGGGCGGTTGTTGGGGCCGCACTTGCCCGGTCGCGCGATTCGGCTGACCGGGTTGACCCGGCTGGCCGGCGCGATTTGGTTGACCCGGCTTCCCTTGCTCCGTCGCGCGGTTCGGCTCGCCCGGCCGGCCTTGTTGGCCGCTGCGGTTGTTGGGCAAAGCATGTTGCTGCGGGCCACCCGGACGTTGCTGCAGATTGTTCTGCCGCTGCTGGCCGGGCCGAGCCGGAGCATTACGCTGGTTGTTGTTTCGGTTCGGGTTGGCGCGCCGCAGCGCGCGTTGTTCGCTCACGACCTGGCGGCCGATATTCTGCGCCGCATGCACCTGGCGCACGATGCCCTGGTCGCGCGCGGCCTCTCGCGGCGAAATCGTCAGCGGCGCGGCGGTGATGCGGCCGCCGGCGCCGGCGCGGATGGTGAAGCCGCTCGCGCCTCGTGTGAGCGTGCCGAGCCGCACGCCATTGCGATCGGTCACCTCGATGATGCCGACATGGCCGTCCGGATCGGGATAGAGCTTGATGTTATGCGCGCCGCCGCCGGCGCCATTCACCTCGACAAGTCCGGTGGTGCCGCGAATGCCCAGCGTTGCGGTCGGCGTTGCGATTTTCATGTTGCCGGTCTTGGCGACGGCGGAGGCGACAAAGGCGACGGTGCCCTTGGTGACGTCGAACAGCGCCGAGTTCTGCTGGCCGCCCTCCTGATAGACAAAGTCGTCGACCTTGATGGAGGCGCTGGCGGTGAGGTTGAAGGTCGTGGCATCGTTGAAGGTGACGCCGAGCGTGGAATCGGTAAATGTCACCAACACGTCATTGAGGTAGATGTCATCCTTCAACTTGAGCGGAAGCGTGTTCTGGTTGCGGATGACGCTTGCCGTGCCTGTCAGCGTCGCGACATTGCCGATCGGCTCGTCCGATGCGGCGGGCTGGGTGGAAGAAGCCGGCTGCGAGGAAGCCGCAGCGGGGGCAGGTGAAGGCGCTGGCGGCTGCGCCTGCGCCAGTTGGATTTGGGCACCGATTGCGCTCGCCAACGGCAGTATGATGTCGACATCCGTTGCATCCGGTGCGGGATAGGCCAGCGCCGGACCGGCCAGCGCAAGACCTGCGAGCGCAACGCCTGACAGTATCGCAAGCACCCGCGACCACCGTCGTGCCGCGCTGGATCCGCGATGATGCGGGGTCGTCGTTGAAAGATGCATGTTTTGGAAATCCGCCCTGCCCAAAGAGCCACTGATGCAGCAAGAAATGTATTTAAACAATTGAGGCCGGTATCGGCTGAACGCGGCATGAACGTCCGCGTCAGGGAGGCCGGCGATTGCACGCGGCTCCTCGGCGCAAAAAACCGGCGGGTCAAAGACCCGCCGGTTTTCGAAACCGAATGACCGGATGAGGTCAGAACACGCCCAACACGATCGCGCCGACAAAGGCAAATGCGAGGTACGCCGTCACCACGCTCAGCTGACTGACGAAGGGACGAAGGGCCATTTGATGCTCCAAGGGTGGGTTGCTCCAAAGGTCGCGTCGAAGTCACTCAAGCTCAACCAGCGCTAACGTCAAAAGCTAGCGACTCACTCATTGACGAAAAAGTCAGCGCTGCTGTCCATGCACCGCACCCCCGCGGCGCAGCATCGGCCGCGGCGTGGTTAAAGAGTCGTGAAATCAAGACGTTGATGAGTCCTTAAATAAATTGGTTGAAGTTCTCGCGCATGACGCGCGGAGTTTGTTGGTTTCTCGTCGGCTCCTTCGTCCTTGTATCGTTGGCAGGCTGCGGCCGCGGATTTTTTTCCGAGGAACGCGAGCCGTGGCGGGCCGAGGCCGAGGCCGCCTGCCTGAAATCCGGCGCAGTCAAGGAAGGTCCTGATATCGTTCGGATTAGCCCGATTTCAGGGCCCGGTGCCTGCGGTGCCGATTTTCCGTTGAAAGTTTCCGCGATCGGCGAAAGCACCTCGACGTTCGGCTTTGCTGATGACGATCTTCGTCCACCGGCTTCCATCGGCAACCAGCCGCGCTGGCCGGTCGGCCAGCCGCCTCAACCGCCGCCCCCATCGTCTTATTATCGGCAGCAGCCATATCCTGCGCCCAACTCCGGCGGAGCGGGCTACGGCGCGGGCGAATACGGAGCGCCGTCGGGTCCGGTCTCGCTGCGCGCGCCCAGCGTGGCGCCGGATCAGGATGGCATCCGCCTGCCGAGCGAAGGCGTGCCGCCGGGCTGGCAGGCCGGGCCTTCTTCGCCGTATGCGCCGCCGCCGCCGTCCTACTCGCGCGACCGTTATGCGCCGACCTTGCCGGAGCGTGGCGAGGCGCCGATGTCATCCGCCCCGGCTTATCCTTCGTATCAGCCGCCGCCGCGGTTGGGTCCGGGAGCGATGGAGCCCGTTGTCGCCGGTCCCGTTGCGGTCAAGCCCGCAGCAACGCTCGCATGTCCAATCGTCTCGGTGCTCGATCGCTGGTTCGCCGACACCGTGCAGCCGGCGGCGCAGCGCTGGTTCGGTAGCCGCGTAGTCGAGATCAAGCAAATCTCCGCCTATTCCTGCCGCGGCATGAACGGCAATCCCAACGCGCGCATTTCCGAACACGCTTTCGGCAACGCGCTCGACATCGCCGCCTTCACATTCGCCGACGGCCGCCGTGTCACGGTGAAGGACGGCTGGCACGGTCTGCCGGAAGAGCAGGGATTTCTGCGCGACGTCGAGGCCGGCGCGTGCCAGCAATTCACCACCGTGCTCGCGCCAGGCTCCAACGCCTATCATTACGACCACATCCACGTGGACCTGATGCGCCGTGCCTCGAGGCGACTGATCTGCGAGCCGGCGGCGGTCTCCGGCGAGGAAGTCGCCGCACGCGTCATGCGACGCAACCCCTATGCCTCGCGCGAACCGGCGGTGACGGGATCGCTCGGCAAGACCGCGTCTTCGCGCAGGCACCGCGGCAAGGTCGACGACGAAGACGACTCGGAAGACGAATAGGGGCGCGCGGACCCCTTTCCCCGGATGCTACGCAGCGCGTAGCGAAGGCGGAGCGGTGGTTTGCGGATCCGGGGCCCATAATCCACGACACTAGTGGTCCGATTCTAACATTCGCATCCCTTCTCAGCGGGCACCTTTGCGAATGTTAGAATCATAGGACCACTAGCAAGGATATGTTTCTAGTGGAGTTTAGGATTTGACATTCGCTTTCCGAGTTTGCGGCTAGGTGGGTAGCGAATGTCAAATCCACTCCACTAGGTCCCGGCTGTGCGGAGCGGCGTTGCACGCTGCACCCGCGTCCGGGACATCAGCGCTGTGCTCACCGCGCCCCAGGCCCGTCATCGCTCGGTCTCGAGCTTGTCGATATGCCGTCGCGGGAAAGTCGCCCTTGGAACCAACAGTGTGGCCTCGCGGTTGGATTTTCAGCACCTGAAATTATTTCCCGTGGCGCGACATGAACTCGAATGTAAATGTGCCGTTCAGCAATCTGCGCGCAGTGGTCATCCTGATCGTGGTCGCCTTTCATTCGGCGCTGCCTTATCTTGCATCGCAACCCCCGCACCCCTTTGCTTTTGATGCCGAACCCTATCGCTGGGTGGCGTTCCCGATCATCGATCAGCAGCGCTGGTTCGGCTTTGACCTTTTTTGCGCCTGGCAGGACATCAGCCTGATGCCCCTGATGTTTTTCCTCGCCGGCCTGTTTGCGCCGGCAAGTCTTGGACGCAAGGGTGCGTTTCGCTATCTCGCCGATCGGTGGTGGCGGATCGGCCTTCCCTTTGTGCTGGCGGTCGCGATCCTCAGCCCGCTTGCCTACTATGCCTCGTATCGCCTCACGGCAGTCGACCCGTCGCTATCGGCGTTCTGGCAGCACTGGCGCAAGCTTCCGATGTGGCCCTCCGGCCCGCAATGGTTTCTATGGCAGCTGTTCGTGCTCAGCGCGCTCGCCTCCGCGCTGTATGGCTTCGCGCCTCGCTGGGGTGAGGCCTTGAGCCGTTGGGCCGGTCGGCTAGGCAAGAGACCGCTCGTCTTCGTCGCGTGCCTGACCGGATTCTCGGCGCTCGCCTATATTCCGCTGGCGATGATCTTCACGCCCTGGGCCTGGAGCAATGTCGGGCCGATCTCGTTCCAATATAGTCGTCCCTTGCACTATCTCGTTTATTTCTTTGCCGGCTTTGCCATCGGCGCCTATGGCTGCGAACGCAGCCTGTTGCGCAACGACGGGCCCATCGCCAGGTACTGGCTCGCCTGGCTTGCGGGTGCCACGATCTGCATGTGCGCCTGGGGCGGTTTGACATCGCTGACCTTGCCGGACTGGAACGCGAGTCCGCTGGTTGAGCGGCTGGCGGCGGCGGCTGCCTTTCCCTTTGCCAGCGCGGCCGGCGTGATGGCCTATCTCGGAATCGCGCTGCGGCTGTTGCGCGCGCGCGACCACCTGCTCGATAGCCTGTCGGCGAACGCCTACGGCATCTATCTAGTGCATTATGTCTTCGTGCTGTGGCTGGGATATGCGCTGGTCGGCGCGCCATTGAACGCCGTGTTCAAGATGATCATCGTCTTCTCGGCCGCGCTGATGCTAAGCTGGCTGACAAGCGCCGGCGCCAGCGCGATCGTCGGGCCGCGCTTGAAGGCTGCATTCAAGGGTCCTGCACTGCGGCATTCGGCCATTCCGCGCGACGGCGTGGTCGTTGACCAGACACGATGAGGGAATGAGGTTAGATGTCTCTGGTCATGACGCTTGCCACGCGCAACCTCCTTCACGACCGGCTGCGCTTGGTCGCGACGCTGATCGGGATCGTGTTCTCGGTGGTGCTGGTGATGATCCAGATGGGCCTTTTCCTCGGCTTCGGTCACATGGTCTCGACCATGATCGATCACGCCAATGCCGATCTCTGGGTGCTGCCCAAAGGCGCGAAGTGCTTTGAGGATCCGTCGCAGCTCGACGTCAAGCTGCGCGAGAAGGTCGCTGCCGCAGACGGTGTCGCCTCCGTGGTGCCGCTCGTGATCGGCTTCTCCGACTGGCGGCTCGACTCGGGCGAGGTCACGCCGGTCTTCATCGTCGGCTCTGACGTGAAGGCCGGAGGGCTACAGCCCTGGAACGTGGTCGAAGGCGACGTCCGCTCGCTCTCGCAATGGGGCGCTGTTGCGGTCGACCGCACCTATTTCGACCGGCTCGGGATCAAGAAGCTCGGCGATGCCGCGGAGATCCATGGTCACAAGGTCAAGGTGGTTGCGGTGACCGACGGCATCCGCTCGTTCACCACCACGCCCTATGTGTTCGTCGATCAGAAAGACTCCCGCTTCTATACCGGCATGTTTCCGAGCAAGGCGAGCGATCTGCTCGTTCGCCTCAAGCCCGACGCCGATCGCACCAAGGCGGTGCAGGCGATCCGCGACCGTGTCGGTAACGACGTCGAGGTGCTCACCACGGCCGAATTCCGCAAGCGCAGCCGATCCTTCTGGCTGTTCGGCACTGGCGCCGGCGCGGCGCTGTTTGCCGGCGCCATTCTCGGGGTGATCGTCGGCACCGTGATCGTGGCGCAGACGCTCTATTCCTCGACCAAGGATCACCTGAGCGAATTTGCCACGCTCCGCGCAATGGGCTCGTCGAACAACTACATCTACGGCGTCATTATCTATCAGGCACTGTTTAACGCGGTGGTCGGCTTCATCATGGCCGGTGCGATCGGTTACGTGGTGGTCAGGATGACCGAAAGAAGCGCGCTTCCGATCGTGATCACGCCGTGGCTGATGGCCGCGCTGTTCGTTCTCACGGTCGTCATGTGCGTGGCCTCGGGCTTCGTGGCCATCATCCGCGTCGTTCGTATCGATCCTGCCTCGGTTTTCATGCGATGAACGACATCATTATCGATGCCAGGGAAATCAGGAAGACGCTCGGCAAAGGCGCCGGGGAGGTGCAGGCGTTGCGTGGCGTCGACCTCGCTCTGCGCAAGGGCGAGCTGACGCTCCTGATGGGGCCGTCCGGCAGCGGCAAGACCACGCTGCTTCTGATCCTCGGCTGCATGTTGACGCCGAGCGCGGGCAGGGTGACCGTTTGCGGCACCGCGACTTCGGATGCCGACAAGGAAGCTCTCGCCCGAATCCGCCGCGACCATATCGGCTTCGTATTCCAGTCCTATCATCTGTTCCCGACCATGACGGCCCGGCAAAATGTCCAGCTCGCGCTCGATATTCGCGGCCATCACGGCCGGGACGCCGCGCGAAAATCGCGCGATGCGCTCGCGCTTGTCGGGCTCGACCAAAAGGCGAAGTCGCTGCCCGACTCTTTAAGCGGCGGCGAACAGCAACGGGTTGCGATCGCCCGCGCCTTTGTCGCCAATCCTTCTGTCATTCTCGCCGACGAGCCGACTTCGGCGCTCGACGGCGACAGCGGTCGCGCCATCATGCGCATTCTTGTGGACGCAGCTCACAAGCGCGACCGGGCGGTGCTCGTCGTCACCCACGATCCCCGCATCGTTTCGTTCGCCGATCGCATCGTCAGGATCGAGGACGGTGTTCTGGCGGATGAACAAGCCGACGAAAGCGAGCGGCGGCGCTTGCCAAAGGCCGCCTCATGGCCGTGAGGCGGCCATCACCATGAGTAAATAGGCGGTACTAGTGCTCCGATTCCGAAGTTCGTATCACATTGCGGCTCCACGTTTACGAACTTCGGAATCAAAGGAGCACTAGCCAATTATATGATTCTAGTGCGGTTTAGAATTTGAAGTTCCTATGACGAGGTTACCGCGAAACTGATAGGAACTTCAAATTCACCGCACTAGAACCGGACGGTGCGCTGCGCGGCAGACAGGGAAAACGACTGGAAGGTTTCCTGCGCTTTTGCGAGTTCCTCTGCCGGGACCGGCGGCAAGCCCGGGCGATTCCTGACAACCATCTTCGTCGTGCCCCAGCTCAATCTGCCCGCCTTGCAAGACAGGACGAGACCTTCGATCTTCTCGCTGGCGATCAGGGCCCAGATGACGTTGGCCGGCGATCCCGTCAGCACGGCGAGCGCTGCGGCAACATCGAGGTAGTCACGGCCGGCCGCTGCGCGATTCACGGTGGAATCGCGCAGCTTGCCCTTGCGGGCGACCTCCGCCATCCTGGCCTGAGCGCGTGCCAGATCCGACGGGTCGGGATCGGGCATGCCGGACGTTGCCCTGGACGCAACGGTGTCTTCAATCTGGTCGCGCATGGCGCGTGGCCTCGAGGACTGCAGCCGCATCTGCGCATCTTCGAGCCTGGTTTGAATCTCTCGCTTGATCGAATCCGGCATGTCCCTCCGGCGCGCGAGTTTTTCCGCGAGCTTGGGGTCGTTCTGTGCGAACTCGGCGAGACGGACCCAGCCGGCTTCCGACATTTGGGCCCCGCGGTTTTCGGCCAACGCCTGGTGAACGGCCGACGGCCCGCGTTGTATCAATGTATCGCTCAGCGAATGATCGATCGAATGTCTGGAAGCAATCGCGAGGTGGTGGGCGAGGCCGGACGACGCGATGACCTCGAGGAGAACGCCTTGAGCGACGCCTCCGGACTTCAGAACAGGCGCCCAGACGGACTCGTTCCCGTCGAAGGCAAGCCGGCGGGTAACCTGAGGCAAGGAGCAGTTCGCCTCCGAGAGTTTTTGGCTCAATTTGGTCAACGATTGCGTATCGACGTGGTCGATCAATCGGCCAAGGACGCTGTCGAAGAGCTCAATCTGGGACGCCGACAACTTTTCAATGCTGCACAGGAACAGCTTCGCGGTGCGATCCAGGACGGCAGCCCAGCGCTCGGCGGGCCATCCCTCCGTCGCATCCAATTCCGCGAGCAACTGCAACGTTGCCGTTTCCATCGACGCCTCTGGGGCTTTCAAGAAATCGGGGCGGCTTTGGCAGCTCGCCTGGATCGAAAATAAAAAGTCCGCTGAAACAAACTTCCCGGCAAGGTAGCGGGCAGGTTTTATGATTTGATTAACGTTTGACCCTTCGCGGGACTGTCGGTGCATGTCAGCCGGTGGGCAGTCGATTTCCGCAAAAAAGCGCCTCTGGCGGCGGCGACGCGGGCTTGGCACATTTCCGCGGTATTATGGCGCAAACGCCACAAGCGGGAGCACCTAGTACCGACCACATGAAAGGAGTGGTCGATGCGCGGTATAGGTGGATGGATTGTTTAGTCTTTGCTGCCGATCAAAATTATGATTGGAGTAGAAAGTTGGGCAGACTCCGCAATAGGTGATGTTGGCGGTTCAAGTACCCAGCTATTCTTATATCCAGCGTCAGTCAGCGCATGGAACAATTCGATAGCGAGTGGCTGTAGGTACGGGCTTGAAATATGTGTCTCGATGCCTCTTAGCATATCCATTCCCACGTCTGGCTTTCCACCTGCCGGTTTAGTTACGATACCGCCCCGAGGCCAGTTTATCCAGCGCCAGTCAGCCGCCTTCAGCGCATCTGCAATATCGCTAGCAAAATCTATCGACTCGGCCCCGACCGCCGACATAGCAAATGCTATATGCTGGAAACCTTTCATACGTTCGGCAATGGAGGCCTTTTGCTCTACTGTTAATCGTCGCGGAGTGGTCAGTTTTGCCAACTCTAACTTAGCTTCAAGGGCGCGGGCATTTGCGTCTGCGGCGCGAGCATTTGAATCGGAAATTTTACCCCCTGTTTCCAATTTATATTTTTCTAGCGCATCCTCTGCCGCCGATGTCTCCCTTTTATGGGAGACGATTGAACCAGCAGTCGTGATGCCGACGGCAACGCCAGCTAGTGCGGCGAATATCACTGCCAATATCAGCGAAGAATCCCACCATTCGCCGTTATGGCCGAGAAACAGGGTTGAAGCTGCCGCATTTGCGCTGGCTATCGTTTCTGTCATCGGTGGGCTTGCCGTAGTTGCGTTTGGCATTTTTTGCACGTCGCACTATGCGAAGGAAGCCCTAACCTAGATTTCATCCAAAACAACTTGTTCTAATTCCAGGCGCCGCAACGCACGCGTCTCGAACGGGGATCAGGTGAACCGGATTGCCGCGCTTGCGATGAAGCGCGGCAAGTCAGTGGACTTCACTGGCTATTGGCAGCGGCATATTGATTAGCCGCCCAACACGCGTCCGAGAATTTCATAGAAATCTGGCTTAACCAATTTGATTACGAAGGCCATCGCAATCAAAAATATAGTCCAGCAAGCAGCTCCCATAAAAGCTTCTCGCACGCCATCCCAAAAGCCCTTTTTGGATTTTGCCGCCTCGGCTTTGTACTCTTGCAAGGCGGCCTCAAGGAAGGCGACACGCTCTTGCTCTACGATGTTGTTGGCAAAATCCTGCAAGACATCGGTAGCTTTTTCAGTATGGGCAGCGATGCCGTGCGGGACATAGCAATCGTACCATTCCTTATATTTGCCGTGGGTGGGCCAAGCAGGCTGAGACTCTGCCCACTTACATTCGGAATCAATGTACATGCCGAAGGCGACGTACCCGGTTAGGGTATCACCGTGGTTGTTTTTGAAATGCTCAAAGGCCAGCACATACAACGGCTTTGGCATGCGAATGAACGCGGTAGCAACCGCCCCCTAGCTGCCCGCCGTAAGGCTATTATTTTTCTTGCAGCTGTTTTGAAATTTCACGAGCAATTTGATCAGTCATTTGGTTGATCGTTTCGCTCGTTTGCCGAGAGGCATTGTTGACGGCGTCGCGGCCAACATGGATTTGAACAGCAACCTGCGGAGCCCGCTCTTGCGGCCCCTGCTTCTTCATTGCGAATGACATTTGCCTATCCCCACCGGCAGGAACACCTTACCAGTGGCTCCATCGCTGACAAGTCGAAAGACAAGACATAGTATTGGTGTTTGTTCCTTCTAGGGCGTTAACGCCCTATGGATCAAAGTTAATTTTAATTGTGTGTCGCTGTGAGTACAGCTCCGGTTCAGGTCAATTTTGGGGATTTTCCCCCGTTAACCTGTGTGACAGCGATTCCCGCCGACTAGCCAACTAGCCGCCTTCCCACGGGCCCCATCCCCGACGCAGGCGGCACGGCCTCAACCGATCCCGGACCTATTCCGCATCAGCGGACTGGATGGCCGCTTGAACGTCTATCTCCTGCTTGCGGGTGGCCTTGGGCTCCCGGCCTTCCAGAACCGCGTCCATATCATCTGCCGCGCCGTCATGGGCTTCTCTGCGGTCCTGAGCACGTCCAGTACGGCCCTGTATAATGTGCCATGCTTGAACCAGGGATTGCCTTGGTTGCGCCGTTTGACCGCGATGGCCCGCAGGTTCACTTCCGGATTGAGCATCTTCATGACGGCCTCGACCTGCATCATCTGCATTCGGAGCTTGTCACCCTGCTTGCGGTTGCCTTCGATCTTGCCGGCCAGCTCGGCATGAAGCTGCGTAAGGGTGTTGAGGCTTGCTTGGTTAGGATTGTCCCGAGCGGCATTGCTGTCTCCGATGTTTGCGGAGACATGGTGGGGATCGTTCAAAATTCTTGTGGCGTCTGCGCCACAATACCGCATTTCCGAAGTCCTCGCCCTGATCGAGCGAATTTGCTAAGTCTCGCGCGGAAAAATCCTGGGGAGCCGGACGTGGCCGTTTTCGAAGCAGCATTGCGCGGAGGAGCGGTATTCCTGTTGATTTTGCTCGCGGTGCTCCTGGTGCGCGACGCGCGGCAGATTGCAGCCGCGCGGTTCGCCGCGTTCTTTGCCCTTGGGGTTGCCTGCTACGCGGTCGTCTCGGCCTCGGAATTTGCCGCGGGACTGCCCGCCTGGCTGCTGCCGCTGCGCTTCGTTGCGATGGGCAATCCGGTCGTCTTCTGTCTGTTTGCGGCCGCTCTGTTCGACGACGACTTCAAGCCTTCCTGGTGGCAGGGGCTCGCCTGGCTCGCGGTCGTGGCGGTTGGGGCTTCCTGTTTGTGGATCGGCACGCCCGCCGCCCGCATCGGCTTCAGCACCGTCGGACTCGCCTGCAATGCGGTGGGCGCCTGGTATGCGCTGGCCGAGCGGTCGCTCGATCTCGTCGAACAACGCCGGCGATTGCGCGGCATGCTGGTGGTCGTCATCGCCTTCTATGCAACGGCGATTATTGCATCGGAGATTCTCTACCCGGGCGGCAGCGGCGGTCCGGCACTGGGGATGGCGATCAGCGCCGGCGTTCTGGCGATCGTGATGGTGTTCGCGGCCGCTCTGTTTGTGGTCAATCGCGACGGATCGCTGATTCCATTTGATCAGTCGGAGCCGCAACCGCTTGCGGTCACACCGCGCCGGCCGGCGGCGGCGGCGGGTGTTGTTGGGCAATCCGACGATGAGGGAGCGCCGATGCTTCTCGCATTGCGCCGGTTGATGGAGCACGACCGGGCCTACCGCGAGGAGGGGCTGTCGATCGGCGGTCTTGCCGGGAGGCTTGGCATCGCCGAACACGCGCTGCGGCGCCTGATCAATCAGCGGCTCGGCCATCGCAACTTCAATGCCTTTCTCAACGGCTATCGTCTGGACGAGGTCGCCGCGGCACTGGCCGATCCGGCGCAGGAGGCGGTGCCGATTCTCACCATTGCGCTGGACGCCGGTTTCCAGTCGCTCGGCCCCTTCAACCGGGCCTTCAAGTCCAGGACCGGCATGACCCCGAGCGAGTTCAGGCGCGAACAGCTAGTGTCCCGATTCCGAAGTTCGTCGCATTTTTCGGAGCCACGTTTTCGAACTTCGGAATCGAAAGGACACTAGCCAAACCTATTAATCTAGTGGAGTGGATTTGACATTCGCTACCCACTTGGCCGCGGGTTCGTCAGGCGAATGTCAAATCCAAAACTCCACTAGAAACCTATATTTGCTAGTGGTCCTTTGATTCTAACATTCGCAAAAGTGGCCGCTGAGATGGGATGCGAATGTTAGAATCGGACCACTAGTGTGGCTTTGGTTCAGAAGTCCGCATGACGGACCCGTGGCACAAACGATGCGGACTTCTGAACCGCCACACTAGGTCAGAATGGCCGATTGGCGGCCGCATAGGGCGTTCTCTTCAGGAATCGGCTGGCCGATTTCGAATTCGGCCAACCATTTTGCAAGCTTCGGCGAGCCCATCGCCGTGCCTCCGTTCAGGATCGTACCGGTTTTCGATCCCCAAACGGAGTGTTCCGATGCAGACCATTCTCGAGCTACTCGCCAGTTTCTGGCAAATCTGGTCCCCCAACCTCTTTCTCGACGTCGGCCGCTACGTGGTTGCGGCCGGCGGACTGGCGCTGATCCTGAAGCTGTTCTGGAATTTCGGCCTTAGGCGCCGCAAGATCCAGGCGCGCTGGGCCACCACTGCCGACATTCGCCGCGAAATCCTGGCCTCGCTGCGGACCGGCGTCATCTTCTCGCTGAATGGCGCGGCTATCGTCTACGGCGCAATCCACGGCGTCTTCACGATCTACATGGATTTCGACAAGGCCGGCATCGGTTATCTCGCGGTCAGCCTGGCCGGGATCATCGTCGCGCATGACGCCTACTTCTACTGGACCCACCGGCTGATGCACCAGCCGCGTCTCTATCCTTATTTCCATCGCACGCATCATCGCTCGGTCACGCCGACGCCCTTTGCGGCCTACGCCTTTGACATTCCCGAAGCGATGTTGATGGCGACGTTCACGCCACTGTGGCTGTGGTTCGTGCCGATGCATGCGCTCGGCCTGTTCCTGTTCATGGCCTTCATGATCGTCCGCAACGTCATGGGCCACGCCGGCGTCGAACTGATGCCGCGCTCGCTCGCCGACAGCCGCTGGTTCGGATGGATCAACGCGACCACCCATCACGATCTCCATCACGCGACCTTCCATCACAACTACGGTCTCTACTTCACCTGGTGGGACCGGATGATGGGAACGGAGCATCCCGCCTATCGCGAAAAATTGCGCGGCACGCCTGCCCATGATGCCGCCGGCTCCGTGGTTAGCGTCGCTCGCCCGGCCGCCGCGACGAGCTGAGTTGGACGAAGATAACGCACTGGAGCAGTTGCGAGCCCGGCTTTGAGCAATCAAGGCCGGGCTCTAATCCTGCCGGCTGCGCCGGCGGGCGAAGGTGAGCGTGAGGTCCCAGACGATAAGGACGCCGCCGATCGAAAGGCAGTTATGTCCCCGGTCGACTGACAGGCGCCGGCTTGCGATCAGACGTCTGTCCGTAGCGGGTGAAGATGTCGTATTTTTGTAGCTCGTGATCTGTCGCCTTCGTTGTTGAGTTTCGGAGGAGCCGGAAAGCGTGGACGGTTCCGCCAGCCTGGTCATGCCATGGATATTGCTGCCGGGTTAGCCCTC
>NZ_DAHUXJ010000066.1 GCF_027307225.1 Bradyrhizobium sp. | reverse complement strand
CCTGACATCAGATGACAGAGCCCGACATCTGCCAGAGTGGCTACATCGATACAATTGGCACCGGCCGCATTGCAGCCTAAAGTGCAAACCACCTATCAGCCGTCTCGGTCTGACCGGGGACAACCTCTTGAGGCTCCACAGCTAGTCGGCGCCAGCTTCTGGTATTGGAGTGTCTGGGTGTTGGCGATGGCGACCTGGTTGCCGCTGGTTACGCGCATCCGCAACATCGCCGAGCACGCTTGCACCTCAACCGGCGAAGACCCTTTCAGCCATGCCCGGACCACGCTGGCCAATCCGCTCGAGCGGCTATTGATCGCGCCCTATTGGGTAAACTATCACGCCGAACACCATCTGTTCATGTACCTGCCGTGCTATCATCTGCCGGAGGTGCATCGAATACTGGTCGAGAAAGGCCTGATCAAGCGGATGGAAGTCCGTCCCGGATATCTCGACGTGATGCGGATCGCGACCTCACGGCCGCTTTAGCGGTCCGACCCGAAGCGGACCGCGCAAACCCGCGGCCGTGCCCAGCACGATCCCGGCGACCGCCACGAAGGAGGAAAGCGCCAGCGTGGATATGCCGGTGAGGCCCTGACCGATCGAGCAGCCCAGGGCCATCGCGCCGCCCGATCCCATCAGTGCGGCGCCCACGATCGAGCGAAGCATGTGTTGCGGCGACGTGTACCCTTCCAAGCGAAAGCCGCGCGTGATCAGCGCCGTGAGCAGACTGCCGACGAACACGCCGAAAACCACGGCGATGCCGAAATTGAGCGTCAACCCGGTCGATAGCATCACATATTGGACCGTATCGACGACGGGAGCGATGAAGGTGAGCGAGGTGACGGCCGCCGGATTGAAGTCATCCGCGCCGAGATTGCCCGTCGTCAACCAGCCTGCCGTGACAAGCAAGCCAACGGCAATTCCGGCAGCGACCTGTCCGCCCGCACGGCGGAACGGCGCGTGCGCAAAGGCAAAGATCGCGAGCACGGCCGAAATCGCCACAGCCACAATCATCCGGGCCGACATCGCACCTGCCGTCCCCGTCAATAACTCCGGCAGCGTCAGGTGAGCCGGCTTGATCAGCGACGATTGCAAGAGAGGCAGGCGGATCGGCGCAATCACCCCACGCAGCGTCATCTGTGCCGTGATGCCAAGCACGATCACCACGACAAACGAACGCAGATTGCCGCGGCCGAGCAGCACCAGCGCGCGCGAGCCGCAGCCATTCGCCAGCACCATGCCGTAGCCGAACAGGAGTCCTCCGGCGAACATCAGCGGCGCCGAGAACGATAGCTGGAGATAGACCGATTTGGTCAGGTCGATGGCGCCATAGGCGGCAAGACCTTGCGTGGCCATGACCGCTACGGCAAGCGCCAGCGCAAAAGTCCGGATCAGCCTACTGTCGCCTTCCGCCCACCAGCCCCGCAGGCTGCTCAACAGACAGAAGCCGCTCAAGAGCCCGACCGCGCCATAAGCGAGCCCGATCAAAAGGCCCGCGGCAACGACGATATTGAAATCCGGCGACGCCATCGCCGCTTACGGCCGAAGGATAATGCGGTGACGCGAGGAACCCGCGACCGCGATGAACGCCGCCTTCGCGTCTTCCAGGAGATGGATCGCGCCTGGCTTGATCGGAAACGGCCTGAGATGGCCGCTAAGAAAACCGGGAACCAGTTCGCGAAGCACGGTTCCCGACGCGATCGACGACAGGCCGAGCGAATCGATGCCGACATAGGTATGCTGACCGCGGTAAAATTCGAGAATGTTGAACTGCACGATACGATCGATGGCAGAGATCAGTATCTGCCGCCCGCGCAGCGCGAGCGACTTGTGCGCTGCCTGGAAATAGGGATCGCCGACCGTGTTGAACACGATGTTGACGCCCTTCCCGTCCGTCAGTTCGCGTACGCGCGTGACGACGTCTGTGGTCGAGGAATCGATCATCTCGACGGGACCGTTGGTATGTCCTGGATAAGCCTCGTGCTTGCGCGCCACGCCAATTACGCGCGCGCCGCGCCAGCTCGCGATCTGCACCGCGGCCTGTCCGACCTTGCCAGTCACGCCGAACACCAGCACGGTCTCGTGCTTCTCCGGCATGCCCGCGCGGCGAAAGCCTTCGATCGCGGTGACAAAGGGTACGCCGATTCCGGCTGCTTCCGCCCACGACAGGTTCTTTGGCTTCTCCACGATCGCATCGGCCTCGACCACAAGATGCGTCGCATGGGTACCATCGCGCCGGATGCCGAGGTCGCCGGAGGAACCGAACACTTCGCGGCCAATCGTACCGGCCGGACCGTCGATCACGACCCCGGCGTAGTCGCGGCCCGAGGTGCGGGGAAACACCGCATACGGCATCAATCCGGTCGCCGCCTTGATGTCGGAGGGATTGACGGCCGCCGCCTTGATCTCGATCAGCACTTGATCGTCGTTGCGCGACAACGGATGTCGCTCGACAACCGGCGCCACCTCGGCCGGCGTCTCGGCCTTGGCTTTCAGCCGCACACAACGTGCCACGACGGAAGCCGAAGGGTTGGTGGTCTTGGTCTCTGACGACATCGCGCTTTCCGAAAATCCAACGACTGCTTAAGGAGAACCGGAATCGTTGACAGGCCGGCTGCTTCGCCCCATGACTAACGGACTGATCGCACAGCACAAGAACTTAATTCAGACAAACCCGGCACAGGTCAGGAGACCGGAGTGACTGCCCAGATCGCGTTTTCCCCCGAAGAACTCGCCCGCGCCTCTACTGAAGCGATGTGGAAGGAAGACAGCGCGAGCCAGGGCCTCGGGATGGAGATTGTGCGCGTCAGCCCCGGCGAAGCCGTGCTCGCGATGACCATCCGGCCGGACATGGTCAACGGCCACGGCATCGCCCATGGCGGGTTCATTTTCCTGCTTGCGGATTCTGCCTTCGCCTTTGCCTGCAATTCCCGCAACGAGCGCACCGTCGCCGCGCAGTGCAACATCTCCTTCATACGGCCGGGCAAGCTCGGCGACCGGCTGGTCGCGACCGCTCGCGAAATCTCGAAAACCGGCCGCTCGGGCATTTACGACGTGCGCGTCACAGCCAATGATGTCGCGATCGCCGAACTGCGCGGCCATTCCCGCAGCCTCGGCGGCGTCTGGGTGCCTACGGAAAAGACCGCGCCATCGGAGTGAAATCCGAGAGCCATCGTGACCGGCCCTTGCGCCGTTCTCCAAAATGGCTGTGCGAGGAAACCGCCGGTGACTTACTCTTTCGGCCGCTTGTCGATCACGCGCCTGGCTTTGCCGAGCGAGCGCTCCAGCGTCTCGGGCGCGACCGCCTTGACGCGCGCGGAAATTCCGATCGTATTCTTGATGTATTGGGTGACGCGGTCGGCGTGCTCCAAAAGACCGTTACCGTCCCAGCTCTGGGCTCGCGCTTCCGCGAGCACGATCATTTCATCCATCCGTCCTTCGCGCGTCAGTTCGATCACGAAGTGGCCGCCGCACCAGTCGGTAGCGAGCAGGATTTCCTCGATCTGGGTCGGGAACACGTTGACGCCGCGCAGGATGATCATGTCATCGGAGCGGCCGGTGACCTTCTCCATGCGCCGCATGCCGGGCCGCGCCGTTCCCGGGAGCAGCCGCGTAAGATCGCGCGTGCGATAGCGGATGATCGGGAACGCTTCCTTGGTCAACGAAGTGAAGACAAGCTCGCCCTTTTCGCCGTCAGCAAGTGCGCGGCCGGTCTCGGGATCAATCACTTCGGGGTAGAAATGATCTTCCCAGATGTGGAGGCCATCCTTGGTCTCGATGCATTCCTGCGCGACGCCGGGACCGATCACTTCCGACAGCCCGTAAATATCCGTGGCGTCCATGTCGAACGACTGCTCGATTTCCGCACGCATCGCGTTGGTCCAGGGTTCAGCGCCGAAGATGCCTATCTTCAACGAAGATTGCCTGGGATCGAGACCCCTGCGCTTGAACTCGTCGAGGATCGCCAGCATGTAGCTCGGCGTCACCGTGATGATGTCCGGCCTGAAATCGTTGATCAGTTGCACCTGCCGCTCGGTCATGCCGCCGGAGACCGGAACCACCGTGCATCCAAGTTTCTCGGCGCCGTAGTGCGCGCCGAGGCCGCCCGTAAATAGACCATAGCCGTAGGCGTTATGGACGATCATTCCGCGGCGGCCGCCGGCAGCGCGGATCGAGCGCGCCATTACCGTCGACCATGTCTCGATGTCGGCTTCGGTATACCCAACTACGATCGGTTTGCCCGTGGTGCCGGAGGACGCGTGAACACGCACCAGTTTCTCGCGCGGCACCGCAAACATGTTGAAGGGGTAATTGTCTCGCAGGTCGGTCTT
Source organism: Bradyrhizobium sp. (assembly GCF_027307225.1). Taxonomy (GTDB): domain Bacteria; phylum Pseudomonadota; class Alphaproteobacteria; order Rhizobiales; family Xanthobacteraceae; genus Bradyrhizobium. The sequence continues at coordinate 57,593 of NZ_DAHUXJ010000066.1, read as the reverse complement.
GACCGTGAACGGGAATTTGGCGAGGTCGGAGATCTGTTTGAAATCGCCGGGGTGCACACCCGCTTTGTCAAACGCATCTCTGTAGTGGGCGACGTTGTCGTAAGCGTGCGCCAGTGACCAGGCGAGGCGCTTCGTTTGCAACGCGACGATCTCGTCGCGCGAGGCCTTCTCTGCCTCATCCATCTCGGCACGGTAGGACCCGCTACGCTGATCGATTGAAGCCATTGTGCCTCCGCGGCTACCTGAATTGCCTACACCTGATCGTAGTCTACGACAATATGAGCGGTCACCGGCTTGGCCTGGCAGGTGAGCACAAACCCCTTCTCAAGCTCCCATGGCTCCAGCGAATAATTGACGTCCATTTTCGCTTCGCCCTCGACGAGCCGTGCGCGGCAGGTCGAGCACATGCCACCCTTGCAGGCGAACGGCAGATCGACTCCGGCCCGTAGGGCAGCATCGAGAACGGCCTCGCCTTCGGCAACCGGCACCTCGCGCCGCTTGCCGTCGATGATCAGCGCCGCAAACGCCTTCGGCGGCGCACTTGCGGGCGCCACCGCCTTCGGCCGCGGCTTGCCGCCGAGGCCGGACACGAAGCGCTCGACGTGGACGCGGTCGTCCGCAATGCCGATATCGCGGCAGGTCGCCTCGATCTCCTCGCTCATCCCGGTCGGGCCGCAAATGAAGACATGATCGACGTTGGCCGCCGGCACCAGCGAGCGCAACAGCACCCTCACCTTCTCGCCATCGAGCCGTCCATGAAGGATAGGAACGTCCTGCTCTTCGCCCGAGATAACGTGAAACACCGAGAAGCGCGCGATGAAACGATCCTTGAGTTGCCCCAGCGCTTCGCGGAACAGCATGCCGTCGGGCGAACGGTTGCCGTAAAACAGGAAGAAGCGGCTATTCGGTTCGCGCGCCAGCACGCCCTTGACGATCGAGAGAATGGGCGTGATGCCGGAACCGGCGGCAAAACCGACATGAATGCGCGCCGTCTCCGGCGCAGGCGCAATGCCGAAACGTCCGGTCGGCGTCATGACGTCGATCTCGTCGCCGCTTTTTAGTTCGTCCGCCGCCCAGCTGGAGAACGCGCCACCGTCGACCTTTTTTACCGCGATGCGCATTTCACCATCATCCGGCCCGGAGCAGATCGAGTAGGAACGGCGCACCTCCTCGCCGTCCATCGTCGTGCGCAGCGTCAGATACTGGCCCGGCGAGAAGCGGTAATCGTCCTTCAATTCATCGGGGATCGCAAAAGTCAGCGAGACCGCATCGCGCGTTTCCCGACGCAAATCCTTGACAGCCAGGCGATGGAAACGGGGTGTCGACATCTTTAGTGGCACTTGAAGTAGTCGAAAGGTTCGCGGCAGCTCTTGCAGCGCCACAACGCCTTGCACGAGGTCGAACCGAATTCGGAAAGCAATTCGGTGTCGCCGGAACCGCATTGCGGGCAGACAACCTGTTCCACGCCGAACAGCGCGCGGCGGGAAGTCGAGGCCATTGGCGGCGCGATACCGTATTCCCGCAGCTTGCGCCGGCCGTCTTCGCTCATCCAGTCGGTGGTCCAGGCCGGCGACAACACAGTGCGGATTTTTGAATCGCGAAAGCCTGCGCGCTCCAGCGCAAGCTCGATTTCAAGTGCAATCATGTTCATCGCCGGACATCCGGAATAGGTCGGCGTGATCGTGACCTCGACCCGGCCTTCGCTGACGGCAACCTCACGCAGCACGCCGAGATCGGCGATCGTCAACACGGGAATTTCGGGATCGACGACCCCGGCCGCGATGTCCCAGGCGCGCTGCCTCGTTTCCGCATGGTCGTCCAGATCGATCACCATGACGCACCGGGAAAGGTTCGCTGCATCGATTGCAATTCGCTGAGGAGATGACCGAGGTGCTCACTGTGACGGCCGCTGCGGCCACCTTTTTGCATCCACGCTGTGTTCGGCAACGCAAGCGTCGCCTCGCCGACAATTCCCGAAACCGTCCTAAGCCATTGCGGACGCAGCGTCGCCGGATCAATCGCGACATCCGCCTCGATCAACGAGCGCTCGCTGTCATCGGCCTCGAACATTTCGCCGGTAAACGACCAGAGATCGTCGATGGCCGTTTGCGTGCGCGCATGGCTCTCCGCGGTGCCGTCGCCGAGCCGGATCACCCACTCCGATGAATGGCGCAAATGATAGGCGCTTTCCTTTTCCGACTTGGCGGCAATCGCGGCCAGCGTCGCGTCCGAAGACTTCGTCATCGCGCGCCAGTAGGGGTCGGCGAACGACGAATAGAAAAACTGTCGTACGATCGTGTGGGCAAAATCGCCGTTCGGTTGTTCGGCGAGGAGAAGATTGCGGTATTGCCTGACATCGCGCAGGTAGGCAAACTTGTCTTCGTCGTTGCCCTTGCCTTCGACTTTGGCCGCGTAGGAATAAAGCTCCCGCGCTTGCCCCAAGAGATCGAGGCCCATATTGGCGAGCGCCATGTCTTCTTCGAGCATCGGCGCATGCCCGCACCATTCCGACAACCGGTGTCCGAGGATCAGCGCATCGTCGGCACGGCGCAGTACATACAGCACCAGCGGCGTTTCGGAGACTTCAATATTGGCAGCGACCATGGCTCTCAACTACAACCATCTCGCTCGGCCTCATCCTGAGGAGCCTGCACAGCAGGCGTCTCGAAGGATGGGTGGCCAAGCAACCATTGTGGCCTCATGGTTCGAGACGGCGCGCCGCGCCTCCTCACCATGAGGGTTAAAATCACATATGCCCGACTTCGTCGGGTACCTCGTAAAAAGTCGGATGGCGGTAGATCTTCGATTCCGCCGGCTCGAACATCATGCCCTTATCGGCCGGGTCGGACGCGGTGATGGCGCTTGAGGGCACCACCCAGATCGATCGCCCCTCGCCACGTCGGGTGTAGACGTCACGGGCAGCCTGGAGCGCGAGCGTCGCGTCGGCCGCATGCAGCGATCCGACATGCTTGTGTGCAAGACCGTTGCGGCTTCGAATGAAAACTTCCCAGAGTGGCGTGATCGGCGTGGCCACGGCGATCTCCTATTCAGATGCTTGCACCACGGCGCGTTGCCGGCGCTTTCCGGCGTAAGCCGCGGCGGCCTCGCGCACCCAGGCGCCCTCTTCATGCGCCTTGCGCCGCGCCGCCATTCGGTCGCGGTTGCATGGGCCGTTGCCGGCGAGCACTTGTTTGAACTCGGTCCAGTCGATCGCGCTGTATTCCCAGTGGCCGGTCGCTTCGTTCAGCTTCATGCCGGGATCCGGGATCGCAAGTCCGAGATAGTGCGCCTGCGGCACCGTTGCATCGATGAATTTCTGACGCAGTTCGTCATTGGAGAAGCGCTTGATCTTCCAGCGCGTCGAGGTGTCGCTGTGCTGGCTCGCGCTGTCCGGCGGACCGAACATCATCAAGACCGGCCACCACCAGCGATCAAGCGCGTCCTGCGCCATCGCCTTCTGCTCAGCCGAGCCGCGGGAAAGCATCAGCATGATCTCGTAACCCTGGCGCTGATGGAAAGATTCCTCCTTGCACACGCGGATCATCGCGCGCGCATAGGGACCATAGGAACAACGGCACAGCGGAATCTGGTTCATGATCGCTGCACCATCGACCAGCCAGCCGATCACGCCGATATCGGCCCAGGTCAGCGTCGGGTAGTTGAAGATGGACGAATACTTGGCCTTGCCGGCGAGCATCTGGTCGACGAGCTCTTCGCGGGAAGTGCCCAGCGTTTCGGCGGCGGCATAGAGATAGAGGCCATGGCCGCATTCATCCTGAACCTTCGCCAGAAGTGCTGCCTTGCGGCGCAGCGACGGCGCACGCGTAATCCAGTTGCCTTCCGGCAGCATCCCGACGATTTCCGAATGCGCGTGCTGCGAAATCTGCCGCGTCAGCGTCCTGCGATAGGCGCCCGGCATCCAGTCGTTCGGCTCGATCCGCTCTTCGGCATCGATCCGCGCCTGAAACTGCGCCGCCCGCGCGGCGTCCTCGACGACGCGCCCCTCACTTTCCGAACTATTAAGCGCCTGATCATTGAGGGCTTGGGTGTACATGCGCCAGCCTCCGGAGTTGTTATCGTTTAACGTATAACAAAATTATCAAATTGCAACACGTTTTTGTAACATATTAATCGCGGAACCGGCGCGCTAGGTCCGCGGCCGCCGCCGGCAATGCGCCGCTTTCGTTCAGGCCGTGATGGTCGAGCCATTGCTCGGAGGCCGGCAACACTGCGCGATAGACCTCCCTGCACAGCCCACGCGCAGCTTTTCCCGGCCAATTCTTGGGCAGCAGCGCCAATGGGAGCAAGGGATCGCGCAGCACCACCCTCCGGTAATGATGGATCAGCAAGATCCGCGCCGTGAAGGCTTCGAGTTCCGACAGGGCTGCGCGGCGGTCGAGCCGGGCTCGCAACGGCTCGAACATTTTCATGAACTTCAGATAGGCGTCGGCGGTGCGCTCCAGCGGCCAGCTTTCGGAAAGCAGACGTCGGCCGCTCTCGTCCTCCGCCGATACTTCCAGCCGGATCGCAGAAGCAGCCTCTTCCGGAACCGGAACGCCTGACGGCGCAACCCAAACGCCCGGCAACGGACTGCCAAAGCCGGCATTGCGCAGCGCCTCACGCGAGGCATCGCGATCAGCCGCCTTGGCAATCAAAAGCAGTTCGAACCGCCCGCTCCAGTCGGATGGCTGCGGATCATAGATGTGCCGCGTCGCCGCCTCGAAAGTTCGACGGCCGCTTGCCGCCAGACGATAGAAGCTGTTGCGGCCGACCTTCTCGCGCTCCAGCCAGCCATCGGCTGCCAGCCGCGACATCGCCGTGCGCACGACGCTACCGTCGATATCAAGTGCTTCGAAGAATTTCAGCAGCGTCCCAAGCCAGACCGAGCCGCCGCGCGGCACGATGGCGTCGCCAAACACGGTGATGACGATCGAGCCGGTGCGCGAAGGTTCGCGCTTTAGCTGATCGACGATGCGGGCAAGCGGCTGCGTCATACTAAACGCATACCGCGTTTTGCGGATTCTCGAAAATGCGGGAGCACGCCCCAGGTTTTCGAGGGCGCGCCTTTCCCTTCTCCCGCTTGCGGGGAGGAGGTCGGGACAAGGGGCAGTTTCCGCATGGGTGGTGAAAGATGCGCTCCGTGAGAGTCCCCCTCACCCGGATCCGCTTCGCGATCCGACCTCTCCCCGCAAGCGGGGCGAGGTAAGAGATGCACAGATCTACCGGTTCGGGTCGGGATAGACCAAGCTGCGCCAGCCCGTCCGATCGAACGGCTTCCACTGGCCTTCGGCCTGCGCGAGGCGATCGGCCACCGCATAAACGACGGCGGGATGATGACCCATGCCGCAATGGCTGCTTTCGACCTCGATGCTTTCCGCGATCGATGACGATTTCTCCATGCAGCCCTGCCAGGCGCAGATACCGTCGGTGCGGCTGAAGATCGCGGTGGTCGGCACCGGCGGCGGCTCCGACAGCGCTCCGCCGAAACGATGGTCCTCCTCGGCGCGGCGACCGCTGGCGAACTCATAGACGCGCCACGCATTGGTCGCCTTCGGGTGACCGGCGAAGGGACTGCCAAGCGTGATCACTGAACGCACCCGCTCGGGCATCATCTTGGCAAGCTGCCGCGCATAAAGGCCGCCGAGGCTCCAGCCAACCAGGCTGACCTTGCGTCCATGCGCGTCGCTGAGCTCGTGCACGAGATCGACCATCGCCTCCTGCACACCGTGGCGCAAGCCGAGATTGCGGCCCTGCCGCCAGCCGCTCACGGCGTACCCCTTGTTCTTCAGAAAGCTACGGAGCGGCCGGGTCGAAACATCGGAGGCGACAAGCCCGGGAAGCACCAGCACCGGATGTCCGTCGCCACGCGGCGCCAGGCTCAACAGCGGCAAGGCTCCGAGGAATGCACCGAACTCGTGAATGGCCCGGCCCTCGAGAAACATCAGGGTCTTTGACGGCGGGCGAAGCGTCTGGGCGGTCGCGGACATCGTGTCTCCCTCTCAGGCTCAGTCCTAAAAGCTATGGCGCTGATTCCATCATTCAAGCGGTTGCCTCCGGACGGGACAAGAGCCGGGGTCACAAAGGGTCGGAAAATTCAGCGGGGGCGCCTCTTGCAAAGCCGGGAATCCCCCTCTCCGCAACAATCCGTGCAGCGCAAAAAAGAAGGCCCGCAAAGCGGGCCTCAGAAACAACGCGACGCTACGGAAAGAGCGATCAGGCAGTCTTGGTGTAAACCTTGGTCAGGTTGTCCTGCGCGGTCTTCGCACCTTCGCTGACGAGCTTGCCGAAATACTCGGTCGACGCCTTGGCGCGCGACACGATGGTCTCGCCGTGGGCGCGGAGCAGGTCCGACTGGATCTGGACGGCTTCGTTGATCGATTTCGCAGAAGCGAGCTTGTCGATACCGGCGAAGAACGTCTCGGCATCCTGGTAGAGCGCCTGCTGGATGTTGCGGCCGATCTTGGCGGCTTCGCTGACCGAACCGGTCACGGCGGATTCGAACACTTCGCTGGCCTTCTCCGAACCGGCGTAGAAGTCGGCGGCGCGCACCTTGGCGGTCTCGGCCTGCTTCTTCACGAATTCACGGGCAGCCTCCGGCACTTCCAGGTTCTGGAAGTTCTTGAAAGCTTCGGTCACGGGCGCAAAGACTTCTTTGAAGCTGCCGAACACGGAATTGGTCTCGGTGGTCATGGGGTTCTCCTCATCCTCAGGGTTTGAGCTATGGGCTCACCCCGTCCGCTTGGCCCGGGGCAACACTTATATGGCACGGTTAATGGTGCGATGCAATATTGATGTTGCATCGCGATATCACGAATTCGTGATCTTGGGAACAACCAAAATGGGGGGCAATTTTCCCGTCAAACCAGCCCGTTATGCCCTTTCAGGAGGATGTAACCGCCCCCGGCAGGCCATAGGCCTCCAGCTGTGCCCGAACTTGCGCCACGTTATGCCCCAGCACGACGATGTCGTGCTTCTGGCCACCGGCGTCCCGGACATGGTCGCGCAGCAGCGCCTCAGCCTTGAAACCGAGGCTTTCGAACAGCGCAATTGCCGCACGCTGGTCGACGGTCATCTGCGCCGACAGTTTTTCCAGGCCCGAACTCAGCGCCAGCGCAAAGGTCTCCTGAGAGAGTGCCCTCCCAACCCCCTTCCCACGCACGTCGAGCGACACCACCATCCGGATTTCGCCGACATGGGGCGACCAGGAATGGGAATCCCTCACCAGGGTGCCGCAACCGACCACCGCGCCACCTTTGCGCGCGAGCAGACTGACGATGTCGCCGCGCTCGATCTCGTTGATCCAGGCCGACAGCACTTTCGGCTGGCTGATATTGCGCGGCAGGAACAGGAGGTCGTGCACCGGTAGCGCCTTCGCGAACTTCAGCACGGCGGCTTCGTCGGCCCGCCGCATCAGATCGAATTCGATTTCGCCGGCTTCCGTATTAACGCGGCGCGGATAGGAACGTGTCTCGCTCATGTCGATCTCTCGCAAAGCCAGGAATCGAGTTTGGGCCAGAGGCGGCGGATGGCGTTGGGGCCGGCGACCAGGCTGACATGGCCGCCCTTGAGGATCACCTCTTCCTTGTCGGTCGAGCCGATCTTCTCGATCAGCGGTTTCGCCGCCTCGTAGGGAACGATGTGGTCGTGTTCGGCGACCGCATGCAGGATCGGCACCTTGATATTGGCGATGTCGGCCTTCCTCCCGCCGACCGTCATGGTGTCGCTAAAGAGCTTGTTGTCCCACATCAGATCCTTGGTGATGGAGCGGAAGTATTCGCCCGCGAGCGGCAGCGTATCGGTCGCCCAGCGGTCGAACATGCGGTACGACTTCACGAACTCGTCGTTCCAGATGTTTTCCCACAGCTGCACCTGGCTCGCCGCACGCGAGGCCGGACGCAGCATTTCGAAGGACGAAAGGATCATCTCCGGCGGCACGTTGCCGATGCTGTCGACGAGGCGATCGACATCGAAGTAACGGCGGTCGGAAAAATTCTGGAACAGCTTCATGCCCCGGAAATCGATCGGCGTGGTAAAACAGATCAGGTTCTTCATCGGCCCGCCGGCAAAGATCGAACCGTAAAGCAGCGACAGCACGCCGCCGAAGCAATAGCCGATCACGGTGACGTCGTGCTCGCCGGAATCCCGCTGAACGCTGCGGATGCAATCCGGAATGAAGTCGAGGACATAGTCCTCCATCCGCAAATTTTTCTCTTCCGGCTTCGGCGCACTCCAATCCAGCATGTAGACGTCGTAGCCGCGCTTCAACAGAAACTCGATGAAGCTCTGGCCGGGCACCATGTCGAGAATGTAGCCGCGGTTGGTCGTTGCCATCACGATCAGGATCGGCACGCGGTAGATTTCATCCGCGATCGGCCGATAGTGATAGAGATTCATCGTGCCGCGGACGCTGAGAATGTCTTTCGGGGTCGAGCCGAGCGAGGGTCCCGATGTCGAGATGTATTCGACGCCCTTGATGCTGCGCTGGATCGCGCGCTGAACCTCGGACTGAATCCGCTCGGGGATCGAAGCAAGGTCGAAACCTGCAAGATCGGGAGCGGAGGCCGGTTTCATTTGGGCTCTCCGCTCGCAGGCGGCGGCCGCTTGGTGCGCGGCGGCCTGGGTGCATATCCGCTGGATGCACTGGCCGATGCGCCCCGCATCTGATGCAGCATCGCCTTGATCTCGTTGAGCTGACCTTCGATCGATTGCAGCCGCTCGGCCATGCCGACCATCTGGGAGCGGCTCGGCAGATTCATGGAGAGAAGGTATTTTTCCATGAGCTCGCTGAGCTGTTTTTGCGCACCCGCGGTCGCTCCGCCAACCTGGTTGACGACCTTGCTGAATTCCGGAGACCCCATCGCCTGATTGGCGAAAGCGTTAAAGCCCTTCTCCATCTCGCCGATCATGTTCTGCCATAGCGCGACCGGATCGTTGCTTTTGTCTGCCATCGGCGTTCTCCAGCATGACCACGACATCAACGTCGGTTAGGTCGACAAATCGGCTGGCTTATTCCGTGAAACGGGAAAGCTGCCTCAATGATCCCTCTAATACCACACCGTTGCGTGAGGCCGGTCAACCGCATGGCTTCAATTTAGCGCGGGGCTGCTTCTGCAACGCGAAAAAGCGTGCCATAAAATGGCATTGAGACATTTCCTCCCAAACGTGCCAAAGGAAGCGCCCGAGGTGAACCTGTCCGCCCACCAGCCGCCGCAGATGGCGCGCACCAACGGTATCGAGCTCTGCTACGAGACCTTTGGCGATCCGGCCGCGGAACCGCTGATCCTGATCATGGGATTGGGCGCCCAGATGGTTCTCTGGCACGACGAATTCTGCCAACAGCTCGCCGCGCACGGCTTTTATGTGATCCGGTTTGACAACCGCGACATCGGCCAGTCCAGCAAGCTTTCCGGCGGCAAACCGTTGGGCGCCCTGGAGATGCTCAAGCTGCGTCTTCTCAAGATCCCGGTGAAAGCGCCCTATCGGCTGCGCGACATGGCCGAAGATACCGTCGGCCTGATGGACGCGCTTGGCATCGCCTCGGCGCATCTGGTCGGCGCGTCTATGGGCGGCATGATCGCCCAGGAAATCGCGATCTCGTTTCCGCAGCGGGTGCGATCGCTCACCTCCATCATGTCGACGACGGGCAACCCAAGACTTCCCGGTCCGACACGTGAAGCCATGGCCGTGTTGATGGCACCGCCACCGAAGTCGAAAGAAGAATACCTCGCGCGTTTTGGCCAGACCTGGAAAATCCTGCGCGTTGGCGCCTTTCCGGAAGACGAAGCGCGCGATCGCGCCCTCGCCGAGCGTACATTCGCCCGCGGGCTTAATCCCGCCGGCGTCGGCCGCCAGCTCCGCGCCATTCTCGCCTCCGGTAGCCGCAAGCAGCGGCTCCGCGCCGTCAAGGTGCCGACGCTTGTCATTCACGGCACCGTCGATCCGCTGGTGCACCCCGCAGGCGGCAAGGACACCGCCGCGTCGATTCCGGGGGCGAAGCTGATCATGATCGAGCGCATGGGCCACGCGCTGCCAATCCCGATGTGGCCGCAGATCATCGATGCGATCGACCAGCATGCGCATGGCGCATCGATCAAAACGACACATTAGACGCTACGGGAGAATGCCATGAAACTGGAAGGCGGATGCTATTGCGGCCAGGTGCGTTTCGTCGCCGAGGGCGATCCGATGTTCAAGGGCCAGTGCCACTGCCGCGAATGCCAATATATCTCCGGCGGCGGTCCGAACTTCTTCATGGTTATGCCGGTCAAAGGCTTCAGCTACAGCAAGGGCTCTCCCAAGAAATTCAGCCGCAGCGACCTTGAGAAGGCCGTCACGCGCGAGTTCTGTCCCAACTGCGGCACGCATCTAACCACGCTCCGGCCCGGACTACCGGCCGTGATCGTGAAAGCCGGCACGCTCGACGATCCCTCGCTTTATGGCAACCCACAGTCGGCGATCTACACCTGTGACAAGCAGGCGTTCCACTTGATCCCCGAGGGAATGCCGAGCTTCGAGAAACTGCCGCCGCAACGAGGCTAGTGTCCCGATTCCGAAGTTCGTAGCATTTACGGAGCCACGTTTCGAACTTCGGAATCGAAAGGACACTAGCGAATATATCGATCTAGTGTGGCTTTGGTTCAGAAGCCCGCATAACGAACCCGCGGCACAATTAATGCGGACTTCTGAACCGCCACACTAGCGCGTCAGCCGCCCGCCCAGACGTCGAGCACGTAACGATTCTTCGTGCCGAGATCGTCGATCCAGCGCGCCGCGGCATTCGGGTCGGTGCCGCTCTTGTCGCGATAGATCGACATCAGCGTCGCCTTGACGTCTGGCTCCATCTTGCTGCCGTCGCCGCAGACATAGACGATCGCGCCCTTCTCGATCAGCACCCAGACGCGATCCTTCTCGGCCGCGATCAGGTTTTGCACATAGGTCTTGGGGCCGTCGCCGCGTGAGAAAGCGGTGTAGAGTTCGGTAATGCCGTCGGCCTCAAAGCCCTTCAACTCGTCGGCATAAAGAAAATCCTGCTCCGGATGGCGGCAGCCAAAGAACAGCATGGCGGGACCGAGCGCAGCGCCCTTCGCCTTTAGTGCGGCGCGCTCTTGCAAAAACCCGCGGAACGGCGCCAGTCCCGTGCCGGGACCGATCATGATGACGGGCACGCTCGAATCGGCCGGCAGGCGAAAGCCCGCCTTGGTTTCGCGCAACGTCGCATGGATCGTGTCGCCGGTGCGCCGCCGCGCCAGATAATTTGAGCAGACCCCCTTGTAGATCCCGCGTCCGGAGCTTGCGGGCGCCTCCACCACGCCGACGGTCACACTGCAACGCGTGGGATCGGTCGAAGGCGACGACGAGATCGAGTAATAGCGCGGCGCCAGCAGCGAAAGCATTTCAAGGTAGATGTGAAACGGCAGTTCGCAGGCCGGATATTCCTCAAGCAAGTCAAACAGGGATTTTCGCTTGTCGAGCACCTCGACCCGGTAGCGTTGGGCGGAAGTCTCATCATCGGCTGCGAAAGCCGCAAGTTTCGGCTTGGTGACGGGACAACGCGTGTGTTCGGACATGGTCTGGATTTGCTTGCGGGTCGCGACCTGCTGCAATTCGACGAATTCCGTCAGCAGCCGGCCCACCGATATCGCATCGCCGATCGGCAACTGCGCACGGCGGCCTTCCGCGACTTGCAGGCGGATCTGATCGGCCGGCTGGAAGCCGAAGCGGCGCGCAACCGCATCGACCAGCGTCGGATCGTTGCGCGGCACGACGCTCAAATGATCGCCGACGCGATAGGCGGCGCCGGACGGCAACTGCACCTCGGTATGACGGGTCGACCGCTCCGAAAGGTTGGCACCCGATTTGTTTTGCAATTCGTCGTTCGCCAGCACCTTCATCGGCACCGCGCCGCCCTGTGTGACGATGGTATTGATGGCAGCGGCCGCGACAGGCTCGATCGCATAAAGCGGATCGTCATCGGCGGTGCGGGTGAAGCTGGAGTCGACACCGAACTCTTTCACCGCCTGGGGCGCGGCTTTCGCAAACCATTGCTCGAACTGTCCGTCGAGGTCGCTGCGGGCATCTCCCTCGCCACGCGAGTACACGCTTTTGCCACCATGGGCGGCCAGCCGCTCGTCGATGCGCCGCGGAATCGACTGATAGGTCGCGGCCCAATCGCTATTGCCGCAACCGAATACGGCATAGCGCAACTTGGCAAATGCGTCCTTTGGCAACTCGCCGCCGAGCCATTGAACGAATTGGGTGGCGTTGTCCGGCGGCGCGCCATTATACGACGCGCAGAAAATCAGAGCGCCGCCTTGCGTCGGCAATTTACCGACATAATCGTCGAGCGGAGCGAGCGTGGTCGCGAATCCGTTGATCTCGGCCAGATCCGCGACGCGCGTGGCGAGTTCTTCGGCAGTGCCGAGATTCGACCCATAAAGCACGAGCAGTGGCGTGTTGTGGCCGGGGCGCGTCCGTGCGCGCTGCCCAGCCGTGTTCGCCGCCGGTGTCGCGGCGGCAGCTTCGGCAAAATTGCTCCGCTCCTGATCGGTTCGCGGGCGCACCTTGATCTTGAAACCGTCCGGCTTGATGGTTAGCGTTTCCTTCAGATGCATCTGGTAGCGATGCACATCGATAAGCTTGAAGCGTTGCAGGATCATGCCGATCGCCAGTGCCGCCTCATGCATCGCAAAACCGCGGCCGATACAGGCCCGCTGGCCGTTACCGAATGGCTTCCATGCGTTGGCGGGGCGCGCGGCTTCCGCCTCGCGCGAAAAATTCTCCGGATTGAACACATCCGGATTAGGCCCCCAGACCGAGGGATCGCGATGCAGCGCCAACACCAGCACCGTGATGAAGGTGTTCTTCTTGAGCCTGTATTTGCCGCCGATCACCTCGTCATTCAGCGGCGAAATGCCATAGGCCGGCGCCGGCGGCCACATCCGCAAGGCTTCTTTCAGAATCTGCGTGATATAGGTGAGCTGTCGCACCTGCTGATAGGTGGGTTTTGCACTGATATCGGGCCCTAGCACCCGATCGACCTCTTCATAGGCCTTCTTCAGCACCTCCGGGTGTTTCAGCAGCGCGTAGATCGTGCAGGACAACAACCCGCTCGTGGTCTCGTGACCCGCAATCAGAAACGTATTGATCTGGTAGCGGATGTTGACGTCGTCGAGTTGCGTGCCGGTGACGCGGTCGACGCCGGTCATCATCGCCGCAAGCATGTCCTTCTTGTCGTCGGCAGCCGCCGTGTTCTGCCGGCGCTCGGCAACGATCTCGTCCACCATCTTGTTCATGAAGTCGACGTCGCTGGAGAGATCGCGCCGCCGCTTCTGCATCCACAAGTTTTCCAGCGGTAGCCCGCGGATCATCATGATGGTTTCGAGCGAGCGCACCAGCGACTCGACAAACGGATGGTAGTCGCGGCGGTAGAACGAATTGAAGCGGTAGTCGAACCCGCAAAGACCGATGGTGTCGAGTGTCAGTGCGGTCATGTCGTGGACAACGTCGATCTCGTCGTCGGCGTTGAGCCGCTGCCATTTTTTCACGAGCTGCTCGGCGATATCGACCATGCTCGGGTGATAAGACTGCATGGCGCGGTTGCCGAACGGCTGCAGCAGGATGTTGTGCGCCTTGGTCCAGTTCGGCTCCGTGGTGTCCGCGGTGAAAAGTCCGTCGCCAGCAATCGCGCGGACGCGCCGGAGCGGCCCGCGCACCGCCTTGTCGAACCGCTTCTCGTCGCTGAGCTCATCAACCAGGTCATGCCCGGAGACGATGACGATCGGCGCACCCATCATGTCGAGCCAGAAGATCGGTCCCAACTCCTTGGTGAGCCGCGCCAGATTTTGCACCGGCGCGGTCGAATCCAGCGACAGCATGTTGCCGACCACCGGCTTGGTCGGCGGGTGCGGGATCGGGCTCAGCCTGTTCTTCGACGCCATCTTGAAATTGCCTTTCCTTGCTCGGTCATTCCGGGATGGTCCGAAGGACCAGACTCGGAATCTCGAGATTCCGGATTCGATGCTCCGCATCGCTCCGGAATGACGACTGCGTCGTCAACCAAACCGCTTCCGTCGCCATTCGATCAGCTTGGCGCTGACCTCCTGCGGCTTTTCCTGTTGCGTCCAGTGCCCGCTACCGCGCACCAGATACTTCTCCAGGTCAGGCACGACTTTCTCCATGCCGTCGGTCGCTGACGGCGGCAGCACCGCATCGTTCTCGGCCATGATCATCAGCGACGGTACCCGAACCGTGTGATCGAGACCTTCTGAGCGTTGCCAGTTGCGCGAGAAATTGCGATACCAGTTGATACCGCCGGTGAAGCCGGTCCTGGTGAAGGTATCGACAAAGACCTTCTTTTCGTCCGCAGACAGGATCGGCGTGCGCGGATCGTATCTGGCGTCGTAGGTCGCGATCATTTGCGGAAACGCCAGATTGAGTTTCGGCGACGCCCCGATGCCCGCGGTTGGCGGTTCTGTCGACGCGTCGTCGCCGCGTGGCAGCGGCTTGCGCATGAAGGCGTCGAAGGTTTGCTCCACCCGGCTGCCGAATATTCGGTCCGGCTCGCGCGCGGGGTCCTGAAACTGGACAATATACATGCTGTCACCGAAGCGATGGCGCATCAGTTCGATCGGATCGGCCGGCGCGCGAGGCCAATGCGGCGTGTTGACGCCTACGACACCTGCAACGCGGTCGCGATGCGACAACGCCATCCGCCAGACGACAAAGCCGCCCCAGTCGTGGCCGACGAAGATCGCCTTGTCGATTTTCAGATGATCGAGCAAGCCGACGAGGTCGCCGGTCAAATGCTCCATGTCGTAGGCCTCGACGGGCTCCGGCCGGTCGGTCGCGCCATAGCCGCGCTGGTCGGGTGCGATCACGCGAATGCCGGCCCCGCTTAGCGCCTTGATCTGATGACGCCAGGAGAACGCGATCTCCGGCCAGCCGTGACACAGGATCATCGGCGGGCGATCGGTTTTCGGACCCGCTTCGTAGAAGCCCATCCGAATCCCGTTGACGTCCGCATATTGCAGCGGGGGCATTTCGATCATGGCTTGTCCCTACTCGGCCGCGGGCTTCACATCGGCCGGCCGCGGCGCAAAGGCGGCCTCAAGCGCCGAAAACTCCTCCGGCACCATGTCGCACAGCACCTGCACATGCGGAATGATGTTGGCTCCCGCGATAAAGCCGAAGTCGAGTTGATCGCGGTAGCTTTGCACGGTGATGTTCAGCGCGAGGCCATGGGTCGATATCGACACCGGGAAGATGTGCAGCAATTCAGCGCCCGCAGCATAAAGCGTCTGGCGCGGTCCGGGAACGTTCGACACCGTGATATTGGCCGCCGGCGGCAGCACGTCGGAGAGACTTGAGCGGCTATAGAGCAGCGAGAGAATCTGGACGAAAATCGGCGCGCCCAGCATCGAGACATTCTGGATCTGCGGCATCAAGGCACGCAGCGGATGCGACATCTCCTTTGACTTGGTGGATTGTGCAATGATCGTCTCAAGCCGCGTTTTGGGATCCTCGACGTTGGTTGCAATCGAGCAGATCATGCCGAACACCTGGTTGTTGGCGTCGGTATTGCCCTCCTCGCGCAGCGAAATCGGCACACCGGCCGTCATCGATTTCGACGGTAACGCGCCGCGCTCCACGAGATAGCGTCGGACCACGCTGCTCGAGATCGCCAGAACGACATCGTTGAGCTTGCCGCCGGCCGCTTTCGCAACCGCCTTGGCGCGGGACAGCGGAATGGAGACGCCGGCAAAGCTGCGCTCCGACGAGATCTGTTTGTTGAGGATGGTCGGCGGCGACATCATGCTGGCAATGCTGTCGCGCGACCGGGGATCGGCGATCTTTCCGACCACTTCCGACACGCTTTTGAGCAGGGTCGGAACATTGCCGGCAAACTTTACCGCATTTTCGATCTGGAACATCGCATTGTCGAACAGGATCGAGCCGAGGTCGCTCTTGCCGGAGCGCGGCAGCTCAATGCCCTTTGCCGCACCGGAAGCGCCGAACGGCTCCCGCCAAAGCTGCTGATAGGAATCCAGAAGATTGGCCGCGATATCGCGCGGCTCCTGCCCAACTTTCGCGCGCTCGGTCGGCGGCTCGATTTTCCGCGGCACCGGTGTCACGTCGTAGATCATGTTGGTCAGCGCGGCTCCGGCTCCGCCGTCGATGCAGGCATGGTGCATCTTGGAATAGAGCCCGATCTCGTTGTCCTTCATGCCCTCGAAGACATAGAACTCCCAGAGCGGACGCGCGCGGTTGAGCAGCTTGGCGTGCATCCAGCCGACGATGCGCTCGAGCGTCGCGCGGTCGTGCGGCGCCGGCAGGCTGCCGCGGAAGATGTGGCGGTCGATGTCGAACTGGTCATCCTCGACCCATGACGGATGATCGATGTCGAGCGGCGCTTTTTCCAGACGTGCTTTCAGGATCGGCGCGACGTGCAGGCGCGAGGCGATCATCGCCTTGAAGTCTTCGAAGAAGTCGCCCTTGTAGTCTTCCGGCAGCCGGAAGATCGCCATGCTGCCGACATGCATCGGCATTTCCGGCGTTTCCAGATAGAGAAACGACGCATCCATGGCCGACAGTTTCCTGGCGTCACTCATAGGCTCCTCCCGCGAAAAGTTATGCTGCACCTAGGGTGGCGCACAGTCCCTTAAACCGGGCCGCTAGTCAGGATTGTGCCCGCTCTCGCGGCGCATATGCAATGGCAAAGGGTCCGGATCGGTCAAATTGGCTGAATTGACCTTCGTGCTGGGCCAGACGGTCCGCTACTGCCCACAATACCGCGGGGTTGACACCAAGCCCGACGTGGCTCGCGAGATAGACCTCGACATTCTCGGCTGCGACTGAGGGGCGCAGCAAACAGGTATGCCAGTTGACCACACCGTCGGCGCGCGAAAAAATCGAGGTCGTCGGAACAGGCAGGTCACCGCCGATCGCCTGAAGAAATTCGGGATCGTCGCCGACCACCTCGCCCGACAGCGCCTCATAGAGCCGGGTCGCATTCGTTGCCCGTACGTCGTTGGCAAACGGGCTTCCCAGCGTCACCACATAGCGCACCATCTCGGGTGCGCTGAGCGCAAGGTCGCGCGCATAGACGCCACCCAGGCTCCAGCCGACGACAGAGACCTTGCGGCCGGAACTCGCGTGGATCTCGGCAAGCCGATCGCGCAAGGCAGCACGCAGGCGCGTCATGCCGCCGAGGTTTCGGCCCATCTGCCAGGCATGAGCTTCGTATCCGAGTTCGGTCAGATAGCGGCGCAGCGGCGCCATCGAGAGATCGCCGGCGAGAAAGCCCGGCAAGGCCAGCACCGGATGGCCGTCCCCTCTCGGCGCACGCAGCAGGAACGGCGCGGTCATCAGGCTGGCGTTGAACTCGAAGATGCCGCGCATCTCGGCGAGAAGCATACCGAGGCCCGGCGCGCGAAGCGACCTTGCCGGCCGTTCGCCTCCGTCGGGCGACATCATTTCTTGTCGGGCGTTCGCGTGCCGCCAAGGCCCGTCATGGCGGCAAACAGGTCACTGAACCGCTCCGCGAATTTCGGGTCAAACGAGAGCCAGCTTTGCATCAAGGCCTCGGGCGAGACCTTCTGGATATTGTCGAGCATCTGGTTCTGGAGCTTTTCCATCACCGCCGTCTGCATCGGCTGTACGTCCGGAAGCCCGAAAAACTGCCGCGCCTCCTGCGGCGTGCAGTCGATTTCGACGTTAACCTTCATGGGTGCTCCTGTGATCACATCCGAAAGCGCCGTGCAGTCATGCCAGTATCACCGCGACGGCTGCCGGGACGCAAGCCGTCAGATAGGCGAAAGGAAGATGTGATCAGCCAAAGCGGTCGGCGGCAAATGGACGGGGGTCGGCGAACGGCGTCGCGCCCGTCATCATTTCCGCCAGGAGACGGCCCGCGACGGGGCCGAGCGTGAGCCCATGGTGCTGATGACCGAAATCGAACCAGAGCCCCGCATGGCGCGGCGCCTTACCGATCACCGGCAGCATGTCCGGCAGGCATGGCCGTGACCCCATCCAGGGCTTTGCGTCAACCGCCTCGCCCAACGGGAACAGCGCGTGTGCCCGCGGCAACGCTTGCTCGACCTGGGTCGGTCTTGGCGGCGCATCGCGCCGGGCAAACTCCACACCCGTCGTCAGTCGAATCCCCCGGTTCATCGGCGCGAGCAAATAGCCGAGATCGGAATCCAGGACCGGATGATTGAGCACCGCGTTGCCGCGCGGTTTCAGGTGCAGGTGATAGCCGCGCTTGATGCCCAGCGGAAACGAATAGCCGAGCGGGCCGAATATCTGGTCGGACCATGGGCCAAGCGCCACGACGACCTCGCGTGCGGCTGCCCCGTTGACGCGCCATCCGCCGCTTTCCTGCGTCAGCGTTCGCGCGTCCGCGACCACAAAGCGTCCGCCTTTGCGGACGAACAACTCCGCATAGGCTTTCGCGAGCGCCCCGGGATCGGCAATGAAGCCCGGGGTCGGAAAATGGATGGCCCCGGCAAAGTCGCCGGTCAGATGAGGCTCGCGCGCGGCGATCGATTTGCTATCGAGCACTTCGGTAGGAACGCCATATTGCTTTGCGCGCTCGGCATCGCGCATCGCCGCCGCAAGGCTCGCCTCGACACGAAACAGCTTGAGCCAGCCGTTGCGGCGCAGCAGTTCGCCAACGCCGGCCTCCGCGATCAGCGCCTCGTGCTCGACGAGGCTTCTCTGGATCAGCGGCAGCACGGCCATCGCGGTGTGCTTCACCCGCGCTGGCGAAGACGCCAGGTAGTAGCGTATGATCCAGGGCAGGAAATCCGGCAATTCCGAAATGCGGTACCGCGCCTGCGGCAGACGATTCAGCGCATATTGCAGGATCTGGCCGAAATCGCGCGGAAACATGTACGGAAACACCGAGGCGCACTCGATAAGCCCGGCATTGCCGTAGCTGGTCTCCTCGCCGGCCTGCTCGTGCCGGTCGACCAGAATGACGTCGCTCCCGAGCTTTTGCAGGTGCAGCGCCGCACCGACGCCCACCATGCCTGCGCCCAGCACAAGAACGTCGGCCTTTGCTTCCGCCATTCATCACTCCCATTGAATTGGCGGGCTCCACAAAACCGCCAGCGCTAGACTTAGGCAGGACCTGATACCCGCACACCATTGCAGCCAGAGGAAATCGCCTTTGCGCGGCGGCCAAACTCTGGCAACATGGATCGATTGTCATTTGTTGCATCGCCGAACTTGTACACCACCGCGGAGCGCGTTCACCAATGCCGTTACGTCAGATCTTGCTTGCAACGGCCACCCTTTCGATCCTCGCCCTTACTGCGCTGCCGGCCTCAAGCCAGACCATACGGTACGCCAACCAGGGCGAGCTTAAATCGCTCGATCCCTATACACTCAAGGAAACCACGACCATCGCCCATCATGCCCACGTCTATGAGGGGCTGGTTACGCGTGACAAGAATCTGAAGATCGTTCCGGCGCTGGCGGAAAGCTGGGAAGTTCTCGATCCGACCCACTGGCGTTTCCACCTGCGCAAGGGCGTCAAATTCCACAACGGCGATCCCTTCACCGCAGATGACGTGATCTTTTCCGCCGAGCGCGTCCGCGCCAAGGGTTCGAACTTCCTCACCAACGTTCCGGCCGACGCCAAGTTCATCAAGGTCGACGACTATACGGTCGACGTCAAACTCGATGCGCCCAATCCCATTCTGATTTCGCAGTGGGACGGCTGGTTCATCATGGACAAGAAATGGTGCGAGGAAAACAATTCCGTCGCCCCGACGCCGGCTTCCGCAACCACGCCAAGCTACGCATCGCTGCACGAAAACGGTACCGGCCCATTCAGCATCGAAAGCCATCAGCCGGGCGTGAAGACCGTGTTCAAGGTCAATCCGAACTGGTGGGGCAAGCCCGAACACAACATCAAGGAAATCATCTTCACGCCGATCGCCTCCGCCTCGACCCGCGTCGCGGCGCTATTGTCCGGCGAAGTCGACGTGATCGAGCCGGTGCCGACGCAGGATATTGCCCGCGTGAATGCGGGCGGCAACGCGACCGTCCTGACCGGACCGGAAGTGCGCACCATCTTCCTCGGCATGGACCAGGAGCGAAACGAACTGCTCTACTCCAACATCAAGGGCAAGAATCCGTTCAAGGATATCCGCGTCCGCGAAGCCTTCTACAAGGCGATCGATGTCGACCTGATCAAGACGCGCGTGATGCGCGGCCTCTCGACCCCATCGGCGCTGATGATCGCTCCGCAGCTGTTCCTGCTGTCGAAGGATTTCATCCGGCCCAAGGCCGACCCGGCGGCCGCGAAGAAGCTGATGGTGGACGCCGGCTATCCGGACGGCTTCGAAGTGACGATGGACTGTCCCAACGACCGTTACATCAACGATGCCGACATCTGTCAGGCCGTGGTCGGTATGCTCGCGCGCATCGGCGTCAAGGTGAACCTGCTGGCGCAGCCGAAGGCGCAGTATTTCGGCAAGGTGCTGAAGCCCGGTGGCTATCAGACCTCGTTCTATCTGCTCGGCTGGACGCCGGCCTCGATGGATTCCCACAACGTGCTCTACGATATCATGGGCTGCCACGATCCCAAGGAGCCCAGCCGTGGCGAAGCCAATCTCGGCGGCTATTGCAACAAGGAACTCGATGCGCTCGCCAACAGGATTCTGGTCGAGACCGACACCGCCAAGCGCGACGAGATGATCAAGCAGGCGTTCGAGATCGGGATCAAGGATTACGGCTATATCCCGCTGCACCAGCAGTCGCTGGCCTGGGGCGTTTCGAAAAAAGTAAAGATCACCCAGCGTGCCGACAACCAGGTGCTGTTCTACTGGGCCACCAAGCAGGAATAGCAGTATCTTGAGGTTTAGGATCCCGGAAGTTCATCTTCCGGGACCTGCTATGTTCGATCCAGTCTCAAGAGACGTGTTCCAGAGAAGAAGTGAAAGGAAGAGATGCTCGCTTTCACGCTTCGCCGGGCCATTCAGGCGATCGGGGTCATGATCGCCGTCGGGATCATCTCGTTCTCGATGTTCCGCTTCGTCGGCGATCCCGTGAGCCAGATCGTCTCGATCGACACTTCGGCCGCGGAGCGGGCAGAGATCAGAAAATCGCTCGGGCTCGATGATCCCGTCGCCGTCCAATTCTTGCGCTATTTCGCCAATGCGGCGCAATTCAAGTTCGGCGTCTCCTATCAGTTTCGTCTGCCCGTGTCCGATCTCCTCAAGGAACGCATGCCGGCGACGTTGGAGCTTGCCACCTGCGCCACGATCCTGGCGCTGATATTCGGCATCCTGATGGGCGTTTATTCCGCGCTCCGATGCGATACCTGGCTTGCCAAACTATTCCAGGCGATCTCGCTGATCGGCATTTCGCTGCCGACATTCCTGATCGGTATCCTCCTGATCTATCTGTTCTCCGTGACGCTGGGTTGGCTGCCCTCCTTCGGCCGCGGCGAGGTCGTGAAGTTGGGCTGGTGGACTACGGGGCTTCTGACGATTTCCGGTCTTAAAGCGCTGATCATGCCCTCGATCACGCTGGGTCTGTTCCAGATGACCTTGATCATGCGGCTGGTTCGCGCCGAAATGCTCGAAGTGCTGCGCACCGATTACATCCGCTTTGCCCGTGCGCGAGGGCTCACTACCCGCGCCATCCATTTCGGCCACGCACTGAAGAACACCCTCGTCCCCGTGATTACAGTAGCGGGCCTGCAATTTGGATCGGTTATTGCCTTTGCGATCATCACCGAAACCGTCTTCCAGTGGCCCGGCATGGGCCTTCTGTTCGTGCAGGCCGTGCAGAATGTCGATATCCCGATCATGGCCGCCTATTTGCTGATGGTGTCGCTGATCTTCGTCACCATCAATCTCGCGGTGGACGTGCTCTACACGGTGGTCGATCCGCGTCTGCGCGCGACCGTCGGCCGCCCTGCGTAAGAGAGCTGAAATGTCCGACGCCGCGCTCTCACATAAAACCGCATTACACCCGCCGGCGCCGGGCCTCGTCCGCCGCGTGCTCGACAGCGACATCTCTTATTCCTTTCGCCGCTCGAAGCTGACGATGCTGGCTGCCGCGGTGACGCTGCTGTTTTTTCTGTTTGCGATCGCAGCGCCCCTCATCGCGGTTCAGAATCCGTTTGATCCCAGCCAGCTTCAACTGATCAATTCACGCGTCGCACCGCTCTGGATGGCGGACGGCCAGAGCCCGTTCCTGCTCGGCACCGACGAGCAGGGCCGCGATGTCCTGTCAGCCATCCTCTATGGTCTACGCATTTCGCTGGCCGTCGGCATTCTGGGCGTGGTGTTTTCGGGCGTGCTCGGCATCGCGCTTGGCCTGATCGCCGGATACTTCGGCGGCGCGATCGACGCAGTGATCATGCGCATCGCCGACGTCCAACTCACCTTCCCCGCCATCCTGATCGCGCTGCTGATCAATGGTATCGCGAAGTCACTGTTCGGCAACCGCATGGACGCCATGAGCATGCTTGCCGTGTTGGTGTTCGCGATCGGCCTGAGTTTCTGGGTACAGTACGCGCGCACCGTGCGCGGCTCGGTGATGGTGGAAAAGAACAAGGATTACGTCGCGGCCGCGCAGCTGATCGGCCTGCCCGCGCCCGTCATCATGCTGCGGCATGTCCTGCCCAATGCCATGGGCCCGATCCTGGTGATTGCCACGATCAACCTCGCGCTCGCCATCATCACCGAGGCCACCTTGTCGTTTCTCGGCACCGGCATGCCCGACACCATGCCGTCGCTCGGCACCTTGATCCGCATCGGCAACAACTATCTGTTCGCCGGCGAATGGTGGATCGTGGCCTTCCCGGGCATCGCGCTCGCGGCACTGGTTCTCGCCGTCAACCTGCTTGGCGACTGGTTGCGCGACGCCTTAAATCCGAAACTCCGATGAGCGAACCCGTCCTTTCCGTGCGCAACCTGCGGGTCGAGTTTGCCACCCGCCATCAAGTGCTGCGCGCGATCGACGGCATTTCGTTTGATATCGCCAAGGGCGAGGTGTTGGGCGTCGTCGGCGAATCCGGCGCCGGCAAATCCGTAACAGGACTTGCCGTGATCGGCCTGATCGATCGGCCCGGCCGAATTGCCGGCGGCGAAATCCATCTTTCGGGCACGCGGATCGACGACTTGCCGCCGGAAGAAATGCGCCGCATCCGGGGAAAACGGATCGGGATGATCTTTCAGGACCCGCTCACAAGCCTCAACCCGCTTTACCGGATCGGCGATCAACTGGCCGAGACCATCCGCACCCACACCGAGCTGTCGGATCAGGCCGCACGCAAGCGCGCCATCGACCTGCTCGTCGAAGTCGGCATTCCCGCACCCGACAAGCGTATCGATTCCTATCCGCATGAATTCTCCGGCGGCATGCGCCAGCGCGTCGTGATCGCGCTCGCGATCTGTGCCGAGCCGGAACTGATCATCGCTGACGAGCCGACCACAGCTCTCGACGTTTCGGTCCAGGCCCAAATCATCGCTTTGATCAAACGGCTCGGGCGCGATCACGGCACCGCCGTGATGCTCGTTACCCACGACATGGGCGTGATCGCCGAGACCTGCGACCGCGTCGCGGTGATGTATTCTGGCCGCATTGCCGAAATCGGCCCGGTGCGCGATGTCGTGCAAAGTCCGCTGCATCCATACGCCAAAGGCCTGATGGGCGCGATCCCGACACTGGCAAGTGACGCCTCGCGCCTGGTCCAGATTCCCGGCAGCATGCCGCGCCTGTCTGCGATCCCGCCGGGTTGTCCGTTCAACCCGCGTTGTGCCTTTGCATTCGATCGCTGCCGCAGCGAGCGGCCCGAGCCGATCACCTGTGGTTCGCAGGCGGTCGCCTGCCATCTCCATGATGCCGCCGCGAAGGAAAGCGCGGCATGACAGAAAAGCCCTTTGTCGAGGTGAAGAACCTGCGCCGCGTCTTCGACGTTTCGAAGCCGTGGCTGAATCGCCTGCTCGAAGGCGGACAGCTGGAATTCCTGAAAGCCGTCGACAACATCAGTTTCGATATCGCCAAAGGCGAGACCTTTGCGCTGGTCGGCGAATCCGGTTCCGGAAAAACCACCGTCGCACGGATGGTGGTCGGGCTATTGCCGCCGAGCTCGGGCAACGTCCTCATCGATGGCGTCTCGATGACGGAGCCGCACCAGGTGCAAGCGAGACAGCAACTGCGCCGCCGCATCCAGATGATTTTCCAGGACCCCTATGCGAGCCTCAACCCGCGGCTTCGCGTCGATGCCGTCATCGCCGAGCCGATCCGCGCCTTTAGTTTGATGCAGAGCGAAGCCGATGTTCGCGGCCGCGTCGGCGAGTTGCTCGGCCTGGTTGGCCTGCATACCGACGACGGCTGGAAATATCCGCACGAGTTCTCCGGTGGCCAGCGCCAGCGCATCGCGATTGCGCGTGCGCTGGCTTCCGAATCCGAATTCATCGTCTGCGACGAGCCGACCTCGTCGCTCGACGTTTCGGTTCAGGCGCAGATCCTCAACCTGATGCGCGATCTGCAGGACAAGTTCGGCCTCACTTATCTCTTTATCAGCCACAACCTCGCGGTCGTGCGGCACATGGCAACGCGCATCGGCGTAATGTATCTCGGCCGCGTGGTCGAGATTGCGGAGTCCCGCGAATTATTCGCTGCGCCGAAAATGCCCTACACCAAAATGCTGCTCGGCGCGGTGCCGGATCTGGCAATGTCCGGCCGCCAGCGGATCCCGGTGAAGGGCGAGATCCCGAACCCGATCAATCCGCCCTTGGGGTGTTCCTTCAATCCACGCTGCCCGCTGGCGTTCGATCTTTGCCGCCGCGAGACACCGCTACTGGTCAACGGAGTGGCCTGCCACGCGGTTAACAACCGTGCGGAAGCGGCCGTCGGCGTATGATCACAACATCGGCCGCTGAGGAACGATAGTGGAGTGGATTTGACATTCGCTACCTATCCGGCCAAGCGTTCGTAAAGCGAATGTCAAATCCAAAACTCCACTAGAAACTTATATTTGCTGGTGGTCCTTTGATTCTAACATTCGCAAAAGTGTCCGCTGAGAAGGGATGCGAATGTTAGAATCGGACCACCAGTTGGCAGAGCGCCCTGGCTGTGGTCAATTGCGGACCCCGTCAATCCAAGAAACGTAAAAAATCACGATGAGCCACATCAATCCCAATCCCTTCACCACCCGCCCCGAGATCGATGGCATGTTTGGGGTGGTGACCTCGACCCACTGGATCGCAACGGCGGTGGGCATGGGTATCCTGGAAAAGGGCGGCAACGCTTTCGACGCCGGCGTCGCCACCGCCTTCACTCTTCAGGTAGTCGAGCCGCATCTGAACGGCCCTGGCGGCGACGTGCCGATCATCGTGCATGACGTCAAGCGCGGCCGAACTGAGGTGATTTGCGGCCAGGGTCCGGCGCCAGCCCGCGCCACCATCGCGCATTACCGGAGCGACGGCCTCGAGATGGTGCCCGGCACCGGGCTCCTTGCGGCCTGCATTCCCGGCACGTTCGAATCCTGGATGCTGCTGTTGCGGGATTACGGCACCATGGAGCTGCGCGACGTGCTGGAACCGGCGATTGCCTACGCCCGCGACGGCTATCCGTTCCTGGAACGCGCGGCCGCGACCATCAAGATCGTCGAGCAGTTGTTCCGGAAATACTGGCATACGTCGGCGGCCGTCTACCTGCCGAACAACGAAGTGCCGAAGCCCGGCGCGCTGTTCACCAACGCCAGGCTGGCCGAAACCTATACGCGCATCCTGAAAGAAGCCGAAAGCGCCGGCGGCAACCGCGAGGCGCAAATCGAGGCCGCCCGAAGCGCGTGGTCGAAAGGCTTTGTGGCGGAAGCGATCGACAAGTTCTGCCGCACCCAGGAAGTGATGGATGTGAGCGGATCGCCGCATCGCGGCGTGCTCTCGGCCGACGACATGGCACGCTGGCAGCCGACTGTCGAAGCACCTCTGACCTATGATTACCGCAACTACACCGTCTGCAAGGCCGGCGTCTGGAGCCAGGGCCCGGTGATGCTGCAGCAACTCGCGCTGCTCAAGGGTTTTCAGTTCGACGGGCTCGACCCTGCGGGACCTGAGTTCATCCATATCCAGATCGAATGTGCCAAGCTCGCCTATGCCGACCGCGAAAAATTCTACGGCGATCCGGAGTTCACCAAAGTTCCGATCGGGACACTCTTGTCTGATCCCTACAATGACCAGCGCCGCAAGCTGATCTCGGACAGGGCCTCGCTCGATTTCATCCCGGGTTCGGTCGAAGGTTTTGGCGGCGTGGTGAAGCTGCGCCGTCAGGAAGGAAGCCGCGAGGCCGTCGGCGCGATGGGCGCAGGCGAGCCCACCGTGGGACGGATGGGCGAAGTGAACGGCGACACCGTCCATTTCGATATCATCGATAAGGCCGGCAACATGATCTCGGCCACGCCTTCCGGCGGCTGGTTGCAGTCCTCGCCGGTCATTCCCGAACTCGGGTTCTGCCTCGGCAGCCGCGCGCAGATGTTCTGGCTCGAGGAAGGCCACCCCGCTTCGCTCGCGCCTGGTAAGCGCCCGCGCACCACGCTCTCGCCGACCATGGCGCTGCGCGACGGCGAGCCGTATTTGTCGTGGGGTTCGCCTGGCGGCGATCAGCAGGACCAGTGGATCACGCAATTCTTCCTGCGGCATGTCCACGCCAGGATGAACTTGCAGGAGGCGATCGACGCACCGGCCTGGCACTCCGAGCATTTCCCGATCTCGTTCTGGCCGCGTACCTCGCGCCCCGGCGTGATGGTGGTCGAAAACCGGGTGCCCAAGGCCGCGATCGATAACCTGCGCGAACGTGGACACACCGTGGAGATCGGTCCGGACTGGTCGGAGGGCCGCCTGACGGCCGCCTCGAAAATCGGACGACGACGCCGTGCCGCCGCCAACGCCCGCGGCATGCAGGGCTACGCCGCCGGACGGTGAAACTCCATGACCTGGTCGATCATTGCCAAGGACAATGCCACCGGCCAGATCGGAATAGCGGTGGCCACGAAATTCTTCGCGGTCGGCGCGCGCGTACCCCACATCGCTCCCGGCGTCGGCGGCATCGCCACGCAGGCGCTGGTCAACCCCTATTACGGCATCGATGGTCTGAAGCTGCTTCGCGAAGGCCGTTTCCCGCGCGACGTTATTGAGACGCTTGTTGCGAGCGACGCTGGACACGCCAGCCGGCAGGTCCATATCATGGACGCCAAAGGGCAGATCGCCGCCTTTACGGGCAAAGACTGCGTCGACTGGTGTGGTCATCTCGAAGGCGACGGCTATTCGATTGCCGGCAACATGCTCGCGGGTGCGCGGGTTCTGAACGAAACCGCAACAGCCTATGTTGCCAACATCGGTTTGCCTTTTACGCGGCGCCTGATCGCCGCCCTGCGTGCCGGTGAAGCCGCCGGCGGCGACAAGCGCGGCAAGCAGTCGGCCGCGCTTTTGATTTACGGCGAGGAGGAATGGTCCAACCTTGACCTTCGCGTGGACGACCACGTCGATCCCTTGGCCGAACTGGAGCGGTTGGAGGCGGTGAGCCGCGAGCGCTGGGTGCATTTCAGAAAGTGCCTGCCGACCCGGAAAAATCCGGCCGGGATCACTAATCGCGCCGTGATCGATGCCGGCGTTGCCAACGCGGTCGAAAGCCAGCAATGACCGACGCGCCGCTGATCGAAATCAGGGATTTGCGTGTCACGTTTCGCGGCGATGACGGCCGCGCCACCCATGCGGTCGATACTGTCGATCTGGCCGTCGCGCGTGGCGCGACGCTCGGGCTGGTCGGCGAGTCCGGCTGCGGCAAAAGCGTCACCTCGCTCGCAGTGATGGGACTTCTGCCCAGGCAATCCGCCGAAGTGACGGGATCAATCCGCTTTGACGGCTTCGATCTCCTCGACGTTCCCGACCAGGTCCGGCGCGATTTGCGCGGCAATCGCCTCGCAATGATCTTTCAGGAACCGATGACGTCGCTCAATCCGAGCTTCACCATCGGCGACCAGGTCATGGAATCCATTCTTCGTCACCGCGGTGGCAGCCGCAGCGCCGCGCGCAAACGCACGATCGAACTATTGCGGCAGGTACATATCCCTTCGCCCGAGCGGCGCATCGACGAATATCCGCACAAACTCTCCGGCGGCATGCGCCAGCGCGTGATGATCGCAATGGCGCTGGCCTGCGATCCGCATCTCCTAATCGCCGACGAGCCGACGACGGCGCTCGACGTCACCCTGCAGGCCCAGATTCTCGACCTGATGCGCGAACTCAAGGCGGAAAGCGGCGCGGCAATCATCCTCATCACCCATGACCTCGGCGTCGTCGCCGAGGTCTGCGACGAGGTCGCGGTGATGTATGCCGGCGAAGTGGTCGAGCGGACGAGCGTCGACGCGCTGTTCGCTAGCCCCCAACATCCATACACCGTCGGCCTGCTCGGCTCGATTCCGCGCCTCGATCGCCGCACCTCGCATCTTGCGACCATCGAGGGCATGGTCCCGAACATGAGCGCACCGCCAAAAGGGTGCCGCTTCGCCGCGCGCTGTCCGTTTGTAGAGAGCGCCTGCACTACGGCCCCGCCACCATTCGCGCAAATAAGCCCCGGCCATTGGTCGCGCTGCGTCCGCGCGCCGCTGGAAAGGCTAGTGTCGTGATGAGGGCGCGATCGGAGGCAGAAGCTGTCTTTCCCTCCCCCCGCGAGCCCTTGCGAGTGGTGGGGAGGGTCGGCGTATCTTGGCGATGCGAAGCATCGTCCAGAAACGCCGGGGTGGGGGGCCGATATCACAAAAAAAGTCCCCCGACCCCCGACCCCTCCCCGCCGCTCCTCTTCGCTACGCGTTGGGAGGGGAGAGAATGACCGCGCTGCTGGAAGCTAGGAACCTGGTCAAGCACTTCGTTGCAGCGCGCTCGGCGTTCGGACGGCCGACCGCCTTTGTCAGAGCGGTCGATGGCGTTTCCTTCACCGTCAACGCCGGCGAGACGCTGGCCTTGGTCGGCGAATCCGGGTGCGGCAAGTCGACCGTCAGCCGGCTGGTGCTGCGCCTGATCGAGCCCGATCAGGGCGAGGTCCGGTTCGGAGGCCACGACCTGCTGGCGATGAGCGCGAGCGAGTTGCGCGCCTTCCGCCGCGACGCGCAGATCATCTTCCAGGACCCGTATGCTTCGCTGAACCCGCGAATGACCGTCGGGCAGATTCTCACCGAACCGCTCGTGCTGCATGATCTCGTGCCGAGCGGGCGGCGTCGAGAGCGGGTCGAGGAACTGTTGCGGCTGGTCGGGTTGGAGCCGCGCGCGGCGCGCCGTTATGCCCATGAGTTCTCCGGCGGCCAGCGCCAGCGCATCGCGATTGCGCGCGCGCTGGCTGTCGAGCCGAAGCTGATCATCTGCGACGAGCCGGTCTCGGCCCTTGATGTCTCGATCCGTTCGCAAATCCTCAATCTGCTGCGCGACTTGCAACAGCGGCTCGGGCTCGCCTATATTTTCGTTTCCCACGACCTTGCGGTGGTCAAGCATATCGCCGACCGCGTCGCGGTGATGAATCTCGGGCATATCGTCGAGACGGCGGCTGCCGAAACCCTGTTTGCCTCGCCGCGCCACCCCTATAGCCGCGCGCTCCTGTCGGCCATTCCCGTGCCGAGGCCGCAGGCCAAGCGCGGCCGTCTGGTATTGCAAGGCGAGATGCCGAGCCCGATCGATCCGCCGCCGGGCTGCCGCTTCCACACCCGCTGCCCCTTTACGATCGACCGTTGCCGAACCGACGTGCCGCAATTGCTGCCGAGCGGTGCCGGACACCTCACCGCATGCCATCGCGCGGACGATTTACCTCCGGCGGACGCGATCGTTCCCACCGACGGTGCTTTTTCACCCGAGCTGGAGCGATTGGTCGCAGCCTTTAACCGCACGGACGGACGTGAACCGGGGTTTCGGGGTTAGTATGAGCGGCGCGGCTGCGTAACGATGTCAATGGAGACAGGTCCGATGAAGATGATACGATTGGCAGCCCTTGCAGCAGCGATGCTGCTCTCCTTCGAGGCGGTCGCCCACGCCCAAACCACGCTGCGCATCGGCCTTGCCGAAGATCCGGATGCGCTTGATCCCACCACCGCGCGAACCTATGTCGGCCGGATCGTGTTCGCGGCGTTTTGCGACAAGCTGTTCGACATCGACGAGAGACTCAACATCGTGCCGCAGCTCGCCCTGTCGCACGAGACCTCAGCCGACGGCAAGGAAGTTACGATCAAGCTGCGGCCGGGCGTTAAATTTCAGGACGGCGAGCCGTTCGACGCTGAAGCCGCCAAGTTCTCGCTCGATCGTCACCTCAATTCGCCGGTATCGTTCCGCAAGCCCGAACTCGCCGCGCTCGACCATGTCGAGGTGGTCGATCCGCTCACGATCAAGCTCGTGCTGAAAACACCGTACTCGCCACTGATCGCGCAGCTCACCGACCGCGCCGGCATGATGGTCTCGCCCAAAGCCGCCAGGGAAGAAGGCGACAAGTTCGGACTTCACCCGGTCTGCGCCGGGCCTTACAAATTCGTCGAGCGCGTGCAGGAGGACCGCATCGTCTTCGAGAAGTTCAAGGATTACTGGAACAAGGATAACGTCCTCATCGACCGCATCGTGTACCTGCCGATCGTCGATGCTACGGTGCGGCTTGCCAACCTCAAGTCCGGCGGACTCGACCTGATCGAGCGCGTGCTCGCAACCGACATCAAGGACGTGCGCGCCGATCCCAGGCTCAAGCTCTCATCCGCGCTCGAGCTCGGTTATATGGGCCTCACCATTAACGTCGGCAACGACAAGAAGAAGGGCGGCCTCAGCCAATCGGAGAAAGTGCGCCAGGCGCTCGATCTTTCGATCGATCGCGATGCGCTCAACCAGGTTGTCTTCAACGGCGAATTCACGCCGGGCAACCAATGGGTCAGCCCCGAGCATCCCTATTATCAAAAGGCGTTCCCGGTTCCGAAACGCGACATCGAAAAGGCGAAGGCGTTACTGAAGGAGGCAGGCGTAACGCCACCGATCGGCGTCGACCTGATGGTGCCGAAGGGCGCGGAGAACGAGTCGGTCGCCCAGGTTCTGCAGTCAATGGCGGCCGAAGCGGGCTTCGATCTCAAGATCCGCCTGATCGAATTCGCAACCTCCTTCAAGCAGGCGCAGGCCGGCGAGTTTCAGGCCTTTCTGATCGGCTGGAGCGGCCGCATCGATCCCGACGGCAATTCCTACGTCTTTCTCCACAGCAAGGCGCCGCAGAATGACGGCGTCTATTCCAACCCGGAGGTCGACAAGGGTTTTGAGGATGCGCGGCTCACCAGCGATCCAGCGCAGCGCAAGACAATCTACGAGAAGGTGACGGCGCAAGTGCTCAAGGACGAACCGATCATTTATCTCTATCATCGCAAGTTGCTGATCGCGCATACCACCAGGCTTGAGGGCTACCGACAGATGCCGGATGGACTGGTGCGCGTGGTCGGGCTGAAATTGAAGTGAAGCTGCTGGCTCCATACGGGTGTCCCGGACGCGGTCAGCGTTTTCCCGGCGATGCAACGCATCGTCCGGTACGCTGCTCCGCAGCGCTGGGACATATCGACCGGCTCACATGGGTCCAATTCAGCAGCGCAACATTTCATGGTGCGCTACGCCCGGGTCGCGGATAGCCGTATGCTGAACTTCCTTGGCAAACGCGTCCTGCAGCTGATCCCGACACTGTTCTTCGTGTCGGTGCTGATCTTTCTTCTGCAGCACCTCCTGCCCGGCGATCCCGCGCTGGTCATGGCCGGAGAAGAACGCAATCCCGCCGTGATCGCGCAAATCCGCGCGAAATATCGTCTCGATCAGCCGATCCCGGTGCAATATTTCTATTGGGTCAAAGGCGTTGCGTCCGGCGACTTCGGTGAGTCGTTGCGCATCAAGGTCCCCGTACGCGACCTGATTGCGGAGAAGCTGCCCGTGACGATGCAACTCGCCTCGATGGCGATCCTCATCGCTTTCCTGATCGGCATTCCCGCCGGCATCATCTCCGCGGTGAAGAAAGGCACGGTCTGGGACTATGGCGCCAACCTGTTTGCGCTATGGGGCATCTCGACGCCGAACTTCTGGCTCGGCATCATGCTTATCTTCCTGTTCTCGATCAAACTCGGCTGGCTGCCGGCCTCCGGCTACGTTCCCCTCACCGAAAACTGGCGCGCCAGCCTTGCTTCCACCATCATGCCCGCTTTCGTGCTCGGTAATGCCATCGCGGCGATCCTGATGCGCCACACCCGCAGCGCCATGCTGCAGGTTCTCGAAAGCGACTATGTCCGCACCGCCCGTGCCAAGGGTCTTTCCGAGCGCGTCGTCATTCTCAAGCACGCCATGCGCAACGCGCTGACGCCGATCATCACGCTCGGCGCGCTTGAACTCGGCACATTACTGTCGGGCGCGGTGCTGACTGAACAGATTTTCTCCATACCCGGCTTTGGCAAGCTGATCGTCGACGCCGTATTCAACCGCGACTACGCCGTGGTCCAGGGCGTCGTGCTGGTCACGGCGACGATCTACATCACGCTGAACCTGATCGCGGACATCGCCTATATCCTCGTCAACCCGCGGCTGAGAGGTTGACGATGGCCGATGCCGCCTTCGCGATCCCCGCCGCTTCGTCCAACGGCGATTTCGAAACCCCCGCACGGCGCGCGTTGCGGCGGCTGTTGGCGCGCAAAGGCGCCGTCGTTGGTCTGCTTGTCATCGCGGCCTTTATCGGGCTCGCGCTGCTGGCGCCGTGGGTCGTGCCCTACGATCCCGTCGCGACAAGCTGGACGCTGGTGCGAAAGCCCCCATCGGCCCTGCACTGGTTCGGCACAGACGATCTCGGCCGCGATGTCCTTGCCCGCGTGGTGTTCGGCGCGCGGGCCTCGCTACTGGCCGGCGCGATTTCGGTCACCATCGCCCTTTCGATAGGGGTGCCCTTCGGATTGCTCGCCGGATACCGCGGCGGGTTTGTCGACGCGCTGATCAGCCGCATCACCGATGCGATGCTCGCCTGCCCGTTCCTGATCCTGGCCATTGCACTTGCCGCCTTTCTCGGACCGAGCCTGCGCGACGCCATGATCGCCATCGGCATCTCTACAACGCCGGTCTTTATCCGTCTGACCCGCGGGCAGACCCTCAGCGTCAAGGTCGAGGATTATGTCGAGGCGGCCCGCGCCATCGGCAATCCGCCCTGGCGTATCGCTCTGTTCCATATCCTGCCGAATATCCTGCCCGCTTTGCTGGTGCAGGCGACGCTCTCGATTGCGGCCGCTATCATCGCCGAAGCGGCGCTATCGTTCCTCGGCCTCGGCCAGCAGCCGCCGGCGCCCTCCTGGGGCAGCATGCTCAATTCGGCGCAGCGCTTTCTGACCAACGCCCCCTGGATAGCGATCTGGCCGGGACTTGCGATTTTCCTGGTCGTGCTGTCGTTCAACCTGATCGGCGACGGCCTGCGCGACGCGCTCGATCCAAGGCAGCGGTGAGGTTTCCCACCTCTCCGATTGGATCCGCACGGGAGAGGGGGCACACCTTTCTGCCGAAGCGAGATCAAATCACCACCTCCCGGCTCACCCGCCGGCAATCCATCTCGAATTCGAGATCGACCACTGGCGGGCGCGCGAAATGCCAAATCAGGCCGGATCGTGCGGCGCCACGGCGCGCGAGCTCCTCACGCATCACGGCGTGGAAATCATGCACGGTGTAGGCCTGTGCCGCGGTGGTGTCGCTCCACGCAAATCCGAACTCCGCGAGGCGGCCTTCCATTTCGCGCACCGTAAAGCCCACCTTCTCTTTCAGCCCCGCGGGGCTGAGATCGCGGTAACGCACGATCCGCTCGGGATAGCTGCCCGCGCCGCCGCGCGCTTCCGCTCCTCCCGCGACCACAAAGTCAGGGGTCGCCGTGCGGCCCTGTCCCTCGATCGGGCGAACGAATGAGAAGGCGAAGAAAGACGGCGCGGCGGGCGGATCGATCTCGGGGCAGACATTGCTGCGCGCGACCGGATTGGTGGTGCCGTCAAAGATGCCCCACTCGGCCAATGTCCTCACATAGTGCTGGTTGAAGGCGAGGAAACCGGCTTCGGTGAACGCGGCCGGCGACCGCAGCTCGCAGGCGCAGAACGACGTCAACCTCTCGCCCGCGGCCTGAATATATTTCGCGGCTTGCTCAAAACCCGCAGCCAACGGCACCAGGCGGTCGAAGCGCACGCGCTCGATCTGGAATCCGGGAAGGGCGCAGGCGCCACTCGAATACTGAAATACGGCCGGAATGAACCGGTAATTTCCGGCAGCAAAATCGCGGGTCATTCAGGCGTTTCCCTGGATCATGTCAGGTTCCATGGAACTTTAACATGATCTCCTATCCTGAAAATGGCCACACGATCCAGCGCGGCGAAAGAATTTCCGCGCTCGCGTTTTTTCACCTAGTGCCCACTTTCCGAAGTTCGTGCTCCATCGCAGCACCCACCTTCACGAACTTCGGAAAGTCATGGGCTACTCACAAAATTATTGATTCTAGTACCGCTTTATCGATCTGAAGTCCCGGATCGAATTCGCCGCTTGTGGTGCCGGGACTTCAGATCGGCGGTACTAGGCCATTGGCCGACCAAACAAGGCCACTGGCCGACCCGTCACGTCGGCTTGAGCGCTTTCGATTCGAGATCGAACTCGGCGATTTCCCTGGCGCGCTCGGATTCGGCGCCGGCGCGATGGTCGGTTGCGATCCAGACGTAGACCGCCGGCAGCACGAATAACGTGAACAGCGTGCCGATGGTCATGCCGGCGACGACAACCAGGCCGATCGAGAAACGGCTGGCGGCGCCCGCACCTGAGGCCGTCAGGAGCGGCAGCAAGCCGGTCACCATTGCCGCCGTGGTCATCAGGATCGGACGAAGCCGGACGCGGGCCGCCATCTCGATCGCGGAACGGCGGTCGAGGCTTTCATTGAGCTGAAGCTCGTTGGCGAACTCCACCATCAGGATGCCGTGCTTGCTGATCAGTCCGACCAGCGTCAGCAAGCCGACCTGCGTATAGATGTTGATGGTCGCCACGCCGAAGAACAGCGGAAGCAACGCGCCGACCATCGCCATCGGAACGCTGATCATGATGACGAGTGGATCGCGCAAACTTTCGAATTGCGCAGCCAGCACCAGGAAGATGATGATCAGCGCGAAGGCGAAAGTGATCGCAAGCTGATTGCCTTCCTGCACATATTGCCGGCTGTCTGCCAGGTAGTCGTGGTTGAAGCCCGCCGGCAGCTTTTTCGCTTCGCCTTCGAGGAAATCGACCGCCTGCCCGACCGTCACGCCCGGCATCGGCACAGCCTGGAAGGTTGCCGAATTGAGCTGGTTATAGTGTGTCAGCGCGTTGGCATCGGTCCCGGTTTCGATCGAAACCACCGTCGACAGCGGAATCTGCTGACCGGTCGGGGTCGACAGGTAATAGTCGCCAAGTGCTTCCGGCGACAACCGGCTGATGCGCGGGACCTGCGGGATCACCTGATAGGATCGTCCCTCGAGGTTGAAGCGGTTCACATAGTTTCCGCCGAGCATGGTCGCGAGCGTGTTGCCGATGCTCTGCATGGTCAGGCCAAGGTCACTTGCCTTCGAGCGATCGACCTTGATTCGCACCACCGGCTGGTTGAAATCGAGATCGCTGTCGGAAACGATGAACAAGCCGCTCTTGCGCGCCGCGTCCTTGAGCTTGGCCATCTGCTCGTAAACCGACTGGAAGCTATTGGTCGAAGAGACCACCATCTGGACCGGCAGACCGCCGGGACCGCCGGGCAGCGGCGGCAGGTTGAAGGCAAAGGCGTTGATGCCCTCGACCTTGCTCAGCTCTGCCTGCACCAGCGGCTTCAGCTTGATCGACGAGCGCTTCCGCTCATCCCAGGGCTTCAGCAGCATGCCGGCGATGCCGCCCTGCGGACCGCTGATGCCATTCAGGACGAAACGCAGATCCGTTTCGGGGAATTTCGCAAAAGCCTTGTCCAGCTTATCGCTGTAGAAATCGTAATAGTCGATGTTGGCGTATTTCGGCGCCTTGGTCACCGCAAAGACGATGCCCTGATCCTCTTCGGGCGCGAGCTCTTTGGCGGAGTGCAGATAGAGGAAGCCGACCAGGCCCAGGATCGTCAACGCGAACAGTCCGGTGATCGGGCGATAGTCGAGCGAGCGATCGAGCAGACGGCCATAACCGCGCGTCACCGCACCGAATACCCGGTTCACGACCCGGGCAAAGCGGCTCTCCTCCGCGCTCTTGAGGAACATCGAGCACATCATCGGCGACAGCGTCAGAGCGATAATGCCCGACACGATCACCGAGCCGGCAAGCGTAAAGGCGAATTCGCGGAACAGCGAGCCGGTGAGGCCACCGAGGAAGCCGATCGGCGCATACACCGCGGCGAGCGTGATGGTCATGGCAATGACGGGGCCGACGATTTCACGCGCACCCATCATCGCCGCCTGCACCGGCGGCTTGCCCTCTTCCAGATGGCGGTGGATGTTTTCGACCACCACGATGGCGTCGTCGACGACGAGGCCGATCGCCAGCACCATCGCGAGCAGCGTCAGCAGGTTGAAGCTGAAACCAGCGATCAGCATCAGGCTGCATACGCCGATCAACGACAGCGGAATGGTCACAACCGGGATCAGCACCGAACGGAACGACGCCAGGAACAGGAAAATCACGACGACGACGATGATGACCGCCTCGCCAAGCGTCTTTTCCACCTCGTCGATCGAAGACTGAATGAACTTGGTCGAGTCGTAGGCCACCTTCATCTTCATCGAGGGCGGCAGGTTGCGCTCGAGTTCGGGGAATAGCGCGCGGACGCCTTTCACGAGGGTCAGAGGATTGCCCGTTGGCGTTGCCTGTACGCCGATGAAGATCGCGTGCTCGCCATTGAAGGCGACGCTGGCGTCGGTGCTTTGCGCCGCAAGTTCGACCGTTGCGATATCGTCGATCCGGACGAAGCCGCCGTCCTTTGACTTGACGATCATCTTCTTGAACTGATCGAGGTTTTGCAGGTCGGTGTTGGCCGAGACGTTGGAGACGATGAAGAAGCCCTTGGACTGGCCCGCCGCCGCCTGGAAATTGTTGGTGGCAATGGCCGCCTGCACATCCGCCGCCGAAACGTTGCGGCCGGCCATCCGAACGGGATCGAGCCAGAGCCGCATTGCGAAGGTTTGTCCACCGAGAATATCGGCCGAGGCGACACCATCGACGGTCGAAAGCACCGGCTGCACCACGCGCGTCAGGTAGTCGGAAATCGCCGAGCCCGAAAGCACCTCGGAGGAGAAACCGAGATACATCACGGCCGTGGCCTGGCCCGTCGTCTTGGTGACGATCGGGTCGTTGGACTCTTTCGGAATGAGGTATTTGACCGAGTTCACCTTGGCGAGAACCTCGGTCAGCGCTTGGTTCGGATCGAAATTCAGCTTGATGTAGACCTGGATCGTGCTGGTGCCGAGCACCGAGGACGACGTCATGTAGTCGACGCCTTCGGCCGACGCGACCGCCTGCTCGATCGGCGTCGTGATGAAGCCCTGAATCAGATCGGCGGCCGCGCCGGGGTATACGGTCGTGATATTCACCACCGTGTTCGACAGCTTTGGATATTGCCGGATCGGCAACACGGTCGCGGCGCGCAAGCCGATCAGGAGTATCAGCAGGCTGACGACGACCGACAACACCGGCCGCTTGATGAAAATATCAGTCCAGACCATCGTGGGGCTCCGGCTTCTTAATTCGAGGACGCGCGATCAACAGCGATCAGTAGCGCGGCAGCTTTGCCGGAATCGGCGGTGGCGGATCGGTCGAGATTGCGACGGCTGCGCCGGATTGCAGCTTGTTCTGACCGACCGCGACGACACGATCGCCAGGCTTGAGGCCTTCGACGATCTCGGCGCGCCCGTCGATGCGGTCCCCGGTCCGCACGAAGGTACGCACCGCGGTCAGGCTGGTTTTGCCGTCATCGCCCTTTTTCTCGGTGATGAGGAACACGGAGTCGCCGTAGAGCGTATAGTCGACCGCGGTCTCGGCCACGGTGATGACCGGCGGCTTGTCCGGCAACACCACCGTCGTGGTCGTGAACATGCCGGGCTTGAGGATGCGGTCAGGGTTGGCAATCGTGGCCTGAACGCGGATGTTGCGGGTATCGGCCAGTATCTGCGGCTCGATCGTGGTGATCTTGCCGTCGAAGGTCCGGCCGGGATAGGCGTCAACCGAGATGCGCACGGTCTGGCCGACCTGAAGCGCGCCGCTTGCCTTCTCCGGCACGGTGAAGTTGGCATAGAGCATCGACGGATCGGTCAGCGTGACGATCTGGGTTCCGGCGCTGAGATATTGTCCGACTTCGACACGGCGGACGCCGAGTTCGCCGTCGAACGGCGCGCGCACGAGCTTTTGCGAAATCAGCGCTTCGGTCTTGGCAATACCGGCAACGGCCTGATCATAGGTCGCCTGCGCGGCATCGGCGGTCGATTGCGGCCCGAACTGGCGCGCTGCCAGCTGCTTGGCACGATCAAGCGCGAGCTGAGCGCCGGTCGCCTGCGCCTTGAAGCTGGCCAGATCGCCCTGCTCGGGACCGTCGAACAACTGCAGCAGCGGGCTTCCAGCCTTCACCGAAGCGCCGGCCGTGAACATGATGTCAGTGATGCGGCCCGAGACATCGGAGGTGACGTTCACCTGATGCACGGCGGCGAGATCGCCCACCGCCGTGATCAGATTGGGGACCACCTCGGACTTCGCCTGGACCACCGTCACCACGGTCGGAGGCGGCTTGTTGTGGGCGAAGAACTGCTTGATCATCTCGGCCCGGAAGTGATTGAACCAGACGAGACCGCCGACGAGGACAGCCAGCACGCAGCCGACAATCACGAACCACCGTCCCATCCGCACCGGACGCGAATGCGGCTTCTCTCCGATCGGCTTCCCCGAGATATGGCCTTCGGTCACAACGTTCATGTTCATGCACTTTCTGCAATCACCGGCTGCCCGGAATCCCAGGCAAGGTCGCGGTCGAGGTAGTTGGCAATCGCGGCTTCATTCAAGCCGATGCCGCGGAGGATAAATTCGCAGAGCTGCCGCTCGAAATCGGTACCGTCGCCGAAAGCAAGGCAAGGCACGACAGGCAGGCGCGTCAGAGTTACCATCAGTAACGTGTGATGGGCAAACCAGAACAGATTCATGGGCTCGCGCCCGATCCGTCTGGCGTCTCCCGCCTCGATGGCCCGACTGAGTGAGACATCGAAGATCGGGCCGATCAATCCGCCGACCTTCTCGTAAATCAGCCGCGCAAATTCGCCGTCGTCGAGGTGGCTCGCCATCATGAGGCGAAATCGCTGAGCCTCCTGCTGGTCGGGCAAGGCGTGCACCTCGTCGAAATGGCGAACCATTCCGCGGATCAGGATGACGAGCGTCCCCGTCGAGGGCTCGAGCTCGAGCAGGCGATGCAGCGCCGGATCGGCCGCGCACTCTTCTGCAAGGATTTCCGCATACAGCGCCGATTTGGTCGGAAAATGCTTGAACAGCAGCGCTTCGGAAATGGAGGCCGCCGCAGCCACGCTCTTGGTCGTCGTGCCTGCAAAGCCGTGGCGCGCAAAGCAACGCTTTGCGGCGCCCAGGATCAATTGCCGACGCAAATCGCTGGTCATGCGAAGGGTGCTCATCGTTGTGAGTAAGCACTCACCTTTAACCAAAAGTCAAGGAATTTGCTGCGGCGCAAAATTACCCTGGCGGAGCCTGAAGTTGCGTTAGCTACCGCCGGTTGTTGGCCGGCGTTAGATCGGACTAAATCCGAGCGCGCCCCGTATCCGGTTCACGATGAAGGTGCCATCGCGGTTGGCCAGCACCCGCTCCAGATTGGCGCTGTCGATCTTGATGCTGGCAAAGCGCGGCCCGGCCGTAAGGTCCTGCATGGAGGCGGCGAATGCCTTGATCTCGGCGAGCGTCGCCATGGCGCGGGAATCGCTGATGCCACAGGCCTTGGCCACGCCGACGAGGTCGGTGTTCGCGCCGGTGTGGCTCGCCTGCCCGCCGGTCTCGCCATAGACCTCGTTGTCCAGCACGATGATGGAGAGGTTTTTCGGCTGCTGCAGGCCGACGGTGGCGAGACTTCCCATTCCCATCAGCATCTCGCCGTCGCCCGTGATCACGACAACCGGCAGTGTGGGCTGCGCGAGCGCAATGCCGAGGGCGATCATCACCGCGCCGCCCATCGCACCCCACAGATAGAAGTTGCGGTCGTGATCGCCGGCTGCCGCAATGTCGTAGGTCGAGGCGCCGAGACCGCCGATGACGACCGCGTCCTTGCGCCCCTCAAGCAGGGCCGATACGACGCTGCGGCGTTCGAGAAGATTTGCCTTGCTCATTTCACGAACACCTTTGCGCCGATCAAACGTTGCGACAACAGAACGGCCGTCGGCGTGCAGGCATTGTAGGCCTGGCCGGCCGCAGCCTCGACCACGTCCCTCACCTCGCCAGCATGCGAGGCGCGCAAGACCTTGATGCCGGATAGTTCGAACACGCCCGCGGTGGTCGAGCCCATCGGCACCTGCCACGGATTGAACTCGCCCCATTCGCCGCGCATCGTCACCAGCGTCAGGAACGGAAAGCGGAAGATTTGCGTCAGCGAGAACATGTTGATGCAATTACCGACCCCGCTCGACTGCATCAACAAAACGCCCCTCTGACCGCCGGTCCAGGCGCCAGCGAGCAATGCGACGCCCTCCTCTTCCGTCGTCAGCGGTACCGCCCGCATGGAACGCTCGCCAAGCACGCGCTCTATCAATTGCGAATGACCGGCATCCGGCACGTAAGGCACCTGGCGGACATCGAAGCGCTGCAAAATCTCGAAAATATCCTCCGGCCAGGAGGGTTCGACCTCGGCCGGCGCGTCGCTACGGGCATGCATCTTCATTTCCTCAAGGAATGACTCGACCGCCGACTTTAGAGGGACTTTCGCTTTTCGAAAGATCGAAAATGGCATATCGATGCTCCCTCAAGAGATGGCAGCATGAATGCGAACGAACGAGAGAGCTAACACCGCACTGGCAGAGCGTTTCGATCTCGAGAACCTGACGCCCGAGTTCTACGCGGATCCGTATCCGACCTATCGTGCACTGCGGGAGCACGCGCCTGTCAAGCGCATGGCCAACGGGTCTTATTTCCTGACCCGCTATGACGATTTGCTCACCGCCTACAAGAACACCCGCACTTTCTCTTCTGACAAGAAAAAGGAGTTCGCGCCGAAATACGGAACCTCCCCGCTCTACGACCATCACACCACAAGCCTCGTGTTCAACGATCCGCCTGCCCACACGAGGGTGCGGCGGCTGATTACAGGCGCGCTGTCGCCCCGCGCAATCGCCGCGATGGAGCCCGGCTTGAGACGGCTCGTCGATCGCCTACTCGACGAAGTGGGGCGCAAGGGCGAGTTCGATCTGATCGCGGATTTCGCCACCGCGATCCCAATCGAGGTGATCGGCAATCTGCTCGACGTGCCGCAGGGCGAACGCGGGCCGCTTCGCGACTGGTCGCTTGCGATCCTCGGTGCGCTGGAGCCGGTGATTGGCCCGGAGGCCTTTGCGCGCGGCAACAACGCGGTCAAGGAATTCCTGGCCTATCTCGAAACGCTGGTGGCGCGGCGGCGTACCAAACCGGGCGATCCCGAGCGTGACGTGCTGACCAAGCTGATCCAGGGCGAAACCAACGGCGAGCGTCTCACCGAGAAAGAGCTTCTGCACAATTGCATTTTCCTCCTCAATGCCGGCCACGAGACCACCACCAATCTGATCGGCAACGGACTCGTGACGCTCATTCATCATCCTTCGGAAAAAGCGCGGCTGATCGAAAGCCCGGCTTTGATCAAAACTGCCGTCGAGGAAATGCTCCGCTATGAGAGTTCCAACCAGCTCGGCAACCGCATCACGACCGAACCAGTCGAACTAGGCGGCATCAAACTTCAGCCCGGCACATCCGTCACGCTTTGCATCGGTGCCGCCAACCGCGACGAAAGACAGTTCGAAAACGCCGAAGCCTTCGA
This sequence comes from Bradyrhizobium sp., assembly GCF_027307225.1. Classification (GTDB taxonomy): domain Bacteria; phylum Pseudomonadota; class Alphaproteobacteria; order Rhizobiales; family Xanthobacteraceae; genus Bradyrhizobium. The sequence goes on along the minus strand of NZ_DAHUXJ010000066.1, from coordinate 15,545 downwards.
TGTGGGCCGCACGCCGAACCGGCATGTCGCCTTTGCCACCGGCGCGCATCAATGCGCCGGCATGACGCTGGCGCGGCTCGAGGGCGCGGTCGCGATCTCCGGGTTTCTGGCGCGGTTTCCGCGCTACGCGCTGAACGGGCTAGCCGTACGCGGCGGCCGCGTCCGCTTCCGCGGATTTTTGAGCGTACCCTGCGTCATCAATTGAGACGCTCGAACTGCCAAGCTCGAATTGACAGCGGACCCAAACCCGGCGAGGATTTTCACCGATAACAAGAACGCCAACAACGAAAACAAAAGAGCTTGTGGGATGAAAAACGCATCAAAATTCATAGCTCTCGTTTCTTGCCTGCTTGCAGCTGCCCTGATCACACCGGCATGGGCCGACGACGTGAGCCCACTTAACGGAGGCACCATCGTCGATCACCTGCAAAAGCAGACCGGCGTCTATGACCGCTCGACCGCGGGCAAGACGCCTGAATTTGTTGTCGATCCGACCTGGCCGCAGCCACTGCCGCATAGCTGGCTGCTTGGTCAAATCGGCGGGCTCTATGTCGATCATCATGATCATATTTGGGTGTATCAGCGACCGCGCACGCTCACCGATGATGAAGTGGGCCTCGACGGCCCGCTATCCGGCGCGACCGATGCCAAGGGCCAGCCGGCGAACGGCCTTGGCTTTGCACGCACAGGCGGCTTTGGCGCCGATTGCTGCCGCGCCGCGCCCTCGGTGATTGAATTCGACGCGGGTGGCAAATTGCTACGCGCCTGGGGTGGCCCGGCTGATCCCGGCTTCATCGGCGGCAAATGCAAGGCGGAAGCCGGCTGCATCTGGCCCAATGTCGAGCACGGCATCTATGTCGACCAGAAGGACAACGTCTGGCTCGCCGGTAATTCCCCAGCACACAAGCCGGGCGACAAGGAGATTCCCTGGACCACCAACAAGGGCGGCGGCGACGGCTTCGTCCTGAAGTTCGACCAGGACGGCAATTTCAAGATGCGGATCGGCGGCACGCCTCTGGCGCCCGACAGCAACAGCAAGGACGGCGGCCTCAATGGGACGCCCCAACTCTATCGTCCTGCGGACATGGTGCTCGACCCCAAGACCAATCGCCTCTATGTCGCCGATGGCTACGCCAACCGGCGCGTGCTGATCGTTGATGCCGATACCGGCAAATATATCGGCCACTTCGGCGCTTATGGAAACAACCCGGTCGACGACGCGGCCGCAGCCGCTGCCGGCACATGGCCGCAAGCCTCCGCGAAAGGCGAGACCAAGCCGGCGTTCTTCCGCAATCCCGTGCATTGCGTGAAGATCGCCGATGACGGCAAAATTTATGTCTGCGATCGCGGCAATGACCGCATCCAGGTGTTCGACAGCAAGGATCCGAACCTCGGCAAGGAGTGCAGCAATCCGAACGGCGAAACCGGCAAATGCGGCTTCGTGGCCGAGCGTTTCATTAGCCCGAAAACCTATACCCAGCCGATTATGCCCGGCACGGCCGTATCGATGAACTTCTCGCCCGACAAGACGCAAAGCTGCCTTTATGTCGGCGACAACACCAACCAGACGATCTATATCCTCGACCGTGACAATCTCGAACAACTTGGGCGGCTTGGGCATGGCGGCCGGATGGCCGGCGACTTCCACTGGCTGCATCAGGTGAGCCTCGACAGCCAGGGAAATATCTATACCGGCGAAGTCGACACCGGAAAGCGCGTGCAGAAATTCGTGCGTTACGGCGCTAGCGGCTGTAGCGGCACGGGCACCGCCGCTATCGGCGGCGAAGCGACGGAAAGGAAATAGCCGATCAGACTGTGTCGCGTAGCGCGGCCAGAATCCTACGCGTGCTTGAATGGCCCGATCTCGCGGATCACCTTGCAGATTTGCAGGTAGCCGCTGGCGTAGAATTCCGCATGCCCACGCTTCATGGTTTCGACATGTTCGGGGTGACTGCGCCAGGCTTCCAGGGCTTCCTCCGAGGCAAAGCGAAACACATCAATCTCTTCGCCATCGTCGGCCTTGAATGACTTGACCGATATAAAGCCGGGAAGCTGGCTGACGATACCGTACATGCGCTCGCCCAGACGGCCGTATTCATCGACGGCAGCACCTTCCCGCAGCTTCAGATGGCCAACGACAATCACTTCGCCGATCATTTGCTATCCTTCCAATCGAACCAGAGACCCAGCGCCTGAACGGCGCGCGCCATCCTACCAGTTCGATTCCAGGAACGCGTTTGTTACACGACCGTGCGATGCCGCGCGATGCAGGTGCGTAACACCTCATCCATCGGCCGCGCCCACCAATCTTCGGAAAAAATCTCGATTTCCGAATAGCCGACGAACCCTTGCGCCTCGACGGCGCGGCGGAGCGATCTGATATCGATCGTGCCGTCGCCCATCATGCCGCGGTCGTTGAGGATGTCTTTGGTCGGCACCAGCCAGTCGCAGACGTGAAACGCCAGCAGGCGATCCTTGCCGGCGCGCGCGATCTGCGACAGCACCTCTGGATCCCACCAGATGTGGTAAACGTCGAGCGCGACGCCAAGCGCGCCGGTGCGGTTGGGATCGAGGCGGTCGCATATATCGAGCGCCTGCCTGGTCGTATTGACGCAGGCGCGGTCGGCGGCATAGGCCGGGTGCAACGGCTCGATCGCGAGTGGCATTTGCGCGGTCTTCGCGTATTCCATCATCTCGGCGATGGCGTCTTCGACCTGCGCCCGCGCAGTCAGGATATCTTTCGACGGCGCGCTTCCGGGCCGAGAATATTGCGGCAGGCCGCCGACGACGAGCACAATGCAACAGGCGCCAAGCGCCCTCGCCTCGTCGACCGCGCGCCGGTTGTCATCGCGTACCTCGATGCGGCGCGCGGCATCCGAGGTGAACATCCCGCCACGGCAATAGCCGGAAAGTTCAAGACCGGCCTCCCGCACGGCGCGTGCCGCACGATCGAGCCCGACGGCCGCGACCTGGTCGCGCCAGGGATCGATCGCGCGGATACCATGCCGTGCACAGGCTTCGATAATCTGCACCAGGTCGCCCTGCTTGCGGACGGTTGCGGTGTTGAGCGACAACCAGCGATGGTCGACCGAAAAATCCCGCATCACGCCTCAATGCCTTTGAGGGCGAGTGTCGCCTTCATGCGCCGCGCCGCCAGTTCCGGATTGGCCAGGAGTCCCGCCTGATCGGCCAGACGAAACAATTCGGCGAGATGCAGCGTCGAGCGCGTGCTCTCCTGCCCGCCGACCATGGTGAAATGATCCTGATGTCCGTTCAGATAGGCCATGAAGACGATGCCGGTCTTGTAGAACCGCGTCGGCGCCTTGAAGATGTGGCGCGAGAGCGGCAAGGTCGGACCAAGCACGTCGTGGAAGCCTTCTGCGTCGGAGGCAGCCAGCCGCGACAGCGCGTAGGACGCCGCCGGCGCGATCGCGTCGAAAATGCCGAGCAGCGCGTGCGAATAGCCTTGGTCGTCGCCGGCAATCAGTTCGGCATAGTTGAAGTCGTCGCCGGTATACATCTTGATGCTATCGGCGAGGCGCCGGCGCATGTCGATCTCGCGCTGCTTGTCGAGCAGCGAGATCTTGACGCCGTCGACCTTGGCCGCATGGGCATTGATGACGGCAACCGCCGTGTCCATCGCCTTGCCGGGATCGGCCGCTCCCCAATAGCCAGCCAGCGCCGGATCGAACATGTCGCCGAGCCAGTGGATAATCACGGGCTCGCGCACCTGCGACAGCACGCGGCCATACACCTTGGCGTAGTCGTCGGGGCTGCGGGCGATTTTGGCGAGCGCGCGCGAAGCCATCAAAATGATGCGGCCGCCGACTTTCTCGATCGCGGCGATCTGACGCTCATAGGCGCGGATCACGTCGTCGAGGCTTTTGGCGTCTTCTACTGCAAGATGATCGGTCCCGGCACCGGAGAACACCAACGCGTTGCCCCGCGCCTTTGCGGCGCGCACCGAGCGCTGGATCAGTTCGAGCGAGGTCGGCCAATCAAGCCCCATGCCGCGCTGGGCCGTGTCCATCGCCTCCGCGACGCCGAGACCGAGATCCCAGACATGCTCGCGAAACGCGATGGTCTTGTCCCAGTCGACCGCGGCGGTCAGCCAAGGATCGACATCGGCGAGCGGGTTCGACACGACGTGCGCGGCTGAAAACGCCACACGGTTCAACGAACCTTCGAGCTTGGCGGGAAAGCTCCGCGAGGCCGCCAGGCGATAAGTTTCAAGCGAACCATTGGCAGTCGGCAGTTTCAGTGACAATGACGAGGCAGGCATCACCGGCTTGTTCATGACGGCTCTCCTCCTCTAGACCTCGATCGGCGCGACGTCGATCCAGCGCTTCTCGCGCCAGCTCTGCAGCGCGCATTCGGCGAGCTGCACGCCCTTGGCGCCCTCCAGCAGCGTGAACTTGTACGGCGCGTCTTCGCAGACGTGGCGAATGAACATTTCCCACTGTTCCTTGAAACCATTGTCGTAGGTCGCGTTCTCCGGCAGCTTCTGCCAGTCGCCATAGAAATCGTGCAGGCGTTTCTCGTCCGGATTCCACACCGGCCTTGGCGTCATCGGCCGCGCCTGGATCATGCAATCGGTCAGCCCCGCCACCGCCGAGCCGTGGGTGCCGTCGACCTGAAAGGTGACTAGATCGTCACGATAGACGCGCGTCACCCAGCTCATGTTGATGTGCGCGATCACGCCGCCCTTGAGGCGAAACGTCGCGTAAGCGGAGTCGTCCGCGGTTGCCTTGTATTTCTTGTTCTGCTCGTCCCAGCGTTCGGGAATATCGGTGTTGCCGATGCAGACCACGCTTTCGACTTCGCCAAAGAGGTTATCGAGCACGTAGCGCCAGTGGCAAACCATGTCGAGGATGATTCCGCCGCCGTCTTCGCTGCGATAATTCCAGGATGGACGCTGCGCTTCCTGCCAGTCGCCTTCGAACACCCAGTAGCCGAATTCGCCGCGCACCGATAACATGCGTCCGAAGAATCCGGAATCCCGCAGGAAAGCGAGCTTCTTCAAACCCGGCAGGAACAGCTTGTCCTGCACTACGCCGTGCTTGAGGCCCTTGCTGTTGCCGAGTTTCACGATCGCAACCGCTTCTTCGAGATTGGTTGCAGTTGGTTTTTCGCAATAGACGTGCTTGCTGGCATTGAACGCCCGGGTCAGCAAACCCGGGCGCGCCTGCGTGGTCGCAGCATCGAAGAACACCGTGTCTTTCTTGTCCGACAACGCGGCATCGAGGTCAGTGGTCCAGCGTTCCACGTTGAAGCGCTTCGCCAGCGCCTCGATCTTTTCCCGGTTGCGCCCCACCAGGATCGGATCGGGCATCACGCGATCGCCGTTGGAAAGCTTCACGCCACCCTGCTCGCGGATTGCGACGATCGAGCGGATCAGATGCTGATTGAGCCCCATGCGGCCGGTGACACCGTTCATGATCACGCCGAGGCGTTGGGTCGTCATATCGTCTGCTCCTGCAATGTTCTTGCTTTTGGTTGTCGGAAGGCCTGCATGGCCGGCCAGTTCGGATGCACGCCGGCGGCAAAGCCGGGCGCGGTCAGCGATCCCGTCAGAAGATCGCCGTCATGGATAGCAAGCCGCGCCTCGCCGCCGGCGCGGGCATATAGGTCGGGGTGCGCGGCGAGGAATGCCCCGGCTTCGTCGGGTGGCGTATCGGCAAAACCGTCAACATAGTGGTGGCCATTGCGTTCGGCATGGGTGATGCCAATAAGCGCGCCCAGCGCCAGGTCCTGCTGCACGGCAAGGCCGGCCTGACAGGTCAGGTCTTCGCCCGTGACAAAGTATTTTTCGCCACCCGCGCTCCATTTGGCCGCGCGCGTCGCATTGATCACGGACTTATAGATGCCCTTGCACGATTTCGAGGAAATGCCGCGATAACCGAGCGAGCGTGCAGCAACGAAGGCGCCATAGGAATCATCCGCCTCGTCGATGATGAAATCACAGGCCGCGATGTCCTTGAGCGGCGAAGTACGGGTCACCTCGCGCGGCATCGGCTGCTCGATATAAAGAAGCCGGCTTGCGATCGGCGCCAACGCGGCGTCGCGGCGGAGGCGATGGGCGAGGCTGCCAAGATTGTTCAAATCCGAATATTGCTCGTTGGCGTCAAGCGTGACGTGATAGGCATTAGGCCGTTTTGCAAGCTCGCGGCCGATGCGGACGAGCCGCGCAGCGTCGGCGTCCGGGTTTCCGGCCAGTTTGAGCTTGAAATAACGCGCGCCGGAATTTTCGTTTTCGTCGGCGACACCGCCCTCGCCTTCAACCTTGTCGTCGAGGCCGACGGTGTGGCGGACCGCGACGCGGTCGCGGCGGCGGCTTTGCGCCAGGAACAGCGTAATATCGTCGTTGTCCAGGTCAGGCGACAGCCGCGCGGCGACGCCGGCGATATTCGCCGTCATGCCGTCGAAGAAGTTGACGCCCGCGCCGCGCAGCAGCGCATCGAGAATGGCCTTGTCGATCTCGGCCGGGCCGAACATTGCCGCGAGCGGCGGAATATCTTCTCTGGCGCAGGTTTCGATCTGCGCGGCGATCCGGGAGGCGTGATGGCCGAACGCAGTGTCGAAAGCGGAGCCGGTCCGATAGAGATCGCTCGCGATCACCAGCGAGCGTCGCAATTCATCGACGGTCTCGTCAGGTGAAAGGCGCGCGCGCTTGTCGAACCATTTCGGCACCATCATCTCGGCGCTGGCGCCGACCGAGCGGCCCTTGCCTTCGATCTCGATCTCGGCGCGCACGAACAGCTGCGAGGCCGCGTCGATAACCACCGCACCAAAACGGAACGGCCGCGCAAAGCGCACGGCCCGTTCGAAAAGCGTGATATCCCGTACGGCCAGGCGCAGCGGCATCGACCTACACCTCTAATCCAGCGCGATTTGGGTGAAGAAATGCTTCCGGATACGCTGCACCAGTTCCGAGAAGACCGGATCGCTCATCACGTCGAGCGAGCGCGGGCGCGGTAGCGGCACGTCATAGATCGCAGCAATCGCGCCGGGCCGCTCGGTCATGACCAGCACGCGATCGGCAAGGAACACCGCTTCCGGGATCGAATGGGTGATCAGCAGGATGGTCTTGCCGGTCTCGCGCTGGATGCGCATCAATTCGACATTCATGCGCTCGCGGGTCATGGCATCGAGCGCTCCGAACGGTTCGTCCATCAGCACGATCTTGGGGTCATGCACCAGCGCCCGGCAGATCGATGCGCGCTGCTGCATGCCGCCGGAGAGTTGCCAGGGCAGCTTCTTTTCAAAACCTTCGAGCCCGACGAGTTTGAGCAAGGATTTCGCGCGTTGCAAGAACTCCGCGCGCTTCAGCCGCTTCATGTCGATCGGCAACATCACGTTGTTGATGATGTTGCGCCAGGGCAGAAGCAGCGCGTTCTGAAACACGATGCCGACATTGCCATGAGGTTTATCGACTTTCTCGCCCTCGACGAAAATCTCGCCGGCCGATGGCGGCAGAAGACCCGAAATCATTTTCAAGAGCGTGGATTTGCCGCAGCCGGACGGACCGACCACAACAAAAAATTCACCGTCGTTGATGTGAAAATCCAGCGGTTGCAGCGACGGCACGTCGCCGTCGCGCGAGCGATAGGTCTTCGACACGCCCGATAGCCGGATGCCGGGTGTCAGGGTCGCACCGCGATCGGCCACGACACGCAGATGCGCCGCGGACGAATCCGGGCTTGCGGTTTTTTTCGCTGCGTTCATTCAAGGTCCAGTTGGATGCCAGCGATCATCGTTCGAGACGGCTGCTGCGCAGCCTCCTCGGGATGAGGTCGGCGCAAGCGGAAAGATGAGAGACCCTCATGGTGAGGAGCCCCGCGAAGCGGGGCGTCTCGAACCATGAGGCCGCAAAGGTCACTTCGGCAGATACTCATTGGTGTAAAACGCCTTCGGGTTCTCGTTGGCCTTGGCATCGAGCCCGCCATACTCGACCATGAGGCTGACGCTGTCGGCCATGTTCTGATCGGTCACCTGGAATGGCCGCTTGCCCTTCGTTTCCGGCGTGCGGTAGAGCGGGATCGTTAGTTCAAAGCCCTGCGTCAGCGTATCGATCTTGCCGCCCTTTGGGTTGGCATCGAGGATCGATTGCGCCGCGGCCTTGGGGTCCTTTTCAGCGGCTTCCACGGCCTTGGTGGTCGCATCCATGAAGCGCCTGACCACGTCCGGATTCGCTTTGACGTAATCGGTATTGGCGACGAGGCCGGACGACACCATGTTGATGCCGTAGTCGGCGAACTTGATCGGATAGACGTCCTTGCCGGTCGCGTCCTTGATCTTCATCGATTGGTCCATGACGTAGCCGAGCAGAAGATCGGCGCGGCCGTTGATGACGGCCTGGAGCTTGGTCTGGCCATCGCCGGCGACCGTGGTGAAATCGCTTTCCTTCAGGCCGGTCTTCTTCAGGAACAGCGGCCATATCTGGGTCATGGAGTCGGCCGGCGTGATCGCGACGATCTTGCCCTTGATGTCCTCGGGCTTGCGGATGTTCTTCTCGACAAGGCCCATCACCGACATCGGGCTGGTCTGAAGCAGCACGCCGGTTGCGATGATCGGCGCACCCTTGACCGCCGCGCGCATCATGGTCGGCACGTCGACATAGCCGAAATTGGCGGTCTTCGCGGCAACCGCCTGTGTGGTCGCCGCCGAGCCGCGGCCTTCCTGGATCTCGAGATCGATGCCAGCGGCGGCATAGATTCCCTTGGCTTTACCGTAATAGAACGGCGCATGCTCGCCATAGACGTACCAGTTGAGCATCAGCACCACCTTGTCGGCGGCCTGCGCCGGCAGCGTCGTTCCGATCAACAGAGTTGCAAGGGCTGCAACCAAACGCACCATTTCATCCTCCCGGCCGTACTTCTTGAACCGCCCTTCGCGGGCTTTCCTGTTGCTATTAACCGCTCACGCGGCAACGATAATTTCCTCGCGCTGGCTGACGTGCCAGGGCACCACCAGCCGCTCGATGCGGTCGACGATCCAGAACAGGATCACGCCGAGCAGCGCCAGGATCACCAGCGCGGCAAACATCGTCGGCAAGTCGAACGTGCCGATCGAGCGCTGCATGACGTAACCGATGCCGGAATTGGAACCGACGAATTCGCCGACCACCGCTCCAACCACCGCGAGCGTGACCGAAACCTTCAGGCCTGAAAAGATCGCCGGCAAGGCATGCGGCAAATTGACCGCGCGGAAGACGTGAAAGCGGCTGCCCTGCATGGCGCGCGCAAGATCGACCATGTCGGGGTCGACCGATTTGAAGCCCTGCACGGCGGAGACCACGACCGGGAAAAACCCGAGCAAAAAGGCCGAGATGATTTTCGGCAAGATACCGAAGCCGAACCAGACCACGAACAGCGGCGCGATCGCGATCTTCGGCACCGATTGTGAGAACACGAGCAGCGGATAGACGTAGCTCTCCACCGTCTTGGATCCCGCGATCAGCATCGCAACGGGAATGCCGAACAGCGCCGACAACACAAATCCCCAGATCGTGGCATAGGTGGTCGGCCACGATTGCCGTGCGAGTTCAGGCCAATCCTGCCACAGCACTGCGACAACGTCGGCGGGCGCCGGAATTTGATAGGCCGGAATCTTGAACAGGCGGATCGACAGATCCCACGCGATGACGATGAAAATCAGGAACAGAAACGGCCGCACCCAGGCCGCGTTGAGCGCTTTCGACAACCTTGTTGGCGCTTTCGCTTCAGCCAAGTTTTCGCTCCCTCGCAATTCGGCTTTTCGTCTTCGATTTCGGAGGAAATTAACCCGTTGGATAAATACTGTCCAGCAGCTTCCGATGGTATTTTAGGACGGATTTTTGGCTCATCCAGGCACGTAAAAAGAACGAAGAAACCGCGTCAGGCAGGTTGTTCGGCCGGCGCCGACATCCTCGCCGGCTTCTTCCGTGCAAACGCCGCAAGGGATTTGCCGGTCAGCGCCGCCAGCACCAGCGCGATCATGTGGTCGAGCCGCTCATCCCTCGCCTCTTCGGAAAGGAGATCGCGGCCGAAGATCACGCTCAACGTAGCGCTGTTCGACAGGTAGAAGAAGCACAGCGCGGCGATGGAAATGTAAAGCTGCACCGGATCGACCGCGACGACGAAGTCGCCGCTCGCGACGCCGCGACGGACCACCATGCGGATCATCTCGACGAACGGCGAGTGCATCGATTTCACCTTGGTGGAGCGCTTCAGATGCTTCGCCTTGGCGAGGTTCTCGGTGTTGAGCAGCGCCAGGAATTCGGGATTGCTGAGGAAATAATTCCAGGTGAACTCGATCAACCGCCCGATCGCCTTGGGCGGATCGAGATGCTCGAGATTAAGCCCGCGCTCCTCGACCCTGATCTTCTCATAGGCGCCTTCGAGCACGGTGAGATAAAGCTCTTCCTTCTTGCCGACGTGATAGTAGAGCATGCGCTTGTTGGCGCCGGCCTTGGCGGCAATCCGGTCGACCCGCGCGCCGGCAAGGCCCTGCGCGGCGAATTCTTCCTTGGCCGCGTCGAGAATGCGAAGCCGCATCCCTTGCGGGTCACGCTGCCACTTCTGGTTTCGCCGCGTCTTGGCCAACTCGCGCACCTCGCCGAGGCGATGGACTTCCCCGCCTCGCCTGTCGCCTGTAGCACGCAACCACGAGAAAATGAACTGGACCGGACATCGAGGGCTGGGAGTTAGCGGCAACGACGCCGGTTCCCGAACCCCATCCCGTTGATATCGGTTGGGATCAGCGCTAGATGCGTATCGGGCAGCGCGCTGCCCCGATCTCGCGACCCCGCATGGCGTATCTTTACGAATAATTTCAGCGGATAAGCTTGTGGAACCGGTGCTAATCTCGACCGCGGTATGGCCGGGATCGCTCCTCAACCCATGACGGTAATGCATGCAGGCTCTCTTCATCGGACAAACCTACATCGACGTCACCTTCATCACCGACCACATGCCGACCGGCGACGAGAAGCATGTCGCCTCGGCCTATGCGGTCTCGTTCGGGGGCAACGCTGTGACGGCCGCGTTTTGCTGTGCCAAACTCGGCGTCGTGCCGGACCTGATCGCCACCGTCGCCAACGACTGGCTGGGGCGCATGTTCCAGGACATGAGCGCGAAGTACGGCATCTCGATTCATCCGCGCAAGGTCAACACGTCTTCGCTGTCCTTCATCATGCCGAAGGACGGCAAGCGCGCCATCGTGCGCTGCCGCGACGACGAGCACATTCATCCCTTCCCGCATTTGAACCTGAAGGGATGCAGCGCGCTGCACATCGATGGCCATCAGCCGGATGCCGCGATCTACTACGCCAAGCATTGCCGGGAGGCAGGTATCTTGACCTCGCTCGACGGCGGCGGCTTAAGGTCCAACACCCATGAACTGCTGGAATTCATCGATGTCGCAATCGTTGCCGAGCGCCTGTGCGAACAGATGAATCTGGAGCCGCGCGAGATGCTCGATTATCTCAAGAGCCGCGGCTGCCGCATCGGCGGCGTCACCATGGGCGAGCGCGGCCTGTTCTGGTACGACGAAGCAGGAGCAATTCGTACCATGCCTGCGCTGCCGATCTCGGGCGACCGCGTGCTCGACACCAACGGTGCCGGCGACGTATTTCACGGCGCTTACGTGTTTTCGTATCTCAACAGTCCCAGCAAGAGCTGGCACGACCATTTCGAGTTTGCGCGCGCGGCCTCGACGTACAAGATCCAACGACTCGGCAACGAGGCCGGATTGCCGACGCTTGCCGACATCGAAGCTGTCAAGCAGGAGTTTCAGATCGGGCGCAAGAAGGAATTTTGGGATTAGGCATTTCTGGTTCCTCAAGCCAGCGCCGACTTCAGGTCGAAGCCGGGATCGGCGGCCTTTTCCGGCTCGATCGATCGGTTCATGCCGAGAATCTTGCGGCCGAACACATGGTCGGCGGCGCGATTGACCGACTCGATACCTACAAGTTTCCGCTGCTTGTAGCAGAACGCCGAGAACGAGCGCGCTTCGCGATCGCCGCGCTCCACGACCTGGTCATACCCGGTGGTGAGGCCGGCGATCTGAAGCTTGTCATCGCCCTGGTCGCTCCAGAACCACGGCAAGCCGTCATAGATCTTGGTATCTCCCGTCAGCCGCGCCGCCACGCAGCGCGCCTGGTCGGTGGCGTTCTGCACCGACTCAAGCCGGAGCGAACCGCCAAAGCGCGGGCTTTCGAACAGCGCGCAGTCCCCGATCGCCGAAATATTCGGATCGGCGGTCAGAAGATGCTCGTTGACGATGATCCCTGATGCGACCGGCAAGCCAGCCTCCGCCGCGATCTCGACATTGGGCAACACGCCGACGCCGACCACGACGAGGTCGGCCGGAATGCGCCGTCCATCGCTCAGGCTGATACCGGCAAGCTTCTCACCGGCGCTCTCGATGCTGGTCGCCTGAACGCCGAGGTGAATGCGGATACCGGCCGCGGCGTGCCGCTTCTGAAAGTACTCCGAGATTTCGGCGGTGACCGCGCGCGCCATCACCCGCGACCCGAGCTCGATCACATCGACCTCAAGCCCCTTGCCGCGCGCGGTTGCCGCAAATTCCAGACCGATAAAACCGGCACCAATCACCGCGACATGCTTCGCCGAGCCAACCCGCTGCCGCAGCGCCTCGCTTTCGTCAAGGATGCGCAAATATCGAACATCCGCAAGGTTGGCGTTGGGCAAGTCGAGCAGACGATTGCGGGCGCCCGTCGCCAGCACGACGTGGCCATAATCGAGGAATGCGCCGGAAGCGAGCAGCAGCCGTTGCGCCGCGCGGTCAATCGAAACGGCGCGATCGGCGATCAATTCGATCTTCTGGTCCTGATAGAATTTTTCGGGCCGGAACATCAGGCTGTCGGGTTTCCCCTCGCCTTTCAGATACGCTTTGGACAAAGGCGGCCGCTGATACGGCAGATGCGCCTCATCATTGATGAGGCAAATGCGCTCAGCAAAGCCATGCTGACGCAAGGAGGCTGCAACCTGGTAGCCGGCATGGCCGGCACCGACAATCAAAACGGCTTTTTGGGTCATTTCTATCAGACGGTCGTAAGGCGAAGCGGGAGGGTATCGAAGCCACGCAACGTATTATTCAGCCGCCGCTTCGGTTCGGCAGTCAATTCAAACGATTCAACGCGTTTTGCAAGTGCGCCCAGCACCGCCTCCGTCTCCAGCCGCGCCACGGCCTGCCCGACGCAGCCGTGAATGCCGGTGCCGAACGTCATGTGCCCGGCCGCGCGGCGATTGACGTCGAACGTATCCGCCCGTTCCCAGCGGCGGGGGTCGCGGTTGGCGGCTGCCAGAAACAACAGTACCTTCTCGCCCTCGCCCAGTTGTACGCCGCCGACTTCGACCGGCTTCGTGGTGGTGCGGAAGAAGGTCTGAACCGGCGCCTCGAACCGCAGCACTTCTTCAAAGGCGTTGCGGATCAGGTTGGGATTCTGGCGGAGGATTTGCCATTGCTCAGGGTAACGCGCCAGGCAGTAGAGCGCGTTGCCGAGCCCGTAGACGGTCGTGTCGATGCCGGCCGACAGGAACGAGCGCACCAGCATCCCGGCTTCATCTTCGGACAGTTCGCCTGCATCGACGGCGTTAAAAATCTGTATGCCCAGTCCGGCCGGCGCCAGCGCCGCCCGGCTGCATTTCGACATGATCCAATCACGAACCGGGCCGGCATTGGCCATGGCCTGCTGGAAGAGATCATTCCGCGGGCCGAATGAGTTGAACACCATGGTGCCATAAGGAAGCAGGTTCTCGCGGCCGTCTTCGGAGATACCGACCGCATCCGGAAATACCTTTAGCGGATAGGCTTCGGCCAGGTCGGCGACCCCGTCAAATTCGCGCCGCTCGACTAGCCGCGCGATCAGCGCCTCCGCCTCGCGTTCGAACGTCTCACGCAGCACCTTGATCGCCATTGGCGACAGGATGCGCGTCAAGACCGTGCGAGTGCGCGTATGCAAGGGCGGATCGGCTTCGAGGATGATGCTCGGTGGCCGCCACGGCGGTTCCTTGCGGAAATCGCTCAAGCCGACGCCAGCCGACGAACAATAGGTCTGCCAGTCGGTCAACGCGTCGCGGACCTGCTCGTGCCGGGCCATCGTCCAGATGCCGTATTTATCGAGCCACACCACGGGCCCCGCCTCGCGCAGGACCTCATGGTCCGGATAGGGATCGCTGAGGAAGCCGCGCGAAAACGGATCGACGGTCGAAACCGGCCGGCTCAACATTGCCTGAACGCCCACGACGCCTGCTCCCTGTCCGTGTAGTGGATTTGACATTCGCTACCCATCTCGTCGCGGGCTCGTCAAGCGAATGTCAAATCCTAAACTGCACTAGAAACCTATATTTGCTAGTGGTCCTTTGATTCTAACATTCGCAAAGGTCCCCGCTGAGAAGGGATGCGAATGTTAGAATCGGACCACTAGCCGCTTCCGCGCTTTGCCCATATCTTGCAGGCTTCGTGCGGGATTGTCACCACTTCTTGCTTCGATTTAAATGCGGCAATCTCTTGAAACGCGGAGGTTTCCCGATGGCTGCGCCCTTTGACCAGACCGCCGAACCAGCGCTACTCGCAATCGACGGCGCGATTGCGACAATCACCCTCAACCGTCCCGCGAGCTTCAACTCGATCGATCTTGCAATCGCAAAGCGGCTGGAACAAATCTCGGCCGAGGTCGAGGCCTCCGACGAGATCAAGGTGCTGGTGATCGAAGGCGCCGGCCGCGCATTCTGCGCCGGCGGCGATCTCCAGACGATCGGAGCGGCGGCCGCATCGGACACCATCGCCGCCGTCGTCGGCGAAATGCTGCAGCACTACCATGCTTTCATCGCGGCCTTGCAGCGGATGCCCAAGATCGTGCTTTCAAGCGTGCACGGCTCGGCCGCCGGCGCGGGCCTGTCGCTCGCCTTCATGGCCGACCTCTGCATCGCGACCGAGGACGCCCGCTTCACCCCGGCCTATGCCAAGATCGGCGTGTCTCCCGATGGCGGGGGAACGGTCGGGGTCACGGCCGCGGTCGGGCCACGCCGCGCGCTGCAGATCTTTCTCGGCGAGGACAGCTTTTCGGCCGCGCAGGCGATGCAATGGGGCCTGGTCGTCAAGGTCGTGCCTGCAGCGGAATTGAAGGCGGCAACGCGCGAACTCGCGCATCGGCTCGCACAAAATACGCCGGCCGCGATCGCTGCGACCAAGATGCTGGTCCAGCGAGCTTCGGCAAATCCGATCGAGCAACAGCTCGATGCCGAGCGCGACGCCATCATCGACTGCATGCACACCGATGAAGCGCGCGCCGCGATCGAGAAATTCACCCGCAAGGGCAAGTAGCATTTCGCGCGAATCCATTGATATCGACTGGATTGCTTCGTCGCTGCCGCTCCTCGCAATGACGATGATCCCTCTCTGTCCGTAGCGGGTGAAGATGTCGTATTTTTGTAGCTCGTGATCTGTCGCCTTCGTTGTTGAGTTTCGGAGGAGCCGGAAAGCGTGGACGGTTCCGCCAGCCTGGTCATGCCATGGATATTGCTGCCGGGTTAGCCCTC
>NZ_DAHUXJ010000060.1 GCF_027307225.1 Bradyrhizobium sp. | reverse complement strand
AGCGCCCCGGCAAATATCTGCTGGTCGTGCACCATGGCTGACTACTCGCTGGTGCCGGTGGATTACCAGCCGGATTTTGGAAACGTCTCGCTCGTCCCGGTCGACCATGATCCGTTCGGTGCGGATGGTGTGACGGAGCAGACGCAGGCTCAGCCGGGGCAGACGCGTGCTCAATCCACGCAGTCCCAGCTGATACAAATCCAGCCGCAAGGTCAGCCGCAATCGGCGCTGCCAAATCCGATTTCGCCCGCTGGGCCTGCGATCGAGGGCGGTTCGGGTTCGCCATTCGTCGATTTCTTCAATCAGTTGGCCGCTCCTGAACGCGCTGAATCGGAAGGAGTGGCAGATCTTGTGCAAAATCACCCGACGGCTGCAAAGATTGTTGGAGCGATTGGGCTCGGTTCGGCACTGGCTCCTCCGCTGGCAATGGCTGGTGCTGAAGGACTCAGTCTATTTGGAGCAGGTTTGGGAGGATCTGCGGTTGCCGATGGGCTCGGCGGGTCAACAATCTCAGGGGCAGGCAGGGCTGCGGCGGCGAGCACCGCGGCCAGACAAGCTATCAGCGAAGCGGTCGCCACTTTGCCCGAAGGAGTAACGCTAGATGATTTTCGGCGACTTGCCGGGTTTGCTCAAGGGTTACCAGCATCAGGTCGGGCTTCCACCGAAGCGACCGCCGAAATAATATCCAAACTCAAGGAGGCCGGTATTACCTCACGATCCGTTGCAGCCTTCCAGAAGTTTTATGAGAATGCAGCGAACGAGAATCCATCCAACGTGTCGGCAGTTCACCGTGCAGGCCTGCTGGCAAACATCTTGAGGAGTTTCCAATGACGGATGCGGCCGTAAAGTATCTCATAATTAACCGTAACCCCGAGCCGTTGACGGTGATCGTGGAGCCTTGGGCTGAGGAGGTTACGCTTTCACCGGATTCTCGACTGTTGCTGACGGCCCTTTGCGACAGAGAGGGTTTACTGGAAGTGGTGACGGACCCCAACTATCTGACTGTGGGGCTTTGGACTGGATGTCGCGCGAAGCTTGCCGTGAATGGTGAGGAACTAAAGATGCCATCGCTTCTGATTCCATCTCCCTGATGGGAGCTGGGCAGCGAGATAATCGTGCGCACGAGCGCTTCCATAGGTTAAGGTGCGACATGCGGAACCCTCTATTTCCAGCAATCATTCCGACGAAAAGTCTCAAGCTGTCTGATGTGCCGAACGAATCGGAGCCCTGGCGGCCGGCCATCATACGCTTCGCGTGGACTTTTGATCCGTCCGAGGATGACCCGTACAAGCTCAACTATCGGGACTTGCCGGCCTTGTCAGCCGATAGCGGCCTGGTGCGGCTTCGGGCACACCTGTTTTTAGAGCAACGGCGGTGGAATCATATGAGCCGCGATCCGGAAGCCAGCACCATGTTAGCCATCCGAAGGACCGTTGCTTTAATTCGCGCGATGTTGTCGGAGCAGAGCTAGATGTATCAGAAATCGGGGCATGAAATATCCTGCCCCCACTTGGCGAGGGCTCATCCGCGCGGAAGCGCCGGGCTGGTTTGCAGATCGGATGGCGCATTACACGGACCAGCAGAAGAGCTTTGTGGTCTACGAGCATGGAACGGCGGTCTTTGACGATAGCTCACCCGAGCCGGATATTGCCAAATACAATGCGGCGTTGCTGGACGTCGTGACGCATATGCCTGACTTTTCGGTCAGGCCGATGCGCGACGGCAACTTCATCGTCGACTTCAGAGGGCCGGTGTACGGCCTCGTCGATGGTGCGTTCTTTAAGCAGAATCGACAGCAGCTATCGCTAGATGCGAAGAAGCATGGTCTGTTTCCTACCGAGAAACTTTTGCCTCCAAATGAAGATAGCGTTAAAGCCGGCCATCATGTCATCGGTCTTTACGCACGCGCAAATCTGTATCTGGATGCTGAGTCCCCGGTCGTTGTGGCGCGGTTTATCTCATGACCGCTGCGTATCGGAATTTTGATGGAACGATAGGACATTCATTCGTTGATCGAAAGACGATAGCGAACAGGTGGGCCGAATTGGCCTAGCTCACCGATGTCGTCCAGCCGACATTGATGATCTCTGAATCGATCAGCGCATCTTTGCGCTCCTGCACGGCACGATCCGCAAGCACGGCCAGCAGATCCAGACCGTGCGCCTGCGCAACGCCTGGGTAAATGTCGATCCGCGCAACTGGAAGACGCGCGACGACATGACCATCAATGTCGGTCTCGGCACCGGGGGCAAGGCGCAGCAGTTCGCGCAAACCATGGCGATCGGCAACGTGCAGAAGGAACTGCTCTCGGCCGGCAAAGCCGGTCTCGTCGGCGATCTCCAGCTCTACAACACCGCGTCCGAACTGACGCGGATCATGGGGCATAAGAACCCAAATCAATTTTTCAACGACCCCTCAGCGATCAACCCGCAGACCGGGCAATTGCTCAATCGACCGCCGTCGTCGCCTACGCCGCCGCCCGATCCGAAACTGCTGAGTGCGCAGGCGCGTGCGCAAATCGATGCCGCGACATCGGCGCACCAGGCGCAGCTCGCCAGCAGAAGGCGCAGAGCGATTCTCTCCATTTGCAGGTGAAAACGCAAAGCGAGATCGCGCTCGCCAGGGTCAAGGCCGACCTCGACGCAAAACTCTCCGTGCTCGATGCGCATCTGAAGGCCGCGATGGCGGCGCAGAAGACGGAGCGCGCGCATCCGCCCGGCGCGCGCGAAGCCAAAGACGGCCATCATTACGTCCCCGTTTCCAAACGCCCCGGCAAATTTTGAGGTTCGTTCATCATGTCTGATTTTTCGCTGGTGCCGGTCGATCACCAGCCGGACTTTGAAGACGTTTCGCTCGTCCCGGTCGACCACGATCCGTTCGGTGCTGACGGCGTGACGCGGCAGGCACAGCTGGGGCAGGCGAAGCCGGCGCAGGCCCAACAGATGCCCGCCGAACCTCAACCGGTCGTGACGCCGACTCCAGTTCAGAGCAGAGATGAGAGTAAGGATGATTGTATAAGAAGATGCTCCGATCTAGCGTTGCCGACGCCGGACTATGGAATTCAATTTCAGCGGTGCATGCTCGCATGTATGTCAGGTGGTAATTCCGGCTTTCCAAGATGGGACAGATACTTTTAACAAACGAAATTGGAGTGGAACATGGATCGACATGCAGCCATTAGACTTGATGGAATGTTGCTAGGCGCCAGGGCCAACTTAGATGGAATAGCGCATTACATGAAGAACAACCTCTCTCCTGAGGAATTCTCTGAGCTCGTAATGTCGATTGGAAAATCGATGCACGCACTAATAGAGATTTCTTCGTCTTTACATTTGCAATTTCCCGATATTGTACCGAAGGAATTGTTGCCGCCCGGCGATTGATCAAAGATACCCAAAAATTCGATGCAGAGTACGGCACGAAGCTCTATGATGCGTTGTTAAAAACGGGGTTCCTGCGCCGTGATCGAGAACATCAAGCCGGCTGAATCGCTGACGGTGGCTGCCTTTCCGGGCTCATCCTGTGTGGACCTGGATGGCCAGAGAGTAACGGCGGTGAACTTCGCTGAGGCTGACACGACCCTGGAATTCGATCTGGGGATAACCGTCCGACTGGGAAAATCGATATTTCCAACCGAACCAGGATCGACCCTCTGGTCGCTCGGTCGGTTTGGGAGCCCAGGCTTGGTTCTTTTGAATGACGGCGCAATACTCAGAGGCAATGAAGTGGACGAGAAGATCATCTCGCCAATCTCACCTCCCACCCGGAAAGCGTGATCGATGAACGAAACTCAACTCGGCGAGGCCGCCGCTCAGGCACTTCGCGCGAAAAACCTGCTCGACAATGAACTCTTGAGCGAAGCCTTCAAGAGCCTGGAAGACAGTTACGCCGCTGCTTGGCGCGCGACTGGAATCGATGATGTCGCCGCGCGCGAAAAGCTTTTTCTCGCGATCAATATCGTCGGCAAGGTGCGCGATCATCTCTCCTCGATCGTCGCCGGCGGCAAGCTGGCGCAGGCCGAATTGAAAGAACTCGCGCGCACCGCAGAGCGAAGGAAGAGATTCGGGATCGTGTGATATCCGCAAGATCAGCACCGAATGGAAGCTTCCGATCGAACTGCTGACGCCGCCCTACGAACTGGGCCGCGCCTACGGCAGTTGGATCCGGCTTCCTTTTGGAGAGTCAAAATTCTTGATCTGCCCATTTGACACGTCGGGCAAATCACCTTCATAAGCCGATCGTCGCAAGAATCTTGAAAAGGCCGCGGGTCGAATTTGCATTGGCGTTACCCTGTCGATCTGAAAGCATTCGGCGGTTTTTGAAGCCATCAATTGCCTGGGTTGCTTTCACGAGCCTGCTTGACATGTCGGGCAAATCACCTTCATAAGCCCATCATCGCAACAATTTTTGAAAAGCCCGCTGCCGATCGCAAATCGGCCGGCGGTTTTTTTCGTGATCCGATTTCATGCAAATCGCGTCATGACCCGCTGACCCTCGCCCGTGTGCGAGGCGCCCGGCGAAGTGACCACGACGAGAAGCGAACCGGAAAATCTTTCCGCGCCATCGCACGATCGCGAAGGTCTTGAAGACATCAACATCAACCCAGAGCCTCGCTTGAGGCTTCGCCGGCAATTCAGGACGGCTCGTCCGCGGCCGGACCATCATCAGGAATAATCGATATGGCTCTACCAGCTTCAACCTTCACCACCTACACGGCGATCGGCAATCGCGAAGATCTCTCCGACGTGATCTATCGCATCGACCCGACCGACACGCCGTTCATGAGCGGCGCCGAAAAGGAAAAAGCGACCGCCGTCAACCACGAATGGCAGACGCAGGCGCTCGCGGCAGCCAATCCGGCCAACGCCCAGCTCGAAGGCGACGACCCCACCACCAGCACGACCACTCCGACGGTGCGGCTCGGCAATTTGTGCCAGATCTCCTACAAGGTCGCACAGGTGTCGGGAACGCAGCAGGCGGTCGATCACGCCGGCCGCGACAACGAACTCGCCTATCAGGAGATGCTCAAGGGCCTTGAGCTGCGGCGCGACCTCGAGACCATCCTGGTCGGTACCAACCAGGCCAAGGTCGCGGGTAACACGACCACGCCGCGCCAGACCGCCTCGATCCTGTCCTGGATCGCATCGAACACGTCGATGAGCACCTCCGGCTCGCCCGCCAACCCGTCACCGATCGACGGCACCTCGACCCGAACCGATGGAACGCAGATCGCGTTCACCGAGGCTCGGCTGAAGAGCGTGCTGTCCTCGATCTGGACCAACGGCGGCAAGCCCGGCGTGATCCTGACCGGCGCCTTCAACAAGCAGGTGTTTTCGACCTTCACCGGCCGCGCCACCGCGATCGAGGACGCCAAGTCGAAGAAGATCGTGGCGTCCGTCGACGCTTACGAATCCGATTTTGGCAAGCTCAAGGTGGTGGCGAACCGCTTCCAGCGTAGCCGCGACGTGCTGGTGCTCGAGATGGATAAATGGGCGGTCGCCTATCTTAACGGCCGCAACATGATCTCGCTTCCGCTGGCCAAGACCGGCGATTCCGAGCGGCGCCAGATCCTGGCCGAATACGCGCTCGTTGCCCGCAATGAAAAGTCGAGCGGCGGCGTGTTCGACAACACCGCGTCCTGACCGGCCAACAACCAAATGCACGTCCGTCATTCCGGGGCGATGCGAAGCATCGAACCCGGAATCTCGAGATTCCGGGTCTGGTCCTTCGGACCATCCCGGAATGACGACCTTCTCGCTCTCCTGGAGACACCCGATGTCACTACCCAACGTTCATACCCTCGATACCACCGATCTCACGTCCTACACGCCTTCCTGCGGCGCGGCGCCGGTCCCGGCCTATATTCGCGCGCCATTCCGTAGCCGTCTTTTGAAAGCCACCGGCATTCTTGGCGGCGCCATCACCACGGCGAACGCCACCATCACTGTCACGGTGAACGGCACTTCAGTGGCGAGCTTCACCGCGACGCAATCGGGTTCGGCCGCGGGCCAGCTGTTTTCGGTGGTGGTGCCGTCGCCGACTTATCTGAACGAAGACGACGTCATCGCGCTGACGCCGTCCGGTGCGTCCGGCGCGTCGGTCCCGATGTTTTTCTCAGTCGCAGTGAGGGCCGCCTAGTGCGGCGAATTTGAAGTTCCTATCGGGATTGCCGCCAGTTCTTCATAGGAACTTCAAATTCAAAGCCGCACTAGAATTGCAATATTGCTAGAGCTCCTTTGATTCCGAAGTTCGCATCAGAGGTTGCCGCGAGATCATGCGAACTTCGGAATCGGAGCTCTAGATGTCGTTCTTCCCCAAACAGCCGGCGTCGCGCGCCATGACGACGCAGACGATCGCCTTCAACGCCTCGGTCGCGATCACCAACAAATTCGGATCCGAGACGTATCAGGTTCGGCTGGCGGCCGACTCGGCCTGCTGCTACCGGATCGGCGACGGCCCGCAGACCGCAACGGTCGCCGACGTCTTCCTGCCGGCCAATACAATCGAACACGTCACCGTCAATCCCGGCCAGAGTATCTCGGCCATCGCGGCCGCCACCAACGGGCTCGTCACCTCGACGGCGGGTACGCTGTGGATCACGGAAATGTCGTGATGGACGGCGTTCTGATCCGCCCGCACCTCGACAGCAACGGCCGCGATCTGGCGATCGAGCACATCCAGGATGTTGAGCCGGTATTGCGCTGGAATCACGAGGCGCGCCGCGAAGAGCAGTCCAGTGACTGGGGACGGCACGTCGCGCGCATTCCCAATGTGATTTATGTCCGCTGGCTGCATGAGGAGCATGGCAGGGGCAACGCCGCCTTGCGGATGTTCTCCCCGGAGTTTGACTTGATCGTGCAGCGAAAGCTTGCCGATCCGGAGTGGGCCTATTTGCGAACCGATAGGCCAAAACTTCTGACGGGCTGGCCAGGAAAACAGACATGACCGAGATCGTCGACTACCCCTCGCTTCAAACCGCGGTGACCGAATATCTTGCGCGCGACCAGGACACCACGCTGATTGCTCGCATTCCGAGCTTCGTCCAGCTCGCCGAAGCCAAGTTCAACCGTCAGCTGTTCGTGCGCCAGATGGAGAGCCGGGCCATTGCGGTCGTGAATCTCACGTCAAGCGAGCCCGAGTTCATCGCTCTGCCGTCCGATTTCCAGTCGATGCGCCGCGTCCGCCTTTCCAGCGTGACCGGCAAGCCGGCGCTGGAGTTTCGCTCCGGATTGCAGATGGACGAATTCCGGTTCAGGAGCGCCGACGTGGTGGCGCAGCCGTATTACTTTACGGTGTTCGGCAACGAGATCGAGCTCGCGCCGACGCCGGACCAGGCCTACACGATCGAGATGGTCTATCGCGCCAACATTCCGCCGCTTGCGACCAACACCACCAACTGGCTGCTGACGCTCGCGCCCGATCTCTACCTCTACGGCGCGCTCCTGGAATCGGCGCCCTACATCAAGGAAGACGCGCGCATCCAGACCTGGGGCCTCGGCTTCACCAGCGCGATGAACGATCTGAACAATCTCGGCCTCACGTCGACCTTCAATGCCGGACCGATGACGGTGCGGATTTCGGGGCAAGTCATCTAAGTGATCTAGGAAGACCATCGCATGGCCTCATTCAACAAATTCAATTCGTTCGTCTCCGATCTCGCGCAGAAGGTCCACAACCTCAATTCCGATACGCTCAAGGTCCTGCTGTCGGACACGGCGCCGGTGGCAACCAACACGATCAAAAGCAATATCGGCGAGATCGCGGCCGGCAACGGCTATGCGGCGGGCGGCGCAAGCGCACCCTTGGTCTCCGGCAACGATACGTCCGGGACCTATAAGCTGATTCTTTCGCAAGTGTCGTGGACCGCGTCCGGCGGCGCGATCGCCCAGTTCCGCTATGCGGTGCTCTATAATTCGACCGCGCCGAGCGGCAACCTGATCGGCTGGTGGGACTACGGCGCCGAAGTCAATCTGACCAACGGCAATACCTTCACCGTTGCGCTCGATCAGACCAACGGCGTGTTGACGTTGCAGTAAGGCGCGACATGGCCGCATTCCTGGACAACTGCAAATTCACGCCGACCGCCGGTGGCACCGCCGATTGGACCTATTCAGCGGCCGTCACCGGTTATCAGTCGCCGAGCGCGGCTGGCGTCGCCAATGGCGTCAAATACAAGTATTTCGCCGTCAGCGCCGACCTTACCCAATGGGAAATCGGCGAAGGTGCTTACAACACCTCAACAAGCGTTCTCCCGCGCACAACGGTGCTCTACAATTCGAGCGGCACGGGAACGGCCAGCGGGCAAAGTGGGGCAGGATCAAAAATCAGCTTTAGCGCCGCGCCGAATGTTTCCGTCGTAGGTCTTGCGGAAGACCTTGTTTCGATTGAAGTCGCGAACGCCTTCACGGCGACGCAGCAGAACCAGGCGCAGAAAAATCTCGGCGTTCCCGCTATCATGCGAAGCTATCTCGCGGGTTTGACGCTTTCGACGGCGGGTTCTTCGGCTACGTTCTCGATTGCGGCGGGCATCGCTGCCGATGCGACCGCCGCCGACGTGATGACGCTTTCCGCGTCGATCTCGAAGACGACTTTGGCCTGGGCTTCCGGCTCCGGAAACGGCGGCTTGGATACGGGTACGATTGCCGCCTCCACGTGGTATCACGCTTACCTCATCAAAGACGTGACTACGCAAGCGGTTGACGTTCTCATATCGGTGTCCGCGTCGGCTCCCACCATGCCGGGCGGGTATACGTTGAAACGCCGCATCGGATCAATCAAAACAAATGGCTCGAGCCAGTGGATTTTGTTTCATCAGAACGGCGATGAATTTCTGTGGGATGCTGCACTTCAAGACGTCACGGGAAGTGCAAATCTCGGGACGAGCGCGTTACTTTCTACTCTGACCGTCCCAACGGGTGTCGAAGTCAACGCGATCATCGCGGCTGCCGCCGGCATCGGCGGAAGCTCGGTCACTGTTGCCATTACGTCACCTGATGCGGCGGATGCGGCTCCTTCCGGCCAATATGCCGAAATCGTCAGCGCATCGGGGGCGTTTGCGTCATGTCAAGTCAACGTCAGAACCAACACATCGGCGCAGATCAGGTCGCGATCATCGTTGGCGAACACGAATTATTTCGTGCTAACGCGAGGATGGATCGACCGCCGCGGCAGGGATAACTAACCGTGTCGGTTCTCGGCTTTGATGCGCTCGGCCATTTTCCACCAGGGCATCCGCCGGATCCTGCCCAGAGCGCTACGCTGACGGCTTCGCCGGGCGGCGTTGTGTTGGCCGTGCAGGCGAGCAGCTTCAGCCTTGGGATTGCAGCATCTGCACGCGCATTCGCGCTCTCAGGCGCCGGCGAAACGTTCGCCCTCGGCGAGGCGCCTGTTGCCGGCAGCTTCTCGCTTGGCGGCGTCTCCGCGACATTTGCGATGCGCGATCCCGTCACGGCCGGCAGCTTTGCCTTAGGCGGCCTGGCAACCACCGACATGATCGGCGATCGGGTCACCCCTTCCGGGTCCTTCGCGTTGACCGGCTTTGCAACGGCAATTTCCGTCAGCTTTGGCGCGCTGCCTGCGGCGTCCTTTGATCTGACAAGCCCCGGCGCATTGCTGGCGCGGGATTTCGTCAACTGGTTCGATCCGCAGATTCCGACTCCCTCGTGGAACGGCGAAGGGCCTCCTTCGCCATCCTGGACTGCGATCAATCCGCAAACGTCCTCCTGGAACGACTCGGCCGCACCGACGCCGGCCTGGTCGGCGGTCATGCCACCGCAGCCCAACTGGACGATCGATCCTGTCCAACAAATCTTGCCTCCGGTGTCCGAATAATGCCGCTCCTTGCTTCCGGCGATTATCGCCCCGACGTCAGCGACTACGAAGGGCAGGCGACGAAGAACATTCTCAACGTGCTGCCGCGCGGCGACGGCTACGGGCCGTTTCCTTCCTTCACGGCCTACACCTCGGCGTTGCCTTCGGCTTGCCGCGGCGCGTTCTATGCACTGAAATCCGATGGCACGGTGGTGACCTTCGCGGGAACCAGCAACAAGCTCTATCAGCTCAACGATACCAACTATAGCTGGGTCGACGTCTCGCTCGGTGGCGGCGCCTATGGCGCCTTGACCGCGACCGCGCAGTGGCAGTTCGCACAAACCGGCAACCTGGTCTTCGCTACGCAGGCCAACGCCGTGTTGCAGGTGTTTGACCTCACGGCGTCGACCACGTTCACCAATGCGCTCGGCTCGCCGCCGCAGGCGGCCTATATCAGCGTGGTCGGCCAGTTTCTCGTTCTTTCCGGATTGCTCTCGGCGCCGTATCGAATCCAGTGGTCGGGCCTCGACAGCTTCAATGCGTCGGCGAGCTGGACCAGCGGCATCAACTCGTCCGACTTCCAGGATTTTCCGGATGGCGGCATCGTGCGCGGCGTTGCCGGCGGCGAATCCGGCATCATCTTCCAGGACCTGGCGATCCGCAGCATGTCGTTCGTGCCGGGCTCGCCGATCATCTTTCAGATCGACCGCATCACCCAGGACAAGGGGCTGTTCGCGCCGTACTCGATCATCCGCGCGGCGGAGAAGATCTTCTTCTATGCGGGCCAGGGCTTTCACAAGATCGAGCCGGGTGGCGTGCCCGAGCCGATCGGCCGCGAGCGCGTCGATCGCACCTTCCTGGCCGATCTCGACAAGGGCAACCTGCAGCTCTTCATGGGTGCGGCCGACCCGCGCTCGACGCGGGTCTACTGGGCCTACAAGTCGGTCGCGGGATCGAGCGGCATCTACGACAAGATTTTGGGATATGATTTCCTGCTCGATCGCTTCTTCCCGATCGAAAGCACGGGCGAATACCTGCTCGGCATTTCGCAGACGGGCCTCACGCTGGAAAACCTCGATGCGCTCGCGCCAGGTGGGTCGCTGGATGCGATGACGCTGAGCCTCGATGCCTATGCCACCGCGGTGCAGCCGGAGATCGGGCAGTTCTCGAATACGCACGGGCTCGGTTTTTTTCGCGGCGATAATCTGGAAGCCACGATCGAAAGCGCCGAGCAGGGCACCGACGAAAACCGTATCACCATCCGCGGCTTTCGCCCGGTCACCGACGCCGCAACGCTGTTCGGCTCTGCTTCTTATCGCGACACCCAGGCCGTGCCGGCGACGGCGGGCGCCGAAGTGCCGCTGAACGCAAGAAGCGGCCGCTGCGACATGCGGCGCGACACGCGTTATTCGCGCTTTAGGGTCCGCATTCCGCAAGCGACGCCGTGGACGTTTTTCGCGGGCGTGGTGCCTGATATTGCAACGGGCGGCGCGCTGTGACCGCGTTCGTGCCTGGCATGGCCGAGACCGACCTGAAAAAGATCATTCTTGCGCTTCAGCAGCTTGCGGCGGGCCGCTCCAACGCGACCGGTACCGTCACGCTTGCCACGGGCGCCGCGACCACTACCGTAGCCGATCCGAATTGTGCCGCCGGCACCGTGCCGCTGCTTGTGCCGGCAAGCGCAAATGCGGCGACGGAAGTCGGCAACGGCACGATGTATGTTTCCAGCGTCGCCAACGGCGCGTTCACGATCTCTCATGCCAATTCGGCGACTGCAGGCCGCTTGTTTCTGTATGCGCTGCAGGGATGAGGACGAGCAAATGCGTATGCTGATGACGACATCTATTGCCTTCGCCCAGCGGGGATTTGCAGTCGATGGAATATCAACATATATAACCAAATGCATGGCGGGTGAGCTGTAATGGACAGGAAAGCCGCGACACAATTCAAAAGCCACATGGAGTCGGCGGTCAGGGAGCTGTCTCTGTCGCTCTTTCTCACGCAAGCGGTTGCTAGCGAGGAAGAATTCGTGACAATCAGACGATCGATCGGCCACGTCATGGCGGCGATCGAAGAAATGCTGCATGAGTCCATCTATCCGGATCATCCGGAGCTCAATGAACTGCCCAGAGATGACGACGGACCTTCATGTCCGTTGTGATCGGAGAGATTGTGCAAGCGAGTGGCCGCACGAGGGCTCGCTCAGCCTTCGCCGGCGAGTTCGTTACAGGTTCTTCTGTCAGCTTCGCAACGGCGCGCACACATCTTGATGCCCTCGAAGGCTGAACTCGTCTGCGTCGATCCCGCGCGCATTCAGGAGATTTGGTCGCACGTGCGGCCGCTGCTTGAGCTAGCCAGCCGCGCAACTTGCCTCAGCGCCTTCGCCGACTTCGAAGCGGATATTTTGGCAGGCCGCAGCCTGGTGTGGATCGCCTGGAACGGACGCGCGATCGAAGCGGCCGCCGCGACGAGCCTGATCAATTCCGACCTCGGCAGAGTCTGCGTCATCACGCTCTGCGCCGGGCGCGCCATGAAGCGGTGGCTGAAACTGGTCGATCGGATCGAGGCCTATGCGCGCGATGAAGGTTGCGGGCGCATCCGCATCTTCGGCCGCAAGGGCTGGCTGCGCGTGCTCGAGGGATACGAGGCGCGGCACGTGGTGATGGATAAGCTGCTTGTTTGAGTCGCTATGTTGACAATGTTCTTATTTTGTTCTATTCTCTCAGAGGTGGTGTAGGCAGGAAGGTGCAAGCGTCGACGATGGCCCGCGAAATCCTTCATGAGTTCAGCAGGCGCAACGCGAACTTCCGCAATTTTCCGGTATTATGGCGCAAACGCCACAAGAATTTTGAACGGTGCTTCCCATCTCCACCGCAAAGGAGATGGACATGCCGCACGGAAAGATACTTCCCTACCACGCCCTAAAAACGCTTGAGCAGCTCCACGGTGAGTTGGCCGGGAAGATCGAAGGCAACCGCAAGACGGGTGACAAGCTTCGACTCCAAATGATGCAGGTCGAAGCTGTCATGAAGATGCTGAATCCCGACGTGAACCTGAGCGCGATTGCCGTCAAGCGACGAAACCAGGGTAACCCGTGGTTCAAGCGTGGGACATTATATGGAGCCGTGCTGGAGTGCTGAGGACCGCTGAGAAGCCCATGACGGCGCGGGAGATGATGGCGGCTGTTCTGGACGGCAGAGAGCCCAGGGCCACCCGCGAGCAAGAGATAGACCTTCAGTCGGCGATCCTGTCGCTGATGCGGAATAGGTCGGGGAAGTTGGTTGAGGTGGTGTATCCTGCGTCAGGGACGGGGCCGGTGGGGTGGCGGCCGGCCGTCCAAATTGAAGAAAACCTCCTCAAATAGCCTCTATTTCCGACATTTTAGCCGGTCCGGCTAACGGATATTTCACCGCCCCTGTGGCACTTTTACTCTATCGCGGGGTTTCATGTGTGTTAAAAAAACCTAAATAAGGGGAACTGGATGCCGGACGGTCCACGAGGACAAGAGCGGCCCGCCAACGCTGTTGGCGCGTTTGCCTGCAACAGAACACTCCCTCAAATGCGTCGCAAGATTAGCCGCGATGTCTAAGAACAAGCACCGACCGCAGCCGATCCCTAATCGACAATCTGCACCTGTGCCGCCTCCCTCATCGACACCAACGATGCAGGTTAGTCTCGGCTATGACCCGAAGGGACCAGCCGAACCGATCGATATTGTGTCATCCAAAGACGGATGGAGCGAATTTACTTTGGCTGATGGCACAGTCATTCGCGCCAAGGCGGCCGTACTCGACGTGAAAAAGATGGTCGGACAATACAATGCTGAAGGCGACCCCATCTACGTGCTGCAACTGACCATGGTCAATCAGACGCGGATACCCGACAACCTTAAGAAGAAAGGTTGAACCATGAGCTTGGCGGTCAAAGAACGTGAAGCACCCGCTTGGCAGGTGTTTCCTGTCGTTGAGACCATCGCTGGATTTGGGAACGCTCAGAACTTGATGGCTTTTAGCGGTAACAATGCCTTCGTGACTGGTTCGAATTTAGTTTCCAACGCGACGATTGGTGTATCTCTAGGTGGCACCTATTTTGCGAGTATTGCTGAATATGATCCGGCCTTTGTTCAAAGCATACTCCAAGCAGATGCTGAGCCCCCGGAGGCCAGCCATAACAACGTTGTAGACATGTTGGACTGGCTCAACCGCGAATAATTAATGACGGAAGCACCCAAGCATAATGATGTAGCTTGGGTGCAAGCGGCTGGATTTAGAGACTCTTGGCGGAAAGTTAAGAGCGACGCTATCAGCGAAGCGATGACGACATTCGACCGCTGCAAACGGGCTGTTCCTCCCGACCCACTACCAGCGAAAATGAACGATCATAAGCTGGATGGCCCCCTAAGAGGTTTCATGGAATGTCATTTGGATGATGATGTCCTCCTGATTTATAAGCCGATGCCCGGCGGTGCCATTAAGCTTCTGCGAGTTTGCACCCACGCCGACCTTAAAGGTCCGAAGGCAAAGGTTCTGGCCAAGCAGTTGAAGCAGGGATAACGTCCTACTCTAGCTCTGAACGTGCCGCTGCCAGTAGCCGGTGAAGTCCACTGACTTGCCGCGCTTCAAAGCCAGCGCCGCAATCCGGTTCACCTGATCCCCGTTGGAGACGCGACGGTTATCTTCCGCCATGACGACTCTTGCGCGTACCAGAGAAGGTACGATCCAGCAATGTGGTGGTGGATGCCGATTTCAGCATGACGCAGGCGACTGAAATATTCTTCCGCCCAATTCGTGCATGCACCGTCGAGTGAATAGGCTTCCTGATGGTTGATGCGTTTGACTTCAAATCGTTCATGGAGGTTGTCCCACGATCCGGCTTCGTCGGCATGCAGCACCGTGCCCTTCGCAACGCGGGCACGAATGAATGAGGCTGCTTGGCTTTCGGAATTGAAAACCGCCGGGACGCAATTGCCGCCACGCTCACGGATCACAACGACAACCTTCCGCTTGCCGTTTTGGTTCTGGGCCAAACGACGGTCACGGCGGTATTCTTTCTGGTTGGCGGGCTTCACGTAGCCGCCAAAATAGCCACCATCCACCTCAGCCTCTTTGCCTTCGCCGCCGACAACGCGGCCCTTCATTTCCTCTGCCATCGCTTCCCGTAGCTTGTGCAGGAGGACGAAAGCGCACTTGTAAGAAACGTTCAGGTCGCGCGAGAGGGCCAAAGCGGACTTGCCCTTCACTTCGTTGCAGAAGATCGCGATGGCCGCGAGATAGCAGCGCAGTGGCAGCTTCGCGCTGGCGAACAGTGTTCCGGCAATGATGCTGAAAAATCCTTCTTGCAGCCCTTGCAACGGAATCGAGGTGCGCCTTTGAGGCGGCGGCAATCATAAGCATCGAGGCTGCCACAGTGCGGGCAGATCGGCTCGCCGTTCGTTTCAGACCAGCGAATTGCCCAAAACCTGGCTTCCGCTTCCGCGTCCTTCATCGTCAAAACGGTCGCCAGAGAAAGCGTTTTTGGCGGACCGGGAAAAGGAGGAAATGCCCGACCACCAGCGGAATCCACGAAGCCGACGGAAGGCCCACCCCCAGTAGAACCCTCTTGGATAAATCCCAGCGACATCGCGAAATCGGCTGGGATTGGTATGGTCAGGGGGACGACAAACGCGGTTGGCTTGATTCCAGATATGGCCACCGG
This sequence comes from Bradyrhizobium sp., assembly GCF_027307225.1. Lineage (GTDB taxonomy): Bacteria > Pseudomonadota > Alphaproteobacteria > Rhizobiales > Xanthobacteraceae > Bradyrhizobium. The sequence goes on along the minus strand of NZ_DAHUXJ010000060.1, from coordinate 11,532 downwards.
ATTCGGTTATTTTCCGAAAAATTTTCTGCCTAATCTGCTTTTGCGGACGGCCGGGCTTCCTCAAATCCCCGCCGGTCAACCAGATGTCATCAAACCGTTGACCTCAGGTGAACTCCAACGCTGGTCGAAGAATTTCGTCGATTATCAACCTCAAACAAGATTGGGGCGTTACGCCGAGACGATCGGAGAGATGACACCAATGGTGTTGGGCGGAGAAGGCGTCGCTGCTGTTCGTGGCGCGTTTCGTGGCGCACAGGCGATGGGAGCAGTGCTGCGCGAACTTCCTGCGACGGTGGCCAAGCACGCTGTCGCTCCTGGTGTGGCTGTCCAGGGATTGGAGGAAGCGCTACCGGACAGCAACGCGGGGCCGACACTCCAGAAGCTTTATCCTTTGGCTCGTCGCGCAGTCCCTCCTGCATTGGCAGCTTATCGATATCTCGGAAAACGTGTCGTGGAGCAATGAAAGTTTCGACGCGTGCAAGCGGTCCAGTGCCGCCCATTTGAAGTTCCTGCACCACAAGCGGCGAATTCTGTTCAGGAACTTCAAATAGAAAAGCGGCACTAGAATCAATAAGTCTGTGAGTAGCCCATAGCTTTCCGAAGTCCGTGAAAGGTCGTGCTGAGTTGTGACACGGACTTCGGAAAGTGGGCACTAGCCATGATGATGATAAAAGAGCGATTTCAAGATGGGACCGAGGATTTCGCGAACGGCCTTTGCCGCGGGCCATCGCGCTTCAGCGGCCGCAAATAGTGCATCATAAATCAGGAAGGCGGAGAGCAGCCAGAGCCACCCTGTGGCGCCGACGATCAATACGCGCGCGAGAGATGGATCGAAGTCGGGCGAAAGGGCGAGGAAAAGCACAAGACCGGGCGGCGCTCCGAAAAAAAACACGATACTTGCCGCGGTCGACCAGCGAAGCCGCCGCCGTCGCTTGATGTCATCGGCTGAAGGATCTGGCCTTTGCTGTGGAGATCGGTCGCTGTCCATTCTTTTTCGTCGTTGCTGCTCGTCATCATCCCCAGCACGATAGCACGAAAAATAAGAACTCCAGGCCATCGAGAACCGTTCCGAGGACGGACCAACTCTCTTTCAGAACCGACGATTTGGCCCAGAATGCAAGCAGCGTCCGAATCCAGATAGCAAAGCCGCTGACATGAACCAATGGATAACCTGGGTTTCCGGCGTCACGGCTGAAAACACGACGATGAAGACGATCGGCCGACCGATCAACCAAACGAGATGAGTTCGGAGCGTGGCGCGCCTGGTTCATCTCTGCCGGTCACGAGCGTGTTGCGGCAGTTGCCTGATCGATTCCGATCTCGGCAAGGTCTGCGTCATCACGCTCTGCGCCGGGCGCGCCATGAAGCGGTGGCTGAAACTGGTCGATCGGATCGAGGCCTATGCGCGCGATGAAGGTTGCGGGCGCGTCCACATCTTCGGCCGCAAGGGCTGGCTGCGCGTGCTTGAGGGATACGAGGCGCGGCATGTGGTGATGGATAAGCTGCTCGTTTCGGTCGCTATGTTGACAATGTTCTTCTTTTGTTCTATTCGCTTTGAGGTGGTGTAAATGGGAAGTGCAGGCGTCGACGATGGCCGGCCGGAAGCTCCGTGAGCGTCGCAAGCGCGCGATCTTCAATATCCGCTCGTTCGCTTCGTGCCTTCTTTGCGCGCTGGTTTACCTGAGCAGCTACTCGGACGCCGCACAGGCCGACGACACCGACTTCGCTCGTTATTATCGAGCCGCCGAATTCTGCAGTGGCCATGTGAAACGCCCGCTCGGGTTGGACCTCGACCAGCGCGTTCTATGCTTCGACGGATTGCTCACTCCGGACGTCGATATTTCCCTGGCCGAAGGGCTCATGCCGAACGGCCTTTTTGTTATCCGAAGCCCAGGCGGAGACATATCTGTAGCCGCGGCGCTGGCCGATATTCTTCAGGACCGGAATGCAACCGTGGTCGTCTATGACTACTGTTTCTCCGCCTGTGCGAGTTATCTGCTGTTGGCTTCTCGCGAGGCCTTCGTCCTCAGGAATACCCTGGTCGCGTGGCACTACACGGTCGATCCGCGCTGGTGCCCGTCATTGGTTGCAACAAAGGACGGGGGACCCGAGCGCCTCGAAAAATCGCCGTGCCCTGACGCACCATCCGGCGTTCGTAATGGCGACAAAGGTCGTCGGGACATGAATGTGGGATTCTATTCAGGCAGGGCTATTGATCCGCTGTTTGACGACCCGCCGGAGAGCTTCACCATCAGAAAAATCCTGACGGGGATGTTTCAGGAAACGGGAAAATATCCCGACGTCATGTGGACGTGGAACCCGCGATATTACGCGAATGCGCTAAGAACGAAGGTCACTTACGAGGCCTATCCGCAAAGTCAGGACGAAGTTGACGCAATGGTGGCGCGACTCCACACGGACCGAGTGATTTACGATCCTTAGCGGATAATCATAATTGAAGCCGGTCATCGAACTCTGGTCCAGCCGGGCAGGTAACGCCGGCGCGAATACTCGTGGCTTTGATCGCGAACGATTCGTTTCTCAAAAAATCAGGTCTGTAAGCATGACATCCTCATTCCGAGATGATTCCTATCGGCCGCCAAATTTTGGGATTGAAGGGGCATCACCCAGCTATCGACCCTGGTGGATCCCCCGACAAATGCCGCCAATAATTCCCGCGCCGTCACCGGCCCCATGGCCATCTCCAACATTTCCAGGGGGACAACGCCCGTTTCCCGCTCCTTTACCGGCTCCGCAAAAAATCCCGGCAAACGGAGTAGATCCCGCTTCCCAGGGCGGCTTACTCGGGCGATTGTTTGCTGCGCTCGCTGAACAAGCGAGAGGCGCTCCCGACATATATGAGAATGGCAACGGAAGTCCCGCTCGCGCGGCCGAGACTGACGCGACTCCGCAAGAAGCACATGACAGCCAAGAGGACGCGGTTCGAATCCTTGGCCGTCGTGTGGTCCGCTACTAGCCACTCGAGAGTAATCGAAACTCATCGATATTGAAGCCACGCGAGTGTGGCTCGGCCGCCGCATTTCCCCGAAAAACTCACTGTCTTGATTAAAAAAGGAACCCACGCCATGGGTGGTCAATCCACGACGTCGCAAACGCAGCAATCGCAAACCGCGCCCTGGCAGGCGGCGCAGCCGGATCTGACAAGCATTCTGGGGCAGCTCAATCCGCTGATTTCGAACAGCGGGCTGACGCCGACTGAAAGCGGCGCAATCAATCAGCTCTCGCAGAACGCCGCGCAGGGCAATCCGTTCACCGGGCAGATCACGGGGCTCGCCAGCAATCTCCTGAACGGCGGCAACGCGACGGCGCAGGCGCCAAACCTGCAAGGCGGCCTATCGACCTTGCAGAGCCAGCTCACGCCATTCGCCAACGGCAGCATGGTCGGCAACGATCCCGCGTTGCAGGCCCAGCTCGCGCAGATCGCCAGCGACACGACGAACCAGGTCAATGGCCAGTTTGCCGCGGCGGGCCGCGAGTTCTCCGGCGCCAACCAGCAGGCGCTTGCCCGCGGCATCGCGCAAGGCGAGGCGCCTGTGATCGCCTCGCAATATAACCAGGATGTCGCCAACCAGCTGAATGCGGCGAACTCGCTATTTGGCGCGCAGAACACGGCCAGCAGCGCGCTCTCCGGATTGAACCAGCAGGCGCTCGCGAACCAGCTCCAGGGCGCGTCGAGCGCGCAGGATGCGCTGAACGCGCAGAACTATGCGCCGCAGCAGCAACTGGCGCTGGCGCAACTCGCGCAAAGCATTCCGGCACAGAACCTGCAATTGCTCGCGCAGATCGGCGTGCCGATTGCGGGGCTCGGTACCCAATCGAACAGCAATACGCAGGGCACGCAGGATATGTCCGGCGCCCAGCAATTCGGCACGATCGCAAGTGGCCTCGGCGCGCTTGCCAAATTTCTGCCTTCCGACGCACGCCTGAAGGAAGACATCGCGCCGGTCGGTGCGCTGTTCGACGGCACGCCGGTCTATGGCTATCGCTACAGGGGCGCGCACGCCTATCACATCGGGCTTCTGGCGCAGGACGTCGAGAAGACGGCGCCGCATGCCGTGATCGAGATCGGTGGCTACAAGGCCGTCGATTACCGCGCCGCGACCGAAGCCTCGCGCGAACTCAACGGCGTGGCTTAAAGGAATTCACGACAATGGGATTGTTGGACGGCTTCGTTCCGCAAGGCTTTGCGGATCGCGGCGAACGATCGGCCGTCGCTTGGAGGGTTCTCTGGAGCCGGGGCGCTATTAGGACTGGGCCTCGGTGCGCTTATCCTCAACAACGCCAGGAAAACTGAAGAGCCAGGAAGTGAAGAAGAGAGCGTTGGCCAGCCGGCAAGCCGCCCGCCCGCCGGTTCTCTTCCGATCGATCAGACGCCTTGGTCCGGCGATCATACCGAGATAAAAGGAGCGATAGAGTCCAAAGGTCCTGATCGTGTACGCATATCGCCCAAGGGATATGTCTGGGGACAAAATCCGGATGGCAGCTGGACCAATCACGGACCCGCGGGCAGTTTCACCGGATCGGGCAAGCCGAGCGGACAGCGAGGAAAGGATCGCAGTCGATGGAAGTAGATGATGACAACTATTTCGCATCGAACGAGACGCTTCGATACAACGTTCGATTTATTATTAGGCATCCGGCCATCGATCCCGATGTCATCACGCGAACGTTGCAAATCGAGCCGACGCGCGCGGCGATGGTGGGCTCCTTCATGAAAACTCCGAAGGGCGAAACGCTTCAGGGGCGTCACCGGGATAGTGTGTGGAGCTGCACGCTTCGTCTTGCGAGAAATAGATTCTTTTTTCGCGAAGTGGTCGACCTGATCGAGAAGCTTGAGCCGCACAAGGCCTTTCTGGTCGACCTGATAGAAAGCGGCGGCGAGGCATCGGTGAACATCGATCTGCCGGGCGATACGAACATCGGCGATATTCTGCCGTGGCGCGAGGTGGCCCGCCTTGGCGCCTTGAGAATCGAACTCGGTATCGAAGTGTTTCCGGAGTTCAACTGACGTCGAGAGATAGTCGGAAACTTCAGCCGTGAACCGCCGAGCGCCATTTTGCGGTGACGGCGAAGCGCTCGTCATTTTCCCAGCTTGAGTAAACGAGTATCGCAAGGAGGGAGTCCGCAAGACATGGGCTTGTTCGACGATTATTTCGACCCGGATCAATTCCAGGATAGCGGCGGCTTGTACGGGCGCCTGCTTTCGGTGCGCCCGGATTTGGCTTTTCAGTCGAGCAGCGGCGCCGACGCGCCGAACTCGTTTGATGGGTCGGCGCTGCCGGCGCCGCAGACCTCGTTCTCACCCGCTGCCGCGCAGCCGGCGCTCGATGCCACGCAAGCTTCTTCTGCCGGGGCCGCGTCAGCGCCTGATCCAACGCAAAATTCTCTAAGCTCCGCCAATTTGCAGAGTTCGCCTTCCGCCGATGCGAATGTTTCTCAAGCGCCGTCGACGTTCGATTTCGGTGCGCACTTGAACGCAGCCTTTCAGAAATGGGCACAAACCCCGGTTGGAAATCCCTTTGCAGCGCTCGCCAACGGGATCACCGGATTCAACACCGTGCAGCCGACGGATACCTCGTTCATCGGGCCGCCCGCGCCGCCGCCAGCGCAGATGCCCGATTTCGGCGATCGCCTTGGTGCCGCTCTTCAAAGCTGGGCGCAAACCCCGGCCGGAAGCCCCTTTGCAGGGCTCGCCAATGGCATCAACGGTTTCAACACCGGGCAAATGAGTGTTGCGCCTGCGGCGACAACGGCCCAAACGCAGGATCCAGACGATCGTTCGAGCGCCCCAGCTCAAAGAGCGCCGACTGCGCCCGCCGCAAATCCAAATGCGCAGATGCTGCTGCGGCGGCCACCGGGCCTGCGAAAGTGGCCGCGCTAATCAGGAGCCGCCACAAAGAAACCTGCTTCGAGCGACGGGCTATTGATGTCGCCGGGCTTCGGGCCGAAAAACATCCCGGAAAGGCGCGTCGCGTCATAAAGAAGCCAGTTGACAGTGTTCTTGATTTGTTCTAGTTGCCTCCTGTAGTTGTGTCAAACGGGCCATCGCGATGTCGCCTGAATCTTCTCAACGCGAAATCCGCGCAAATGATAGGCGCACTTTCGTCTCACGCATCGCGCATTTTGCAGCCTTCAGGTTTGTGATGCTTCTTACGCTCGCTGTTGCATGCGTGGGACTATCGCACGCCCAGACATCGCCAGACGCGCAGGCGCAGACGTCAACATCGCAAAACGCGCAGCCTTCCCAAGGTCAGCCGTCGGAGGCCGAGAAGGCGCGCTACGCGGACGCGCTGGCCTATTGTCGAGGAAATACTCCTTCCGCAATCGCGTTACGTAATGACAAGCGGGTGTTGTGTATCAACGGCTGGATTTTCACCTCGTTCGACTTCTGGCCTGTTTATGGCCTGGCGCAGGGTGGCTTTGTTGTCGTTCGCATTTGGGGCGGAGAGATAGCCACGACCATCAAGCTTGCTGACCTGATTCGGAGCAAGCAGGCGACCGTTGTGATCAACGGTTACTGTCTTGCCGATTGCGCCAGCTATCTCTTTGTCGCCTCTTTGAGGACGTTCGTGCCCAAGGATTCTTTGGTCGCTTGGAGCATTGTCAATGATGCGAATGAATGCGTGCGATTCTCGGAAACCACAGACCGCAGTGCTCCGCGCCTCGACATCGCGCCATGTACCGGTGTCAATGGCTACGGCCGCCCCAATGAATATCTCAACCAGCTCAAGCATAAATTCTATGAAGGTAGGGTACTTGCTCAATTCCGAGACCCACCGGAAAGCTTGATGGTCAGAAGGATGCTGAAGCACAAATTCGACGGGATGGGAGAATATCCGTCGGTCTATTGGACCTGGAATCCAAGATTCTATGCCAGTGTGATCAGGACGAAGGTTTTCTACGAAGACTATCCCCAAAGTCAGAGTGAACTCGACGACATGGTGACGCAGTTGAAGTTGCCATGGTCGGTCATCTACGACCCCTAGTACCGCCGATCTGAAGTCCCTGCACCAGGTGCGGCGAATTCGATCAGGGACTTCAGATCGATAAAAGCGGTACTAGAATCAATAAGTTTGCTTGTGCCCATGACTTTCCGAAGTTCGTGAAGGGTGGGCGCTGCGATGGAGCACCAACTTCGGAAAGTGGGCGCTAGGTTCCGACGCACGTTTCGCATCTTGGTCAGGCCAGATGCTTGCGATTCTGTCAGCACAGGTCGGCAATAAGTCCAAAGAAAAGTTGTAACCACAACCGGCTCTCGAACGAGTGCCCGGTGACAGCGCTACTTCCTATCCAGCAACGAGAGAAACTATGACTGCTCGATTCAAAGATGACTCATATCAACTTCCCAATTGGGGTTTTGATGGGCTCGTTCCTAAAGAGCCAGATCCGTTGGAAGGATGGAAGCCGCCTCTGCCAGATTGGCCTCCTCGAACCGTGCCAACCCCATTGTGGGTCGATCCCCGTGGTATCCCTTCGCTTCAATATCTTCTTCCTCGGCCATCCCCAAAGCCTGGATCATCGCTTGCGCCAAGTCTAGGTGAAGGCGTCAATCCTCCCGCCGACGCGACGGCAAACTGGCTCCAGTCCTATTACGATCAGAACTTTGCCCAGCAAGGCAGTCCGCAGCCCGACAACGACATCGGTCCGACCGTGCAGGACGATGCCTCGCAGCCGGAAGTGCCGGTGCGGCGGTTGGGACGGCGAACCTATCGCTCGTAACGCCGGCGATGACGCACGTCATCGCGGATGCCGATGCGCCACCGCGCAAACCAGAATGAATAGCGACAGGAGTGTCAGATTTGGCCGATGAATCCGATGCCGGCTTGACCGGTGCGGCCTTTGAGCTCGCCAATGCCGGCTACGCGGCGATGTCCGATCCGAACAAAAAGAACGAAGACGAGGCGATCGGCGGTGATGCGGCCTCGCTGCGCGAGGCGGCGGAACAGCGCGGTGCACCGCGTGAAGTGAACGTGCGGGAATATATCGGCCCTGACGGCAAGCCCGTGGCGCCGACGGAGGCAGTCACGCTGGAGCGCGCCGCGCGCGATTATGCGGCCGCGACTTCCGCTGAGCGCCTGCACGCTGAAAATCAAACAAGCGAGGCACTCGCTGCGCGGGTCGACGCGCTGCGCGCCGAGGCAATGGCGAAGGATCCTGATGCGGCAGAGCTTTTCGGGTTTGAGGTGCCGCAAGCGACCGGCAAGTCCGAGGCGAACAAGTCCAGACCCGAAACGCCGACAGGTCCGCAAGCCAACGCCGATAGCGCCGTTTCCGTCGAAGGGCTCGACCCGGAGCTCGCAAAGGCGCTGCAACATCCGCAAGTCGCGCAAGCGATCGAAGAGCGGCTGGGCGAGACGGAAAAGGTCCGGCAAGACTATATCAGCGCGCTGGCATCCGCCCGGCAACTTGCGCAGATGAGCATTTTGAGCCAGATCCCGGAACTGGTCGGGCTTCCGCCTGATAACGTGCCGGCTGCGTTTGCAGACATCGCGCGCCGGGACCCCGCGCGCTTCGCACGCGTTCAAGCCCTGATCGCCGGCACCCAGCAGATGTTCGCGCAGCAGCAACAGGAACACCGCCGCAGCGCGGAAATCGCGCGGCAAAACTTTTCGGCGCACGCAAGCGCGGAGGACACGCGTTTTGATGCGATGCTGAAGGGTGAGCCGAGGGCGACGCAGCAAGCGGTCACCGCGGAGGTTTTTGCCGCCGCCAGGGAAAGCGGCGTCGAGCCCGCCGAATTCGTCAGGCTGTTCAACACCGAGCCTTTGATGCGCAACGCCGCGTTCCAGAAGATGATGTATGAGGCAGGAAAATTTCGTCTCATGACGAAATCCCGCAACGCTGCCGCCACGAAGGCGCTTCCGCAAGTCGTTCGGCCCGGCATGGCCCGCACGACGGCCGAGCGCAACCAGGCCGACTTGCGCACACTCAGTGCGAAGCTCTCCAGCTCCGGCGACATCAGGGACGCGGTTGCACTTTACAACGCGCGCAAATCGAGCCGGCGATAAGCCGCGTGCCCGTCGAGCCGACCGCGAGGCGAAACTGATAGGAACTTCAAATTCACCGCACTAGTGTCGGCGTCGCTACTCCCGGAGGTTGTATTCGTGTCTCTCCTGCGCGCCACGTGCGGTTTTCTCCTTATAGCATTCTGCCTTTTGTCGAGCGCAAGCGCTTCCGCTGCCGACTACAGGGTTTCCTACGCGATCGATGCCGGGGACACCAACGACGCCGGCACGGTGACGTGCGATGAGCAATCCGACTGCAAGATCGAACTGAAGAAGCAGAATTTTACGATCACTTTGCGACCATTTGGTCGGAGTTATCGAAGTGCTTCGACCATTCGGATTGCGGGAGATTCGAGCCGATGGGGTTGCTGCTATTTCGCGGATGGCGCGGATCACGTTGTGCGCCATTTGACCGAGTCTCAGATCCGTCTAGGCATCTATGTCGGACGACGGGGCCGGAACTACCCGAGGAGAACCAGCGAATATCTCGTCAACGAGCCCCTCGGACTTTTATATCTCCGAATTCTGGACGTGGATTGAATACTTGGTCCGCCGACGCAACGCTAATTCAGCAATTCCACTCTGACGATCGGCCGCGGACGCGGCGTTGAGCCTGTCGCGTATCCACGACTTTTGACACGCGTTCCCAACACCGATTTAGCTCGAAACGTTCTCGAAGTTTTGGTCAATAATCGCCGGAGTTCTCGATGGAAGACGATCGCAATTTCATTGAACGCGCGGAATCCGAGACGCAAAAGCTCTACGGCGAGCCAATGTCGGTCGAGGACATGGCCGATGATTTCGCCCTCTACGGCCTGAAGAAGCGCGCAGCCGCGCTGGAAAATCTCGATAGTGATCTGCGCGGTGAGATCGGCTCGGGCGCGCATTCGCTGCGTCGTCACGCACGGCTGATCGGCCTGCGCCAGAAGATGAGCGACGTGCACGAAGCGCTGCGCAAAGCCAAGAGATAAACGCAAAGCGAACAAGAGAATATTCGATTGACCACCAATCCGGTGCTGGCGGCGCTCGCCCAGGCTCGCTTGCGCGCTGCGCCGGTGTTCGCCCGCTGGTGCGAGACGAACGGCGCCAGCTTTTGTCCGGCACACCCCGCGACAGTCGCAAAGTTCGTCAGCGATTGCGGATCGCTCGGTATCGCGCGGCTCTGGCCGGCGGTGCAGGACATTTCCAAAATGCATGTGACGCTCGGCCTGGCCGATCCCACACTCGGCGCTGCGGTGGCTGCCGCGATCAGTGAGGTCGCCGGCTTCGCAGCGCCTCGCGCCTGGCCGGAATATTTCAAGCAGCGGTTCAAGTCGCTGCCTTACGACGTGCAGCTCTTTATCGTCGAGCACGAAGCGGGCCGTGAGAAGGCGCTGCGGCGCGCGCAGAACGAAGCGGCCGCCCTTCGCCGAAAGCTGGCCGAAGTGCAAAAGCCGCGATCTGAAACCAAGGCAGGAATACAGGCTGATGAAGTCAAAGGAAGCAACGCAGACATCAAATCTTCCGCTTGAGGAGCGCATCAAGCAGCTGCGGGCCGAGATCGATGGCGTGATCGATGCGAAGACGGCGGCGGTAGCGAGGGAGAATCCCGGCGTTCCCGCGGGCGTCATCCGCAATCTCCTGACCGCGCGCGCGGGTGCTTGTGCGTGCTCGCAATATCTCGAGTTGGCGCGCGCTGAGTAGACGCGCCTTCTTTACAATCCCACGCAGGAGACGGCGGCGGAGAGGGCCGCCGTTTTGATTTAGGAGCAGCAGGAATGACACTCTATAAGTGGTCGCAGACGGCTTCAGCCGACGCAAACGCCGACCCGACCATCAACTGGGCCGAAGGGCAGGCGCCTTCGAGCGTGAACGATTCCGCGCGCGCCATGATGTCGGCGACCGCCAAATACCGCGACGACATCGCCGGCGCCATTGTGACGGCGGGTACATCGACGGCCTATGCGGTCTCGAGCTTTCAGGTGTTCGACACGCTTGCCGATCTCAACGGACAGATGATCGCCTTTACGCCGCACGCGACCAACGGTGCCACGGTGACGCTGAACGTGGATTCTCTGGGTGCGAAGCCGTTGCGTTCGGCGCCGAATGTGGAACTGCCCGCCGGCGTGATCATCCAGGGGACGCCCTACAGAGCGACCTATAACAGCACGGACGGGGCTTTCTACCTGCAGGGGTTTTTCGGCAGCCCCTACAATATTCCGATCGGGGCCGGGATCGATTTCTGGGGCACGACCGCGCCGAACAGCTCTTTCGCATTTCCCTATGGCCAGGCGATCTCGCGTACGACTTACGCGGCGCTGTTCGCGATCGTTGGAACGGCCTACGGCAGCGGCGACGGATCCACGACATTCAATCTTCCCGACAAGCGCGGACGGATCTCGGTGGCGCTCGACACCATGGGCGGCACCGCAGCCGGCCGGGTCACGTCAGCATCCGGGGGAATCGACGGCACAACCGCCGGCGCGACGGGCGGCGGGCAGACTTACACGATGCAGCGCTCGGATCT
>NZ_DAHUXJ010000054.1 GCF_027307225.1 Bradyrhizobium sp. | reverse complement strand
GCCGCCGGTTTTGATGACTGCGAACATCGTTTTATTCCTTCGTGTTCGATCCCGGCCTCGAGCCATGCCCGGGTCGGCTTTTTCTACAGTCGTTATGGGTTCAATTTCCGCGCGACCGGGCTCAGGGCCCTAAAAAGCAATCCGCGCAAAAACAAACAGCGCGAGAAGCCTCCCGCGCCGGGTGCCGGTCTTATAGCCGCCCGAGGCCGCAAGTCAAGGCAAATGGGCTCGAAAATGCCCCTTTTTGAGGGATTTTGGAGCAAAAAAGGCGAATGGCTGCTGGCAACCAGCGAATTGAGAGACGTCCTGTTCCCCACCCTCTATTCGCCATTCACCTCCCCTGAAACCAACCGGGTTCCCGATGGTTGTTCCCCGCTTTCAAATGCTGGCAGGGGTGAAATGGCCGACGATGTTGTGACGACCGGAATTGCCCGGCACGGCGCCGCCCGCCTGCCATCGGTGGACGTGGACAGCTTCAATGTCGAATTGAAGGACGACGACGGCTTTCTGGGGGACCGCGCCTGCAAGGGCGCCTTCCGCAAGATTCTCGACGATCTGCGCAAGCCGCTGAAGAAGAACGGCGAAGATCCGCTTGGCGAAAAATCCGCCGAGAAGCTCAGCAAGAGCGAGCTCGACCAAGCCCTGTTGGGCGAGGACATCGGCGCGGCCGCGCTGGTCCATGGCGCCATCGAGGAGTTCGCGCGCGAGCTTAGCTTTGTGACCTCGCGGATCCTGAAGCTGAAGGCCTGGGCCGATACCGAACGCATCGTGGTCGGCGGCGGCTTTCGCCAGAGCCGGGTCGGCGAACTCGCCATTGCGCGCACCGACATCCTGCTTAAAGCGGAAGGCTTCAAGGTCGACCTGACCCCGATCGGCTTCGATCCCGATGACGCGGGTCTCATTGGCTGCCTGCATCTGGCGCCGTCGTGGATTTTCGAAGGCCATGACGGCATTCTCGCGATCGATATCGGCGGCACCAACATCCGCTGCGGCGTGGTCGAAACCCGCTGGAAGAAGGCGAAGGATTTGTCGAAGGCCTCGATATGGCATTCGGAGCTGTGGCGACATGCCGACGACGAGCCGACCCGCGAAGGCGCCGTCAAGCGCATGGTGAAAATCCTCAAAGGCCTGATCGAGGAGGCCGACGGCAAAGGGCTGAAGCTCGCGCCCTTCATTGGAATCTCCTGTCCGGGCGTCATCGACGAGGACGGTTCGATCGAAAAGGGCGCGCAGAATCTGCCGGGCAACTGGGAGAGCAGCAAATTCAATCTGCCTGCGAGCCTGGTCGAGGCGATCCCGAAGATCGGCGATCACGACACGGCGATCGTCATGCACAATGACGGCGTCGCGCAGGGCCTGTCGGAAGTTCCGTTCATGCAGGATGTCGAGCACTGGGGCGTCCTGACCATCGGCACCGGCCTCGGCAATGCCCGTTTCACCAACCGCCGCAAGGACGACAAGAAGAATGGAAAGAAGGACGACAAGAAGGACGGCGACGAGAAGAAAGAGAAAAAGAAGGACTAAAGGCGGTTCGAGCATCTCGCGCATTCAGCGGTAACCTTGAGCGGTTAGGTTAAAAACGGGTTCGCGTTGCCGGCGCATGAGGGTTCGCTAGGGTCGCGGCCGTCGCTCAGGCTGGCCCGCGAAGCCGCACTTCCAGGCCTGCAATTTCAATGAGACGACACGGGACCGCCGGTGTTTTCCGCGTCTGGCGGTCCCACCCTTCATTTCCGCGCAAACGCGTTCCGCTGATGTCGCCAGCCTGGTCCAGTCACCGAAAAATTTAGGGTGTGGGCCGCCTTGTCTGGCCTCGCTTCCTCGCTTAGAACTCTGCCCCAACCTCAGGGCGCGCGACTTCGCCCTGATTTGCGCCTGGAGAGGTGGCAGAGTGGTTGATTGTACCGCACTCGAAATGCGGCATAGGTGCAAGCCTATCGGGGGTTCGAATCCCCCCCTCTCCGCCATCCTTCGCGCCTTTCGGGCTTCGGGCGGCAGGCCACCTTCACTTCTTCAAGTCTCGAATGCGCCATCGCGATAGGGCAGCGCTTCGCTTGCGTCGCCCTGATGAGCCGTTTCCTGCCCTCTCTCGCCACGGCCGAGCCGTGACGCGGCAAACCGGAACAACCCGCGCAGCGACAGCTCAAGGACCACTTCGTGGTGCCGGAGTCCCTTGCCGCCCTTGACCAGCCCGAGGTCCCGGATCAGGCAACGATGCCCGCTGCTCATTCGGGCGAATCTGATTTGCGCACTACGCAACATGCAAGCGAGCATGCACTGCGAATGACGCGCGTCAATTCTTGACAGGGTGATTCGCGCAGGCGTCGCGACGCGATTCGGATTCACATGTCAAACAGCGATAGATCGTCATGCCCCGCGCATGCGGGGCATCCAGTATTCCAGAGGCACCTCGGTTGAACACGAACGTCTCTGGGATACTGGATCGCCCGGTCCGAGCCGGGCGATGACATCGAGAAAGACAGCCCCATGCATTCCCGCGGCACGTTTTCGCGTCCGGGTGATGAAAGTCGCGTCCCTCTGAAATCAGAGGGCACAGGGAATGCCGGTGCGCGAACGCACCCGCGGCCTCGTGCGCAATGAAAAAAGCACACGAGTAAGCACACCACAGGTACGCCGAAACATCCGGCATTCCCTGTACGATGGTTTTCGGCTTATACGCGTTCTCCCCGGTGTACCGGGCTTGTAGTCACCGTCGCCGGCGTGATGCGCGAGCATCATCGCCAACTTGATCCCAGCGTCGGGGGATCAGGACCACGCGATTTCGCCGCACGCCTCAGGCCGCGTTCGTCTTTCGCTGCCCGAAGCGTCCATCGCATCCCGCGCCCAACGTCCGTGACGATCGCGATACGCCCCTCATGCGGGCGCGAGACGGCGAGGCTTCTAGAAATGATTTGCCCGACGGCACAAGCGAAAAGCCCGCGACAGACTGACACGACGGGCAAATGGCGCAGGGCGGGTATGTGCGAAGCTCGCTTGCGACAGAAGCGAAGCAGGGCCGAATCAATGCTCAACCCTAATTGATCTGGGGTTCATCGAATTTGTCGGCGAATTCCAAGCGGCGGCTACTCGAACTTTCGCCGAGATGAAGAAATGGTGAAGACGGCAACTATTCTCACCACTTGCAGTTGCGCACACCAAAAAAGAGGTCGTGATGTCACTCATTCGGGCAGCCCGGCACGCCTCATTGCTTCTTCATACAGCGCCACGTCTTCGCGGCGATAGGGGCCTAGCACTTCTTTCAAGTTTGAGACGCGCAGCGTGGGATAGAGCTGCTCCAAAAGATTAACGGCTTCTCGGGCCTCCTCGGTTTGCCCAGCCATCGCGCTGCTCGCAGCTTTGATCCGTAGTGGGGGTTGAGCATTGGGAGCGTCCTGCAGGACCAGCGCAGCCAGCGATGCAGCTTCGTCATAACGACCTTGATAAAAAAGGCAATGCGCAGCTCCCGCCTTCATTGGAGCAATCTGTTGATCGAGCGGACTCAGGCGCATTGCTCGTTCGAAGCGCTCAAGTCCTGCTTCTGGATCGCCCAACCAGTTCTTTATCCACCCGCCGTAGTGCCACGCAGCCGCCAAATTGGAATTAATTGCAAGCGCGCGATCGATCAGGCTGGAGCTTGATCGCAGGTCGCAACCGACATACGCCAATGCCATCGCGCTGAAGGCCAAGGCCAGCGCATCGTCTTGGCCGCATGCGATTGCTGCCTGACTGAGCCGCTTCACCTCCACGATCTCCTCGTTGCCTAAGGTCCAGCCGCTGGCTTTTGCAATCGTGTAACACGAAGCCGCACATCCATAGGCCGCAGCGAAATCTGGATCGATGTCGGTGGCGCTTGCGAAGAGGCGCAGCGCCTCCTCGCTGGCTCGTCGATTGGGCAAGATGATGCACTGGTAATACCTGGCTAAGCCGCGCAAATAAAGATCGTGGGCGTCGAGATTGTCGGTAGACTTGTGTTTCGCACGTTCAATTTCGGCCTTCTCCATCGCCGGGGCGATTGCGCCAACAACGCTCTCCGTGATCTGATCCTGAAGGTCGAAGATGTCCACCAATCCACCCTCGAACCGGTCAGCCCATATGTGAGCGCCGGTACTTGCCTCGATCAACTGGCCGGTGATCCGCACGCGTGAAATCGATCTTCGGACACTGCCTTCGAGCACATAGCGCACCCCAAGTTCACGGCCCACCTGCTTGATATCGACCGCCTTGCCCTTGTATGTAAAGCTCGAATTGCGCGCGATCACAAACAGCGACTTGAATCGCGAGAGCGCGGTTATCATGTCGTCAACAACGCCGTCCGCAAAATATTCCTGTTCCGGATCACCGCTCATGTTCTGGAACGGAAGAACAGCGATGGAAGGCTTGTCTGGCAGTGGCAAGGTGGCGACTTTGTTCAGCGCCTTTCCGGGTGCAAGCCCAGGATGACTCACGGCATAGAGTCGCACCGGTCGATCAATATTCTTGAGCAATTTTTCACCGAGCTCATCAAACGTGAAGTCGGTCTTGCCCCGGACTTGATCAAAGGCGCTGCCGGAAAGATAGACTCCGCCCGGTTCGCATTCGCTCTCGACGCGAGCTGCGATGTTTACGCCATCGCCAAAAATGTCGTCGCCCTCAATGATGATGTCGCCGATATTGATGCCGACGCGAAAGGTGATCTTGGGTTCGGCGGCCTTTTTCCGTTCGTTCATCCTCGACTGCATAGCGACGGCGCAGGTGACCGCGTCAACCACGCTTGCGAATTCCACCAGCATTCCATCGCCAGTAGTCTTGACGATACGGCCACCGTGCTCTGCGAAAGCCGGATCGACAGTTTCGCCGCGGTGCGCCATCAATGCCTTTAGGGTGCCGACCTCATCGGCTCCCATGAGGCGGCTGTAACCGACGACGTCCGCCGCCAGTATCGCCGCCAAGCGTCGCTCTACGCGTCCACCCGTCACGCAATCACCGCCCGATCGGTGTCGTACCCACCCATAAAAACATAGGGACGGGGTTCCCGCCAGTGCGCCCGGGTGCCTCGACGGTCTAAAATCTTCAGTTCTTTCCGAATGTTCAGGAAACGAATCTTCGCTCATAGCCTACAAGTGTATCGAATGCGTTTTTATGGTTTCGAGCGAAATTTAAGAGTCGATGGAGCGAAAAGGTCCAAGTCTTTTGAACCCAAATTTGGGACCCGAAGCCTGCCGATATCGTGTTGCCCGCGGCGTCCACACCGGCGCCAACAAACACTTCGGTTCGGGAAGTGCCGGCCGCTTTCAACGCCTCGCGCCTCGTGCCGCGCTGTGTACGCGGCACGTCCCTCGATCGCTGACGCCGGAGTGCAGCGCCACCTCGACGGCAGGAACGAAAAATTCCCACAGTGGTTAAGGGTCCATCCACGCTGAAGGAGCAAACCGTGGCCGAAAGCGCAAGGCGCGTGAGTGTCGTTGAGATGGCCCACGATGAAAGAAATCCGCCGGTGAAATTCGACGAGGCTGCGGAAGCCGTGCGCGATGCAACACAGGATGTTCAAAGAACCAGCGAGAGCATCGCGAGGCACATAAAGGTGGATCGCCGGCCCGGCAGCGTTCTGGTTGAATTGACCCGCGCGGCGCCGCTGCGGTCTCTTATCATCGCGTTTCTGGCTGGCTATGTTCTGGCGCGGCGAATGTGATCGCTTCGACGTCTGCCTTGTAGCAGAGCAGACAGGACGTGGTCGACGTCGCGCATGGCCTGTCCGTTCGGTATTCGAACGAATTTCGGCTGCCTGATCTTGCATATCGGCCAACATTTAGCTTGGCCGAAGATCGCAACGGTGTAGGTTCTCTCGCGACCAGAGTTCAGCGTGGACACCATGCAAAAGCTCCAGAGCCAGGGCGTACATCACATCACGCTCACCGGCGCCAACCGGCAAACGTCGATCGATTTCTGGGAGGGTGTGCTCGGCATGCCCTTCGTGTTCGAGCAGTCCAATCTCGACAAGGCGTCCGAGAGCCATCTCTATTTCGATCCCGGCGACGGCAGGCTCATCACCGTTTTCACCGACGAGAGCCGCAAGCCAAATCCGCGCCGAACGCCGACCGAGCCGGGCTGCGTGCATCACATCGCCTTTGCCGTCTCGCACGCCACCTTCGCGCAGGCGGTCAGGCGCCTCGACGAACGCAAGATCTCCCATAGCGGCGTCAAGGACAGGGGCTTCATGGATTCGATCTATTTCACCGATCCATTGGGTCTCCTGATCGAACTCGCCTGCTACCGCTTTGAACCCCCGCACGGCTTCACGCATGCGGACGTGCTGATGGAAGCCCACAGGATTCGCGTCTCTCGCGACGATGGCAACATTGCGGAGATCCATCTCGCTGACGCGATCGAGGCGCTGGTGAGGCGGCGTAACGCGTCCTTGTCCGAGGATCGATCGCCGAAGAATCCTTATTAAGAAAGCCCGATAATCGGGACGCCAGAGAGAGGGGAAGCCATGAAACTGAATGTGCTGAAGCCGAGCGTGAACAACATGGCGGCGCGTGTGTTCGTGCGCGCGGCCAACCTGGAATTCACCGAAGACGACGTCTGGGGCAAAACGCGTTCGCCGGAATTCCTGGCGAAGAATCCCGCGCACCTGACGCCGATGCTGGAGCTGAAGGATTTGCCGAAGGGCGCCATCTGGGAAAGCTGCGCCATCATGCAGTATCTTTCCAACAAGCATGACATCACCAAGTTCTATCCGAAGTCGGCCGAGCAGCGCGCCACGATCGACAGCGCGATGTTCTACATTATTGGTACGCTCTATCCTTTGGTGGCGCGCAGCACCTATCCGGCGCTCGGCTTTCCGCTTTATCCGGGTGAAGTCGGCGCCAGCGACGCTGATGCGGCGGCGAAGGAAGCCGCGCAGAAATCCGCCATCGCCGCGCTCGCGGAGCCGCTCGATGTGTTCCACAAATTCTACATGGACGGAAAGCCCTTCATCGGCGGCGCCACGCCCTCGA
This sequence comes from Bradyrhizobium sp., assembly GCF_027307225.1. Classification (GTDB taxonomy): domain Bacteria; phylum Pseudomonadota; class Alphaproteobacteria; order Rhizobiales; family Xanthobacteraceae; genus Bradyrhizobium. The sequence goes on along the minus strand of NZ_DAHUXJ010000054.1, from coordinate 524 downwards.
TCGCCGACATGAGGCTTGCAGCCACCCTCGAATTCCTGGCGGTGGTGGACTATCCGTTGCCCGCCTGGGCGAAGACCTACATTGCCGACATGGAAAAATCGTTGGGCAAGGCGTACCAGGAACCGGCCGCCGACGTGCGCGGCTATATCGGCCATGTGAAATCGCAGAAGAAGTAAGCGGGCCGGCGCTATCTTTCTTCACCTCTCCCCTTGTGGGAGAGGTCGCGACGCATCGGTAGATGCGTTGCGGGTGAGGGAGACTTTCCGCGGACGCTTCTTTTCCCTCCCCCGCGAAAGCGTGGGGAGGGTGGCCATCGCGAAGCGATGGTCGGGTGGGGGTGCTGACGCGGCTGAAAGAGTCCTGGGTAAGTGATCTTCTAAACTGAAGTTTGCGTTGCCGAATCGAGCAACCGACTGATCTGACTCACGATTCTCGAAAATCGCCTTTTCCGCTACTGGACACGCAGTTCGCTGCTGTGGAGCTTCGAATCGAATCACAAATTGGATGATTTGTGAACATCGGCG
>NZ_DAHUXJ010000049.1 GCF_027307225.1 Bradyrhizobium sp. | reverse complement strand
CGCGAATAAGAGCTTGTTGACCGACGTCTCTGGGTTCTGCTTCCACCTTTGCACGATCATCCCCGCTCACTCTCTCCCAAATGCTCGGAGAAAACCCTTCGTCATGCCCTTACTCTTGACATGGGACATAAGAGGATGAGGACCGCTCACACCGAAACGGCGTAAATCTCGTATTCGCCATGCACCCGCGCGATGTGCGCGCGCATCGCATTCGCCGCACCGTTGCGGTCGCCGCGCATGATCGCCACCACCACGCGGTCGTGCTCGGCATGCGATTGGGCGAGCCGGCCGAGATTGCGGAACTGGGCGCGGCGGAACGGCTGCACACGTTTACGCGTCGCCAGCGTAATCTCGGCGATATGGCCGTTTTGCGCGCCGGCATAGACGAAGCCGTGAAATTGTTCGTTGAGGACGTTAAAGCGATCCGGATCGCCGGCGTGACTGAGCACCCGCAGCTCCTCGTGAATTCGCTCCAGCCGGTAGCGCTCCGCCGGCGTCATTCGTTCCGCCGCCAGGCCGGCGCATAATGCTTCAAGCTCGGCCATCGCCTCGAACATTCCGCTCAAGCGCTCGATCGAGGGCTGCGCCACCACCGCGCCGCGATGGGCGCGCGCCTCTACGAGGCCCGACGCCACGAGCTGCCGCAACGCTTCGCGCACCGGCGTGCGCGACACACGGAAACGCCGCGCGATGTCGCTTTCGTCCAATGCCGATCCCGGCGCCAGCGCGCCGCGCACGATCTCGTCGGCCAGTTGCAGGTGCAACTCTTCGGCGCGGGTCAGCTTGTCGGCACGAACGATGCGGCTATCGGGGGGCGCGACCGCCTGCACTTGCGAAGGCGCGTGCCGGGCGGCGGCATCTCGCAAATCGTCGAGGCTCATGCCTTCTGGTCCCGCGGCTCATCGATGACGCTGACATGCGCCGCCACGATCTTCCAACCTTCCGGAAACCGCACCCATGTCTGCATCTGGCGTCCGACCTTGCGGGTTGCGCTATCGCGGTAGAACAGCGTCGAGGCCACCGCCATGTCGCGGCCATAGGTCGTGATCACGGTGCGATCGAGACGGCGCATCAGACCGACCGGCGAACGGCCGGCGCGGAACGCCATGATCTCCTTGTAGCCGTAGAGGTTCTCACCGCCGCCATAGCGCAGCGTGCGCGGATCGTCGCGGAACAGCTCGTCAAGTACCGCGACGTCGTTGCTCACGAGCGCCTTCTCGTAACGCGCAAATTGCGCGGTCACCTCGGCCAGCACATCGGGAAGATCGACCTGCATTTCAAATACCTCGCGGCGGGGCTGCGGAGACGACGCCCTCGCGCTCCAGGGCCGCCGCCACCCGCAGCGCAATGTCTTCGCGCCAGGGTGCGGCGATGATCTGCACACCGATCGGCATCGGCTCAAGCGGCACCGGGACGGCGACCACGGGCAGCCCGATAAAGGAAATCGGCTGGGTGTGAACGCCGATATGGGCGCGAACCGGCATTTCCGCGCCATCCAGCACGAAATTCACCTGCCCAAGTTTCGGCGCGACGCACGGCGTAGCCGGCGCCAGGACGACATCGACGGATTTGAACAACTCCAGCACCCGGCTGCGATACCAGCGTCGAAACTTCTGCGCACGATCGATCAACGATGCCGGGATCATCGCGCCCGCGATCAGGCGATCGCGCACCGCCGGATCGAAATCGTCTGGCCTGGTGCGCAACCGGTCGAGGTGAAGCGATGCGCCCTCGGAAGTCGAAATGACGAAGGCGGCGGCGCGGCCGCGCGCGGCTTCCGGAATTTCGACGGTGCGGTTCACACCAAGCGCCTTGACGACGCGGCTGATGGCTTCGGTCGCTTCGGGAAAGACACTTTTCTCGAAATAACCGCCGGCAACGGCAATGCGCAAATCGCCGATACCTTGATCGAGCAGGCCCGACACCGGTTCGGGTGGCCGCGTCGTGCAAGCAGCATCGGCGGCATCCGGCCCCTGCATGGCGTCATAGGCGAGAGCAAGGTCGGCGGTCGAGCGCGTCAGCGGACCGACGTGATCGAGAGAGTAGACAAAGGGGAACGAGCGCGCGCGGGAGAGCCGGCCGTAGGTCGGCTTCAATCCGAACACGCCGCAAAACGACGACGGCACCCGGATCGAGCCATTTGTATCCGAACCGAGTGTCAGCGGCACCAGCGCCCCACCGACCGCGCTGCCGGAACCGCCCGAAGAGCCGCCAGTCATCCGGGTCGGGTCGTGCGGATTGCGCGAGGGACCATCGTGAATGTTTTCGCCGGTGAAGTCGTAGGCGTATTCGCCCATGTTGAGCGCGCCGACCAGCACGGCGCCGGCCGCTTCCAGCCGCTCGACCACCGTCGCGTCGCGCGCGGCAGCAGGCAGATCGCGGTTGATCTTGGATCCGGCGCGGGTCGGCAGCCCCTTCACATCGAACAGGTTTTTCACGGCAAAGGGCACGCCGGCGAGCGGTCCGGGATTCTTGCCGGCAGCGATTGCCTCGTCGACCGCGCGCGCCTTCGCACGCGCCCGCTCCGCGGTGACGTCGGTGAACGCGTTCAGGACGGGGTTGTGCTTTGCGATCCGCGCCAGCGCGGCTTCGGTCGCTTCAAGCGCGGAAGATTTCTTGTTCGTGACGGCGCGCGCAATGTCCAAGGCGGACATCGTGGCCGATGCATGATCAGGCTGTGAAGACACTGGCGGGCTCGGCTTCGTCGGGGAATCCAAATTCGTCCACCAGCCGTGCCAGGCGCATGGACACTTCGAGGTTGGCGCGCACCGCCGGCTTCCAGGCATCCTTGACCGGAAGCTTCAGGAGTTTTGCAGCGGCGCCGATATATTCGTCGAGCGGATCGTCAGCCATTGTTGCTTCCTTCATGATCAGGTGGCGGAAGGCGAATTCCGCCAGCGGCTGTCTTGTTTGGCATTCGACCGATCGCCCAAGAGCTGGCCGAAGAGTGGTCCGAACGTACACTACTCGACGGTCCGCCGCGTCCGCATCACAATGCCGCGGTGAGGCAACGATCTCCTCGCATTTGGATATCCGGATTGCTGGGACTGCCTTCGCTCACCTCCGGCAAGGTCGCCGACCGCGCGGCGGTCCCACCCGGCAACCGGATCGCCCGCGCCGTTTCGCGGGCGAGGAAAATTAGAAAGTCGCGGTGCTTCACCGGGTGCTCCAGCACAACGGAAGATCAATTCCGAACCAGCGTCGCAAGGCTCATGCCAACCCGAGGGATTTTGGTATTCGACCGTTAAATCCCTGATTTATCTGGCAGATCGTGCGACCGTCCGGTCTACCGCAAAGATTGGCGAGGCAAAAACCCGTTGCATGCAGCAGGATAAACTTGCTGAATAAATGGGCAGGCGATCAGTCCGTTTGTGCCTTCGCGGTCGGCCAGCCGAATAGCCGTTGGCAAGGAGGCCGCGCCAGCACGCGCCGACAGGGCCGGTTTGCGCGAACTTGTGCTCAAAATGCACCGCGAGAGAAATGTTGAACCTTTTCTCCTCAGCACCGACATCATCACAGGGGGACAAGTTGCTGGTGCCCACTTTCCGAAGTTCGTGTCGCGACTCGGCACCCACCGTTCACGAACTTCGGAAAGTCATGGGCACCAACAATTCTATAATTCCAGTGCCGCTTCGCCATTTGAAGTTCCTGAATTGAACGGAAGCGCCGACCAGCACGAGATCACCGAACCGAGCCTGGCGGCGCGGGGCCATTCGCGGCTGGTCGCGCTGGTCCGCGCGGTCCCGATCCGCTGGCGCATCCTGTCGATCGCCGCACTGAACTCAGCCGTCGTCGTGGTGCTGGTCGCGCTGATCTGGAATGGCGCGCAGGTGCTGGGATCGGCGTGGGACGATGTGCGGCAGGTGCGGGAGTCCGACAAGGTGCTGGCGACGCTCGAGAGCGAAACCGGCCATCTGCAAAACCTGATCCATCGCTACATCACCCAGCCCAGCCCCGAAACGTTCGGCGAGATCTCGTATTCGCGCGAGACGGTTCTCGGCACGCTGAAGACGCGGGCCGCAACCGACCCGATGCTGTCAGGCTCGGTGAAACGGCTTGAACGCGTCACCGAGCGCTTTCTATCCGGCTTCAGCGAACTGCGCACCGTACAGGCCAGGATCACAAAGACCTATGAGGATGAAGTCCTCACCCCCGCCCGCGACATGGCCGGGCTTTATTCGATTATCGAGGGCGCCACCGGCCACCGCGACGCGTTGATCTGGCCGTCGCTCGGTAAATCCCGCGAAGCTTTCACGGCCATGCTGGTGGCCGCCAATGCCTATTACCTGTCTCTGGCGACGGCGTCGGCGGAAGAAGCCGGCCGCAATACCGAAACCATCGAGCAGACCATTCCGGTCATGATCGACCTCGCCGACAACGACTTGCAGCGGAGGGCGTTGCAGCGCCTGAACGAGCGCACCAAGGCGCTCAGCGCAGGGCTTGCCAAATTGTCGGCGCAGCTGACCAGCCGCACCGAATTGCTGCGTGATGTGATCGACGCCAGCCAGGCTGACGCTTCCAGCGCCATCGACGGACTGTCAGTCAAGATGCGTCGGCGCGAGCAGAAGGCGCAGGAGACGTTCGATCAGACGCTCGCCGACATTTCAAGAAAGGTGCTTTCGGTCGCGGTGATCTTTTTAGGCATCATCATCACCGCCGGCGTTTTGATCGCGCTGTCGATCCGCCTGCCGCTGCAGCACATCATGACGGCAATGCATGCGATCACCTCGGGCGACCTCAACCGCAAGGTCCACGGCACCGGCGCCAGCGACGAGGTCGGCGAGATGGCGCGTGCGGTCGACGTTTTCCGCGAAAACGCCGTCGCCAAGCGAAAGACCGAAGACGAACTGCGCGCTTCGAAAGAGAAGGCGGAAAACGCGCTGCACGAACTGAGCACCGCCCAGCAGAACCTGATCGATGCCGAACGCCTGGCGGCGCTCGGCGGGCTTGTTGCCGGCGTCGCCCATGAGGTAAATAATCCGATCGGCATCAGCCTGACGGTTGCGTCGAGCTTTGCGCGCCGCACCGAGGCATTCGAGGAAGAACTCAGGAGCGGTAACGGACTGCGGCGCTCGCAGCTCGACGAATTCGTCAAGACCTCGCGCGACGCCGCCCAACAACTGGTCGGCAATCTGCATCGCGCCGGCGAGCTCATTCAGTCGTTCAAGCAGGTGGCGGTAGACCGCTCGCATGCCGAACGGCGCACCTTCAGCTTGAGCGAGGCGACCGACCAGATCATCGCGAGCCTGCGGCCCGCCCTGAAGAAAGCGTCGATTACGCTGTCGGTCGAGGTACCTGAAAACCTCGCCGTTGACGGCTATCCGGGCTCTTATGGCCAGATCCTGACCAACCTGTTTCTCAACGCCGTTAACCACGCCTTCCCTGACGGGCGCTCCGGCACCATCACGATATCGGCCAAGTCGCGCGGCACCGACGATGTCGAGATCATCTTTTCCGATGACGGCGCCGGCATGACGCCTGACGTGCAGCGGCAGGCCTTCGATCCCTTCTTCACCACGCGCCGCAACGAGGGCGGCACCGGACTCGGCCTGCACATCGTCTACAATCTCGTCACACAGCAACTGGGCGGGCGGATGATGCTGGATTCAAGGCCGGGACAAGGCACCACGTTTCGCATTATCATGCCCAGCACCGACAAGACCGCCAGGGGCGGGCAGGCAAGTGAACACCAGGACCGCGACAGGACCTCTGCATGGCCGAACAGGACGATGTCCTCCACCTGATCGAGGATACCGGCGCCGATCCGGAAATCCCCGGCGCGCGCAAATGGAAGGTCGCGGTCATCGACGACGATCAGGCGGTGCATGAAGGCACGCGCTTTGCGCTGAGCGATTACAGCCTCAACGGGCAGACGCTGGAGATCCTGTCGGCCTATTCGGGCGCGGAGGGACGGGCGCTGATGCGCGCGCATCCCGACATTGCCGCCGTACTGCTCGACGTCATCATGGAAACCGACGCTGCCGGCCTCGATCTCGTCGAATATATCCGCGACGAGCTCCACAACGAGACCGTTCGCATCATCCTGCGTACCGGGCAGCCCGGACAGGCGCCGGAGCGCCGCGTCATCATCCAGTACGACATCAACGACTACAAGGCGAAGACCGAGCTGACGGCCGACAAGCTATTCACCTCTCTCACCGCGGCGCTGCGCAGCTATCAGCAGCTCGAGCGCATGGTGCAGACCCGCCGCGGGTTGGAGATCATCATCGATGCAGCGTCCACGCTCTACGATTTCAAATCGATGCAGCGCCTTGCCGAGGGCGTGCTGACGCAGATCGCTTCGCTGCTCAACGTCGACTGCGCCGGCATTCTGGTGCTGCGCGACGGCGGCGATATCAGCGGCGATTTCTCCGTCCTCGCCGGCTCGGGCTGCTACAGCCGCTTCATCGGCGCCTCGGGCGCCAGGGCGCTCGACGCCGATCTGCGCTCGATGGTGGAGGCCGCCTTCAGGCGCCGCAAGCATGAATTCGTTGACCAGCGCAGCGTGCTCTATGTTCGCACCGGCAGCGGCCGCGAGGTCGTGGTGCTGCTGCAGGCCGAGCGGCAATTGTCGGAGACCGACCGCTCGCTGGTGGAAATCTTCGGCAGCCGGCTTTCGATCGCCTTCGACAACGTGATCCTCTACCAGCAATTGCAGGCGGCCAACGCCCAGCTCGAGGATCGCGTCGCCCAACGCACCCGCGCGCTGATGCAGGCCAATCGCCGCCTGTCGGCGCAGTGGCTGCGCCTGCAGCGCGCCAACGGCTTCAAGAACGAAATTCTCGGCACCGTCGCCCATGACCTCAAGAACCCGCTCGGCGTCATTCTCGGCCGCACCGAAATGCTGACCGAGCTGATCGCCGCCGGCTCCCCGCACGACAACATCACGTCGCAGATCCACCATATTCGCGACGCCACCAAGCGGCTGACTTCGATGGTCGATCAGCTGATTTCGGACGCGATGGCGGACGCCTTCGACATCACCATTCGCCGCGAGCCAGTCGATATCGCCGCTCTCGTCGGCGAGGTGACTGACGCCAACCAGCCGCTTGCCGTCAACAAACGACAATCCATCGCGGTTTCGGCCGAGCCCAACCTGATCACTGCCTGCGATGCGGACCGGATCCGCGAAGCCATCGACAATCTCATCAGCAACGCCATCAAATACAGCCCGATCGGCGGCAAGATTTCGGTCGTGGTCAGCCAGGAAGCGAACAAGACCGTGATCCGCGTCGCCGACGAAGGCGCCGGTCTGTCGCCGGAAGATATCGGGCGGTTATTCGGTCGTTTTCAGCGACTGTCCGCCAAACCGACCGCGGGCGAGAGTTCGACCGGGCTTGGGCTGTCGATCGTCAAACGCATTGTCGACATGCATGGCGGCGAGGTCAGCGCCGACAGCGCCGGTCCCGGGCAGGGCTCGACATTCACCATCACATTGCCGACAGAGGCGTGATCCATGAGCCAAAGTCCGCATATCATCATTGTCGACGACGAGGCACCGGCCCGCGAAATGGTCGGCGATTATCTGAAGATGCACGGATTCACCGTGACGCTGTGCGACGGCGGCAAGAGCCTGCGCGGCGCCATCGAGAAAAGCGTGCCGGATCTCGTCGTGCTCGACCTCAACATGCCCGAGGAAGACGGGCTTTCGATCATTCGCGACTTAAAGAGCCGTACCAACGTACCGGTTATCATGCTGACGGCCACGGCGAGCCCGATCGATCGCGTGGTTGGCCTCGAACTTGGCGCCGACGATTATGTGGCCAAACCCTGCGAGTTGCGCGAGCTCATGGCGCGAATCCGCTCGGTATTGCGGCGAAGCACGCCGGCGCGGGCTGCAGCGGAAGCTGGCGGCGCCAAAGCAGCCAAGGACGCGCTGGTTCGATTCGGCACCAAGTGGCTCGATCTTCAGGCCCAGGCGCTGCGCGACGATGAAGGCAACGAGCATCCGCTGACCGCTTCCGAATTCGGGCTGCTCAAGGTGTTTGCAGCCAATCCGAAGCGTGTGCTTTCGCGTGAACGGCTGCTGGAACTGGCCAATGCCCGCGACAGCGAAGCGTTCGACCGCGCGGTCGATCTCCGGATCATGCGAATTCGCCGCAAGATCGAAATCGATCCTACCAAGCCGTCCGTCATCAGGACGATTCGTGGCGGCGGCTACCTGTTCTCGCCCGCAGGCGAGAAAGGTTGAACCGCCTCGCTTTCAGGACTTTCCGATTCTGATGCGGCAAAGAATCGCAAATGGGGGAAAGGAAGGTTGTCGGGGCAACCTGTCCGATCAGGCGTCGCTGGGCGATCACACTTAAAACAATAGGCTTGAATTGCGATGGCGCCGGCCTCGAGCCATCGCGCTTCTCGCTTGCTCAACAATATTCTCGCCGCCAATTCGAGCTGCCGCTAACGGATTCGTCGACAGGTCATTGATTGACGGGGCGACCGTCAGCCTTCAAGGTTTTTGTTCCCCTTGACCGCAGCCATCGCCGCGATGGCCCACAAAAATCTATCTGATTGAATTTGCTAATCTTTTTGCCAAGATCGTTTCGTCGCTAGCGCCGCGACGAAACAATTCTCCTGCCCACGAAACCATTTTCTCCTTTTCGTGCAGACGTCCCGAAACCGTCGCTGACTACCAATGGGTCAACGAAGGGCGACACCGGGAGGGCGTCATGTCTAAAATCGTAGCCATCAATGCCGCAGCTCAGCAGTGCCTGATCGCAGTGCAGGCGACATCAGACGAAGCGCTGCTTGAAAGCATCGCCGAAGGCGATCGAACCGCGATGCATTCGCTTTATTCGCGCCACCATGTCCGGGTCTACCGCTTCATCCTGCGGATGGTGCGCGACGCGGCGACGGCGGAAGATCTGACCAGCCAGGTCTTTCTCGACGTGTGGCGGACCGCAAACCAATTCCAGGGGCGCTCCCAGGTCTCCACCTGGCTGCTGTCGATCGCGCGTTTCAAGGCGCTCACCGCCTTGCGCCAGCGAAGGCATGAGGACATCGATCAGGAAGAAATGCTGGAGATCGCCGACGACGCTGAAACGCCGGAAGCCTGCCTCGACCGCTCCTCGACCAGCGCGATCCTGCGTGCCTGCGTCGCCAAGTTGTCGCCGGCGCATCGCGAGATCATCAATCTGGTTTATTACCATGAGAAATCAGTCGAGGAAGTGGGCCAGATCATCGGCATTCCCCAGAGCACGGTGAAGACCCGGATGTTCTACGCCCGCAAGCAGCTCGCCGATCTGCTGAAGGTCGCGGGCGTCGAGAGTCTCGCCGCCTGAACGTCGGCCCTGGTCGCGCGAAAGATGCGGCGATCCGCGCCGCATCGTGAATCGCTTTAACGATGGTCGCCGCGTGCAGCTGTTCATATTCACAGCGGGCCCACCACCACGCCCAAAAGCCCTTTGCAGCCCCGCCCATAAAAGGCGACGAACCGGGATGCGGGAGTTCCGGCGTGCTTGCCATCATCCCGCCCCTGGGATTTGATGGAACACACGACGTAGCCGCGCCGGTAGCGGCCGGTAAGGGCGGAGAAGCGTTAAATGACAAAAATTCGTCATCTGATCTGCATGACGATAGCGGCAGCAGGCTTGATGTTTTCGGCCTCGGTCAGCTTAGCGCAACAGCCTGACGAAGCCGACCAGCCCGGCCTGATTGCCGACGACACCTATCAGCTCGATCCGGAGTGGCAGAAGCAGATGGTGTATTACCGCACCACCGAGCCGCCGGGCACCATCATCATCTCGACCGCCGAACGGCATCTTTATCTGGTCCAGCCGGGCGGCCGCGCCATCCGCTACGGCATCGGCGTCGGCCGCGACGGGTTTCAGTGGCAGGGTCTGTTGAACATCGCCCGCAAGGCGGAGTGGCCGGACTGGGTGCCACCGCCGGAAATGATCCAGCGCCAGCCTTATCTGCCGCGCTTCATGGCCGGCGGACCCGGCAATCCGCTTGGCGCGCGGGCGATGTATCTCGGCACCACGGTTTACCGCATTCACGGCACCAACCGGCCGGACACGATCGGCACCAAGGTCTCGTCCGGCTGCTTCCGGCTGGTCAATTCAGACGTCATGGACCTCTATGACCGCGTGCCCGTGGGCACCAAGGTCGTGGTGCGGCAAAGGCCGGAGCTGTAACCCAAATCTCCTTTTGAAAATCCATTCCAATTTCCCGATGGGGCGAGGGATCAATGATGCGTACATTCCGAGGCGGCCTGCTGATCGGGCTCGCGGTCGCCGTTGCGGTTGCGGCCGTTGCCGTCACCTATGACTTCTACGACACGCGAACGCTAAAGCGGACCGTTCGCCGCGGCGAGGTGCTGTGCGGTGTCAACAAGGGGCTTCCGGGCTTCTCGATTCCCGACGACAAGGGCAACTGGACCGGCTTTGACGTCGATTTCTGTCGCGCGGTCGCCTCCGCCATTTTCGACGACCCGACCAAGGCGAAGTTCATCCCGCTCGACGCCAACGAGCGGTTCAAGGAATTGCAAAATCGGAAAGTGGACATTCTTTCCCGCAACTCGACCTGGAGCCTGTCGCGCGAGACAGACTATGACCTCTATTTCCCGGCGGTGGCCTTTTATGACGGGCAAGGCTTCATGCTGCCGCGCTCGCGCAACATCGATTCCGCGCTCGATCTCAATGGCAGCAAGATCTGCGTGCAGGACGGCACCACGACTGTCCTCAATCTCGCCGACTACTTCCGCGCCAACAACATGAAGTATGAGGAAAAGAAGTTCGGCAAGCTGGAAGACGTCGTCAAGGCCTACGAGTCCGGACAATGCGACACGCTGACCGCCGACGTGTCGCAGCTTTACGCGCTGCGGCTGAATTTTGCCAGGCCCGGCGAGCATACCATCCTGCCCGACGTGATTTCCAAGGAGCCTTTGGCGCCCGTGGTGCGGGAGCGCGACGACGACTGGATGCTGATCGTGAAGTGGACGCTCTATGCGATGATCAACGCCGAGGAACTCGGCGTGACCTCCAAGAACATCGACGAGGCCCTCAAGTCGAAGAAGCCCGACGTGATGCGGCTGGTCGGCACCGAAGGCAATTACGGCGAGGAACTCGGCTTGACCAAGGACTGGGCGGTCCGCATCATCCGCCATGTCGGCAATTATGGCGAAGTCTATGACCGCAATGTCGGCTCGGAATCCAAACTGAAGATTCCGCGCGGGCTCAACCAGCTCTGGAACGCCGGCGGCATCCAGTACGCGCCGCCGATCCGGTAAGCTTTTCCTCGTCATTGCCTGCGACAGACGCAAAGCGTTTGCGCAAGCGAGCGCAAGCGACGAAGCCGTCCAGAATCGATCTCACTCTTCATCCGCGGCCTCCTGCCGGGCATGACGGAGAAAGTGTCGCAATGACGAAACAACAACCAAGAAAAAGGAAACAATCATGCGGATAAAGCTGCTCACACCCGAGGAAATGAACCCCGAACAAAGACAGACTTACGACGAAGCGGTCGCCGGTAAACGCGGCCGGCCGCCGGCGCCGATGATGGCCTGGCTCAACAGCCCCGAGATGGCGCAGCACGCCACGCGGCTTGGCGAAGTGTTGCGCTTCGACACGATCTTTCCCGCAAAGTTGTCCGAGATCGCGATCCTTGTCACGGCGCGGCACTGGACCTCGCATTACGAGTGGTTCGCCCACAAGCGCCTCGCGCTTGCCGGCGGCATGGATCCGAAGATTGCCGACGACATCCGCGACCGCCGCACGCCCACTTTCGACGATCCCAAGGCGCAGATGATCTATGACGTGGCGAAATCGCTGCATGAAGGCCATGGTGTACCGAAGGCGCTGTACGACCAGGCCGTCGAGGTGCTCTCCTTGCGGGGGGTCGTCGAGGTGATCGGGCTGTGCGGCTACTACACCATGGTCTCGATGACACTGAATACGTTTGAATTCGGCCTGCCCGACGGGCAGGCATCCGAGCTTGCGTGAGCCCCGGCTGCTCCCTAGATTCCAACGATCGAGCAAGGGGAAGCAGCCATGCCGCCAAATCCGCCGATCGTCGCCGGCACCCGGATCGGCCATGTTCATCTTAAAGTCGCCGATCTCGAGCGCGCGCTGGGCTTCTATTGCGGCGTGCTCGGCTTCGAGCTGATGCAGCGCTACGGCAGCACAGCCGCCTTCATCTCGGCAGGCGGCTATCACCACCACATCGGGCTCAACACCTGGGAAAGTAAAGGCGGCCATCCCCCTGCCCCCGGCACCACCGGGCTGTTTCATACCGCGATCCTCTATCCGACCCGCGCCGCACTGGCGGACGCGCTGCATCGCGTGATCAGCGCCGGCATTCCGCTCGACGGCGCCAGCGACCACGGCGTCAGCGAAGCGCTCTATCTACGCGACCCCGATGAAAACGGCGTCGAGCTTTACCGCGACCGACTGCCCGCCGAATGGCCGCGCAACGCCGATGGTTCGCTCGCGATGTTCACGCGCCGGCTCGACGTCGAGGACCTGCTGCGGGCGCGCGCGGCGTAATCATACCGTGATCATTGCCGGATCGTAGAAGAAGCGTTCGCGGAAAATCTTGTCGCCGCGGCTGACGCGAGGCGGGCTCGCGACGGCATCGGCGGCCGCCATCCTTGCCAAATTCAACGACGTATTCAGCCATCACGATCCTCCCGGATTTCGCTTGTATCACCGCGTTGTCAGGCGATAGCCTTTGTGCTTTCAACGGTTATATTCGCACTGATCCCCCGCTGGAACCGCGCTTTGACCGACCGAGGCTCATTCAGATTGCTTTTGATGGCGCTGCTGATCGCCGTCACCTCGCCGTTTGGTGCAGCGCACGCCCAATCGAACGCAGCCGAGGGACAAAAAATTGCGTTCGACCGGGCCAAGGGGAACTGTCTGAGCTGTCACCAGATCAAGGGCGGCGACTTTCCCGGTACGATCGGTCCCGCGCTCAAGGACATCAAAAGCAAGTATCCCGACCGCAATGACCTCATCGCCATTCTGACCGACGAGACCCGGCGGAATCCGCTCACGGCTATGCCGCCGTTCGGCCGTAATCATATTCTGACTGAGCAGGAAATCGACGCGATCGTGGATTTTCTGCAAACACTATGAAGACGCGGCAACATGAAGACGCGACAACGCGCGACAGAATCTGGGAGATGGAACGATGACGACTTCCATAGGACGCTTTCCGGTTACACGACGGCTCGTCTTGCGCGGCGCCGGCTTTGTTACGCTCGCGGGGTTCGGCATCACGTCGTTCGCGCCGGCCGCTCTTGCCGCGGCCAATGACAAATATCCGGAAGACGCCTTCAGGCAAAAGGACGGCAAGGAGGCGATCAGACTGCTCTACGGCCGCACCGCGGAGCCATCCGACCAGATCAAGCTCGACGCGCCGGAGATCGCCGAGAACGGCGCCGTCGTTCCGATCTCGGTCTCGACCAGCCTCCCGAACGTCACCTCGGTCGCTTTTGTCGTGCCGGCAAACCCGAACGTGCTGGCGGCCTATTACAAGATACCGGAAGGCACGATGCCCGATATCGCCAACCGCCTGAAGATGGCCAAGACCAGCAGCGTCATCGCGCTCGTTGAATCCGGCGGCAAGCTTTTCAGCGCGGCGAAGGAAGTCAAGGTCACCATCGGCGGCTGCGGCGGCTAGCGGACAGGAGAATTTTCCATGGCATCGAGCATCCGCGTGCGCGCGATCGCAAAGGGCGAGACCACCGAGGTCCAGACGCTGATCCAGCATCCGATGGATTCCGGGTTTATCAAGAACGACAAGGGCGAATTCATCCCGGCGCATTTCATCACGGAATTGACCTTCGAACACAACGGCCGGCCGGTGTTCATCGCCGATTGGGGCACGGCGGTCTCGAAGGATCCTTATGTCAAGTTCGCCTTCAAAGGCGGCGCCAAGGGCGACGATCTGAAAGTGAGCTGGATCGACAACAAGGGCGGGACCGACAGCGCCACATTCAAGATTCAATAGGAGCTGGTCGTGGCAACGCGTGTTGGCCGAACCGGGAGACGGTTGAGCGTGAGATTTCTCCTGATTTCGCTGGCGAGCCTGGTGGTCACGCTTCTGCAAGCGCCCGCCGGCGCCGATAGTGTCGACCCGGCGGCGGAAGCGCGCGCCTTCCGCGACTATTTCCTTCACAAATTCCCCAACGTGAAGCCGGACGATTTCGTCAACGGACCCTACGCGTTGAATGAAGACATGCGGCGGCAATGGGAGGAGAAGGAACAGTTTCCTCCTTATGAATTCTCGCTCGAGAACGGCAAGGAATTGTTCGCCAGGCCTTTCGCGAACGGCAAACATTATGCGGATTGCTTTGCCGACCAGGGTATTGCCATCAGGCAGAACTATCCGCAATTCGACGCGGCAAGCGGCAAGGTCGTCACGCTAGAGCTCGCGCTGAACCAGTGTCGCGAGGCCAATGGCGAGAAAGCCATTTCCTATACCGGCGAGGACATGGCGGCGCTGACCGCCTATATGGCCTACACTTCGCGCGGCATGCCGTTCGACATCAAGATTCCGAACGACCCGCGCGCGATCGAAGCCTACGAAAACGGCAAGCGCTATTTCTACACGCGGCGCGGGCAATTGAATTTTTCCTGCGCGACCTGCCACGTTCAAAATCCGGGCGAGCACCTGCGCGCCGAGGTGCTGGCGCCGGCGCTCGGGATCCTCAACGCGATGCCGATCTACCGCTCCGAATGGGGCGGCATGGGCACGACCAGTCGCCGCTTCATCAGCTGCAACAGCCAGGTGCGCGGCGTGCCGCTTCCGCCGCAAAGCGACGAATACCGCGACCTCGAATATTATCTGTCCTATGTCAGCAATGGTCTGCCCATTTCCGGACCGGGATCACGGCCATGAGACGCCTGTCGAAAGTCTCGCTCGGAATTCTTGGGTTGCTTGCGATCCTGTCAACCAAAAGCGCTGCGTTTGCCGCGGGCCCTGAAGCCGATTTCAAAACGGCCTATGCCGCGGCGGAGGCCGCCGAAAAGCAAGCCGGCGTCTTGCGCAACCAATGGCTCCCGACGGAGACCGCCTTGGCGGATGCACGGAAAGCCGCCGAAAAGAGCGACTTCGACCGCGCGGTTGCCGCCGCGAAAGAGGCTGAAGCGTTGGCCAAGGCTTCGATCTTTCAGGCCAATAGCGAGAAAGAGGCCTGGAAAAATCTCGAGATACGCTGAGGGTTCCTTAGAGAATGACGCAACGCCGACCATGACCTTTCGCCGCCGGGATTTCTTGAGCCTATCAGGCGCCGCAGCGTTCGCGACCGCCCTGCCGCACCGCGCGCGCAGCGCCGAGCCCGGTGTCTACGACCTCGAGCGCTTCGGCAATGCCCGCATCCTGCATATCACCGATACGCACGCCCAGTTGTTGCCTGGCTATTTCCGCGAGCCGAGCGTCAATCTCGGCATCGGTGCGATGGCCGGACAACCGCCGCATCTCGTCGGCCACGCCTTTCTCGACCGCTTCGGCATCAAGGCGGAGAGCGCCGATGCCTACGCCTTCACGTCGCTCGAATTCGAGAAATCGGCGGCGCGCTTCGGTAAGCTCGGTGGCTTCGCGCATCTGAAAACATTGATCGACCGACTGCGTAACGAGGCTGGTCCGCGAAATTCCATGCTGCTTGACGGTGGCGATTCCTGGCAAGGCACCGGCCTCGCCAACACCTTGCGCGGCGCCGACATGGTGGAAGCGACCAACCTGCTCGGCGTCGAGGCGCTGACCGGGCATTGGGAATTCACCTATGGCGAGGAAACGCTGCGCAACAACCTCGCGCGCTTCAAGGGCGAGTTTCTGGCGCAGAACGTCTTTCTGACAGACGAAGCCGCGTTCAACGGCGCCAAGGCCCTCGATCCGGCATCAGGCCGCGTCTTCAAGCCGGCAATGGTCAAGGACATCGGCGGGTACCGTGTGGCCGTGATCGGCCAGGCTTTTCCCTACGTTCCGATCGCACATCCCAAGCGTTTCACGCCGGACTGGACCTTTGGCATTCGCGAGCAGGAATTGCAGGCTCTGATCGACAGTCTTCGTTCCACCGAGAAGGCCGACGCGGTGTTGCTGCTGTCGCATAACGGCATGGACGTCGATCTGAAACTGGCTTCCCGCGTGCACGGGCTCGACGTCATTCTCGGCGGTCACACCCACGACGCTATTCCGCAAGCCATTGCCGTGACCAATTCCGGCGGCACCACGCTCGTTACCAATGCCGGTTCGAACGGCAAGTTCCTCGGCGTGCTCGATCTCGATCTCGCCGGGGGCCGCGTGCGGGACGTGCGTTACCACCTGCTGCCAGTGTTCTCGGAACTGCTCAAGCCCGATGCCGAGATGACCGGGCTGATCGAGAAGATTCGCAGCCCGCAAGTGGCTGGCTGGAGTGGCAAGATCACCACCATCGACCGCCTGCTCTATCGTCGCGATAATTTTACCGGCACTGTCGACCAGTTGATCTGCACCGCGCTGCGCCGCGAATTCGATGCCGAGATCGCGCTGTCGCCGGGCTTTCGCTGGGGCGCAACTTTCCTCGCCAATCAGCCGTTGACGATGGAAGACGTGCTGGCCGAGACCGCCATCACCTATCCGGAAACCTACGTCTCGAGACTGACCGGCAGCGAAATCAAGAACACGCTCGAAGATGTCTGCGACAATCTGTTCAACGCCGACCCCTACCACCAGCAGGGCGGCGACATGGTGCGCATCGGCGGCCTCAGCTACAGCTGCTCGCCCTCGGAAAGCATCGGCCGGCGGATTTCCGACCTGAAGCTCGACAACGGCCGAGCTGTTGAATCGCACAAGCACTATTCGGTTGCGGGCTGGGCCGCGGTCAATCCGCAGCAAGGCATGCCGGTATGGGACGTTCTTGCCAAACAGCTCGGCAGCGCCAAACCGCGCGCCGAAACTGCCGACAATGTTGCGTTGCGAGGCGTCACCGGCAATCCCGGTATCGTGGAACAGTAGGGCGCTAGGGCTTCCGGCGTGATACGATGGCCGGATCGGTTCACGGATTTCTTGGCCATGATCTTTCGTCAGTTGTTCGACAGCGTCTCCGGCACCTACAGCTATCTCCTGGCGAGTCGCGCGGGCGGCGAGGCCATGATCCTCGACCCCGTTCTGGAACGGGTCGATCGCTACTGCACGCTGCTGCGCGAACTCGACCTCAAGCTGGTCAAGGCTGTCGATACCCACCTGCATGCCGACCATGTGACCGGCCTCGGCGAACTGCGCGACCGCACCCATTGCATCACCATCATGGGCGAAGAGACCAAGGCCGACGTCGTGTCGATGCGAGTGTCCGATGGCGACCGGGTGACCATCGAGGGAATCACGCTCGACGTCATGTACACGCCCGGCCACACCGACGACTCCTATAGCTATCTGATGGGCGATCGCGTCTTCACCGGCGACACGCTCTTGATCCGCGGCACCGGCCGCACCGATTTCCAGAACGGCAGCGCGCGGGCGCAATACGAGTCGATCTTCAATCGCCTGCTGAAGCTACCCGATGAAACCATGGTGTTTCCGGCCCACGACTACAAGGGCGACACCGTATCCACCATCGGCGAAGAGAAGCGCTACAATCCGCGTCTGCAGGTTCGCTCGGTCGACGAATATGTGGAGCTGATGAACAATCTGAAGCTGCCCAACCCCAAGATGATGGATGTCGCGGTGCCGGCCAATATCCGCGTCGGCCTGCACCAGGACGAGTTGACCAGGCAGGGATTGGCGTTCACCGCGATCGACGCGATCAAGAGCCTCGGCCGTCCCGATATCCTGCTCGTCGACTTGCGTGAAACAAGCGAGCGCGCCAAGCACGGCACCCTGCCCGGCGCATTGCATGCGCCGTATCCTTCGATCGATGACAGCCTCAAGCCCGGCGGGATGCTGCGCGAGGTCGCGACCGCGACCGGACGGCGCATCGTGTTCTTCTGCGCCTACGGCGAGCGATCGGCGATGGCCGTCAATGCCGCCAAGGAAGCCGGGTTGCCCAATCCAGCCCATATCGCCGGCGGCATCGACGCCTGGAAGAAGGCCGGCGGCCCCGTGCAGACCGGCTGACCGTTGTTATATGTGAGACAAACCCGGGCGCGTCGCCTCATAACCCTTGTTCTTAAGGGCTGCCATGCAGCCCTATTCATGGACAAGTAACCGCTAGCGCCGATATTTTGCCTCGCCGAAGCGAGGAAAACCCCTGATATGGCCGATATTCTGGCCGCGCCGCCAGTTGCATCCAAACAGGCCGAAACCGACGATCAGCTTCGTACGCTGGGCTTGATTTCGGTCGCGCATTGGGTGAGCCATTTCCATATCTTCGCATTGCCGATGCTGTTTCCTTTTCTGAAACAGCAACTCCATGTCGGCTATGTTGAACTCGGTTTTGCGCTGACCGTCTTCGCAGTGAGTTCCGGCCTGACGCAGGCGCCGATCGGCTATCTGGCTGACCATCTTGGCGCGCGGAAGATCCTCCTGATCGGCCTTTGTCTCGGCGGCGGCGCGCTAATCGCACTCGGCCTGCATCTCAGCTATTCGTGGCTGATCGTGAGCGCGGCGCTACTCGGACTGGCCAACAGCGTCTATCACCCGGCCAATTATGCAATCCTCTCGGCCCATATGAACGAAGCGCGGATGGGCCGCGCCTTTTCGATTCACACCTTCGCCGGTTTCCTTGGCGGCGCGGTGGCGCCTGCCGTTATCGCGGGGCTGGTGGCGGCGACAGGCGGCAACGGCGCGCTGATCGCAGCCGGCGCTGTCGGCCCGCTGGTGGCGCTCCTTATCCTCATCTTCGGCATTCCCGATGTTCGCGCGGCCGACAAGGAGACGGACAGAGCCGACGCGCCGAAGCAAAACGTCATCACACCGGCGCTCGTCGTGTTGACGGTCTTCTTCATGCTGCTCAGCCTCTCGAATGCCGGCATCGCCAATTTCGGCGTCGTGGCACTGATGAGCGGTTACGGCGCGACCTTCTCCGGCGCCAATTTGGCGCTGACCGCCTATCTCGGCGCCAGCGCGGCCGGCGTTCTCGCCGGCGGATTTCTCGCCGACCACACCGAGCGTCATGGACAGGTGGCAGCCGCCTGCTTTGGGGTGAATGCTGCTATCCTGTTGCTCGTCGCCACCGTGAGCCAGCCGCCACTGCTGCTGACCGGAGCGATGGGACTGGCCGGATTCCTCTCTGGCGTGATTGCTCCCTCGCGCGACATGATGGTCCGTAATGCCGCCCCTCCCGGCGCCGCAGGCCGCGCGTTCGGCATCGTCTCCACCGGCTTCAATATCGGCGGTACTGTCAGCCCGCTGCTGTTCGGCTGGATCATGGACCAGCACCTGCCGCATTGGGTGTTCGGCGGCTCGGTCGTTTTCATGGTGCTGACCGTCCTGCTCGCGCTCGCCACCGAGCAGAGCCCGGAAAGCAAGCCGGCTCGCGCCTGATGCCGTGACAGACCGGATCGCCTTCAAGCGAATTTCGGCTGCTGCGTGGCTGCCAGCAAACGCTCACGTTCGCTATTGGGCCATAGCAGCAGCAGGCCCAACAGGCCGGATACGACGAGGATGACCGCGTTGATCGTGAAGCCGGTCATATAGCCTTCCACCGAGCCGGACGCGCGCTGGATCATGCGGCCCATCACCCATGGCGCCATGATGCCCGCGAGCGTATAGATCGCGCCATAGATCGCGATCGCCGCCCCGCGCTGCGAGACGGGCGTAAACTCGCTGATCATCGGCCCGCACACAACATAGATCGAGCCCGAAAGTCCGGAGCCCACGACCAGCAGCGCGATCTGGAGTCTCGCGCCGTCGGCATAAGGAACGAGGCCAAGGATGATGCCGCCGGCGATCAACGGGACCGCGCCCAGAATCCCGCGCGCCAAGCGCGTTGAGTAGCCGCGTGCCACCAGCACTTGCGAGATCCAGCCGGTCAGCAGCACAACGCCGGCGCCAAAGATCCAGGGCAGTATCGAAACCACCCCGGCCTCACCTTGCGAGAAGCCGAGCCCCGTCACGATGAACGGCGTGAACCAGGTGAGACCCAGCGAAAGCGCCCAGTAAGCGCCGAAGCTCGCGGCGCAGCAGCCGACAAAGGTGCGCGAGGCAAGAAGCCGCAAATAAGGAAATCGGATTTCCTTCGCAGCTGTTGCCAAAGCCGGAACGAGCGGACCTTCCTTGCCGAGGAGCAGCCATGCCACGACCCAGAAGAGCCCGACCACGCCGAGCGCGCCGAATGCATAGTGCCAATTGTGGTAGACGATGAGCCAGTTCAGCGCGGGCACCGCCAGAATGATTCCGAACGCCGAGCCCTGCGCTAACACGGCCGTCGGCAGGGTGCGCTTCTCGTCGGGAAACCATTTGTAGATGGCGTGTGCCGCGACTGAACCCGCCGGCCCTTCGCCCGCACCGAGAATGACGCGACAGATCAAAAGCGTCATGAAACTGACGTCGCCGACCATCGGCAACTGGGCCAGCGCCCAGATCAATGCGAGCGCCAGCAGCACCCAGCGGGTTGCCACGCGGTTGGCGAGAAAGCCGACCGCAACCGCCGATACCGAATACAGGAAGAAGAAGGACGAGCCGAGCAGGCCGAACTGTTGCGGTTCAAGCTTCAGGTCGGTCATGATCGGAACGCCGGCAAGACCGACCACGATCTTGTCGGCAAAGTTCATCAGCATGAACAGAAACAGGAGAAACGTCATTCTCCAGGCCCCCTGAGGGGCGGACTGGGCGTTCATGGACATCCCCTCATAGCGATCTTTTGCCGTTAGACCGGCTTTGAGGTGATGCTACGCAAGGCGAACCCGGAAATGCAACCGATCGTCCGGCGGCCACGCCTTTTTCCGGCAACCAACCGATGATGGGCAGACCCGATCACGATCCAGTCCCCGTTGCCACCGCAGGGCATGATATGGGTTATGTGTATGGCTATGCTGAAGGGCTATCGAAAGTAGACAGCAAGGTGCATCGCTTCGCATGACGCGGGACAAAGAGATCGTGCTGAGCGTTCGTAATCTGACCAAAGCCTATTCCGCGGCTGGCGAAAAGGTTTCCGTTCTTCGCGGGGTCAACCTGATCGTCGCAGCCGGCGAGCGCGTCGCGCTGACCGGGGAATCCGGCAGCGGCAAGAGCACGTTGTTGCATCTGATCGCCGGACTTGATCGGGCAGACGGCGGCGACATCGATTTCGCCGGAACGCCAATGGCAGGCCTCAACGAAGCCGGGCTTGCGGCATTACGCCGCGACCGGCTGGGTCTCGTCTTTCAGCAATTCAGCCTGATCCCGAGCCTCAATGTTGGGGATAATTTGGCATTCCAGTCCCGCATTGCCGGACGTAACGATGTCGCCTGGCAGACCGAATTGGCGCAGCGCCTGGGCCTTGCCGGGCTTCTTGATCGCTATCCCGAGCAGCTTTCCGGCGGCCAGCAGCAACGGGTCGCCATCGGTCGGGCGCTCGCGGTCAAACCGTTGCTGCTGCTCGCGGACGAACCCACCGGCAACCTCGACGAGACGACAGCCGACAACGTGCTGGCGCTCACCCGCGACCTTGTCGCGCGGACCGGTTGCAGCCTTCTGATGGTGACCCATTCCAATCGTCTGGCGGCGACGCTCGACCGCCATGTCAACCTCAGCGCGGGATTGATCGCGTGACCCGGACGCTCTGGGTTCTCGCAGTCCTGCTCAGTCACTGGCGGCGGCATCCGATGCAGTTCGCGACGCTGGTGATCGGCCTCGTCTCGGCGATCGCGCTGTGGAGCGGCGTGCAAGCCCTGAACCAGCAGGCGCGCGCGAGCTATGACCGCGCCGCAGCTGCATTCGGCGGCACCCGCACGGCCACATTGGTCTCCCGCAGCGGCGGCACTTTCCCGCAGCAGCTTTTTGTCGATCTTCGTCGCGCCGGCTGGCCGGTATCGCCGGTTCTCGAGGGCCGCATCCAGATCGATGGACGTTCATTCCGTCTGCTCGGCATCGAGCCCGTGACGCTACCGGCGGAGGTCGGCGATACGCCAGCGATCGGCGGAGACCTGCAGAGCTTCGTCATGTCGCCCGGAGAGACGCGCGTCGCGCCCGAGACCTTGACCGAGCTCGGCGCAAGCGAGGGCGGTTCGCTGCAGGCGAGCAACGACATGACGCTGCCGCCGCTGCGCCTTGCGGCACGACTGACGCCTGGGGTGTTGGTGGTCGATATCGGCATCGCCCAGCAGCTACTGAAAATGCCGGGCCAGGTTTCACGCCTTCTGATCGGCAAGAGCAAAGGTCCGCGCGCTTCGCTCGAATCGGTTGCCGGCGACAGGCTTCGCCTGATCAAGCCCGACGCCGAGACCGACCTCGAACGCCTCACCGACAGCTTTCACCTGAACCTCACTGCGTTCGGCCTGCTGTCGTTTTTCGTCGGTCTGTTTATCGTCAACTCCGCGATCGGGCTGGCGTTCGAACAACGGCTGCCGATGCTGCGGACCTTGCGGGCGTGCGGCGTATCATCCCGTCAACTCAATGCGGTATTGCTGCTCGAACTCGTATTCTTCGCGCTCGTCGCCGGGCTTGCCGGCATGGTCGTCGGCTATCTCATCGCAGCCGCGCTGCTGCCCGATGTCGCCGCGTCCCTGCGCGGCCTTTATGGCGCGCAGATTCCTGGACAGCTTTCGCTGCGGCCGCAATGGTGGCTCGCTGGTCTCGTGATCAGCGTGTTGGGTGCGCTGCTGGCTGCGGCCGCGAGCCTGCTGAAAGCAGGCCGCCTCTCCGTGCTCGCGGCGGCCCAGCCCCAGGCCTGGCATCAGGCGCAGCGCCGATGGGTCATGCTTCAGGGGATGGCCGCGCTCGCGGTGTTCACTGCAGCGCTCGGCCTTCTCTGGTTCGGCGATTCCCTGCTTGCCGGCTTTGCGCTGCTCGCCGCGATCCTGCTTGGCGCTGCCCTGGCGTTACCCCTGCTGTTGGAGCTTGTGCTGGCCGGCGGTGAGCGACAGGCGCGCGGCGCGCTCGCCGCATGGTTCTGGGCCGACAGCCGCCAGCAGCTTTCGGGCCTATCCCTGGCCCTGATGGCGCTATTGCTCGCACTTTCCGTCAATGTCGGCGTCGGCACGATGGTCGAGAGTTTCCGCCAGACCTTTGTGAGCTGGCTCGACGGAAGGCTCGCGGCCGATGTCTACATCAATGCGGCCGACGATGCGCAAGCCAAAGCCATCACCGCATGGCTGCGCGAACGGCGTGACGTCATCGCCATCCTTCCCGGCGGACGCGCCGAGACGCAATTCGCCGGCGCGCCGCTGGAAATTTTCGGACTTCCCGATCGTGCCACCTACCGCGACCGCTGGCCGCTGCTGCGGTCGGCGGAGAACTCCTGGGCGCGGTTGCGGCAAGGGGACGCCGCTTTCGCCAGTGAACAACTGGCGCGGCGCTCGAAGCTTTCCATCGGTGGCGCGATCGAGGTGCCGACGCCGAATGGCGACTGGAAGATCCGGATCGTCGGCATCTATGCCGACTATGGCAATCCGAACGCACAGATCGCGGTCAATTTTGACGCGCTGACAAATCACTTCCCCACCATCCCGCGTACCCGGATCGGCTTGCGCGCCAATCAAGCCGCCGTCCCCAAGCTGATGTCGGACTTGCGCGAGAAATTCGGTCTCGACGAACACAGCCTGATCGATCAGGCGACCTTGAAAGCCGAATCGAAACGCATCTTCAAGCGGACCTTCTCGGTGACCGCCGCGCTGAACGCCTTCACCCTCGCCGTTGCCGGCATCGCGTTGTTGACTAGCCTGCTCACGCTCGGCAACTCGCGGCTGCCGCAGCTTGCGCCGCTGTGGGCGATCGGGATCACACGACGGCAACTGGCTGTCATCGAGCTGCTCAAGACGATGTCGGTTGCACTCGTCACCGCGCTGCTCGCGCTGCCGCTCGGCCTGCTGGTTGCCTGGTGCCTGATCGCGATCGTGAACGTGAAAGCATTTGGCTGGCGGCTGCCGTTCCACGTGTTCCCGCTGCAATTGGCCGAGCTTCTCGCCGTCGCCATGGCAGCCTCGCTCGTCGCGGCGGCCATCCCGGTTCTCAAGCTGGCGCGCTTGCAGCCGGCCGAACTGATCAAGGTTTTCGCCGATGAGCGGTAGTGGAGTGGATTTGGCATTCGCTACGGTATTTGCCGCAAGTTCGCAAAGCGAATGTCAAATCCAAAACTCCACTACAAACCTATATTTGCTGGTGGTCCAATGATTCCAACATTCGCAGAACTATTTGCCGAGACGGGCTGCGAATGTTGGAATCGGACCACCAGCTTCTTGATCTCGCGCCGGACCTTCGCCGGTGGCGCACTATTGGCCGCGCTGGCGGGAAAGACGGCGCGGGCGCAGGGCTTTGCCGGGCTCGGCATGAACGGCCAGGGGTTTGCACCCGTCGTGCCCGGCAGGCCGCTTGTCTTTCCCGCCGATCACGGCCCGCATCCGGACTTTCGCATCGAATGGTGGTACGTCACCGCGAACCTCGCTGATTCCAGCGGATCGGCCTACGGCGCGCAATGGACGTTGTTT
This sequence comes from Bradyrhizobium sp., assembly GCF_027307225.1. Classification (GTDB taxonomy): domain Bacteria; phylum Pseudomonadota; class Alphaproteobacteria; order Rhizobiales; family Xanthobacteraceae; genus Bradyrhizobium. The sequence continues at coordinate 47,885 of NZ_DAHUXJ010000049.1, read as the reverse complement.
CGCCAGGCGATGGCGCCCGGCCCACAGCACGAAGGCTGGGCCAATCAGCAGATCTGGATGGGACACGCTGCCGTCACCCGCGCCGACACACATCGCTTCAGCGAAACCTTTGCGCGCGGCGGCGTTGGACAAGCGGGCTCGCAAGCCTCGCCCCTTGAGGCGTGGATCGACGCTTGGCAAATGCGCGGTGGCGAGAGGATGAACAGCGACACGCTTTCACCGCTCGAACTCAATGCAGCCGGCAACGACTTCGCTTACACCCTTCGTCTCGAAGCCGATCATGCCTTGGTTCTGCAAGGCGATGCCGGCTACAGCGTGAAATCGGAACAGGGACAGGCGTCCTATTACTACAGCCAGCCTTATTTTAGAGCGCGTGGCCGCATCACCGTCGACGACAAGCCGGCCGAGGTCACCGGACTTGCGTGGATGGACCGCGAATGGAGCAGCCAGCCACTCGCCTCCGATCAAACCGGATGGGACTGGCTGTCGCTGCATCTCAATCGCGGCGAAAAGCTCATGCTGTTCCGGCTGCGCGACAGAGGCAATCATGACTTCATTTCGGGAAAATGGTTTTCGCCCGATGGCAGGGAAATGCGGCTTGGATCCTCCGACATCGCCATGACTCCGAGGGTTTTCACGGATATGGCCGGACACCGGATTCCAACCACCTGGGACATCGCCATCCCATCGCTCTCGCTCGCGATCTCGTGCACGCCAGTGAACCCGAAATGCTGGATGGGAACGCGCTTTCCCTATTGGGAAGGACCGATCCGCTTTTCCGGCAGCCACAGCGGGGTTGGATATCTCGAGATGACGGGTTACTGAACGTGGAATTTTTCAGACATTGAAGGAACTTTCGCCATGTATCACCTGACGGCCCTCGTCACGTGCCTTGTGATCTTGATGTATTTCGCTTTCAGCTTTCAGGTCGGCAAGGCGCGCGGAACCTACGGCATCAAGGCGCCGGCGATATCGGGCCATCCGGACTTCGAGCGCGTTTTTCGCGTCCACATGAATACGCTGGAGTGGATGCCGATCTTCCTGCCGGCGCTCTGGCTGTTTGCGTTCTATGTCAGCGACGCCATTGCGGCGGCGCTTGGCGTCGTCTGGATCATAGGCCGTATTCTGTACATGACCGGCTATGCAAAAGCCGCCAACAAACGCAGACCGGGGTTTGCGATCCAGGCCAGCGCCACGATCGCGCTTTGGCTGGGCGCGACCGGAGCCATCCTTTGGCGCCTCGTCCATCCATGAAACAAAACAGGTCGCGAAGTATTGAACCTATCAATGAATTGAAATATTTCCGTGCGATTTCAGGCCCGGACCGCTATTTGACTTCAGAGATACCCCAAGTTTAACTAGTGCGGTGAATTTGAAGTTCCTATCAGTTTCGCGGTGACCTCGTCATAGGAACTTCAAATTCTAAACCGCACTAGAATCAAATAATTGGCTAGTGCTCCTTTGATTCCGAAGTTCGTAAACGCGGAGCCGCAATATGATACGAACTTCGGAATCGGAGCACTAGTTATCATACCAGGGCCCACAGCCTCATTTGATGACATCAGCGCCTGAGTGCTTTTGCGCGACGGCCGCAGCGAGCCGCATACGAGCCCCATAGATGAATGACATTTTCAAGCGCCAGCTTGCCGATTACGTGGAATATCATCGCAACCCCTGGAACGGGGTGATGCACGTGCTCGGCATTTTGACATTGTTTTTTGCCGCCATTCTTCCGCTCAACCTGGTTTCGGTTCATGTGCTCGGCGTGCAGACGACGCTGGCGCCGATCCTGGCATTGCCGGTATTGATTTATTGGCTGTTGCTCGACGCTGCGCTTGGAACAGCCATCATCGGTTGTGCGATTATCCTGTTCGCTGTCGCCACGCTCGTCGTGCACCACGCGAGCATCCTCACGGTGTGGGCCGTGACGTTGCCTTTGATCGCCATCGGCATCGGCTTCCAGATCGTCGGTCATCGCTTCTTCGAACAGCGCCAGCCCGCTTTGGTCGATAACCCCTCGCACTTCCTGCTCGGGCCGATGTTTGTGATGACGAAGCTGTTTATCGCACTCGGGTTCCGGCCCGACCTGGCGGCGATTATCCAGAGCGAACCGCGGCAGGCGCAACGCGGGGCTTCGTCTTTCACCGAGGAAAGTCAGCCGCTGCCACGTTCATGACCAAGACACTCATCACGGGCGGCACAGGCTTCATCGGACAGCACCTTGTATCGGCGCTTGTGGCGGGCGGCCGAGAGGTGCGGGTGCTCGATCGCCGCGCGCCGATTTGCGCCACACCTGGCGTTGAATACGTGTCGGGTTCGGTGCTGGATGCGGGTCTCGTCGGCGAAACCCTGCGCGACGCCGATGAGGTCTATCATCTCGCCGGTCTTCCGGGCATGTGGATGCCGAACAAGGGCGACTTCCACGCCGTTAATTTTCAGGGAACGGAAGTTGTCATCGCCGCGGCCCGCAAACGCGGCGTCGCACGCTTCCTGCATTGCTCGACCGAATCCATCCTGTTCCGGCCGGCCTCGATGCAACAAGACAGCGGCGAGCGCAGCCTTTTGCCGCCAGAGCAGATGCCGGGCGTCTACACCCGCTCGAAGATGCTGGCAGAACAGTCGGCGGCACAGGCCGCAGCGGACGGATTTCCACTCGTCATCGGCACACCGACGATGCCGATCGGTCCGCACGATCACAACCTGACGCCTCCCACCGCGATGCTGCGCCAATTCCTGCACGGGCGAGTTCAGATGTATCTCGATTTCATCGTCAACATGGTGGATGTTCGCGATGTCGCCACCGGGTTGATCCTGACGATGGAGCGCGGGCAAACCGGCCAGCGCTATATTCTCGGCGGTGAAAGCGTGTCGCTGAAGAAGATCCTGCAGCTGATGGCTGACATCAGCGGGCGGCGCACGCTGGCCGTTCCGGTCCCCGGCCGGATTGCGGAAGCAGCCGCGGGCATGCTGGAATTCGTCGCAGATCACATCACGCACAAACCACCATCCGGCACGGCCGAGGGTGTGCGGATCGCGCTGCGGGCAACCGAATTATCGGTCAAGAAAGCACAGGACGAACTCGGCTATGCGCCACGGCCGATCGAGCCGGCGTTGCGCGATACCATTACTTACCTGCTCCGCGAGCCCAAACTCGCTTGAGGGCCTAAGCCGTTCCCCTGGCTTGATTTTTTCCACAATTGCCTTTGCGCGCCAATCGGGAATATAAGGCTGGCGTGGCGACCCTGACGTTCCTTTTAATGCCGCCGCGAGTTCTTTGAAGGAATGTCAGAGTCAAAGCACGCCAGAATTATATAGTTCCCAGCGTCCCCGTGGTTCTGACATTCGCAATAAGTGGACGCCTCGACGGGATACAAATGTCAGAACCGGGACGCTAGCCATGATGAATTCGATTGTCGCTTTCGTGTGGAGCGGTTGGACCGCGACCTGGCCCAGCGCCTTGTTGGCATTGATCTGGGCAGCCTGGCTTTTGAGCTGGTTCATAGGCGCATTCTTTTCCGGTCGAACCGAGAAGCACGTCAGGACCTGGGACTCGCGGGCCTATCGATTTCCCATTCTGGCCGGCGCGATCCTGCTGACGCCGTGGACCGCGAAAGTGCTCGGGGAGAAGCCGCTCTGGGATGTCGGCACCGGGGGCACCTATATACTTGCCGTCCTGACTGCCGCCGGCTGCCTTTTCACCTGGTGGGCTCGCATCCATCTCGGACGCTTCTGGTCAAATGCGATCACGCGCAAGGAAGACCATCGCGTCATCGACACCGGACCTTACGGATTGGTCCGTCATCCGATCTACACCGGGCTGATCGGCGCGATGATCGCGACCGGCGTTGCGGTTGGAACGGCGACCGCGTTGCTCGGCACAGCCCTGATCGCCATCGGCCTCTGGCAAAAAGCACGCATGGAGGAAGGCTTCCTCAGCGAGGAACTCGGTGCGGATGCCTACGGCCCCTATTGCCGCCGCGTTCCGATGCTGGTGCCTTTCCTGCCGCAGCGCTGACGGCGGCAGTAAGCGCTTAATTCCGGCTGCGCTCAGCGCTTTGCGGGCGCCCGCACCGACGCCTCGACCACCGGTTCGAGGTGACGCGGGACGACGACACGCTCGCCCGGAACCAGCGGCGTGCGCTCGGCGCCCCTGTTGATCTGCATGACCGACCAGAGCGGAACGTGGTAAGCGGTCGCGATCGACTGCAAGGTGTCTCCCGGACGGGCAAACACCGCCGTGCCGCTGTCCCAGAGCTCGATGTCCGCTTTCGCGGGAACGACGAAGCGAACGGGAACGGTGTTGTCGCCATCGGCCTTTGCCGCGGCGAGTTGAACAACCTTGGTCACGAGCTGCTGCTGGACCGTGTCCTGCTTCTCGATATTGATGTGCGTTACTTCGTCGTGCAGCGAAAGATCGTAGCTTGCATAGTGGCCGCGGTATCCCGGCTTGGGTTTGACGTCGCCGCCACCGAGCACGCTCTTTGACAGGAAGATGTTGATGAAGCGATCGACATTGAGGGGCACGTCAGGCGTCACATGGGCGGGGTCGATGGCAACGACGAGGTCCGCTCTGATCCCCTCGCCTTCCAGAATCTCGGCAAATTTCAGCGCACAGAAGCCGCCCATCGAATGCCCGATCAGAACGATCGGCGCCGGGTTTTCGCGATATTCGTGAATCGCCTGCGCGGCGATCAGACGGCAAATAGTGAATTCGTAGACGTTGGCGGTGATGCCGGCCTCTTCGAGCCGTTCGGTGATACGGTCGATCCCACGCGAGAAAAACGGACCCAGCGCACCACGGAACAGATAAGCACGCGGACGCGGCGCGACGCTTGGGGGCGGCGGCGATATAACGGCTTCGGTTGCGGCAGCCGTTACGGGATCCGCGGCCGCTGAACCAAGATTGCCACCTGACAGCGAGAGCAGGCACAGCGCTCCGGCAAGGACCGCCATACGCCGTGCCGGATTGATCATGCGATTCACTAGCTGTCCTGACGCTGGAAGCCCCTGATGGATCGCCAGGATCGGCGTCGCCAAAGGGCGGGAAGACGCAAGTCCATGCGCGCTTCCCGCCCTTTTGTGAGGCCGAATTGGTGGAATTGTGGCGACTTCGGCAACCCCGGAGGCATCGCTCATGCCGCAGCCGGCCCCTGCCGCCCATGGGCGCTGGTTGGATTTAATGCACGACGCGAGGTGCTGCGGAAACTTCCCTCGCCCGGCCGCCGAACACCACCGAATCGATGTCCACGATCACCTTCCGCTGCATGATCGCGTTCTTATCGATGGTGATGTGCCCGACACCCGGAACGTTCTGCACATTCACATTGTCGAGTTCGCCATGCATTCCTCGCGCGCGCGCCACCGGCTCTCCGTTACCGTTGCCGATGTAGTAGTTGATATAACGCCCGACGCGGCCGTTCAGGCTGGTGCGAAATACCGAATCGAGACCGATCACGAGCCTCACTGGAACGCCAAGCTGATTGAGACGGTCCACCATATCGGGCAGCACGGTCGCGCCGGAAGAATGCCCCACCAAAATGACCGTCTTGACCTTTCCGCTGCGATAGTCGGCTGCGACCTCGTCGGCGACCACCGACCAACCGAGATAGTTGGTCACGTCGACCGGGATGCCCTGGGCTTCCAGTTGCGATGCGATGCTATCCAGGCCGAGCGAAAAAATATTGAGCACGCCGCGCAGCATGTAGACTTTCGCGCCATTGGCGGGCTGTGCCGACACCGCCCGGCTTGCCATTGAGGGAATCGGAAGAGCAAGCAGCAGCAACGCCACCGCGACGGGCTTCCACCATCGTCCGGGCAAGCCGGACATGCTGAAAAATTTCAAGTAACCGCCGGATGACGTCATGGCTTTCCCTCGGATCAATGAAGTGGCCGGAACCTAGCCCCGGCATGCTCGCATCTGCAACAAAAACAGCGGTGACGGCCGCCATTTAATCTGCGTTTCGTGTCCCGCCTGCAACACCAACGGTTCCGCCGGCACCTCCCCCGACGCTTGAGCGCTTTTGCGGATGCCCTAAAAAACGCGGCGCCAAATGGCGCCGCGTCACATCGCCGCAATAACAGCAGCGTCGATTACTTCGTCAGTGGGCAGCCGCTTTCCTTGGCCGTGAAGAACGCCTTGTCGCCGGGCACCACCGCGAGCTGCTTGTAATAGTCCCAGGGCTTCTTCGATTCCGACGGCTTCTTGACCTCGAACAGATAGAGGTCATGCACCATGCGGCCGTTTGCGAGCACCTTGCCATTATCCGTAAAGGCGTCGTTGACCGGAAGCTCCTTGAGCTTCTTGACGACAGCGTCCGAATCCTTGGTACCGGCGGCCTTCACCGCTTTCAGATACTGCAGTGTCGCCGAGTAGGTCCCGGCATGGATCATGCTGGGCATGCGGCCGGTTCGCTTGAAGAAGCGTTCCGAGAACGCACGCGTCCTGTCGTTCTGGTCCCAGTAGAAACCTTCCGTGAGCACCAGGCCCTGGGCCGCTTCAAGTCCCAGGCCGTGAACCTCGGAGATCGTCATCAAGAGCGCTGCAAGTTTCTGGCCGCCTCTGACGATGCCGAATTCTGCCGCCTGCTTGATCGAATTGGTGGTGTCGAGTCCGGCATTGGCAAGCCCGATGATCTTGGCCTTGGAGCTCTGCGCCTGCAGCAGGAACGAGGAGAAGTCCGACGAGTTCAGCGGGACACGGACGGCGCCCAGCACCTTGCCGCCGTTTTCCTTGACGATATCGCTGGTGTCCTTCTCGAGCGAGTAGCCGAACGCGTAGTCGGCGGTCAAAAAGAACCAGGTGTCGCCACCCGCTCTAGCCAGCGCACCGCCGGTGCCGACCGCAAGTGAGCGCGTGTCATAGGCCCAATGGAAGCCGTAAGGCGTGCAGGCATCGCCGGTGATACGCGAACTTGCGGCGCCCACCACGATGTCGATCTTCTTCTTTTCCTTCGTGAGCTCTTGTACCGCGAGCGCAACTGACGACGTCGTGAGCTCGGTGATCATGTCGACGCCTTCGACATCGTACCACCGCCGCGCGATGCTGACGGCAAGGTCCGGCTTGTTCTGATGGTCGGCGGTGACCAGTTCGATTTTATGGCCGAGCACTTCGCCACCGAAATCCTCGATCGCCATCCTGGCGGCTTCGACCGAGTATTTGCCGCCGTAGTCGGCGTAAACGCCGGACTGGTCGTTCAAGATGCCGATCTTGACGCCTTGCGCCAACGCCGGCGCCGCGATCAACAGGCCGCAAGCCGCGACGGCTGCCGGAAGTAGATTAAGTCTCATGCGATCACCCCTGATTATTATTGTAGTGGATGCTAATTCATTCCACCGGCAGCATATTTTATAACCTTTGCCGTGCCCACCCGTTTGGGATGCACCAAAAGTAGGGTCGCAAGGGCACGCGCGCTGCGGCAAGCGCCGCGTCTTTTTTCCGGAATGCAGGGTCAGCTCATCAAAACCGGCTTTTTCGGTCCCGACCGATCCGCGAGGTTGCGCACCACCACATAGAAGATCGGCGTGAACACGAGCCCGAACAGCGTGACACCGAGCATGCCAAAGAACACCGCCACGCCAACCGCCTGGCGCATTTCCGATCCCGAACCGGTCGAGACGACCAGCGGCAGCACGCCGAGAATGAAGGCGAACGAGGTCATCAGGATCGGACGCAGCCGAAGCCGGCAAGCCTCGATCACCGCCTCCATGCGTGGCCGGCCCTCGAGCTCGATGTCGCGCGCGAACTCGACGATCAGGATGGCGTTTTTCGCGGCGAGGCCGACCAACACGACGAAGCCGATCTGCGTGAGGATGTTGACGTCCTGTCCCATGATCCGCACCCCGAGCGTCGCCGCCAGAAGGCACATCGGCACGATCAGGATGACCGAGAACGGCAGGCTCCAGCTGCCATACTGCGCCGCCAGAACCAGGAATACGAACAGAACGCAAATCGGGAAAACGTAAAGGCCCGAATTGGCGCCATTGACCTGCTGGTAGGACAAATCAGTCCAGTCGTAGAAGAAGCCGCTCGGCAGGGTCTGGTCTGCGAGATGCTTCATGAGTTCAATGGCGCCGGCCGAGCTCGTTCCCGGCGCCGGCTCGCCCTGAAGTTCGGAAGCCGGATATAGATTGTAGCGTGCAACCCGGTCGGGGCCCGAAACATCGCGGAAGTCGACGACGCTGCCCAGCATCACCATGTTGCCGGACGCGTTGCGGGTGCGTAGCCGCGCGAGATCGGCGGCCTCCTTGCGAAACGGGAGATCTGCCTGCGCGGTGACGTGATAGGTGCGGCCGAGGATGTTGAAGTCGTTGACGTAGGTCGATCCGAAATAGGTCTCGATGGCGTCCGTCACGCTCTGAATCGGGACGCCGAGCTTCTGCGCCTTGATGCGATCGATGTCGACGAAGACCTGAGGCGTGTTGGCAGTGTAAGGCGAGAACACCGACGTCAGCCCCGGCGTCTTGCGTGCCGCTGCCACGAGTTCGTCGGTCGCGGCCGCAAGCAATTCCGGACCGCGGCCCTGCCGGTCCTCGATGCGCATGGCAAAGCCGCCGCCAGTGCCGATGCCCGGAATCGACGGCGGAGGAATGACGATGATGAACGCGCCCTCGATCACCGAAAGCCGCTTGCGCAAGTCGCCGATGATTCTGGCCGCGGTCAAACCCTTCTTCAGGCGAGCTTCGGGCTCGTCGAACACCGGAAACAGCGCCGCGGCATTGCTCGCCTGCGTGCGTGTGGCGCCGGAAAGGCCGGCAAACGAAGCGACGCGGACGATGCCGGGCGTATCGAGCGCGATCCGTTCGATTTCGCGCACGACCTCGGTGGTGCGCGCCAGTGAAGCGGCGCCCGGCAATTGCGCCGAGACGATGATGTAGCCACGGTCCTGCGCCGGGACAAAGCCTTGCGGCGTTGTCGCGAGCAGCCAGCCGGCGCTTCCGATGAGCGCCAGATAGACCAGCAGCATCACCGACGAGTGCCGGATCACGAACGAGGCAGTGCTGGCGTAACCGTGGGAGAGCCAGTCGAAGCCGCGGTTGAAAACACCGCTGAATGCCTCCCAACCGCGCGCGACCACGTTCCAGCGCGCCGGCTCCCGCTTTTCTTCATGCGCGACCAGGATCTGCGAGGCCAGCGCCGGCGACAAGGTCAGCGAACAGAAGCACGAAATCGCCGTTGCGACCGCGATCGTAACGGCGAATTGCTGGAAGAACAGCCCGGAAACCCCGCCGAGAAATGCGGTCGGCACGAACACGGCACACAGCACGAGCGCGATCGACACCAGCGCGCCGCCGACCTCCTGCATGGTGCGCAGCGCCGCATCGCGCTTGCTCAAGCCATCGCGCAGATGCCGCTCGACATTTTCCACCACCACGATCGCGTCGTCGACCACGATACCGACCGCAAGCACAAGACCGAACAAGGTGAGATTGTTGATGGCAAAACCGAGCGCAGCCATCGCCGCGAACGTCCCGACCAGCGACACCGGGATCGCGATGATCGGAATGATCGCCGGCCGCCATCCTTGCAGAAACACCAGAACGACGATGACGACCAGAATCATCGCCTCGTAGATCGTCTTGATCAGCTCGCTGACGGATTGCGCGATGAATTCGGTCGGGTTGTAGCCGATATTGTAGTCAAGCCCCTTCGGAAAATTGGCCTTGAGGCGGGCCATCGTGTCGGAAATACGTTTCGCCGTGGCCAGCGCATTAGATCCCGGACGCTGGGTAACGAGCATCGCGACCGCGCTCTTGCGCAACAGAAAACTGTTGGTGGTGTAGTCGAGCGCGCCGAGTTCGATCCGCGCCACATCGCGCAGCCGAACCGTACGGCCATCGCTGCCGGCTTTGACCAGAATGTCTTCGAACTGCCTGATGTCCTTCAGCCGTCCGGTGAAAGTCAGATTGGGCTGGAAGGCGCGGTCGGCGATCGGAGGCCCCGCCAGCTCGCCGCCGGCAATCTGCAAATTCTGCGACCTAATCGCGGTCAGCACGTCGCCGGCCGTCAAGCCCAGATTGGCGATCTTGTCGGGATCGAGCCACAGCCGCATCGAGTAGTCGCGCGCGCCAAAGATCTGGATGTCGCCGATGCCATCCAGCCGGAGCAGCTGGTCGCGCACCTGAAGCAGCGCATAGTTGCTGATATAGAGCTGGTCGAAGGTGTCGTCGGGCGACAACATGAAGACGACCATCAGGATGTCGGGGCTGTTCTTGCGCGTCACCACACCGTTGCGCTGAACCTCCTCAGGCAATTGCGGCGTCGCGATCGCGACGCGGTTCTGGACCAGCACCTGCGCCTTGTCGAGATCGGTGCCGAGCTTGAACGTGACGGTGATCGTGAGCTGACCGTTCGAGGTGGCCTGGCTGTAGAGGTAGAGCATGTCCTCGACGCCGTTGATCTGCTGTTCGATGGGAGCTGCAACGGTGTCGGACACGGTTTGCGCCGAGGCGCCCGGATATTGGGTGGTGACCACCACGGTCGGCGGCACCACTTGCGGATATTCGGCAACCGGCAGCGTCGTATAGGCGATCGCGCCAACGATCAGCAGCACGATGGACAGAACCATCGCCAGGATCGGCCGGTTGACGGAAAGCGCCCCGAGATTCATGTCTTGTTACCTACGGGCTTGGCCTCGTGCGGCGTGACCTTCGCGCCAACCCGCACGCGCTGCAATCCATCGACCACCACGCGGTCTTCGGGCTGGAGCCCTTCGCGGACCACCCGCAGGCCCTGGTCGAGCGGTCCGAGCACGACGGGCCTCGCCTCGACCATGTTGTCGTCCTTGACCACGAACAGGATCTTGCGCGCCTGATCGGTCGCGACAGCCGTATCCGGCACCAGCAACGCCTCATACGGCGCGCTCGCGATCAGGCGAACGCGGCCGAATTGTCCGGGCAGAATCGACATATCCTTGTTCGGGATCACCGCACGGCCGCGCAGCGTACCGGTCGAAACATCGAGCTGGTTGTCAAGGAAATCGACGGTGCCCTTGTGCGACGGCTTGGCCTCGCCGGTCAGCGTCACCTCGACCGGGTTGGGATTATCGCGCGAGCTCGGACGTTTGCCCTCGAACCAGAGCCGGTTGTATTTGAGATAGGTCGCTTCATCGATATCGAAATAGATGTAGATCGGATCGAGCGAGACGATCGACGTCAACAGCGTCGAATTGCCTTCGCTGCCCTGGACCAGATTGCCGATATCGACCAGGTGCCGGCTGACCCGGCCGTCGATCGGCGCCTTGACGTGGGTGAATTCGACATTGAGCTGGGCCGCCTTGAGCACGCCTTCGGCCTGCAACTCGGCCGCCCTCGCCGCCTGCAGCGCCTGACGCCGCTGGTCGACCGTGGACTCCGCTACATTTTGCGACTGCTGCAGCGTCAGCGCGCGATCCAGCTCCCGCTTGGCCAGTTCGACCTTGGCGCGCGCATCCGACAACTGACCATCGGCCTGCGTGGCGACGGCCTCGAACGGCCTTGCATCGATCAGGTACAAGAGATCGCCGGTCTTGACGAAGGCGCCATCACGGAACTCGACGTCCGTGATGAAGCCGCCAACGCGAGCCCGCACCTGCACCTGCTGGACCGCATCGAAACGCCCCGTGAATTCGTCCCAGTCGGTGACGGTTCGTTTGACGGGCTGGGCGACAGTGACGGGCGGCGCCGGCGGGGCGGCAGCTTGCGCCGCCTGCTTTTGTTCGCAACCCGAAACAAGCCCGGCGAGAACGATAAGGATCGGGATCGGGGACAGGCTGTAAAACGATCGCATATCGGCCATTCGAACCGGACGCGTCGATTGCTCACTCGCGCTCAATTCTTCCTCCTGTCGACGACGGTTGCAACCAGCCGAGGTAATCCAGATATGCGACAACACCAAGAAGAGACCGCCGATAATCTGTTCATGCAACGACCGGGATCAAGCGAAATCGGTCGCACCCGCCCCTCCAAAAAAGCAGGCGCGCAGTCACTCGACCGCAGAAGTTCCCGCGCGATTGAAGGGGCGATCTTGGCCATCTCGGCATGCAAATGAACCGGCTGTGGTCAGAGGTGACTACTTCGCTGCGCGATCCCGGGACAACTGGCCGATTATCCGGGGCGGCATTTTCGGCGGGCGGCTGGGATGAAGACGGCGATATCGGTAAGGCACATGCTCCTCGTTTGCGCGGCCGCCGCTCCAAGTGAGCGCTCAAGCCGATCGATCAGCATGAAGCGAGGCGCAATACGCATGCAACTTTTGACGATGGCGGTGGTGACGCCGCCTCCCTGCTCCGCTAACATCCCCCAAAACAACGAATGAAAATTGTCCGGGAGGACGACGCGCACGGCCGGCAAGTCGCCGCGCCATCAGCGTCTGTTTGACCGGCCTTACGGGGAGTCGCTCGAACGATGTTTACCGGCAAGCACGCTCATCTTCGTCCACTTCAGCCCGCCTTCATCATGGCGAACTCCGGCGAGTCCGTGAGCTATGCCGAGCTCGAGGCGCGCACCAACCGCCTCGCGCATCTGTTTCGCAACCGCGGCATGAAGCGGCTCGACCATTATGCGATCTACATGGAGAACAACAGCCGCTACCTGGAAGTCTGCGGCGCGGGCGAGAAGGCCGGCCTCTATTTCACCTGCGTCAATTGCTATCTGACGGCGGCGGAACTCGCCTATATCGTCAACAACAGCCAATCCCGCATTCTCATCACTTCCGTCGCCAAGCTCGACGTCGCGCGCGAGGCGCTCAAGGAATGCCCGAAGATCGAGCTCTGCATCGTGGCGGACGGCGCAGTCGAAAGCGACGGTATCGTCGGGTTGAAGGAAGCCACCGCAGGACTTCCCAAAACACCGATCGCGGATCAATCGATCGGCACGGCGATGCTTTATTCGTCGGGCACCACGGGGCGGCCAAAAGGCATTTTGCGCCCGCTGGCGGAACAACCGCCCTCGGAGCAATTGCCGCTGTTCGATTTCCTGCAAAAGCTCTGGCAGTACCGCGAGGGCATGATCTATCTGTCGCCGGCGCCACTCTATCACTCGGCGCCGCAAGCCGCGGTCAACCTCACGATCCGGATGGGCGGCACCGTCATCATCATGGAGAGTTTTGATCCGCAACGTTATCTCGAGCTGGTCGAGCAATGGGGCGTGACCCACAGCCAGCTTGTTCCGACCATGTTTTCACGCATGCTGAAGCTGCCCGAAGGGGTGCGCTCCCGCTACGATCTGTCGTCTCTTGAGATCGCCGTTCACGCCGCCGCTCCCTGCCCGGCCGCTGTCAAGGAAGACATGATCAAATGGTGGGGACCGATCATTCACGAATATTACGGCGCCACCGGAGGTCTTGGCTTTACCGCCTGCAACTCCGCCGAGTGGCTCGCCCATCGCGGCACGGTGGGCAAGGTTCTGCTGGGTGACCTTCACGTCCTTGATGAGAATATGAAGCCCTGCCCGCTCGGCACACCGGGCACGGTCTGGTTCAAGACCGCGAGCGCCTTCGAGTATTTCAACGATCCCGACAAAACGCGTGAGGCGCGCTCGGCGGACGGCAGCATGAGCACCGTGGGGGATGTCGGCTATGTCGACAAAGACGGCTATCTTTACCTGACCGATCGCGCGACCTTCATGATCATCTCGGGCGGCGTGAACATCTATCCGCAGGAATGCGAAAATCTGCTGATCACCCATCCGAAGATCGCCGACGCCGCGGTATTCGGTGTGCCCAATGCGGATCTGGGCGAAGAAGTCAAAGCGGTGGTACAGCCGATGCCGGGGGTGAAGCCTTGTGCCGAACTCGCCGAGGAGCTGATCGGCTTCTGCAGCCAGTCGCTGTCGCGCCAGAAGGTGCCTCGCTCGATCGATTTCGAGGAGCAACTGCCCCGACTGCCGACGGGCAAACTCTACAAGCGGCTGTTGCGCGACCGCTATTGGGGCAACAAGACCTCGCGGATCGTGTGAGAAGGCCCGGACACCGCCGGCGCAACGTGCCGGCATGCGAAACCTTTTTTAGATGTGGACTTCGCTCACGCCGTCGTTGATTGCCCATCGGCTTTTTGCTGAGATGTTTTCGGGCTGAGGTGCGGCATGACGTGGAAGAACGAACGCGATCTTCTCATCGCGCAGACCATGGCGTTTGTGCAGTCGGTGACCGGGAAAACGGCATATCCCGAACGCCCGCTCGAAACGCCGCGTCCATCGGAACCGGCAAATCATCCTGCGATCGTTGAACAACGTCCGGTGGACGTTCTTCCCGCTCGCCTGACCCCGGTAAGCCACGGCGACTTGCGTGACGAAATCCGCCGAAGGGTGGATGCCTTCCGCGCCCGCCAGCAGGCTTTCGACCGCGAACGCCACGAATATTGCAACGCGATGATGGCGAAGGTTCGCGCTGCACGCGAAGTGGCCGCAAAGACCGGTGATAATCCGACGCCCGAACGCTGACTGCCAATCTGTCCTCGACCACCGTCAACGCAGGAAATGCCTTGCGTGGTGTGGTTTTTGCAGCGCTAAATTGGATCACCCCGCGTATCGCTGGATGGGGCAACTGATGGAGCAGGACGATGACAGGACTTAACCGACGAGGTCTGTTGGGAGCGGGCTCGGCCATGTTGGCGTTCGCAGCGCTTGGCAACAGGACCGCGCTGGCCGCCGGAACGCCTGGATTGACCACCCACGTTCTGGATACGGCGAACGGCAAGCCCGGCGAGGGCATCAAGATCGAGTTCAGCGAACTTGAGGGCGACACCTACAAGCTGCTCAAGACGGTGCACACCAATGCGGACGGCCGCAACGCCGAACCTCTGATGACGCCGGAGAACATGAAGACCGGCAAATTTCAGCTGGTATTTTATGTCGGCGAGTACTTCGCCAAGCTCGGTACCCAGCTGCCCAACCCGCCCTTCCTGGAAAAGGCGGTCATCCAGTTTGGCATCGCCGACGCCAAGTCGCATTATCACGTGCCGATCCTGGTCGCGCCCTGGAGCTACACGACGTACCGCGGTAGCTGATACCCCGCACGCAGGCGAAAGGACGTTGAGCATGATCGGTCGCATCTCGCTTGCTGCCTCGCTGATTTGTGCGCTGCTGCTCGGGCCGGCGGCGTTTGCCGGCCCGGTCGACATGGCGCCGATCAACGCCATGGACCGCGCCGCCTTCGTCGTGAAGTTCGGCGGCATCTTCGAGAAATCGCCGTGGGTTGCGGAGAAGGCCTGGGAGAAACGTCCGTTTGCCAGCCCCGACGATATGCATGCTGCGATGGTTGCCGTGGCGAAGGATGCTCCGGCAACCAAGCAGCTTGCCTTGTTGCAAAGTCACCCCGATCTGGCCGGCAAGGAAGCCAAGGCCGGAACAATGACGGCCTCGTCGGTTGCCGAGCAGGCGAGCGCCGGGCTCGACTCGCTGCCGCCGGCCGAATTCGCCGAATTGTCGCGCCTCAACGCCGCCTATAAGGCAAAATTCGGATTTCCCTTCATCATCGCGGTGAAGATGTATACCAAGGAAGGGATCTTCTTCGAGTTCAAGCGGCGGTTGCAGAACGACACCCAGACCGAATTCGCCAACGACCTGCAGAACGTCTACCTGATCACGCGGCTGCGGCTGAACAAGCTACTGGATACGCACTGAGCGCTCGCAAGCCATCACGACCACGACGTGTCCGGGATTTTCTGCTGTTCGGCGGCCAGCGTTTCGGCCTTCACCGCCCGGCGGAAGCTGTCGCGCTCGCGCAACCGCTGCCAATAGCCAACAACGGCCGGCGTAAAATCCCCGGACAGGCCGAGACGCTCCGCCATTAGCAGCGCGTAGCCCACGGAAATATCGGCGGCGGTAAACCGGCCGCCGCACAACATGTCGCGATTTGCAACCGCAGCCTCGACCGCGCGCAGCCGGCCTAAGAACCACTTCGAATAGTCGGCCACGACCTGCGGATTGCGCCGCTCTTCCGGCTCGAGCCTCGAGTAACGCAGCACCAGCGTTTGCGGAAAAGTCAGCGTCGCTTCGCCGAAATGCAGCCAGTTGAGGTAACCGCCAAACTCGGGCTCGTCCGTACCGATCGCGAGCGGCGTAGGGCCATACTGCGTGACCAGATATTGAGCGATCGCCGCCGATTCCGTCATGCGGACGTCACCGTCGATGAGAAGCGGGATAGTGCCAAGCGGATTGAGCGCCAGATATTCCTTGGCGAACACCCGCGGCGGAAATGGCAGCATCTTGAGCTCATACTCGAGCCCGAGTTCTTCCAGCGCCCAAAGCGGACGAAACGAGCGCGCCGCCTTGCAATGATAAAGCGTGATCACCTTGCAAATCTCCCCTCGCCCCGACACTTTGCCGAAACTACCTTGCCACGATCGCAATCGAGCGAAGTTCGAGCCTTGCGATCCACCCGTCTGGTTCCCAACTTAATCCAGGGGCAACCGATATTGAACGGCTGAATTTCATCATGGGCTCCCAGATTCATTATCTGCCGCTGACGCCGGCCCTGTTTTCCGTCCTGGTGGTTCTGTTCATCGGACTGATCATCCTGATTCAGCTTCGGATCCTGCGCTACGCCTATATGAAGCTCGGCGTCGGACCGGGAGTCGCGCTGCTCCTGCTATTCGGCTCGCTGATCGGCAGCTACTTCAATATCCCGATCACGGTCCTGCCGGGACAGACGGTGAGATCGGGACAGGTCGTCGATTTCTTCGGCATGCAATATGTCGTACCGCTGGTGCAGCAATGGCCCGGCACCGTGCTTGCAGTCAATGTCGGCGGCGCCGTGATCCCGACGCTGATGTCGACCTATCTCGTGCTCCGCTACCAATTGTGGGGCAAGGCGGCGATTGCCGTTATCGCCATTGCCGTCATCATCCATATGATGGCAACCCCGGTGCACGGACTTGGCATTGCGGTGCCGGTGTTCGGACCCGTCATTGCGACGGCGATCCTGGCGTTCATTCTCTCCCGCGAATACGCCGCTCCGCTGGCCTATATTGGCGGCTCGATGGGAACATTGATCGGCGCGGATCTCTCCAATCTCGACAAGATTACCGGCCTCGGCGCGCCCGTCGCTTCCATCGGCGGCGCGGGGACGTTCGACGGCATCTTTCTCACCGGCATTCTGGCGGTACTGCTGGCGGGCATCGTCTCGCCAGCGCGGCCACGACCTGCCTGGTAGCAAGTCCAAACTGGTAGCAGGCCTGCATTCGCGCAACGCGAGTTGTCACCTGTGCCAACTATCAATAATAAGAAATCAAGTGGCCGGAGAACCGCCGAATTTCCGTCTCCGGGAAAAATCATCAGAGGCAGCGTTTAGGAAACATGGAAGCCCGTTCAGGAAATGCGGCCGGCAAATGGTCGCCGCCGTCCGATGCCAGCCGCGTCGTCCAGCAAATCCACGCCATGCTGCACCCGCGCAATATTGTCGTGGTCGGCGCGACGGATAAGCCAGGTAATTACGCCGAGCGCATCTGGAATAACCTGATCAAATACGGCTTCGGGGGCGGCCTCTATCCGGTCAACAGCAAGCGCGAAACCATCTGGGGAGTGCCCTGCTACAAGGATTTCGCCAGCCTGCCGGACAAGCCGGATCATGTGCTGGTGATGGTGCCGGCTCGCTTTGCAGTCCAGGTGGTCCGGGATGCCGCGGCGGCCGGCGCCCGTTCGGCGACGATCGTGACCTCCGGCTTCAGCGAATTGCAGGACGCGGAAAGCCAACGGCTCGCTGTCGAATTGCAGCAGGCGATCCGCGAAACCGGGCTTGCCGTCACCGGACCGAATTGCCTCGGCAATCTGAGCGCCGGCGAAAATCTCTTCACCAACATCGACGACCGCATCGTCACGATGAAAGCGGGTCCCGTTGCGATTGCCGGCCAGTCCGGCGCGATCGTGATGGCGATCCGTCAGGCGCTGGAAGATCGCGGCGTCGGCGTCGGCTACATGGTCACCACCGGCAACGAAGCTGGCCTGGAAACCACCGATCTGATGAACTATTTCGCGATCGATCCCTCGATCCGCGTCATCGTGGTCTACCTCGAAGGCGTGCGCAACACCAAGGCATTCCGCGAGGCCTGCAAGGCGGCGCGCGCCGCGGGCAAGCCGGTGATTGCGATCAAGCTCGGCGCTTCCGAAGGCGGCCGCGCCGCCGCGATGGCGCATACCGGCGCGCTCGCCGGCTCGATCGAAAGTTTTGACGCGATCTCCTCGCGCGAAGGCGTGATCCGCGCCCACGGGCTCGACGAACTCGTCGAAACCACCGAATGCTTCGTGCATGCCGCCGTGCCGCAGGGCTCGCGGCTTGCCGCCGTAAGCCTGTCCGGCGGCAAACGCGGGCTTCTGATCGATGCGTTCACCTCGGCAGGGCTCGATTTCGCGCCGCTCACTCAAACCGCCAGCGAAAAGCTCGCCAAAATGCTGGGGCCCGGGTCGATCGTCGGCAATCCGCTCGACGCCGGCTTTGCCGCGGTGGTCGATCCCTCCGTTTACATGCAGTCGATCAAGATCATGATCGACGATCCCGACACCGATATCGTCATCATCGACGCTGAATTGCCGAAGGCGCCGCATGAATTGCGCGAGCGGAACCTGCATCGCGTCAACGAAATGGCGGCGTCGGCCAATAAGCCCGTGATCTACATTTCGACGATGTCGATCGGCTTTACCGAATTCACCAAGGGCTTGCGCCAGTCGCTGCAGCATATTGCCGTGATGCAAGGGCTTGATCGCGCCGTCGGCGCCATCAAATCGCTGATCGAATATGCGCAGCTGCCCAGGAACGTCCCGGAAATTGCGTCAAGCTCGACTGCCTCGGCGCGGGCGACGCTGGAGCGCACGCTCAAGACCGCCAAGGGCGCGGCGCTCGACGAGGTCGCGTCGAAAAAACTGCTCAAGGCCTATGGCATTCCGATATCGAAGGAAGCGATCGCGCAGACTTCGACCGAAGCAGTGAAGATCGCGAAAAAAATCGGCTTTCCCGTCGTCGCCAAGGTGGTCAGCGCGGAGATCCTGCACAAATCCGATGTTGGTGGCGTGGTGCTCAACATCAACAGCGCCGCCGAAGTCAAAAAAGCCGTCGACCAGATCATGTCGCGGGTGAAAAAGCTCAAGAACAAGCCGAGGATCGACGGCATCCTGATCGCGCAGCAGGTCAAGGCCGATCTCGAACTGGTTGTCGGTAGTTCGCTCGATGCCGAGATGGGCCCGGTCATCCTGTTCGGCACCGGCGGCGTCGAGATCGAGCTGATGAGGGACGTGGCTTTGGCGGGCGCCCCTCTCGATGCGGTGGAAGCAAAGAAGCTGATTGGCCGCACCAAGGCCGGCGTCAGGCTGCGCGGCTACCGCGGCAAGCCGGCGCTGCATGAGGCTTCCGTCGTCAAGGCGCTCGTTGGCCTGTCCAACCTGATGATGGACGCAGGCAGCCGCATCGCCTCGATTGACGTTAATCCGTTTCTCCTCAACAGCCGCACGGGCGTCGCCGTCGACGGGCTGATCGTTCTCAACAATTAGAGCTCCGACTCCGAAGTTCGCGAGCAATCGCGGCAACCTCTAGAGCTGCGACGGCCCGGGTAATGATTATGTTTTCGACGGCATCGCATGGCCGACCAGGTTTTTTCCGAGCGACCATATAGCGCCAGGGACGCGGTGGCTTTCCGCGATGACGGAGTCAAAACCGTTCAAGATCCAATCACAGTCCGAATCGGAAATCACAAGTGCGGGCAAAAGCTTGATCGTGTGGCCGGCATGACTGGCGACTTGGCTCAGTATTTTATGCTCTTTGAAAAGCGGGATCGTAATGAGCTGGCTGAACAGACCCGTCCTCGCGGTCTCAAGGGCATGCCATGATGCCTTAAGTTTAAGCGATCTTGGTGGACCGAACTCGATACCAATCATCAATCCCTTGCCGCGTACCTCGCGCATAAACTCGTAACGCTGGGTCATTTCAGTAAAGGCGCGCAGCAAGCGTTCTCCGGTCTGCGCTGCCTTTTCGACCAACTGCTCCGATTTGAGTACATCCAGTGTCGCTATTCCGGCCGCCATTGCCAGGTCGTTTGTCCCGAATGTCGATCCGTGGGCTACTGCACGCTCCATGCGGTCGAAGACTTTGTCAAAAATCCATTTTCGGGTGAGAACTGCTCCAACCGGAACATGTCCACCCGACAGGGTTTTTGCAAGAAGAACCATATCCGGCTCGACGTCCCAGTATTCAACCGCAAGGAAGCGGCCGGTGCGGCCCAATCCAGTCTGCACTTCATCCGCGACGAACAAGGTGCCGTGGCGCCGGCAGAGATCCGCGGCAAGTCTGAGATAATCATCATCGGGGACGTTTACCCCTTTACCCTGGATCGGCTCGACGATGAATGCGGCAATAGTGCGCGAGTGAAGTGCCTTCTCAAGCGCAACAAGATCATTAAATGGAATGCGGACACTGTGAGGCAGCAAGGGCTCGAAGCCTTCGCGGAAAATCTCGTCGCCATTGAGAGACAGCGCACCATTGGTGAGACCGTGAAATGCATGCTCGCAGTACAGTATCCCGGGCCGGCCGGTTGCTGCTCGGGCAAATTTGATGGCTGCCTCGACTGTTTCCGATCCGGAATTTACGAAGCAGACCTTGTCGAGATACGGCACGTGCGCCAGTAATCGCTCGGCTAGAATTCCAGCCAACGTCGAAACATCCATTTGGACCAGATTGGGAAGATCGCTGTCGAGAACGCTTTTCAAGGCCTCACAAAGAGCGGGATGATTGCGCCCGATGGCAAAGACTCCAAAACCACTCAACAGGTCGAGATAACACTTGCCGTCTCGATCATAGAGATACTGGCCCTTGCCACTGCAAAAGCCAACGTCATAACCGATTGCTTTGAGCACCCGCACCATCTGCTCGTTGAGGTGGCGCCGATGCATCGCGTAATGATCATGTTCATGTAGCGCAAATAACTTGGCCATATCGCGGGTCATCAACGCCTCCAAATTGAAAAAAATGCAGGACCGTCACCAAAGTTCTTTGTAGTTAGGAAACAGCTTTAGTGTCGCGTCGTAGCGCACCGGCGCGATCCAGGGCAGCGCCATCCTGAATATTGCATTTGGAAGGGCCGACCTGTGGCGCACGTATAGATCAATTGGATCGAGTCGGTGCTTCATGTGCAGCTTCGGGTCATAATTCAGGCCGCTGCTGCGGAACCATCTATACTCTTTGCTGATCCCCCAACTGATCATGTCCCGAACGACATAGTGATACAGATGCAGGTCGAGCGCGACGGAGTAATCGAAGCCAACATACTCCGCATACAGCGAGTCTCCCTGCACCATGCAAAGGCTGAACGCTACCAGCGTGTTTCCGCGACGCCACGCGAAGAACCGGACCTTATCGCCCATTCGTTGGCCGAGCTGGCGGAAAAACTCCTTGGTGAGCTTCTCGAATCGCATCTTTGAACGTTTGAACACCTGCAGATAGAGCGGATAAATCTCATCGACGAAACTCGCCGCATCATCGGTGACGCTCAAGCGAATGTCCGCAATGTCGGCTGTCGCCTCGAGCTTCTTGCGCAACTTCCTTCGCGCTGAACTCTTCAGCGCCTTCGCCATGTAAGCTTCGAAGCTGTCATATCCTCCGATGTCGAGCATCGTCATCGGCATGCTTGGCGCGCGTGCGAAGCCGTGTTGCTCGAAGCAGCGGAGTACTTTGCGATAGCGAGAAGGGAACTCCTTCAACACTATCAGTTGCGCGTTGAGCGATCTCGCCTGCTCGACGATGCCGTTCGACAGGGTTTCCGCGACGATATTGACAGGCAGAGTGGCTGTGAGGTGAGCCTCTCCGGCGGAACAACCAATCATCAAACAGCGCAGCTTTAGGAACCGCGGATAGAATCGTCGGACGAGAGCAATCCAGTAAACCCGTTCAGCGCCAAGCCCTTCGAGAATATCCTGATCGATGAGAAAGAACGGTTGAACAGCCCGAATGTGGCCCCTGCTGTCAACAATCGCAAAATATCGGTGCTCGAATTGACCCCGGAGAGTATCGTCCAGGATCTCGTAATACCGATAGTCCTTTCGCTGGTCGGTGAAGGTAGAGGTCCAGGGCGAGCATCCGGAAAATTCTGCGCGCGACACAACGGAAACCGAGAACGACTCACGGGAGGCGTTCGAAATGCCGGGACCATCCGCGTTCATCTCTACCACCTCGCGAGGCTCATCGGAGCTATAACCCCATGCGGCGCCGATTATTTCCCGCCTCGGTGGAGGGCGCCCTGTCCCGGCAAGGAAAAAACATCAGCGCGGCAGTCAATAGCGGCGGTTACAAGCTATGGTCGCCGAGACGGAACTCTCTAGTGCCCACTTTCCGAAGTTCGTGCTCCATCGCAGCGCCCACCTTCACGAACTTCGGAAAGTCATGGGCTACTCACAAACTTATTGATTCTAGTACCGCTTTATCGATCTGAAGTCCCTGATCGAATTCGCCGCTTGTGGTGCAGGGACTTCAGATCGGCGGTACTAGTGCGGCGAATTTGAAGTTCCTGTCAGTTTCGCTGCGAGTTCGTCATAGGAACTTCAAATTCAAAGCCGCTACTCAAATCAATAAGTTGCTAGCGCTCCTTTGATTCCGAAGTTCGCATCGGAAGGGCAGCAACAGCTTGCGAACTTCGGAATCGGAGCTCTAGTTGTGGATTGGATTTGACATTCGCTACCAGCCTGGCCGCGGCGGCACTTACGGTGCCTGTGGTCGAAAGGCTCTCATCCGACGATGATTTCGCTTGCCGCCTATACGGCATCGCTGGCGTCTTAGCGCCATTTCGCCGCACCGCCCGATCGCACGCGATCGATGAACTGATCCGGAAAAGCCTTCATCGGCGGGCTTTCCCTGGCTGTCCGGCCCTCTACCCAGGCCCGGGAAATCGCCATCCAAACAATGATTTGGCCGCTAAACCGGTTTCTCCGGCGGCCGGCGCGACGCCCTACGCCGAAGGTTGCAGGGTTTTTGCCGGGTTGGTCGTTGGCAAGGACGCAGCGGAAAGTTACGCTCCCCTTTCTAAAGGCATCAAAGAATGCCTGACTTCAATGCATCAAACCGTTGTCGGGGAGGACAGCATGGGTACAGCGCGACGATCCTGGCCGGTCGATCGGCGGACTATTCTGCGGACAGGCGCCGCGCTTGCGGCAATGCAAGTTTCATCGCCGTTCATCATCAAAGCCCGTGGCGAAACGCTGGTGCGGATCGGAATGGTCGATCCGCTCACCGGCGTTTACGCGGCGATCGCACAGGGCGAAGTGGTCGGCGCCAAATTTGCCACCGAAGAAATCAATAAAAAGGGCGGCATCATGGGCCGCCAGGTCGAACTCCTCGTCGAGGATTCGGCCAATGACGTCGGCACCGGCGTCCAGAAGACACGGAAGCTGATCGAGCGCGATCAGGTCAGTTTCATCATTGGTGACGTCAATTCCGGTATCGCAATTGCGATGGCCCAGGTCACCAGCGAGAAGAAGATCCTTCATATCGTATCCGGAGGTCACACCGATCCGATCACCGGAACGAGCTGTACCTGGAACGTATTCCGGGTCTGCAATTCCACCGCAATGGATGCCAACGCCATCGCCTCCACACTGATGGAGAAATTTGGCAAGCGATGGTACTTTCTGACGCCGGATTACGCCTATGGCCACTCGGTCCAGGCCGGCTTCGAAAAGCTGCTGAAAGCTGCGGGCGGTACGTCCTCCGGGGCGCTGGTGCCGATCGGCACGGCGGATTATTCGGCCTACCTGATCCAGGCCAAGGCTTTCGCGCCGCAGGTCCTGATCAACGTCATGGGCGGCGGCGACCAGGTCTCGAGCCTCAAGCAATTCGTCCAGTTCGGCCTCGACAAGCAGATGGCGGTCGGCGGCACCTTGTTCGAACTCGAGAGTATTCGCGCTGTGCCGGACTCCGCGCGCATCGGATGGTGGACCATGGAATGGTGGTGGGATCAGCCGGGCGTTCCGCATGTCGCCGAATTCAACACCTCGATGAAAAAGATTACCGGCGCCTCTGCGACGGCCCGTAACTGGTTCGGCTATGCCTCGGTGCAGACGCTCGCAGCAATCGCAAACCAGGAGAAGACGTTGGATTCCGTGAAACTTTCCAGAGCGCTCGCGGGATTCAAGCTGCCGCCGGAAATCGCACTTCAGCCGGGCGCACCGGCCTTCCGCGAAGGCGACCACGAACTCATGAGCACCGTTTTTGTCGGCGAGGTCCACCCGCCAAAGGGCGACCCCGACAACATGTTCACCGTGCGTAACCCCGTGCCGGGAGAGAAAGCGGCGGGTCCTGCAGAGGCCACCGGCTGCAAGATACACTGGCCCGCCTGAGCTCGAAACTTGTCGACGGATCAATCGCGGCTAAGACCATCAAGGTGTCAACCGCGAAAATAAAACAAAAAGAGCAGTAACTGGAGAAGCCTTATGAGTTCGCAGACTTTCGGCCCGAAATTCAACCGTCGCACGCTAGTGAAGGGCGCCGCGGCGTTGGGCGCCTTTCAGGTCGCCTCACCCTTTCTGATCCAGGCCCGCGGCGAGACGCCCATTCGCCTCGGCATGGTCGATCCGCTCACCGGCGTCTATGCCGCACCCGCCGGCAATGAAGTGATGGGCGCCAAGCTCGCCGTCGAGCATATCAACGCCAAGGGGGGCATATTGGGACGCCAGGCCGAGTTGCTTGTCGAGGATTCCGCCAATGACGTCGGCACCGGCGTACAAAAGTGCCGCAAGCTGATCGAGCGCGACCAGGTCAGCTTCATCATCGGCGACGTCAATTCGGGGATCGCAGCCGCGATCGCCCAGGTCACCAACGAAAAGAAGATCCTGCACATCGTATCCGGCGGCCACACCGATTCCATCACCGGAAAGGACTGCAAGTGGAACGTATTCCGCGTCTGCAACACGACGCGGATGGAGGCCAATTCGGTTTGCGGCGTGCTGTTCAAGAAGTACGGCAAGAAATGGCACTTCATCACGCCGGACTACGCCTTCGGTCACACGCTGTTCGACGCCTGCACTGCCGATCTGAAAAAGCTCGGCGGCACCGTCACCGGCAACGAACTGACGCCGCTCGGCACCACGGATTTCTCCGCCTATCTGATCAAGGCGCGCGCCGCAAATCCGGATGTGATGATCCTGCTCGTGCAGGGCTCCGACATGATCAACTGCCTCAAGCAGATCGTGCAATTCGGCCTGAACAAGCAGATCCATGTCGCGGGCACGCAGCAGGAGCTGGAATCGCTCGCCGGGCTTCCGCCGGAAGCGCGGATCGGCACCTGGATGTTCGAATGGTACTGGAAACAACCGGGCGTGCCCGGCGTCGACAAGTTCATCGCCGATATCCGCAAGGTGAATAACGGCCACGTACCGACCGCGCGGCACTGGTTTGGCTACACCTCGGCGATGAGCTTTGCCCTGGTCGCGAACCAGCAGAAGACCCTCGACGCCGTCAAGCTGGCCGGAGCACTTGAGGACTTCGAGCTGCCTGACGACGTCAAGCTGCAGCCGAACAAGGTCTATTACCGCAAGGGCGACCATCAGCTGATGACGTCGGCCTTTGTCGGCGAGGCCCAATCGACCGGCAAGGACGATCCGGAAGACCTCTATAAGGTCGACGAAATCGTCCCCGGCGACAAGACGGCACCCCCCGTCAGCGACACCGGCTGCTCGGTCAAGTGGCCGACCTGAGACCAAACAATAGGCTGGACTTGAGGTGATCCGGGAGCAAGTCTCCCGGATCAAGCGTTGAGGGAATGTTCTCGGTGAATTATGACGCAACTGCTTCTGTTTAACGTCACCAATGGGCTCATCATCGGTGCGTTCTACGTACTGATGGCACTTGGCCTTTCGCTTATTCTCAATCTGAGCAATGTCATCAATTTCGCCCATGGCGGTTTTCTCGTCATCGGCGGCTATATTGCTTACGCCATCACACCCTATATCGGCTTCTGGGGCGCGCTGGTGGTGGCGCCACCTTTGACGGCGATCATCGGACTGATCGTCGAGCGCGTGCTGATCCGGCCGCTTTACGGGCGCGATCCGCTCTATAGCCTGCTATTGACCTTCGGGCTTGCCTTCATGATCGAGGACGGCACCCGCTTCATCTTTGGTCCGCAAGGAAAGCCGGTCACCGTTCCGCCCTTCCTGTCACAACCGCTAAGCAACGACTTTTTCTTCATCACCGGCTACCGCCTGTTCATGGTAGCTACCGTGATGATCGCGGTGGCGCTCTTGTTCCTTTTGCTCCGCTACACGCGGCTCGGCGTTCGCATCCGCGCCGGCGCGCTCGACCTTGAAACCGTCGCCGCGCTCGGGATCAACGTGCAGATGCTGCGCTCGCTCAATTTTGCGGTCGGGATTTTCCTCGCCGGCCTCAGCGGCGTGCTCGCCGCCGGACAATTGGGACTGGAGCCGACGATGGGCACCGGGCTATTGATGCCGAGTTTCATCGCCATCATCGTCGGCGGCATCGGCAGCCTCCCCGGAACGCTGTTTGGCGGCCTCTTGATCGGCGTGGCCTCCGGACTGACGGCGGTGTTCTATCCCGCCGCGAGCGAGGCGGTGATGTACGTCCTGATGGCGGTGGTGTTGCTGATACGTCCGCGCGGATTGTTCGGCGAAGAAGGAATGCTGACTTGAGCGCCAAAGATACCCGCAAGCTGATCGTCCTCGCCGCGATCTGGGCAGTCTTGATCCTTGCCCCTTATTGGATGGTGCCGCTCGGCGGCTATACCGCGCTTGCCACCCGCGTCCTTGTGCTGGGGCTCGCGGCGATGTCGGTGAATTTTCTCTTGGGCTTCACCGGCGTACTGTCCTTCGGCCACGCGGCCTGGTTCGGGCTCGGCGCCTATGGCGCCGGGCTGGCGCTGAAATTCCTCGCCCCGAGCACGCCGCTCGCCCTCGTCCTTGGAATGCTTCTTGGCGGCCTTTGCGGCGCGGTTCTCGGCGCGCTGCTCGTGAGGCGGCGCGGCGTCTATTTCGCAATGGTCACGATCGCCTTTGGCCAGGTGTTCTATTACATCGCCTTCCAGTGGAGTTCGCTGACCGGCGGCGACGACGGATTGCGCGGCTTCGAGCGCCAACCGATCGATCTCGGGCTGCTCAAGCTCGATATCCTGTCGAATGCCAACACGTTCTACTTTTTCGTGCTGTTTTGCTTTGCGCTCGCGGTCGGCGCCATGGGCTTCATCCTGCGTTCGCCGTTCGGCCGCACCATGATCGCCATCCGCGAGAACGAGCGCCGCGCGCGCTTCCTTGGCATTCCGATCGAGCGGCACATCTGGATCGCCTTCACGCTGTCCTGTTTCTTCATGGGGTTTGCCGGCGCGCTCTACGCGCTGGTCAACAACTTCGCCGACCCGCGAGGCCTGCATTACAGCCAGTCCGGCGATTTCGTCATGATGGCGGTGATGGGCGGGATGCGTAACTTCTGGGGCCCGCTACTCGGCGCCGCGGTGTTCGTGGTAGTGCAGGATTATCTGTCGAGCGTCACTGTGAACTGGATGTCGTTTCTCGGCCTGCTGTTTGTCCTCGTGGTGCTGTTCTTCCCGCGCGGACTGCTGGGCTTTCTGCAGCGGGGCAAGGCATGAACGACGTCCTGGAAATCAACAACGTCACCAAGCGGTTCGGCAATCTGGTCGCTGTGCGCGACGTTTCGCTCAACGTGGCAAAGGGCGAGCTGTGCGCCATTATCGGGCCCAATGGCGCCGGCAAGACCACCTTCTTCAACCTGATCAGCGGATTCTTTCCGCCGACGTCCGGCAGCATCGTTTTCGACGGCAACGACATCACGCGGCTGTCTACGCATGAACGCGTGGTGCGGGGAATGGCGAGAACGTTCCAGATCACCGAGATCTTCCCCGAGCTGACCGTATTCGAGAATGTCCGCACGGCCGCGGAGGTCGCCGGCGGATACCGCTTGCGGCCCTGGATCAGCCGCGCGGAAAGCCTGAAACTTCACCACCACGTCGAGGAGACGCTCAAGCTGGTGTCGCTGGAGGCGCGCGCCGACCGTCTGGTCGGCGAGCTCGCCCATGGCGACCAGCGCGCTGCCGAAATCGCCATGGCGCTGGCGCTTAATCCGCATCTGCTTCTGCTCGACGAGCCAACCGCCGGCATGGGCGATGGGGAAACGTACCAGATCACCCAGTTGATCCGGCGGCTGCACCGCGGCAGCAACTACACGATCGTGCTGATCGAGCATGACATGCGGGTGGTCTTCAATCTCGCCGACCGTATTTGCGTGCTGGATCAGGGCCGGATGCTGGCGCAGGGCACGCCGCAGGAAATTGCCGCTAACGAAACCGTTCAGGCCGCCTATCTCGGAAACGCCGCATGACCGCAGCCCTCACGGCCGAAGGCCTCCACACCTACTACGGCAAAAGCCATATCCTTCATGGAGTCAGCCTCTCGGTCGCCGAAGGCAAGATCACCGCGCTGCTCGGACGCAACGGCGCCGGCAAGACCACCACGCTACGCAGCCTGATGGGGTTGACCGCGCCGCGCGAAGGCAAGGTCACGGTGTTCGGCCAGGAGACCACGCGCTGGCCGACCTTCCGCATCGCGGAGCTTGGCGTCGGCTATGTGCCGGAGGGCCGGCGCATCTTCGCCAATCTCAGCGTCGAGGAAAACCTCAAGGTACCCCTGGAGCGTGCCGGTCCCTGGACCATCCCGCGCATCTATCAGCTCTTTCCGCGCCTCGAAGAGCGCAAGGACAACCGCGGCCGCCAGCTTTCCGGCGGCGAGCAGGAGATGCTGTCGATCGCGCGGGCGCTGTTGCTGAATCCGAAGCTGCTCATCCTCGACGAACCCTCGCAGGGGCTCGCGCCGTTGATCGTGCGCGAGGTGTTTCGCATCGTTCAGCAGATGAAGGCCGAGGGCATTTCAGTCCTGCTGGTCGAACAGAACGCGCGCATGAGCCTGGAGATTTCCGACGACGCCTACGTGCTCGACGACGGCATCGTGGTCTATTCGGGAACGGCGCGCGAACTCGCGGCCGACGATGCGCGCGTCCGCTCGCTGGCCGGCGCCAGCGCCGAAGAATGGACGCTTGCCTAGTGCTCCGATTCCGAAGTTCGTATCATATTGCGGCTCCACGTTTACGAACTTCGGAATCAAAGGAGCACTAGCCAATTGTATGATTCTAGTGCGGTTTAGAATTTGAAGTTCCTATGACGAGGTTTCCGCGAAATTGATAGGAACTTCAAATTCACCGCACTAGTGTTCCTTTCAGCGGCAGTGCCTTGCAGCGCCGATTGACTTGAAGCCAGCCCTTGACCTCAAGCCGGCCCTAAAGCCGGCGGTCGGCCTTTCGCCTGACCCGCTTTGCCCGTACAATTGGCGGATTCTTAAGCGATTGGGCCTTTCGACTGTCTATCGAATGCGGCTTCCCTGATGAAAATGCGCTCCAGCAATCTCGTGCTCGGAACCACGACGCTCGCGATTCTGTCGGCGGGCCTCCTGGGCTTTCTGGGCGTGCGCAAATACCACGCCATCTCGCAGGAAACCCGCATGCGTGTCGTCTTCGAGGGCGGCTCGGCGAGCGGCCTGCGCCGGGGCGGCAACGTCAATTTCGACGGCGTGCAGATCGGTCAGATCGTTTCGCTCAGGCTCAACACCCCGCGCAAGGTCGTCGCCGTCGTCAGCGTCGACAAGAGCGCCCCGATCCGCAAGGACACCGTCGCGGGGATCGAGTTCCAGGGGCTCACCGGAATCGCGGCCATTTCCTTGATCGGTGGCGAGTCTCCCGATCCGCCCCCGCCGTCCGGCAAGGACGGCATTCCGACGCTGACCGCGGACTTGAGCGAAATCCAGTCGATCCGCGATACCCTGCATGATGTCGATCGGATCCTTGTCAGCAATCAAGCGACGATCAAGGACGGGTTGTTGAGTTTCGAGACCTATACGGCTTCGCTGGCAAGCCGGGGCGATGCCATCGACCAGGCGCTTGCCAGGGCGGATGTTGCCTTTGCGGGATTCGACAGCGCGATCGCGCGTATCGACAATCTTTTGCCCGGTTTTACCGATGGAAAGGCCGACGAGTTGTTCGAACGGATGCGAAATATCCGCGAATTTGCGCAGACATTTGACAAGAAGTCCGCGATCGTGATGGACGAAGCACGCCAGACGCTTCTCGATGTCAGCGACCGCGCCAACAAGATAACGCTGAAGTTCAACCCCCAAGCCACTGTTAGCGGCCCACGGCCGCCGCGGCGGCAAGCCCCGCGTCGCTAGCTGTTCGCGGGCCGGCGCCTTCGGCGATAGTTCCCGCAATGGAACGCGGGTAACGCCATCGAAACGATGCTCGAAAAAAATTGAATTTGCCTGGAACGAATATGCGTTTGCCGAATTAGTTTCCTTGGGTCGAAACTGGCATGCTATCTTATTGTTATATCAAGTGTATTTCTCTTGCCTTGTGACCATTCGCACGATTTGATCGTGCGAAAACTGACTCATATGCGCGCGCAGCTTCGCACGCTTTTCCGGCTCCTTCGAGGGGAATTCAATGGGTGAACTTGGTTCGGTCAATCCGTCCACGCGTCGGCGCGTCAAAGTCAAACCCCCTTACACCAATGGAAAGCCCGATCCTTCGCAGGAGTTACTGCAAGCCTTGCAGGCGATGCGCAGCGGCGACTTCTCGGTGAGAATGACCGGCGATCATCTCGGCATCGACGGCAAGATTGCCGACACCTTCAACGAGATCGTGGCTGCCAATCAACGGATGGCGCAACAGCTCGAGCGCGTCGGCCAGGTGGTCGGCCGCGAAGGCAAGACGCGCCAGCGTGTCCGTTTTGGTCTCGCCAGCGGCTCCTGGGCCGACATGGAAAATTCGGTCAACACCCTGATCGACGATTTGCTGTGGCCGACGCGCGAGGTGACGCGCGCGGTCGCCGCCGTGGCGCAAGGCGACCTGCTGCAAACCGTGAAGCTCGACGTCGACGGCCGTCCGCTCGGTGGCGAGTTCCTGCAGTCGGCGACGCTCGTCAACACGATGATCAAGCAGCTTTCCGTGTTCACCTCGGAAGTGACGCGTGTGGCGCGCGAAGTCGGCACCGAGGGCAAGCTCGGCGGTCAGGCGCAGGTGCCGGAGGTGACGGGCGTGTGGAAGGACCTGACCGAGAGCGTCAACTCGATGGCCAACAACCTGACCGGCCAGGTCCGCAACATCGCCGAGGTGACGATCGCGGTCGCCAATGGCGACTTGTCCAAGAAGATCACCGTCGACGTGCGCGGCGAAATCCTGCAGCTCAAGGAAGCCATCAACACCATGGTCGATCAGCTGCGTTCGTTCGCTTCCGAAGTGACGCGTGTGGCGCGCGAAGTCGGCACCGACGGCAAGCTCGGCGGCCAGGCGATCGTGCCAGGCGTCGCCGGCACCTGGAAGGATTTGACCGACTCCGTGAACGCGATGTGCGGCAACCTGACCGCACAGGTTCGCAACATCGCCAACGTCACCACGGCGGTTGCCCGCGGCGACCTGTCGCGCAAGATCACGGTGGACGTGCGCGGCGAAATTCTTGAGCTGAAAGACACCATCAACACCATGGTGGACCAGCTCAACTCGTTCGCCTCGGAAGTGACGCGCGTGGCGCGCGAAGTCGGTACCGAAGGCAAGCTCGGCGGCCAGGCCCAGGTGCCGGGCGTGGCCGGTACGTGGAAGGACCTCACCGACAACGTCAACTTCATGGCGTCGAACCTGACGGCGCAAGTCCGCAACATCGCCGACGTCGCGACTGCGATCGCCGGCGGCGATCTTTCCAAGAAGATCACCGTGAACGTGTCGGGCGAAATCCTTCAGCTCAAGGAAACGCTCAACACCATGGTCGACCAGCTCAACGCCTTTGCGGGCGAAGTGACCCGCGTGGCGCGCGAGGTCGGCACCGAAGGCCGGCTCGGCGGTCAGGCCAATGTGCTCGGCGTCGCCGGCACCTGGAAGGATTTGACCGAAAGCGTCAACTCCATGGCGGGAAACCTGACGGCGCAGGTTCGTAATATCGCCGACGTGACGACCGCGGTCGCCAACGGCGACTTGTCGAGGAAAATTACGGTCGACGTGCGCGGCGAAATCCTCGAGCTGAAAGACACCATCAACACCATGGTCGACCAGCTCAACGCCTTCGCAGGCGAAGTGACGCGCGTGGCGCGCGAGGTCGGCACCGAAGGCAAACTCGGCGGTCAGGCCAATGTGCGCGGCGTTGCCGGCACCTGGAAAGATCTCACCGACAGCGTGAACTCGATGGCCTCAAACCTCACCGGCCAGGTTCGCAATATCGCCGAGGTGGCGACCGCTGTGGCGAAGGGCGACCTGTCGAAGAAGATCACGGTGAACGTGTCGGGCGAAATCCTTCAGCTGAAGGAAACGCTCAACACCATGGTCGATCAGCTCAACGCCTTCGCGGGCGAAGTGACGCGTGTGGCGCGCGAAGTCGGCACCGACGGCAAGCTCGGCGGTCAGGCCCAGGTGACGGGCGTCGCCGGCACCTGGAAGGACTTGACCGACTCCGTCAACTCCATGGCCGGCAATCTGACGGCGCAGGTTCGTAACATCGCCGAAGTCGCGACCGCGATCGCTGGCGGCGACTTGTCGCGCAAGATCACCGTGGACGTGCGCGGCGAAATCCTTCAGCTCAAGGAAACGCTCAACACGATGGTCGACCAGCTCAACCGCTTCGCGGGCGAGGTGACGCGCGTGGCGCGCGAGGTTGGCACTGAAGGCCGCCTTGGCGGCCAGGCCAACGTGCCGGGCGTGGCCGGCACGTGGAAAGACTTGACCGACAGCGTCAATTCGATGGCGGGCAATCTGACCGCGCAAGTCCGCAACATCGCCGAAGTGACGACCGCGGTGGCGCGCGGCGACCTGTCGCGCAAGATCACCGTGGACGTGAAAGGCGAAATTCTCGAGCTGAAGAACACCATCAACACGATGGTGGACCAGCTCAACGCCTTTGCTTCGGAAGTCACCCGCGTGGCGCGCGAGGTCGGCACCGAAGGCAAGCTCGGCGGCCAGGCCGAAGTGCCCGAAGTGGCCGGCACCTGGAAGGACCTCACCGACAACGTCAACTTCATGGCGTCGAACCTGACCGCGCAGGTCCGCAACATCGCCGAGGTCGCGACCGCGATCGCCGGCGGCGACCTGTCGAAGAAGATCACGGTGGACGTGCGCGGCGAAATTCTGCTGCTCAAGGAAACGCTCAACACCATGGTGGAGCAGCTTCGTTCCTTTGCGGCCGAAGTGACGCGCGTGGCGCGCGAAGTCGGCACCGGGGGGCGCTTGGGCGGCCAGGCCGTCGTGCCCGGCGTCGGCGGGACGTGGAAAGACCTGACCGACAACGTCAACCTCTTGGCCGCCAACCTGACCACGCAGGTCCGCAACATCGCCGAAGTCACCACCGCGGTGGCGCGCGGCGACCTGTCGCGCAAGATTACCGTGGACGTGAAGGGCGAAATCCTCGAACTGAAGAACACCATCAACACCATGGTGGACCAGCTCAACGCCTTCGCCGGCGAAGTGACGCGCGTGGCGCGTGAGGTCGGCACCGAAGGCAAATTGGGCGGACAGGCGCAGGTGCCGGGCGTCGCCGGCACGTGGAAGGACCTGACCGACACCGTGAACTTCATGGCCGCCAATCTGACCGAGCAGGTGCGCGGCATCGTCAAGGTTGTGACCGCGGTCGCCAACGGCGATCTGAAACAGAATCTCACGATGAAATCGAAGGGCGAGGTCGCCGCCCTTGCCGACACCATCAACAACATGACCGAGACGCTCGCGACCTTCGCCGATCAGGTGACGAGCGTGGCGCGCGAGGTCGGCGTGGAAGGCCGGCTCGGTGGCCAGGCCAACGTGCCAGGTGCCGCCGGTACCTGGAAGGACCTCACCGGCAACGTCAACCTGCTGGCGGCCAACCTGACCTCGCAGGTCCGCGCCATCGCGGAAGTGGCGACCGCGGTGACCAAGGGCGACCTGACCCGCTCGATTCAGGTCGATGCGAGAGGCGAAGTCTCGGAGTTGAAAGACAACATCAACACCATGATCACCAACCTGCGCCTCACGACCGATCTCAACACCGAACAGGACTGGCTGAAGACCAACCTCGCCCGCTTCACCAACATGTTGCAGGGCCAGCGCGACCTCGGCACCGTCGGCCGCCTGCTCCTCACGGAGCTCACGCCGCTGGTCAATGCCCATCGGGGCGTGATCTATCAGGTCCAGAACGAAGACAGTCCCCAGATGCACCTGCTGGCCGCCTATGCCAGCGACGGTGCCAGTCCGCATTTGCAGCTGATCCAGGTCGGGGAAGGCCTGATCGGACAATGCGCGCTGGACAAACGGCAACGACTGGTGTCCGACATCCCTCAAGACACGGCGCCGATCAATTCGGCACTGATGCGCGTGACGCCAAGGAATCTCGTCGTGCTCCCGGTGCTGTTCGAAAACCAGGTCAAGGCCGTGATCGAACTCGCGTCAGTCTCAGCCTTCACGACCTCGCAGATGACGTTCCTGGAACAGCTCACGGACTCGATCGGCATTGTGCTGAACAGCATCGAGGCCACGATGCAGACCGAAGGCCTGCTGACGCAGTCGCAGCAGCTTGCCGGCGAATTGCAGACGCAGCAGAAGGAGTTGCAGCAGACCAACGATCAGCTCGAACAGAAAGCCCAGCAGGTCGCCGAACGCAACGTCGAAGTGGAACGCAAGAACCAGGAAATCGAGCAAGCCCGTCGCGCGCTCGAGGAAAAGGCCACCGAGCTTTCGCTGACGTCGAAGTACAAGTCGGAATTCCTGGCCAACATGTCCCACGAACTCAGGACGCCGCTCAACAGCATCCTGATTCTGGGCCAGCAACTGACCGAGAATCCCGACGGCAACCTGACGCCCAAGCAGGTCGAATTCGCACGCACCATCCATGGCGCAGGCACCGACTTGTTGAACCTGATCAGCGACATTCTCGACCTTTCGAAGATCGAATCCGGTACGGTGACCGTCGAGGCCGAAGAGATCCTCATGGTCAACCTGCTGGAAACCATCGGCCGTCCGTTCCGCCACGAGGCGGACAACCGGCAGCTCACCTTCGATGTCGGGGTCGACCCGCATCTCGGACGAAGCATCCATACCGACTCCAAGCGGTTGCAGCAGGTGCTGAAGAACCTGCTCTCCAACGCCTTCAAGTTCACCGCGGAGGGCGGTGTCCGCCTCAGCGTCTCGGCGGCGCTGGGCGGCTGGAGCGCGGAGCACCCCGTGCTCGGGCATTCGCCCGCGGTGGTCGCCTTTGAGGTGTCCGACACCGGCATCGGCATTCCGCAGGACAAGCAGAAGCTGATCTTCGAAGCCTTCCAGCAGGCGGACGCCGGCACCAGCCGGAAATACGGCGGCACTGGTCTTGGCCTTGCGATCAGCCGCGAACTGGCAAGCCTGCTCGGCGGCGAAATCCACCTGCAAAGCACACCCGGCAAAGGCAGCGTGTTCACCCTCTACCTGCCGCTGAAATATTCCGGTCCGACGATCGCGTTGCGCACCAATGTGCCGATGTCATCTCTGCAGCATGGCCTCGCGCCGGCGATTCCTGCCGCCACGCAGGAGCGCGTCATCGAAGCTCTGCCGGACGACCGGCTGAGCCTCGAGCCCGGTGACACGATTCTGTTGATCGTCGAGGACGATCCGCATTACGCCCGGGTTCTCGTCGATCTGGCCCGCGACAAGGGCTTCAAGGTCATGGTCGCAGCGAGGGGCGCCGAGGCGCTCGATCTGGCCAAGCAATATCAGCCGAGCGCCATTTCGCTCGACGTGTTCCTGCCCGATATGCTGGGCTGGACGGTGCTGAGCCAGCTCAAGCACAACCCGCTGACGCGGCACATTCCGGTCCAGATTATCACGCTCGACGAGGACCGGCAGCATGCGCTGGCGCGCGGTGCATTCTCCTTCGTCAACAAGCCGACGACCACCGAAGGCGTCGCGGCGGCCTTGTCCCAGATCAAGGAATATGCCAAGCCCCGCCGCAAGCGCCTTCTGATTGTCGAAGACAACGCGGCCGAGCAGATGAGCATCAAGGAACTGCTTGGCCACGATGACATCGAAATCGTCACGGCCGACACGGGCGCGGGCGCTCTGACGACGCTGCGGGACCGCCCCTGTGACTGCGTGGTGCTCGATCTCCGGCTGCCCGACATGAGCGGTTTCGAGGTCCTCGATTCGATCCGCAAGGACGACTCGCTGTCGGACGTTCCGGTGGTGGTCTTCACCGGCCGCGAACTCTCGGTCGAGGAAGATGCCGAGCTGCACACCATGGCCCGCAGCATCGTCGTGAAAGGCGTGGAATCACCGGAGCGCCTTCTCGACGAAACGTCGCTGTTCCTGCACCGCGTGATCACGGAACTGCCGATCGAAAAACAGCGGATGCTGGAAAAACTCAACAGTTCCGATGAGGATCTGGTCGGCCGCACCGCGCTTCTGGTCGACGACGACGCCCGCAATATCTTTGCACTGTCGAGCGTTCTGGAGCGACGTGGCATGAAAGTGCTCACCGCGACGACGGGCAGCGAGGCGGTTACGCTGGTCGGATCGAACCCCGAAATCGCGGTCGTGCTGATGGACATCATGATGCCGCAGATGGAC
Source organism: Bradyrhizobium sp. (assembly GCF_027307225.1). GTDB lineage: Bacteria > Pseudomonadota > Alphaproteobacteria > Rhizobiales > Xanthobacteraceae > Bradyrhizobium. The sequence goes on along the minus strand of NZ_DAHUXJ010000049.1, from coordinate 11,323 downwards.
GGTTATCAGACCATCGGCGTCATCAGATCGAACCCGGAGTTCCGAAGACTCCCGATTATTGCCCTGACCGCGAAGGCGATGAAGGGAGACCGGGAGAAATGCCTCGAGGCCGGGGCCTCCGATTATCTTGCCAAGCCTGTCAACACTGAACAGTTGCTGCTCGCGATCAGAATGTGGCTCCATCGTTGATTGGTGCGTAGATGATAGACCACGAAAAGGTAGATATTCTTCTGGTTGACGACCAACCGGCCAAGCTCCTGGCCTATGAGGTCATTCTCAAGGAGCTCGGCGAAAATCTCGTCGTGGCGACCTCGGGACGGGAGGCGCTCGAATATCTCCTCAAGAACGAAGTCGCCGTGATCCTCGTGGACGTCTGCATGCCCGAGCTCGACGGCTTCGAGCTGGCGGCCATGATCCGCGAGCATCCGCGGTTCCAGAAGACAGCGATGATTTTCATCTCCGCCATCCAGGTTTCCGACATCGACCGCCTGCGTGGCTACGAGATGGGTGCGGTCGACTACGTGCCGGTGCCCGTTGTTCCGGAGGTATTGCGTGCGAAAATTCGCGTCTTCGTCGATCTTTACCGCAAGACGCGGCAACTCGAACGGTTCAATGCCGAACTCGAAGACCGCGTGCGTGCCCGGACCAGGGAATTGGAGCATTCCAATGCGCGGCTGCTCGAGAGCGAACAGCGACGCAGCCTCGCTTTGGCCGCAGGTCGAATGGGTTCCTGGGACTGGGACTGGGTGAACGGCGACTGGATGTGGGACGAAGGACAGTTCCGGATTTTTGGCGTCGACGCCGAAACCTTCACCGTCAATCCGGAAAACGTGCGCGGCCTGCTGCACCCGGAAGATATCCATGAGCTGCGCAAGGCGATCGTCCAGTTCGACAAAGGCGTCAAGTCCTACGAAACCGAGTTTCGCGTTGTACGCCCCGACGGCGAAATCCGCTGGCTGTTCGGCACCGCCGCCGCCACCACCGACCGGACCGGTCGTGTCATCCGCGTCAGCGGCGTCACCGTCGACATCACGGAACGCAAGCGGGCCGAAGAGCGGCAAACCCTGCTCACCCGCGAAGTCGACCATCGCGCCAAGAATGCGCTCGCGCTGGCCCAATCGATCGTCCGGCTGACGCGCGGGGAAAGCGCCAAATCCTACATGCAGGCGGTCGAGGGCCGCATCGGAGCGCTGGCGCGTGTGCATACCATCCTCTCGCTTTCAAGCTGGCAGGGCGCGGAGATTACAAAACTCGTCGATGAGGAACTCGCGCCCTATCAGGTAAACGACCAGATCGCATTTGGCGGAACGAACGTTCAGCTGCAGCCCGCGACCGCACAGACCTTGGCGATGGCGCTGCATGAACTGGTCACGAACTCGGCCAAATACGGCGCCCTGTCGACGCTGGCAGGCCGTTTAACGATCGATTGGACGGTCGAAGCTGACGTTCTCACGATTCAATGGGAAGAGCGCGATGGCCCGCCGGTCGTGGAGCCGGCTTCGCGCGGCTTCGGAACACGAAGTGTGATCGCCAGCATCGAATCCCAGCTCGGAGGCCGGGCCGAGTTCGACTGGCAGCCGGGGGGCCTGATTTGCCGGCTCTCGGTTCCGCTGAAGCAAGGCCCGTCGCCGCGGCAAGCCAGCCATCGCCCGCCCGCGCCACTCGCGGCTGCCGAGCGAACGGCCGAAGTCCAGAAGGTCGCCAGTCAGTGATTGACGATCCAGGGGCGTCCGCGGCCCTGGATGCCGACAAATCTCCCCGGTGCTTCCACTGATACCTGCGCCAAGGCTGGCGCCGTTTCTCCTGCCATGTTAGCGCGTTGCCTATCGATAGCGGGGCAGGGCCATGTTTGAAGCGGTGATCTGGGATTTCGGCGGCGTGTTGACGTCCTCGCCGTTCGAGGCTTTCGCTCGCTTCGAGGCCGAGCGCGGCCTGCCAGCCGATATCATCCGCCGCACCAACACCGCCAACCATCTGGAGAACGCCTGGGCGAAGTTCGAACGCGCCGAAGTCGACATCGAAACATTCGACAGGCTGTTCGCCGCGGAATCGCTCGCGTTGGGCGCCGAGGTCCAGGGGCGGGACGTCTTGCCGCTGCTGGCGGGCGACTTGCGGCCTGAAATGGTCGAGGCGCTCCGCCGCATCCGGTCCAAATTCAAGACCGGCTGCATCACCAACAATCTTCCCGCCAATGCAATTGGCAGCGCCGGCGGACGAACGCTTTACATTGCCGAGGTGATGGCGCTGTTCGATCATGTGATCGAGTCGGCCAAGATCGGCTTGCGAAAGCCCGATCCAGGAATCTATCGGATGATGGCGGACGCACTCGCGGTCGATCCGAAGCGTTGCATCTATCTCGACGACCTCGGCGTCAACTTGAAGCCGGCGCGCGAGATGGGCATGACCACGATCAAGGTCGTCAGCGCTAAACAGGCGCTCGCGGAGCTCGAAGCGGCGACGGGCCTGCCGTTGCAGTGAGACGGGCCGGCGCATGTTTCAGGCGTCGATCGCTTCCTTGATCTTCTTTCGCGTCAGCGGCAGATCGCGTATCCGCTTGCCTGCGGCGTTTGCAATCGCGTTCGCAACCGAAGCCGCAGCCGGCCCCTGCCCGGTCTCGCCACTGCCGAGGAACGGCAGGCCCGGACGGTTGATGATATGGACGTCGATCTTTTCCGGCACGGCATCGAACCGCAGGATCGGATAGGTCTGCCAGTCGATGCTGGTGATCCGCCTCTCATCGAAGGTAACAGCCTCATACAGTGTCCAGCTCGTCGACTGCACGATGGCGCCCTCGACCTGGTTGATCAGCCCGTCCGGATTGACGACCTGCCCGCTGTCGACCGCGGCCACCGCGCGCACCAGACGCGGGCGCCCGGTTTCCCGGTTGACCTCCGCCTCGGTCGCAATGGCGCAGTAGGCAGAGAGATTCTTGTAGCGCGCAAAGGCAAATCCGTAGCCGCGCCCCTCGGGTGCCGTTTGCCCCTTCTGCCAGCCGAATTCCCTGGCCGCCTTTTCGACGACCTCGCGTGCGCGCGGATCGTCGAGATGCTTCAAGCGGAATTCGACCGGATCGGCGCCGGCCAATTCGGCAAGCTCGCTCATGAAGCTTTCGATCGAAAACACGTTGTGGTAGGCGCCCAGCCCCCGCATCGCCGAAATCCTGACCGGCATCGACGGAATGAAATGGTGCACGATGTGCGCGTTGGGAAATTTGTAGATCGGGATCGCGTTGCGATCGCCGCCGCCTTCAGGTAACGGCAGCGGCTTCGGCGCAGGGATGGCAAGCGGATCGGCCATCAGCTGGGCCGCCAGCATGCAGCCGCCACCGCCCGGCCGCATCGAATGTGTGTTGCTCCAGACCTCAAAATTCCACGACGCGATCGCGCCGCCGTCGTCGAGCGAGGCTTTCAACCTGGTGACCATCGCCGGGCCGTAGGGCTCCCAGCCGTGTTCCTGTTCGCGCATCCATTGCACGCGCACCGGCTTGCCGGGCAATTCGCGCGCGATCAAAGCGGCGTCGGCAGCGGCATCGTCGGCGCCATTGTGTCCATAGCAGCCAGAGCCCTCGACATGAATCAGGTGAACCTTCGCCGTCGGCACACGCAGCATCTGGGCGATGCCAGCGCGATCGGGATAAACGCCCTGGGTATGAGTCCAGACCGTCATGATGTCGTCGTCGAGCTGTGCGACCGCGCAGGACGGACCGATCGAGCCGTGCGACTGGTAAGGACGCGTATAGCTCACCTCCAGCGTCTTTTTCCCGGTCGCCGCGGGATCGCCGACTTCGAAAATGACCGAGTCCTGCGACGGCAGGTTGGTGACCACGTGCGGCAGATCGTTCTCGTTCGGCAGCCGCGCCGTTTCGGTCCACTTTGCGGCGGCCGATAGCGCCCGCATCGCCTTGATCGCCTGAAACTCCTTTTGCGCAACGACCGCGAGGAAATTGCCGCTGCGGACGACCTTGACCACACCCGGCAGCTTTTCGATCAGCGCCGTATCGCACTCGGTCAGCTCGGCGCCATAGCTTGGCGGACGCACGACACGCGCATGCAGCATGCCCGGCAACCGAATGTCCTGAACGTATGCCGCTCCGCCAGTGACCTTGGCCGGAATATCGACCCGCGGCACCGGGTGTCCCATCACCTTGTAGGTCGCGGGATCTTTCAGGTTCGATTTGACCTGCGCCTCGACGTGCAGAATATCGCCAGCGACCAGATCGCCGTAACCGAGATGACGGGCATCGGGCGCGATCACGGCGCCGTTTGCTGTACGAAGACTTTCGGCCGGCAAGTCGAACCGCCGGGCGGCTTCTGCAATCAGAAGCGCGCGCACCTGCGCGGCCGCATTCTGGATCGCGGTGCCGCTGTCCTGCATCGAATGGCTGCCGGCCGTATAACCTTCGTTGGCGGTGCGGCCCGTATCGGCGGTCACGACCTTGATGGCCTCGAAGGGAACATCAAGCTCTTCCGCCGCGATTTGCTGAAATGCCGTCTTGAAACCTTGCCCGAGTTCGACCTTGCCCGTGAATGCCGTGATGCCACCAGCGTCGATGCGGATCCACGCGTCGAGATAGGGCGATTTTGCGAGGCTTCCGGGAGGCTTGGGAGCGGCGGTTGGGGCGTGTTCCTGTGCAAAGGCAACGGGCAACGAAAAGCTGACGATCAGGGCGCCGCCAGCGGCAAGTACCTGACGGCGATCGGGATTGATGGGGCCGTTCATTGTGCCCTTTCCTTTCCGTTCGTCAGTTCGGCGGTATCCATCAGGCGCGCCGCGCGATGCACGGCACGAAGGATGCGCATATGGGTGCCGCAACGGCAGAGATTGCTCTGCAGCTCACTGCGGATCTGTGCATCCGAAGGTTTTGAATTTCGCTGCAGCAGCGCCTGCGCGCGCATCATCATGCCGGCGATGCAATAGCCGCATTGCGCCGCCTGCTCTTCGATGAACGCGCGCTGGATCGGCGCCGGCTTGTCGACCGTGCCCAGGCCTTCCAGCGTGGTCACTTCCTTGTCCTTCAACAGCAGCACCGGCGTGACGCAGGACAACACCGCTTTGCCGTCAACGATCACGGTGCAGGAGCCGCACTGGCCGAGACCGCAGCCGAATTTGGCGGCGTTGAGCTTGAGTTCGTCGCGCAGCACATAGAGCAGCGGCGTATCGGGATCGGCGTCAATCTCGTGAACTTGACCGTTGATCTTCAGTGTCGTCATGGCTTGTCTCGCTGCGTCGAACCGGGGGCGCTAACGGTCCCGGGTGAAGTCTGGAGAGATACGGTTTCCGTCTGCCTCGCATTCCGAACGGTCTGCTCGATGCCGCTCCAGGCCGGCTGAGTGCTGAAGCGACTGCGCAGATACTTCAGCAAGGCGACCAGCTGATCGTCGGTCATGTTGTTGGCAAAACCCGGCATGATCGGACTGCGTTCCCCGCTGACGGGACGGATACCCGATAAAATGACGTTGGCGGCATTGCGCGGATCCGGCGCGCTGAGCGCCGTGCTGAGCCGCAGGTCGATTCCGCTATAGGGAAGCGGCCGATCCGATTCATGACAGCTCGCGCAGGCCGCCTGATAGATCGATGCGCCCGCCTGGTCGCCTGCGGCGGCTTGGGCGCTTTTGTCGTTGGCCGGTCCGGGTCGCCCCGGTGCCGGCGTTCCAAATACGCTTGTCATATAGAAAGCGATCGCGCGAACGTCGCTTTCCGGCACCGAGGACAGGTTGGCGGCGACTTTCGCCATCGGACCGCGCGCCGTGCCATGATCGGCATCCCAGCCGTAACGCAGATAGTGGAACAGCGAGTCCTTGGTCCAGGGCAGCGGCGAACGCGATTGCGCGTTGATGGCATAGGCGTGCCAGTTATCGACATCGGCGCCGGAAAATGAGGCGCTCGCCTCTTCCGCGCCGAGCCCGTTGCGCGGCGTATGGCAGGCGCCGCAATGCGCCAAGCCGTCGACCAGATAGGCGCCTCGATTCCACTCCGCGCTTTGGCTGCTGTCAGCCTTGTAGGTCCCTTTTTTGAGGAACAGCAGCTTCCAGCCAGCGATGAGAAAGCGCTGGTTGAATGGAAAAGAGAGATCGTTGGGATGGTCGCTTGCGCGAACGGGTGAGCGCGTCATCAGGAATGCGTAGAGCGCCTGATCGTCCTCGTCGGTCACATTGGTGAAGTGGTCATAAGGAAAGGTCGGGTAAAGATGATGTCCGGCCCGGTCGACGCCGGACCGCATGGCGCGCCGGAAGGCTGCTTCCGACCACCGCCCAATGCCGGTTTCCGGATCGGGCGTGATGTTCGAGGAATAGACCGCGCCGAACGGCGTCGGCACCGGCACGCCGCCGGCAAAGGCTTTGCCGCCAGGTGCCGTGTGGCAATCGTTGCAATTGCCGATGGCGGCGAGATCACGGCCTCGTTTGACCAGCGCGGGATCGAAGGATCGAGATGCGGGGGGCTCGATCGCCCCGATCGCCGGCCGCCAGGCGACCGCGAATGCTGCGATCGCTCCTCCTACCAGCGCCGCGATCACGACGCTCCCGACGATTGCTGGCTTTGACATCCGTCCCAAGCTCTTGTTGCTTTGGGAGCATTGCTAGCACGACTTGCCTGGCCGCGTCCAAGCACCCGCACCTCGCCTGATGACTTCGAACACGGGTTTTGTCTTGTAAACGGACCGCCTTGCGGCGCTTCCGGCGCAGGCGGTAATCTACGTTACTGCTTGATTATTTCGGCCGCGGGTGCCGCAGCGACAAAGGCGCGTTCAAACACCGCAAGATCCGCACTCGGCAAGTCGCACACCGCGACATAGGTGAAATTGCCATCGCTCCAGCTTCGAACGTTGTATCCGTCGATCGTCTGATCGGGGACGCTCTGGCCGGACCGGAGCGTCGTGAGGCTCACCGTATGCGCGGCATGCTTGTAGACGATCGTTGCCACCGGACGATTGCCGATCACGTCGACCCGGCCGCCGAGCAGTGAGAATCCCTGAGCCGAGAGATCCGGCACCTGAGGCGATTCCGGAAGCCGCGAGGTGAACCACGGTTTGACCGTATGACGGTCGGAGGAAGCGATATCGAAGGGCTGCGGAGCCAGCAGGCCGCGGATATGGCCGGCGACAACCTCGCTCGCCAGCGTATCGCTCTGGCCGAAATGATCGATCGTTTTCAGCACGGAGCCGGAGATGACGGCGCCAAGCACCGCGGATGCGGCCAACGCCTGGAAGGACCAGCTCCGGCGGCGCAGAACGGTGACGTTATTGGCCCTGCTGGCTCGCTCCACGTTCGCCTGCTGCTCGACCTTCAGCCGGGCCTGAATGCGCGCCTGCAGGTCGGAGGGCACCTCCGTCAACGGCAGTGAGCGGACCGCTCGCCGCAGCGACATCAGGTGCCCATATTGGGCCTTCAACGCAGCGTCGGTTTCCATACGCCGCTCGAATTCGCTCGCGGCGCCCGGATCGAGCTCGCCATCGCAATAGGCGGTCAGCAACAGTTCGTCATTATCTCGCAAGGACGCGGTCATACTTGCTTTCGACCTCCGAGAAGCGCCATCAACAGCTGCCTTCCCCGCGACAGTCGGGACATGACCGTTCCGATAGGAACGTTGGTGATCTCGGCGATATCGCGGTAGTTCATCTGATTGATTTCCCGCAAGACAATTACTTCGCGAAACTGTGTCGGCAATTGCGCCAGGGCTTTCTGGATCTCCTCGGCATCGGCCTTGAGAAGCGCGGCTTCTTCGGGAGTCTCTATTTTCGTTCCGTGCAGCCCCTCGTATTCAAGCTCCTGCTGCTCGGCCGCATTAAGGTCGTCGATATACGTAACTGTCTTTGGCCTGTTCTTCGTCAGCCAGCTCATCGCCGTATTGCGCACGATCGTCAGCGACCAGGCGCGGGCGTTGACAGCCCCAAAACCTTTAATGCCGCGAAACGCACGTATCGCGGCTTCCTGCACAATATCTTCCGCATCAGAGGCGTTGCCGGCAAGCCATTGCGCAAGACGGTAAGCCTCTGGCAAATACGGCAGGAAGACCTCGTCGAACGCGTTTCTGTCGTCCTGGTTTTGCACTACGGAGACCGGTATTTGCTGTTGGCTCGGCCGGTGATCGGAGCCATCCAGCCGGTCTTTTAGCATGTCGTTTTTAGGTTCGGTACACCGGAAAGAAGTCCGGTGTACCGATAGCGTTGTCGTCATGACTCTCTCGATAGTGCGGGCTCTAGAAGCTCACGGCGCCGTTACTTCACGACGATCTTCCCGGTCATCTGCGGATGCAGGCTGCAGAAGTAGCTGAAGGTGCCGGCGCTGGCGAACGTGAAGGAATACGAATCGTCCGTGTCGAGCGCCTTGGAGCGAAAGGCTCTGCTGGTGCTGGTTTCGACCACCGTATGCGGGATATCGTCGTGATTGACCCACTTCACGGTCGTACCCACGGGGATCGTCAGGTCCTTTGGGCCGAAGGTGAAGTTGTCGATGACCACTTCATTGGGCTCCTGCGCCGCGAGCGCGCCATAGGCGAGGAATGCGCCGGCGGTCGGACCGAGCAGCATCGCAACGAGCACGGTGCGAGCGGGAGTTAACCGCGCGACCGTGCGGCGTAGTTGATTTACGAGTGTACGCATGGAAGTCCTCAATTGATCAGGTCAACGTCTTGTCGATGATGGCGAGCGGTTTGTTGCCTTGCATGACAGTGACGGTCGACAGCCCGAGTTTGCTACGGAGCTGATCGGCGGGAACGACCATCGGTCCCGGCGAAGGCGCCGAGCCCGGAGCGGGCTGCGGGAATGCCGTCGACAGCGCCGTGTGGAAGGTCATGTGGCCTTCGACCTTTTGGGCGAGCTGATGGATATGGCCGTTGAGAACGGTGACCGAGCCGAACCGCTTGAGCAGGTCGAGCGCGCGCTGGCCGTCTTCAGTGCCCCAGCCCCACTCCTTGTAGAGGACGTAAAGCGGAATGTGGGAGAACACGACGATCGGCGTGCTGTTCGAGCGGTCCTTGAGATCCGCTTCCAGCCAGGCGAGTTGTTCGGCGCCGAGATTGCCCAGGCCGCCGGCCTTCAGATCGACGACGTTGACGAGGCCGATAAAGTGGACGCCGCGATCGTCGTAAGAGTACCAGCCGGCGCCCTGCGAGCCCTTGCCGTAGCGATCGAGATAGGCCTTGCCGCGATCCTCGTCGATCAGGTCGTGTTCACCGGGCACCCAGTGCATCTGGACGCCGGTCTCACCGAACACCTTGTCGGAGTCGTCGAACTCGCTCGGCTTGGAAAGATGAGTGATGTCACCGGTATGAATGATGAAAGAAGGCTTCGTCGGCATCGCCTTGACCTTGGCGACCGCCTCGCGCAGCGTGCCGAGCGCGTCGGGATTGGCCTTCTTGTCGAAGCCGATGTGGCTGTCGCTCATTTGCAGAAAGGTAAAGCCGGTGGTGGCCTCGGCGGCCGCCGCTTCGCCGATCAGCCCGATCGAGTGAGGAACACCGCCGCTAACGGTCCAGAGGACGCCGGTTCCCGCCCAGACCATGCATTCCAGCACCTCGCGGCGACCTAGTCCCTTTGCCTGATCGTCAGCTCCCGATTTAGCCATGACATCTTCTCCCTGAGGAGCCGGGGGGCTCCAGATGGCGCAGAATTGCGCCGTACGAGGGAGACTCGGGCTTTTCGCCGTTTATTCCGGACGACGGTAGCGATGGTTAAAGGCCGATGGCGGAGGCCCAACCTGGATGGCCAATGGTCAAGAGAAATGCGGGCCAAAAAGAAATGGGGGAGCGGAATTTCCGCTCCCCCATAACTCAGGCTTGGCTTTGGTCCAGCTTAGAACTGGTAGCGGAGACCAATGCCCGGGTCGAAGTTCGAGACGTGATTGTTCACGTTGACGCCGGTCAGGGTGCCGTTGTTGGTGGACAGCACGTAGCCGTTGGCGAAGCCACCGAACTTCTGCTCCCAGGCAATGCCGGCATACATGTCGACGTGACGGGCGAAGCGCCAATCCACCAAGACGCTGACCATGTCGGTGCCACCGGCGCAACCAGGCGAGGCAGCGCTGTTAGCTGCGCACGCAGCCGCCTGAGCCGCAGAGCCCGGCGCCGCCCCGGTATTGGGCACGGCGAGGATCGAACCGGCCGGTCCGGCGCCAACCGTGAAGTAGCCAGCGCGCTGACCGTAGTAAGCTGCCGCGATATCCAAGGTCGGGGTGATCGCATACTTCGCACCAACCCAGAAGATGTTCAGGTTCTTGTTGGAGGCGTAGAAGTTGTTGTTGACCACGCCGAGGTTATACCCACCGTAATCGAAGGCGCCGGGAGCCAACGGGCTGTCCGGGTTCGAGTACTGGACATGCTCGTATCCGCCGTAGAACTTCCACGGACCGAGCGTATAACGCGCGGCGACCGCGAACACGGTGTTGTCCGAAACAACAGCGCCCAGACAGCCCAGCGAGCAATCGACGGCATAGCCAAGGCTGGTGTTGGTACCCAGTTGAGTGCCCGTGATGGCATTGACCTGCCCGGCGCTCAGCGTCGCTCCGACCGAAGGCGCGTCGGTGATCTTGCCACCCAGGAAGTCCATCGACAGGCCCATGTAGTCGAAGCCGATATCGCCTTCGAAGGCATTGCCGACCGACGAGTTGCCGCCGTTGCGCAACTGCGCTTCGGCCGCCAACCGCACCGGACCGATGTTCAGCCGGTACTCATAGGAGTTGTCGTAGATGCGGTTTTCCGTCACGCCGCCGCCGCCGGTTGCACCTTCGAAGGTGATCAGCGACCAGGCGTTTGCGCCGGACAGCGCGTCATAGTTGCCGACGAGGTCCGAGCTCAGAGCCGACTGGCGGCCCATGGTGAAGGTACCGTAGGTCGGCGAACTGACACCGAAGTAGGCGGCGTTGTTGAACATTTCGCCGGCCTTCGAGGAGTCGCCGTAGGAGTTGGCAAAAGTGCCAAGCTGCGGCGACTGGCCAAGGCCGTTGTTCTGCGCGATCGCGCCGAGACCGTTGCCGTTCATGCCGCTCGCCGGGTTGAACAGGGTCTGCAAGTTGAAGACGGCGTACAGATTGTCACCGATCTCCTGCTTGCCGCGCAAACCGATGAACGAGGTGCTCGCCTGGTTGGCGGCAACGCCGAAGTACGAGCCGTTCGACGCTTTTTCGACCAGGTAGTTCAGCGGGCCGGCGGCGAAGGTGTTGAACGCGCTGCCGTGCTGCTGATAGTTGATGCCCATGTCGAAGTTGCCGTAGACGCAAATGCCCTTGATGCAGATGTCGTCGTTCTCCGGCGGCCTTGCCTTGACGGCTGCCTTGTAGGGCAGGTCAGCGGCCATCGCATCGACCGGACTGATGGTCGGCACGGCGGC
>NZ_DAHUXJ010000044.1 GCF_027307225.1 Bradyrhizobium sp. | reverse complement strand
ATATTGCGGCTCCACGTTTACGAACTTCGGAATCAAAGGAGCACTAGCCAATTATATGATTCTAGTGCGGTTTAGAATTTGAAGTTCCTATGACGAGGTTGCCGCGAAACTGATAGGAACTTCAAATTCACCGCACTAGTCGGGTGATATTGCACGGGAGGTTTCATGTCTGACGCCAAGACGACGCCGAAGGTCGAAAAGAGCGAAGCCGAATGGCGCAAGGACCTGACGCCGATGCAGTATGCGGTGCTGCGCGAGAAGGCGACCGAACGGCCTTTCTCAGGCGAATACGAACATGAGAAGCGGCAGGGCACTTATATCTGCGCCGGATGCGGTCAGACGCTGTTTGAGTCCGACGCCAAGTTCGACTCCGGCTGTGGCTGGCCGAGCTTCACCCAGCCATCGGCCGAAAGCCATGTCGACGAGGAACGCGACGTCAGCCACGGCATGATCCGCACGGAGGTGCTTTGCTCGCGCTGCAACGGCCATCTCGGCCATGTCTTCGAGGATGGCCCCGCGCCAAACGGACTGCGCTATTGCATCAATTCGGCGGCGTTGAAACTCCAGCCGAAATAATTCCTCACCTTGCTTCGAGCGCTTTTCGTGCCCCGCGCCCACGACCCGGTCGCGCGGGTTTTTCGTCGCCGTGAGGAGCGCTGCCCATGCAATTTCGGGTTCCGCTGCCGGAACCAGCGAGGCCAATATGCTGTTTTCTACTGGCAGCCTGGCGGAATTCATCGGGCCGGGCGCGTAGCCAGTGGGAGGAGCGCCATGACGCTTGGAACGATCCTCATCATTCTCGTGATCATTTATCTCCTGGGCGGCTGGAGCGGCCGGATCGGCGGCTATGGTTACGGCTACGGCCACTCCGGAATGGGGCTCGGCGGGGTGGTTTTGGTTGTATTGCTCGTCCTGCTACTACTCGGCAAGCTGTAAGTCATATAAGCAACTGAAATTAAACGGCTTTTTTATGAACTACTCCTGCGGGTGACGGATTCATCATTCAGCCCGACGGGAGTCGCAATTCCTGTGGAGAGGCTTATATTAAGGTCTGTCCACAAGGAAATGACGTGCACCGGCGCCGCCTGATTTTTGCGCCCGTGCGATCTGTTCGCGATTTCGATCGCGTTCTCACTAAAAAGAACAGAGGTCCCCGATCATGGCTTTCAGCTTCAACACTGCTGCCGAACTATTTCCAGCCGCCATCCGCAAGAAAAAGCGGGCGGGCTTCGCCTATCGGCGATTTGGCACGGCGGCTGAAGCGGTTCGTTTTGCGATCGAGGAATTGCCGGCGGACTCGCTGAACGGCGCTTATCTTCAGGTCGACGAGGCTCGCTTCGACCAGATGGGCATTCGCTCGCTCTATGAAAGCAAGGACTTCCCCCTGCCGCGCCGCCCGCGCGCGCCCCAGCCGGCCGCTCCCGCCGCCAAGGCGGATGACAAGGCTGCCTGATCCCATCTCGCACTGGATTGTCGCTGCAAGGTTCTGCAGCGTGATTGACGATCAGCAGCCGTGATTAACGCGGCTGTTTTGATTAGCGCGGCTGTTTTTCGAGCCAGCGCCTGAGCAGGCGCACGTTGCGCATATTGGCGCGAAACAGCACATCAAATGCATCGCCCGCAAAGGGCACTATTCCGACCACGCCATCGACCGCGACGTTGCCGAGCATTCGCGCGGTGACGTACCACGGCGCGCCCAGGGCGCGCGCCTCGCGCACCAGCCAGAGCGAGAATGCGGTCGCCAGGAGATCGCCGACCACCGGGATCAATCTGACGATGCCGTCGACGCCATAGCGAATATTGGTGCCCGGGAGAATGAAGGCGACATCGAGCAGCTTCGCCAGCATCTCGAAGCGCGCCAGTCGCTGCTCGCGGGTGAGATCACCGAAGGGATTGGCGCCCGAATGACCGAAATCGAACTGAAATAACCGAACACCGCGCAGCCGGCCGTCCGGAATTTCGCGGCCTTCCTGATCGATCACGGGGCCCTGCAGCCGCGTGCGGAACGGCCCTCGCGAGGAGGTGCTGAAACGGGCATCGCCCGGAGAAATGATCTCTTCGTTTGCCATGGCTAGTGCCCGCTTTCCGGAGTTCGTCCTACGCCTCAGCACCCACTTTCGCGAACTTCGGAAAGTCGGGGGCACTAGCCATCTTTTTGATTCCAGTGCCGTTCCCCCTTTTGAAGTTCCTGGACGGAATTTGCCGCTTGTGGTGCAGGAACTTCAAATGACCGGTACTGGTCAGATGGTTATGCCGGCTATCGGCGCAAGTGACATTTTGGCAATGCGCCTCGCCACGTTCACGCCGTGACCTGCCGATTGGCCACGGTATTGGCAACGCCGGACGATACCGCGCCGGGAACGAAGCCGACCAGACCGTAAAGCACGAATTGCAACGTTCCGCTGTCCTGTCCGCGCGATCCGTAGAGCAACTCGGCCGCGGCAAAAGCAATCAAGCCGACGATCACGAGGCGCGAGAGCGGGCCAATTCGTTTGACGTGAAACACGATATCGTCCACGGCCCCGAGCATCAGCGCTGGCAGAAGGCCGAAAAGATAGGAATACTGCAACGTCTTCAGAAACACCGTGAACAGCTTGCCGGCTTCCGACAGGCTCGGGGGATGGCTCCAGTAACCCGACATCACGGTGGTTGCCAGAAGAAGCAGAAACCCGCCGAGCAACGGCACCAACACCGCAAAAATCACATATCGCTTCATCGCCCGTGATCCGATCCCAACATCCGCTTCCATTCGCGAGCCGGCATTTTTGCGAATGTTAGAATCAAGCGGCTGGCGAATGTCAAATCGGCCGCACGAGCTCCGCTATTCGCCCCAGGCAGCGAAGGCATCGTTGAAGGCGCGCTCGCCGGGAGCGCCCTTCTCGATCGCGATGATGGCGCGGCGCTGGTTGGTGTAAACCAGCGGCACGTCGAACCAGGAGCGTTCCTTCAAGAGTTGCAGGTTACGCGAGCGATCCGCATCGACGTTCGACAGGCCGACCAGGAAGAAGCCGTCGGTGACCTTGACGGCGAGGCCGGCAAGCGGCGTTCCGCGCGCCTGCTCGTTGGATTTCATCAGGATGCCCGGCACATTGCTGACGCCGCCGCCCGAGAAATCCGGCGGCAGCACGAAGGTCAGTTCGGCGGTATGGCTCGCCGGCAACGACGGATCGGTGTTGCGGCGGAACGACATCGTCATCTTGAACTTGCGATCGGGGATCTCGATGTCGGCACGCACCGCGAGGTCGGCCTTCTGGCTACCCGAGGCCTTGATTGGCTCGGTCCGCCAGATCACGGAGCCGACATACTGCTTGCCTTTGGGATCGGAAGGATCCTCGTCGTAAAGAACAACCCGCTGGGCCACGGGGGCCACTTGATCGCTCGACGACGGCTGTCCGACACGATCCGGAATCTTCGGCTTCGTCGTGGGTGCAGCGCCCGGATCCTTGGGAGCTTCGACCACGGTCTGCGATGACTTGAACAATCCGCTGACGGTCGAGAGGAGCGACTTGCCCGACAGGATTGCCCCAACAAGGACCAGGAAGATGCCGGCCGCAAACGCGATCTTGAGCGGAAATACGGTGCTCCGCTTCGGCTCGCGGCCGCGGTCCGGCGGCAAGCGCGGGCGCGGCGACGCAGGCTGCGGCGCGCCGTAGCGTTCCGCTTCCGCGATCGACTCATCGTAGGAATAAGGTGCCTCGCCATCGAAGCCGCGATCCTCCATGCTCGGCTCGAGCCGGTCGAATTCAGGCGATGGCGAAGGCACGTTGGCGTAGGTCTTGCGCGCCGCGCGGCTCGCCTGGGCCGCGGCGCGGCCGAGATCGTCGGCATCGGCCGTGATGTCGCGAAATCCGCGCATACCGGACGGCTCGGCGCCATTGTTGCCCTCTGGACCGCGGCGCGGCGTGGCCGGCCGCTCGCGCCCCGGCGGCAACGGCGAATCCTGCATGGACACCTGCGGCTGACGGTCCTGACCAGGCGGCGGCCGATCGTTGCGCGGCAGGGGCGGCGGCGCCGGCTGCCGTGACCGCGGCGCCTGCTGCGGCTGTGCGGCAGCGGCCGCGTTCTCCGACGGCCGCGCGGCAGGGCGGGCATTGGCGCGCAAGGCGCCGGAAGCCCGCGGACCGTTGCGCGTCGGATCGGCCGGGCGTGCGGCATCGCGTGCCCGCTGGGCGGCTTCCGATTCCACCTTCCGCACCGCTTCTTCCAGCGACAACCGCTCGCGCGTGATTTCGGACTCACTGAGTGGCGGCTCGACGCTGCGAAGCTGCGCGATCAACGCTGCGCGCGCACGCTCATAGAGCGCACGACGGCTTTCGCCGGGAGCGCTGGGGTCCAGTCCGGCGATGGCGCGGGCGATCAGCGGGTAGTAATCAGCCATTTCGACTCAACAGTGCACGCTCTGCGGTGATATCTCATTAAGGTCGTTAAGCCTCGAACGGATTCTGTACCAGGATAGTATCTTCGCGTTCCGGACTTGTGGAAAGCAGGGCGATCGGACAACCCACCAATTCTTCCACACGACGAACGTATTTGATCGCCTGCGCCGGCAAATCGGCCCAGGAGCGCGCGCCGGCGGTGGGTTCCTTCCAGCCCTCGATGGTCTCATACACCGGCTTAACCCGGGCCTGGGCGCCCTCACCAGCCGGTAAATGGTCGATCTCCTTGCCGTCCAGCAGATACCCCGTGCAAACCTGGATGGTTTCAAAACCGTCGAGAATATCGAGCTTGGTCAACGCCAGACCATGGATGCCGCAGGTACGCACGGTCTGACGCACCAATGCGGCATCGAACCAGCCGCAGCGGCGCTTGCGCCCCGTGTTGACGCCGAACTCCCGGCCGCGGCGGCCGATCTCATCACCGATCTCGTTATTCAGTTCGGTCGGGAAAGGACCCTGGCCGACCCGGGTCGTGTAGGCCTTGCAGATTCCAAGCACGTAGCCGACCGCGCCGGGACCGAGACCGGTGCCGGTAGCGGCCTGGGCCGCGACCGTGTTGGAGGAGGTGACGTAAGGATAGGTGCCGTGATCGACGTCGAGCAGCGCGCCCTGCGCGCCCTCGAACAGCATGCGCTTGCCTTCCCGCCGCTTGATATCGAGCAGCCGCCACACGGTTTCGGCATAAGGCAGGAGTTGCGGCGCGAACGCCGCCAGCTCACGCAGGATATCCTTGCCATCGATCTCCTTGAGATTGAGCCCGCGGCGCAGCGCGTTGTGATGCGCCAGCAGGCGGTCGATCTTGTGCGGCAGGGTACCGAGATCGGCGAGGTCCATCAGGCGAATCGCGCGCCGGCCGACCTTGTCCTCGTAGGCCGGCCCGATGCCACGCCGCGTGGTGCCGATGCTCGCCGAATTCGAAGATTCCCTGAACGCATCGAGCTCACGGTGCAGCGGCAGGATCAGCGTGACGTTTTCAGCGATGCGCAGGTTTTCCGGGCCGACGGCAACGCCCTGCCCCTTCAGCTTGGTCACTTCGTCGAGAAACGCCTGCGGATCGAACACCACGCCGTTACCCACCACCGAAAGCTTCGAGGGCCTCAGCACACCGGAGGGCAAGAGCGCGAGCTTGTAGGTCTCGCCATTGATGACCAGCGTGTGGCCGGCATTATGGCCGCCCTGAAAACGCACGACGATATCGGCCTGCTCCGACAACCAGTCGACGATCTTGCCTTTCCCTTCGTCGCCCCATTGGGCGCCGACGACGACAACATTCCCCATCCGCAGCTATTCCCTCTGCAACTCTCTAAAGTTCAAGCGTGATCTGTTCGAAAAAGCCGGTTTCAGCCCTGTGGATCGCTATCATCGCCATTCAGGGCATGCCGGGGCCGGTCCCATGCGAGGCATACCACCCGATAAAGGATGAGGGCTACCGACGCAAGCAAGAAGGCGGCCCAGACCCGCTTGGAGAGCCCATCAACCCCTTGATATCCCCCAAAAATCCGACCCCGCCCGCCGGTGGCCACCATTCCGCCAGACGAGCGCCCCGAATGCGTCCGCCAGGGCGGCCCTTTCGCTGGCACGCGCGCATGGTCGCGATGCACTAGCCGCCATTGAAGCGCGCCCAAAATCCGTGTCTGTGACATTGCCGGGCACGAATTCTCCGGCCGGGCATATCGGCCGGGCCGCGGCACCGTGACCCTGCTTGCTAGTGGAATGGATTTGGCATTCGCCACTCTGTCGCCCGGAATGCCTAATGCGAATGTCAAATCCAAAACTCCACTAGAAACCCATATTTGCTAGTGGTCCTTTGATTCTAACATTTGCAAAAGTGCCAGCCAGACCCGGATGCAAATGTTAGAATCGGACCACTAGCTAGGCCCAAAGCCGCATGACCGCCTCCGACCCGATTTCCGACGTCATGCATAGTGTGGTGGATTTGACATTCGCTTCAGCATTTGCCGCGAGTCCGCCAAGCGAATGTCGCATCCAAAACCACACCAGAATACGATATTTGCCAGTGTCCCTTCGGTTCTGACATTCGTAAATGCACTCTCCTTCACACCATACGAATGTCAGGACCGGGACACTGCGCGCGAGTTGGCTCGTCAACCAGCCTTACGTTCTGCTCTCGATCACCGCCTTGTGCTGGGCCGGCAATGCCATTGTCGGCCGGCTCGCCGCAGGCCACATCCCGCCGGTGACGCTGGCGTTCCTGCGCTGGTCGCTCGCCTTTCTGATCATCCTGCCCATGGCGTGGAAGCATCTGAAGCGCGACTGGAACGCGATCCGCGCCAGCCTCGGCACCATGGTTTTCATCTCGTTCACCGGAATTTCCGTCTTCACCAGCCTGCAATACTGGTCGCTGGAACACACCACCGCGCTCAACACCCTGCTTCTGCAATCGGCGGGACCCCTCTTCGTGGCGGCCTGGTCGCTGGTCCTGCTCGGGGTTCGGCTGACGCTCGCGCAGGCGATCGGCGTACTGGTATCGCTGACCGGCGTGCTGGTGATCCTGCTGCACGGCGACCTGACGGCGATCGCCGCGATCGACTTCAACAAGGGCGACCTCATCTTCACGGTCGCACTTGTGATCTTCGGACTTTACACGGTGATGTCGTCGCGGCGGCCGCCGATCCACGATCTGTCGTTCGTCGCCTTTACGTTCGGATGCGGTTCGGCCGTTCTCGTCCCGGCGCTGATCGCGGAGTTGCTATGGCGTCCGGTCATGGAACTGAACGCAAGCAATCTTTTGTCCGTCGCCTATGTCGCGCTCTTTCCTTCGACCGTCGCCTATCTCTGCTACAACAGAGGCGTGCACCTGATCGGCGCCAATCGCGCCGCGCCGTTCTTTCACGTCGTGCCGGCATTCGGATCGGTGATGGCGATCGTCTTTCTCGGCGAAACGCCGCGGCTCTTCCATTTCATCGGCTTTGCGCTGGTGCTGACGGGCGTGTTCGTGGCGTCGAGAAACGCATCGGCAAGACCGGGCTAGTGCGGCGATCCCGCTGCTGGGAGAAAAGCCGCGGCCGTTCCACCTCGCCGGATACGTCATGGTATTTGCCGGCGTCGTCATCGCCTCACGCAAGACGTCGGCGGCCAGATGAACCCGCAGGGTACGGCAATTTCGGTCGCGCTACCGACTCAGAGATTATGCCGCTCGCGAAGGACGAGGCGAACCAGTTCGGCCGCTCTCCTCACGCCGGCTTTTCGCAGGATGCTGGCGCGATGGCTTTCGACCGTGCGCGAGCCGATATTGAGCCGTCGTGCGATTTCCTTGTTGGAAGCCCCGTCAACAAGATGCATCAACACATCCCGCTCACGGCGGGTCAGCGGATCACGACCGGGAAGGCGAAGTGAAGATTTCTTGAAGAAATCGCTGCCGTTGCCCGCGCCTGGGGAGGGCTCGACAACGGCCCTGACGCGGCCGACAATCTCGTCGCCGGTAACGGGCTTTTCGATGAAATCCGATGCGCCGTTCCTGATGGCGTCGACGGCCATCGGAATATCGCCCTGACCGGAAGTGACGAAGATCGGCGCCGGATAATCTTCCGCGCGAAGCTGTTTGAGAACATCGATTCCGGACTTCTCGGGCAGTCGCACCTCAATGAAGATACAGGCGGGGATACACTCTCTCGCCGACGACAGCAGAGCGGCGCCGTCTGCGAAGCAGATCACCTCATAGCCTTCCGGCTCCAGAGCCGAGGAGAGCGACTGGCGCGTGGACGCATCGTCGTCCACGACGAAAATCTGGCCTCTTGAGTTCGAACGGTCCTGCACGGACTTAATCCTCGTCAACAAAGCCGAAGTGCAGGTCCGGCGGCGGCGTGGCGTGAGCCTCCTCTACGATCAGCTCGGCGTCGCGGGCGGCGGCGGCGAGCAAACGCGTCGACATCTGGAACAACGTCAGAGCTATCTTCTCGTCGTGGCAGTCGCGCGAAAGGCGCGCACACTCCCTCGAGCATTCCAACAAAATATCTGAAACGGACATGACAATTTCCAAAACGAGTTCAAGCCGCAGGCCGGCTAAGGCATGCGGACGGGTTGAATTGAAATGATGGCGTCGGCAGTGACGGAAAAATGAACAACAACGCATAACTTCGGCCCAGCGCTATGCGCGGGACAACGTCTGCTGTTCAGGCGCCGATATACGTCGAAACGCCTCGGTACGTTTGACCGATCGGGACATTTATTTTACACTTCGGGACATCCGCCCCCGGATAGCCGGAAATGACCGACCTGATCCGCAGCGCCACGCTGATGCATTACGCCGAGACGGCGCGCTCGGTCGGGCTTGAGCCGACGAAGATGTTGCGGAAGGTCAGGCTTCCGCTTGCGTGCCTGGACGACCAGAACATGCGCGTTGCGGTCAGCAGCGTCCGGCGTCTGCTCGAGGTTTCCGCCGCCGAATCCGGCGTCGAGGATTTTGCGCTACGATTGGCGGGACGGGGCAGCTTCGCGACGCTTGGCCCGGTCGGGCTCGTCGTTCGCGAGCAGGCTACCGTTCGGGCGGCGCTCGAA
Source organism: Bradyrhizobium sp. (assembly GCF_027307225.1). Lineage (GTDB taxonomy): Bacteria > Pseudomonadota > Alphaproteobacteria > Rhizobiales > Xanthobacteraceae > Bradyrhizobium. Next base: position 31,979 of record NZ_DAHUXJ010000044.1, on the reverse strand, counting down.
GCGCTGGCGCGCTTTATTCATATCCAAGACGAGGCGATGCGTCTGGAATTCGACCATGGGGATGAGATCGTCACGATCGGCTTCCTGCTGCGTGGCGCCACCCGACAATCAACGGAATTGGCGCTCGGGAGAGTGCACACCATCATCCGCTTGCTCTTCAGCGGCGACTGGCGGCCCGTCGAGGTCTGCTTCATGCATTCGCCGCCGCGCCATCGCCGACACCACCAGCAGTTCTTCGGCTGCCACGTTGCGTTCAATGCAGAGATCGACGCGATCCGGTTGGCCGCGAGCGACCTGGACTACCCTATCAAATCGGCAAATCCGACGATGGCGCGCTATTTGCTGAGCAGGGTCGAAGCAATCACGGTGCGGCCCGAAAGCTGGGACGGCAAGGTCGGCGAATTGGTCCGCTCACTGCTGCCCGGCGGCCGATGCACGATCGAACGCGTTGCCGAACATCTTGCGTGCGATCGGCGCACCGTCCATCGGCGTCTTCTCGACTGTGGCATCAGCTTTTCCGCCATTCTGAACGAGCAGCGCGCAAAGCTCGTGATGCGGTTGATCGAAGACGGCAACCGGCCGCTGGCCGAGATCGCCGAATTACTCGGCTTCTCGGCGCAAAGCGCGATGGCGCGCTGGTTTCGAGGGCATTTCGGATGCAGCATCACACAATGGCGCAAGGGCGTCCGGCCCACGGCATTGAGCGTCGAGGCGTCCCGTGCCGCGATCGGCAGGAGCCGACCGGCCAGGAAGCCTGGACAAGTTTCGCAGGCTTACCGGCGATCGAAAAAGCTGGAGCGTTGATATCCTTCACGGGGCACGCTCCTGGGGGATGTCGGCGCTCTAAAACGCCAGCGCCTTGGCCTGCTTCACCTGTGGCAAGGCTTGCACCTTCGCCAGCACGTCGTCCGGCACGATGCCGTCGACCTCGACCAGCGCAATCGCATCCCCACCCGCCCTGGTACGGCCGAGATGGAAGGTTGCGATGTTGATCTTGGCGTCGCCGAGCAGGCCGGCAAAATGACCGATGAAGCCCGGCTTGTCCTCGTTAGTGATGTAAATCATCGACTTGCCGAATTCGGCGTCGACGCGAATGCCCTTGATGCCGACCAGACGCGGCTTGCCGTCGGCATAGACCGTGCCCGACACCGAGCGCTCCTGCCGCTCGGTTATCACCGTGACCGTGATCAGGCTTTCGTAGTCGCTCTGCGCGGTACGGACGACTTCATCGACCGCGATACCGCGCTCCTTGGCGATGACCGGCGCCGAGACGACATTGACCGTGCCGAGCATCGGGCGCAGCAGGCCGGCGAGCACGGCCGATGTCAGCGCCTTGATCTTCATCTCGCCGACGTGTCCCTCATAGGTGATCTGCACCTTGGCGATGCCGGTCTCGGTGAGCTGGCCGGCGAACGAGCCGAGCTTTTCGGCCAATTCGATGAAAGGCCTGAGCCTGGGGGCTTCTTCCGCCGTGATCGAGGGGAAGTTGATCGCGTTCGAGATCGCGCCGTGCAACAGATAGTCGGACATCTGCTCGGCGACCTGGAGCGCGACATTCTCCTGCGCCTCAGTGGTGGCGGCGCCGAGATGCGGCGTGCAGATCACGTTGGGATGGCCGAACAGGACATTGGACGTCGCCGGCTCCTCGACAAAGACGTCGAAGGCCGCGCCCGCGACCTGCCTCGAGTCAAGCGCATCCACCAGCGCTTGCTCGTCGACAAGACCACCACGCGCGCAATTGATGATGCGCACGCCCTTTTTCGTCTTCGCCAGCGCCGCCGCATCTATGATGTTGCGCGTTTTGTCGGTCAGCGGCGTATGCAGCGTGATGAAATCGGCGCGCTTGAGCAATTCCTCGAGTTCGATCTTCTCGACGCCGATGTCCCTGGCGCGCTCGGGCGACAGGAAGGGATCGAACGCAATCACCTTCATGCGCAGGCCGATGGCGCGATCGGCGACGATCGAGCCGATGTTGCCGCAGCCGACCACGCCCAGCGTCTTGCCGGTGATCTCCACGCCCATGAAGCGATTCTTTTCCCACTTGCCGGCTTGCGTCGAAGCATCGGCCTGGGGAATTTCGCGCGCGAGCGCCAGCATCAGCGTGATGGCATGTTCGGCAGTCGTGATCGAATTGCCGAACGGCGTATTCATCACGATGATGCCCTTGGCGGTCGCCGCAGGTATCTCGACATTGTCGACGCCGATGCCGGCACGCCCGATCACCTTCAGCTTTGAAGCCTTCTCGATGATCTTTGCGGTCGCCTTGGTAGCCGAGCGAATGGCAAGGCCGTCAAAGTCGCCGATGATCGCTGCGAGCTTTTCCTTGTCCTTGCCGAGGTTGGGCTGGAAATCGACGTCGATGCCGCGATCCCTGAAGATCTGCACCGCGGCCGGCGACAGCGCGTCGGAAATGAGCACTTTGGGTTTTGTCATGGTGGTGATTCCTGAAAGCAGAATTCGATGGTCTGCTGCTGAAACCCTCTCCCCTTGCGGGTTCCACAAGGGGAGAGGGTTAAACGAAGAGGCTACGCCGCCTTCGGCAGTTGCGCCTTGGTCTCGGCAAAAGCCCAATCGATCCACTGGGTTAGCAACGCCACGTCGCTCGCCTCGATTGTCGCGCCGCACCAGATGCGCAAGCCTGCCGGTGCATCGCGGTGACCGGCAAAGTCGAAACCGGCGCCTTCCTTCTCGACGAGACCGACCATCTTCTTGATGAAGTCGATCTGCGTATCGGAAGTAAGCGATGCGACCGCGGAATCGGTGATCTTCATGCACACCGACGTGTTGGACCGGATCGAAGGCGTACTGGCGAGAAAATCGATCCAGGACGTCTTGGCCTGCCAGTCCGCCAGCACCTTGAGGTTCTTGTCGGCGCGCTCCATCAGCGCCTTCAGACCGCCGACCGACTTGGCCCAGTTCAAGGCATCGAGATAATCCTCGACGCACAGCATCGACGGCGTGTTGATAGTCTCGCCGACGAAGATGCCTTCGTTGAGCTTGCCGCCCTTGGTCATGCGGAAGATCTTTGGCAGCGGCCAGGCCGGCTTGTAGGTCTCGAGCCGCTCGACCGCGCGTGGGCTAAGCACGAGCATGCCGTGGCCTGCCTCGCCTCCGAGCGCCTTCTGCCAGGAGAAGGTCACGACGTCGAGCTTGGACCAATCGAGCGGTTGCGCGTAGGCCGCCGAGGTGGCGTCGCAGATCGCAAGGCCCTCGCGTTTGGCGCTGATCCAGTCGGCATTGGGAACGCGCACGCCCGAGGTCGTTCCATTCCAGGTGAAGACGACATCGGATGCCGGGTTGACCTTGGAGAGATCGGGAATGTCGCCGTAGGGTGCGGCGAGCTTGGTCACGTCCTTGAGCTTCAATTGATTGACGATGTCGCTGGTCCAGCCTTCGCCGAACGATTCCCACGACAAGGTCGTGACAGGGCGCGCGCCGAGCAGCGACCACAGCGCCATTTCGACCGCACCGGTATCGGACGCCGGAACGATGCCGATCCGGTAATCGGCGGGGACTTCAAGCACTTCGCGCGTCAGATCGATCGCACGTTTCAGCTTTTCCTTGCCGATCTTCGCACGATGCGAGCGACCGAGAGCTGCGTCCTTGAGATTTTGCGGGGTCCAGCCGGGGCGCTTGGCGCAGGGGCCGGAAGAAAAATGCGGCACGAGAGGCCGCGAAGCGGGCTTCGCTACAGTCATGATCTACCCTTCCAGATAGCAAGCCTCCCGTTGGGGGGAGGTGTCCCGCTATCGTGAATAGGGGAATCATGCTGAACCGTCAAGAACCTCGTCCGGCGCGATCGCCGGAGACTCTACGTCACCCCCAGGCTCTGGCTGAGCATTAAGGAGTTCGGCCGCATCGCTCACAAGCTGCGCCGCGCGACGCCGGCTCGCGACCTTCAGAACGCTTTTTTCCTCCGCCTGCACAACATAGTCGTCGCCGATCCGGACAATCGAATAGCTCTTCATTTGACGTCCCCAAGTTTACGTGCGCCGGACAGACGCCCATTGCCACGGATCGTTCCCAAGCAAAAATCCCGATGGCCGGATTAGTTTATCGAGCGTTAAGAAGATCGAACGACGAAACGCGTTCTGCAACATTCGCAACGGCAGCTTCATGCTGCGGGCAAAACTGGGGCAAGAGCGGCGCGATTGAGGCACGCTCAGCAGCGTGCCGGAGATAGTCCAAGGAATTTTTCAGAGTCACCAATCCAACGGCGCAACGACGCATAGTCATCGAGGCGAAAACCGCCTTCATGCGCTAGACGCGTATAGGCGAGCAGTGCAACATCGGCGAGCGAAAGCGCCTCGCCGACCAGAAATCGCGTTTCCGTGAGCTGTTGCTCCATCCTCGGCTAGTGGTCCGATTCCAACATTCGCATCCCTTCTGAGCGGGCACTTTTGCGAATGTTAGGATCAAAGGACCACTAGCAAACAAAAGCTTTTAGTGGAGTTTTGGATTTGACATTCGCTTGACGAATTCGCGGCCAGATGAGCAGCGAATGTCAAATCCACTCCACTATGCCGCATAGCCACGCCTGACCTTGTCAGGATCCAGATCGGAAGCCGGCCGGCCCAGATAGATCATCTGAAAACGACAAACGGCAATCGCGGGCTCATGGCTATATTGTTCCCAGAACAGCCATTCGTCCATTTTGGCTGCGGCAAACGGGTCCGCTGGAATAAGACCGCTGCCGCGGGCCAGGTAGCGAATGATGGCGTTGGATTGCGCCAGCGTACGGCCGTCGTCGAATTCGACCACCGGCACCTGCCCTGCCCTGTTCAGTTCAAGAAACCTTGCCGAGCGCGTTTCTTGCCTGAGAATGTCGATCGCAATCCAGGTGTAGGGCAGCGCGAGATGGTCGCACACCCACTTCACCTTCAGACAGTTGCCCGATTTGGTGTCGCCGTAGACTTTCATCGGCTGCCGCCCCTGACGAGGAAATGACAGAGCAACAGGCGCGGTCGATGATGTCAATAACGACCGGTGCGTCAGGCACGCCGGTCAGAACTTGTAGCCGAGGCCGAGACGCACGGTGTTGACGCTGGTGTCGACCTGATCGACGAAGCGCGCGTATTCCCATTCGGCGCGCATGAACAAGCCGCCGACCAGCTTGATATCCATGCCAAGACCCGCCGTGTAACCGTAGATCAGATGGTCGGCGGTGCCCTTGGTGGACGTCAGCGGCTGGAACGGAGTGAACGGTCCAAGAATGCTCGTGCTGGCGGCGTCCTTGACGGTTACCGATTGGGTGATGCTGGCGTTGCCGAGCGCTAACCCTCCGAACATGTAAGGGAGGAAGCAACCGAAGGCGTAGCCGGCGCGCCCGCGGAATGTAGCCATATCGCTGACGGCGATTTGCGAAGCAGAGGTGGCAGAAACGGAGTGAAAGAGACCGTCCGAAAGCGTGGTCGAGGTGGTGAAGGCTTCCGACGCTGTAGCCCTCCCACCCAGATTTCCGTGCAGATAAGACATTTCAAGGCCGACAACGACATCGTCCCATTGCCAGTTATATCCGGCAAATGCGCCGTATCCCGACGTGTGCGACGATACTTTGCCGAGTTGGAGATTGGACTGCCCTATCCCCGTCTCCGACACAACCAGGTTCGAAATCAAGGCTTCCAGCATACTGTTGGTCGAACCGTTGAAGTTCTCGGTAGAGGTTCCGTAAGCGCCCTGGCCGCCGAAGTAGAAGCCCTGCCAATTGGTGACCGGATTGTAGTCACCGACAGAGCCGCGAAGGAAATCGGGCATATCGGCGGCTTGCGCGCTCACCGACATCGCGACCATCGCCGCCGCCAACAGGACCCTACGCATCGATCACTCCCATCCACGCTTCAGAACATGGCCTGATCATCGCCCGTTAACCCTAATCAATCGTTATCGCGCGCCGTTCCAGTGCACGATCTTGTCCGAAAAGCGGGACCTGCTTTTCATTTGCGCAAAACAAAACGGCGCGGGAAACGTCACGCGCCGTTAAGAGAAGTTAAGATCGGGCTCGCTCGATCAGCCCTTGGTGATCAGGGGCGGCGCATAGGCAGGCGGGCTCCAGAGATCCCAGCGCACGCCGAGCTTCACGTCCTGCGAGGTGATGTCGTGGAACTGGAACACATGGCCGCCTGCCGAACCGTCGAACGCGCGGTCGACGCCGGTGGTGCCGTTGCCGAGATTGACGTAGCTGTAGCCCAGTTCGATCGCCATATCCGGAGTGACCTGGTAGGCGAGACCGGCGTGCAACGCCCACGCAAAATTCCACTGCGACCCGGTCTGAGCCGAAACCAGGCTCGGGCCGACACCGCCACCGGCGAGCGAACCCACACCTTGATCGAGGAAGTTCGAGATCTGCACCCGCGCAGTGCCGATGCCGGCGCCAACGTAAGGTGTGATGCACCACCACGTGCCGAGGTCAGCATAGGCGTTGGCCAGGAATAGCCATTCGGACTTTCTGGCGGTGTAAACGTCAGAACCGAAACCGGTGGTGCCGCCGTTCGGGAAGCTGATCAGATCGAGCCCATGGAAATTGGCGCTGCCGCGATATTCGCCGGTGATGTCGGCGCGGAACCAGTGATTGAACTGATAGCCCGCACCGATCTGATAGATCCCGCCGGTGTCGAAGCCGGTCGTTTCCTGGAACGAGTTCAATCCGGAATAGAGCGCGGCATTGGTGTTGCGGATGCTGCTGACGCTCTGGTTGCTGAATCCAATATCGCCGCGCAGATACCAACCGCCGAAATCGGCGATCGGGGGCGCATAAGGCATCGGCGGAGGCGCGATCGCCATGTCGGCGGCGGATGCCATCGACGACAACAAGGATGCCGCTCCGGCGATAACGAAAAATTTTACACCACGCATAACCTTCGTCCTTTTGGCCCGTGAGGCAGACAGCCCCACATCAAAACTCACGCCGGGACGATGGCACCAAATGCTTAAACGCCGCTTAACCCTAATTTTTAAGGTTGATATTTCTCCAACAGAATAGCTGAAGATTTTCCCTCGCCCAAAATTGGCGAGGGCCGTCACAATCGCTAATGATGTATGAATGTGCGCGCGGCGAACCGCGTGTAGTAAATGCTACCGCGGCCCTTGTTGCATCTTCGGCAGAAACACTGCGAGCAATCCGATCGCCGGCAGGAACGCGCAGACCTGATAGACGAAGGCGATGCTGGTGTGGTCGGCCAGCCTGCCGAGCAGCGCCGCGCCCAGGCCGCCGATGCCGAACGCCACACCGAAGAACACGCCTGAGATCATGCCGAACCGGTGCGGCACCAACTCCTGCGCAAACACGATGATCGACGACGTGGTCGAGGAAATGATGAGACCGATGAAGACCGTCAGCACCGCACTCCCCGCCAATCCAGCGTAAGGCAGCGCCAGCGTGAACGGCAGCGCGCCGACGATCGAGAACCAGATCACGATCTTGCGGCCGAAGCGATCGCCGAGCGGACCGCCGAAGAAAGCGCCGACCGCATTCGCAGCCAGGAAGATGAAAAGATAAAGCTGCGCGGCCTGTGTCGAAACGCCGAAACGCTCCATCAGATAGAAAATGTAGTAGCTCGACAGGCTCGAGACGTAGAGCTGCTTCGATATCAGGAGAACCACCAGCACCGCGAGCGCGATCAACACGCGTCGTTGTGACGGCGTATCGGGATGCGAAGCGAACGCGGCGGTCTTCCTGGCTTTGATGATCTGCGGCTGGTACCACTGACCGATCTTCCACAGCACGACGATGGCAAGAAACGCGATCGAAGAGAACCAGGCGATCGAGGGCTGGCCGAACGGAACGACAATCAACGCCGCCAGCACCGGCCCCATCGAGGTGCCGAAACTGCCGCCGAGCTGAAACACCGATTGTGCAAAGCCATAGCGGCCACCCGAGGCCAGCCGCGCAATCCGCGCCGACTCGGGATGAAACACCGCAGAGCCGAGACCGATCAGCGCCGCCGCGGCCAGGATCACGACATACTGATGGGCGACGCTGAGCAGCAAGAGACCGAAGAAGGTCGAGGACATGCCGATCGACAGCGAAAACGGCTGCGCCTTCTTGTCGGTGAAATGCCCGACCAGCGGCTGCAGCAGCGAGGCCGTGAACTGGAACGCCAGCGTGATCATTCCGATCTGCGCGAAGTCGAGCGCATAGCTGTCCTTCAGGATCGGATACACCGATGCGATCAGCGACTGCATGGTGTCGTTGAGGAAGTGCGAGAAGCTGATGCCGGCAAGGACAGTGTAAGCGGGGCCGGCGGCGCTCGCCGTCAGTGCAGGCGAAGCGCCGTCGACGATGACCGGCTCGGTCTGGGTTTTCTCGGAAACGACAACAGGCTTGTTCAACGGATCATTCCGGGCAAATGCAATGCGCCCTACCTATGCCGATGGCGGTCTTGCGACCACCGCCAATAGAAAATGGCAGCGATGCGCGAGGTGAATTTAGAGTGTTGCAGAAGGATCGACTCCCTCGTGTCCCGGACGCGGCGCAGCGTGCAGCGCGGCTCCGCTGAGCCGAGACCTAAGCGGCACAATGGACCCCGGATCAGCAGCGCACCACGTCGAAACAACGACGTGGCTCGCGCAGCAGCCGGGGAACGCCTCAACTGCGAGCGTCAGGCGGCTGCCTGACCGAGTGCGGAAACGATGTGGTCGACCACTTCCTCGACCAGCAGGCGATCGTCGCCCTCACCCATCACGCGGATCACAGGCTCCGTTCCGGAGGAGCGCACCAGAAGCCGGCCATGGCCGTTGAGCCGTTTCTCGCCGTCATCGATCGCCGACTTCACGTCGGCATTGTCGAGCGGCTTGCCCGAACGATAGCGCACGTTCTTCAGGATCTGCGGCAGCGGATCGAAACGGTGGCAGACCTCGGACACCGGGCGGCGCAGCCTTTGCACGACCGCCAGCACCTGGAGCGCCGCGACAAAACCGTCGCCGGTGGTCGCGTAGTCAGACAGGATGATGTGGCCGGATGGTTCGCCGCCGAGATTGTAGCCGCCGGCGAGCATGCGCTCTAGCACGTAGCGGTCGCCGACCGGCGTGCGAATGAGTTCGATGCCGTGCCCTTCGAGAAAGCGCTCGAGACCGAGATTGGACATCACGGTTGCGACGATGCCCGGCTTCGCCAGACGGCCGTCTTCCTTCCAGCTCTGCGCAATCACGGCGAGCAACTGATCGCCGTCGACCAGATGTCCGCGCTCGTCGACCAGGATCACTCGATCGGCGTCGCCATCGAGCGCGATGCCGATGTCGGCGCGCAGTTCACGCACCTTGCGGCTCAACGCCTCCGGCGCGGTCGAGCCGCATTCCTTGTTGATGTTGAAGCCGTCGGGCTCGACGCCGATCGAGATGACATCGGCGCCCAATTCCCACAAGGCTTCCGGCACGACCCTGTAGGCGGCGCCGTTGGCGCAGTCGACCACGACGCGCAAGCCATCGAGGCTGAGGTCACGCGGCAGCGTACGCTTGGCGAATTCGATGTAGCGGTCGTGAACGCCGTCGATACGGCGGGCGCGCCCGAGGCTTGCGCTCTGCGCCAGACGGCGGTCGAGCGATTCATCGAGCAACTGCTCGATCTGCTTTTCGACGTCGTCGGACAGTTTGAAGCCTTGCGGCCCGAACAGCTTGATGCCGTTGTCCTCGAACAGGTTGTGAGAGGCCGATATCATCACGCCGAGGTCGGCGCGCATCGACTTGGTCAGCATCGCGACCGCCGGCGTCGGCATCGGGCCGACCAGCAGCACGTCCATGCCGACGGAGGTGAATCCCGCCACCATGGCGTATTCGATCATGTAGCCGGAAAGGCGGGTATCCTTGCCGATGACCACGCGATGGCGGTGCTCGCCGCGCAGAAACACGAGTCCCGCGGCCTGCCCCACTTTGAGCGCGAGTTCCGGTGTGATCAGGCCATTGGCGAGGCCCCGAATCCCGTCCGTTCCGAAATATTTGCGGCTCATACAACCCCCAGCACCACCCGCACTTCCTCGCGGCCATGGCCGGGAAGCCGGGTTGTCAGCCCCAATGCTAACGTCGAACCGGGTTATAATGCCTCTGCGGCTAAAATGACTTCAAAAAATATGATGAATCATTTCCTGTGAGGTGCCCGCAATAGGTATAACATATTGACAATAAACATGCTTTTCTTCACCGTCAGAAACGACTCGGGAACTTCAGCCCTTGCGCTTCAGCCGGCCGTCTTCCCGGGATGGGGCTGGCTGGATGACATTGACCGGGTCGGAACCCGGAAAAGTCTCCTCCAGACCTTCCTCCAACGCGTCTTCGAGCGCCTCGTCACGGAATTTCTTGGCGGGTTTGTCGGCGTGGGAGGACTTCGTGTGCGGTCCGGTCATGGGAATGTCCTCTGCTTGATGTTGCGCGGGCACCAGTGTGGTCGATTTGACATTCGCTTCAATATCGCCGCGAGTCCTCAAAGCGAATGTCAAATCCAAGACCACACTGAAGATTATAGTAGTTAGTGGTCCCTTAGTTCTAACATTCGCAAAAGTGGCTGCCGAGCAGAGATGCGAATGTTAGAACTGGACCACTAGCCATGGTAGATGACAACCAAAGTGCCAAATACAATACAAGCCCGGGCCGGAATACGTCCATGAAACACATCACCTGCATCGAGGATCTCCGCGAGCGCCACCGCCGCAATGTTCCCAAGGCATTTTTCGATTATTGCGATCGCGGTTCCTATGCCGAAGAGACGCTGCGGGCGAACCGCGAGGATCTGCAAGCGATCAAGTTGCGCCAGCGCATCCTGGTCGACGTCTCCAAGCGCGATCCTTCGACAACCATTTTGGGCGAGCCGGCGTCGCTGCCGCTGATCCTCGCGCCGGTCGGCCTCACCGGCATGCAGTACAGCGACGGCGAAATTCATGCCTGCCGCGCCGCGCAGGCTGCGGGCATTCCCTACACGCTGAGCACGATGTCGATCTGTTCGATCGAGGATGTCGCCGCCAGTGTCGACAAGCCATTCTGGTTTCAGCTCTACGTCATGAAGGACCGCGGTTTCATCAAGGCGCTGATCGAACGCGCGATGGTTGCCAAGTGCAGCGCGCTGGTGCTCACCGTCGATCTCCAGGTGATCGGGCAGCGCCATGCCGATATCAAGAACGGCATGACCGTGCCGCCGGAATGGTCGCTGTCGAAACTGGTCGATTTCGCCACCAAGCCGGCCTGGGTCGCCGGCGTGCTGCGCGGCAAGCGCCGCACCTTCGGCAATCTCGTCGGTCATTTGAAAGGCACGGACGACATCACCGCGCTCGGCACCTGGATCGGAACGCAATTCGACACCACGTTGAACTGGAAGGATGTCGAATGGGTCCGCAGCATCTGGCCGGGCAAGCTGGTTCTCAAGGGCATTCTCGACGCGGAGGATGCCAACGAGGCCGCCAAGACCGGCGCCCAGGCGCTTGTCGTTTCCAACCACGGCGGCCGCCAGCTCGATGGCGCGCCGTCCTCGATCGCCGCGTTGCCGGAAATCGTCGATGCGGTCAGCGACAAGATGGAGGTGATGTTCGACGGCGGCATTCGCTCTGGCCAGGACGTGGTGCGGGCGCTTGCGCATGGCGCCAAATCCTGCATGATCGGCCGCGCCTATGTGCACGGCCTCGGCGCCTATGGCGGCCCCGGCGTCACCAAGGCGATCGACATCATCCGCAACGAGCTTTTGACCACGATGGGGCTGTGCGGCGTCAACACCATCGCCGAAATCGACGACCACGTGATAGCGGTGTAGGCTACTCGCTGTCATGCGCGGGCCATAGCCGTTCGAAGAACGGCGTCGCTTTCGCTCGCCTATGCCCGCGCATCCATCATTTTTGCAAAATTCACTGAAGTCGGATGGATTGCTGGAACATCAAGCCCGGCAATGACCGAAGGCAATTCCACCGAGTCATTCCGGGACGCGCAAAGCGCGAGCCCGGAATCTCGAGATTCCGGATTCGTCGCCATCGCGACGCTCCGGAATGACGTCTTTGTCTACGCACGCGTAGACAAAGACGTCACATCGGCGGGGTGATGCCGTTGAGGCCGACGCCGATGCGGTTGGTCTCGAGCGAGCCGTCGTCCTTTTTCTTGGCGCCGAAGATGATGATCTTGGCGCCCGGCTTGATCTCGGATTTTTCACCGCCGACGAATGCGACGATCGGCGTACCCGGCGGCACCACGACCTTCTTCTCGCCGTCCTTGTACTTGACCTGGATATCATGGCCATCGACGCTGGCAACAGTCTGCGCGACGGTGGCATTGGTCATCGTCGAATTCGGACGCAGATCCCAGGGCTTGAAGCCTTCGGACGCGCCGCGCATGGCTTCCGGGAAGATGTGAACGGCGAGCGCCTTCTGGCTGCCGTCGGGCTGCGGCATCGCCGACACGCCGATGTAGCTGCCCGGCTTGATCTCCGATAGCGACGTCTTGGCGATGCCGATGACGCCGATATCGTCGGTCATGTTCACTTTCACATCGGTGCCCTCGCGGGTCTTGATGTTCAGCGTCTTGCCATCGATGCTTTCGATGGTGCCGCGGATGCGCGTGGGTGTCGGCGACTGCTGGGCCCAGGCGCTCGATATGAGCACGGAGACGGCGGCGAGCGAGGCCACAAGCGAACGCGGCAGCCAGGAAGAAGATTTCGGCATGGTCTGTCCCTCAAAGGTTTAGGCCGGAACTGCGAATAAAGGGGAATACCCCGCCAAAGCGGGGTTATTCCGGACCGGCGGGGAGCCTGGTCCTGCTATACTTACGCAGGACGCGGCGGGGTCGTTACATCGGCGGCATCAGGCCGTCGTGTCCTACGCTGACGCGGTTGGTTGCGCGCGATCAAACGCCCCTGAGATCGGCCTCGACCAAAGCCCGCAATTCGGCCGTCACTTGTGGCCGTTGCCCGAACCACAATTCAAAGCCGCGCATCGCCTGATGCAGGAGCATCCCGAGGCCGTCGGCCACTCTCAGCCCGCGCGCGCGTGCCGCCTGCAACAAGGCTGTATCGAGCGGGACATAGACAAGATCGGCAACGATCGCCTCGCGCGGAAGCAGGCCGACATCAACATCAAGCGTGGGCTGGCCGTGCATGCCGAGCGAGGTGGTGTTGACCAGCAGGCCTGCTTGCGGCAGCACCCGATTGATTTCATCCCACGGAATTGGTCTCACGGACGCTCCGAACTGATCCGCCAGCGCCTGCGATCGCTCGGCAGTCCGGTTGGCCAGATGAATGCGCTTGATGCCGCGCTCAAGCAGTCCAAACACCACCGCGCGCGAGGAACCGCCGGCGCCTAACACCAGTGCATCACCAGCGGCATCCCAGCCCTTCGCAGATGCATCGAGGTTGCCGACAAAGCCTTCGATATCGGTATTGGTCGAGCGCAATTCGTTGCCGTCGTACCACAGCGTGTTGGCCGCACCGACCGCGCGCGCCCGCGCATCGGGCGTCGTCAGCGCCAGCGCGCGTTCCTTGTGCGGGATGGTGACATTGGCGCCGACAAAGCCGTGCACCGTCAGATGCTGGACGAACTCCGCAAAACCTTCCGGCGGAATCGCTTCGATGCTGTAGCCGCCCTCGATGCCAAGTTGACGCAACCAGTAATGATGGATCAGCGGCGAGCGCGAATGCGCCGCCGGCCAGCCGATCAGACATGCTGCGCGAGACTTGGTAATAGAGGCCATCAATCGATCCTGTTGCGGCGTCGCCGCGGTTCATTCCCCACATCGGCCAACACGGTTTCCGAGTCAATGGCGAGTCAATGCCGCGGGCGGACGCCGGCGACAACCGCGCCGAGCGCCAGCGCGAAACCGGCGGCAAACCAGACCGCCGATAGCTTGATCCAGAAATAGGCCAGCGCGCCGCAAGCCGATCCCAGCACCAGTGCCGCCCATAGCAAGAGATTAGGCATCCAGGCCCAGCGCTGTCCGCCACTCAACGCTGCGCCAATGAGTTGTCCGACCTTGACCAGAGCACCGGTCACGTAAGTGAGCCCGAGTCCGCCGCCGCCGTCGATCTGAAACACGGCGTTTTCCAGCCCCATCGCCAGCACGATCGCCGCGATGGCGAGCGGGGAATGGCCGTGTTCATAAGAGAGCCCGGCCGCCGCCAGCAACAGAGCTTCGGTGACGAGCACCCAGGCCTGCCGATAAGCACTGCGTCCGAGCACGATGACGCTGCCCGCCGCCGCACCTGCCACGAACAGCACGATCAGGCCCAGCGCAATGCCCGCGTTCGACCAATTCGCCTTCGCAATGCTGACACCCAGCCGCGTCGAGTTGCCGCTCATGAACGAGACGAACAGACCGCCGAGGTGAATGTAACCGATGCCGTCGACATAGCCGGCGAGCGCGCTCAACGTACAGGCCAGTGCAATATCACGGCGTGATTCAAGCATCGGGAAACACGATCAAAGGAATGGACAACGACAAATAAATGCGCGCCGCCCTCGCCGAGACAAGAGCGGCGCGTCAGTGAAATCAACCGGCAATCAGGCCGCGACGCGATGGGCGGCGATGATCTGGTCGGCGGCGCGCCCCGTCACCTCGGCCATGCGGTCGAACTGCCGCGTGAAGCTGCCGGCACCTGCCGTGGCCGATCGCAGTTCAACGATCAGTTCGCCGATCTCGGCCTCCGGCATCATCGCGCGCACGCGATCCCATCCCGGCCAGCCCTCGCGGGTGTCGAAGCCGAGAATTTGTCCGCGCCGTCCCGACAGGATGGCGTTGATCTTCGCGGTCGCATCCGTCGGGCAGACAATCTCGACGATATGGATCGGCTCCAGCAGCACCGGCTGGCACTGCGGCAGCGCTTCGCCAAGGCCGATCCGCGCCGCGGTCCGGAATGCAAGGTCAGACGAATCCACGCTGTGGTAGGAGCCGTCGGTCAGCGTCACCGCAACGTCGATAACCGGGAAGCCGAGCGGTCCGCGCAGCAAGCCGTCGACGACGCCTTCCTCGACGGCCGGAATGTAATTCCGCGGCACCGCGCCTCCGACGACCTTCTCGTGGAACTCGAAGCCGGTACCGCGCGGCAGCGGCCTGATATCGAGCACGACGTCGCCGAACTGACCGTGACCGCCGGATTGCTTCTTGTGCCGGCCGCGCTGGGTGATCGGCTTGCGGATGGTTTCCTGATAGCCGATCGCAGGCGGATGCGATTTGACATTGATGCCGAACCGATCGCGCAAACGCTCCAGTGCAACGCGCAGATGCATTTCGCCCTGCCCCCACAGCACGCTGTCGTGAGTATGCGGATTCTGAACCATGGTCAAAGACGGATCTTCCTCGTTCAGCCGCAGCAAGGCCTGGCCGAGCTTGACGTCGTCCTTTCGGTCGGCGGCCGCGACCGCCATCGCGAGCACCGCCGCCAATGGTTCAACCTGGACCAGCGCCTGTGGCGCGGTCTTGCCGCTCGACAGAGTGTCACCGGTCTTCGCCGTATCGAGCTTGCCGAGCGCGACGGTCTCGCCGGCTTCGGCGGACGAGCGCTTGTTGTCCTGGCCGACGTGAAGCACCGAGACGCCCGACACACGCCCGGCTTCGCCCGAAGAAGCATGCAGCGTGGCGCCATCGTCGAGCCGCCCCGTGAGCACGCGCGCATAGGACAGCTTGCCGCCGTGCTGCAAATGCACGGTCTTGAAGACATAGGCGAGCATATCCTTCGACGAAGCAGCGCCGAGCCGCTTGGCGGTTTCAGCGACGCCCGGCGCCTCATGCCGCAGGGCCTTCATCAGGCGCAGCACGCCGTTCTCGCGCGCGGCGGAGCCGAGCAGCACCGGACAGATCTGCCCTTCGCGCAGTTCGCGGGCGAGGTCGTCGAACACGGCATCGCGCGGCGGCGCGATGTCCTCGAGCAGCTGCTCCATCAGCGCATCATCGTGATCGGCGAGCTTTTCCAGCATCGAGAAGCGCGCTGCCTTCTCGCGGTCGAGGTTGCCGCCGTCGAGCGTGATGACTTCGGACGCCTTGTGCTCGCGATAGACGAAAGCGCGTTCGAGCGCGAGATCGACAAAACCTTCGATGAGGTCGCCGTTCCAGATCGGGATCTGGCGCAGCACCAGCGGAATGCGTGACGCCGGCTGCAGGGTCGCGAGCGTTTCGCGGATGCGCTTGTTGGCGCGGTCGATCTTGTTGAGAAACAGGAAACGCGGAATGTCGAAGTCTTCCAGCTCGCGCAGGATGATCTGAAGCTGCGGCAGCTTCTTCTCGTCGGCCTCGCAGACCACGACCGCGGCGTCGACGGCGGGAAGGACCGAGCGCATGTCGTGTGCGAATTCAACCGAACCGGGACAATCGATAAAAGTGTAACTATCGCCCATGAAGCTGGTGGTGACAGCCGTTAACGCAGTGCCCATCTTGTGATGGCGGGCCTCCGGGCTGGAGTCGCCTACGGACGTTCCGGAATCGACGCTACCGGCGCGCGAGGTGGCGCCCGTTCGCGCCAGTATTGCTTCAAGAAGTGTAGTTTTACCGCTTTGGAAAGGGCCCACCAGCGCGATGCACCGTGGACCTCGGGGACTTCTGACGTCTTGTCCCATTGCCGCCTCCTCATGTGGAGCTCGGCCCGTGATTGGGTCGGCAACAGCGTATGCTCTTCCTCCGTCATCGATTTGGCAAGGAGGAAAATCGCTGCGGTGCATCGACCAACGCATCGTTCCGCACCGCCCCGTGGCGAGGCGGCGGATCGAGAAATCGTCAGCCTTATCTGCCGGGACGGAGTTCCAGACTTTCCAAACCGGCAGCGACACTCAGACCAACCTGACCTTGCAGGCTGAGCGGCTGAAGCGCGATCGAATTGTTGGAGCCGCCGACCAGTACGTTGCCGCCAGCGCCCACACCGATAGCCGCGCTGCCGTGCGCGCCGGCATAGTTGCCGGAAAGATCGCCCGAACCGAGCCACTTCGTCGGCGCGAATACGCCCCACGCAAGCGCGGTCTCCTGCGTGATGCCGAGATCGACGCCGACCTTTCGAATGGTGGCGACGTAGAAGTCGTCAGGCCTGCCGTTGACGCGGAGCACACAGCCGAGATTGGTGACGGACCCCACGATGAAGCCGATGCTCGCCCCGCCCCGGCATTCCAGCACGCCGACCTGGATGCGATCCGGTTGCTGGGCAGATGCGCCGGTCACGGACGCAGCAAGCGTAGCGGCGGCAATGCCGGCAAGAATGATGAAACGACGCATGAAGAAATCTCCGACCAAAGATGTGATGCGAGTCGAAAAGACGAACGCGGACCCAGGCAATCGAGAGGGCGCGCATCTTCTCTATGGCATAAGTTTGGCGTTAGCTCCAGACAGCGCGGCGCAGGACGAAGTCGTGCACCGCAGATCCGGGGTCCATGTTGGCGGATCCCGGCTCTGCGGTGCAGCGCCAAGAGGCGCTGCTGCCCGCGCGTCCGAGACACGGAGAGATTTTCTTGCCCTAGCGCAGATTGCCGCAGAAACGCTGGATGCGTTTGCAGGCGTCCTCGAGGTCCGAGGTCTTGGTGGCGTAGGAGATGCGGAACGCCGGCCCCAATCCGAATGCCGAGCCCTGCACCACCGCGACGCCCTCGCTTTCCAGAAGCTCGGTGACGAAGTCCTGGTCGTTGCCGAGCACGTTGCCGGACGGCGCGGTCTTGCCGATCGTGCCGGCGCAGGACGGATAGACGTAGAAGGCGCCTTCCGGCCGCGGACAATCGATGCCCTTGGCCTGGTTGAGCATCGACACCACGAGGTCGCGCCGCTCCTTGAACACCTTGTTGTTCGCCGGAATGAAATCCTGCGGACCGTTGAGCGCCTCGACCGCGGCCCATTGCGCGATCGATGACGGGTTCGACGTCGACTGCGACTGGATCGTCGACATCGCCTTGATCAGCGGCACGGGACCGCCGGCATAGCCGATGCGCCAGCCGGTCATGCAATAGGCTTTGGAAACGCCGTTCACGGTCAGCGTGCGATCGTACAGCTTCGGCTCGATCTGCGCCGGCGTCGTGAACACGAAGTCGTCGTAGACCAGATGCTCGTACATATCGTCGGTCATCACCCACACCTGCGGATGCTTCACCAACACATCGGTGATCGCCTTCATTTCGGCGCGCGTATAGGCCGCGCCGGTCGGGTTCGACGGCGAGTTGAGTATGATCCACTTGGTCTTCGGCGTTATCGCCTTCTCGAGGTCAGCGGGTTGCAGCTTGAATCCGTGCTCCGCCGTGCAAACGATGGAAACGGGTTCGCCGCCGGCGAGCGCCACCATCTCCGGATAGCTCACCCAATACGGTGCGGGGATGATCACCTCGTCGCCGGGATTGATGGTCGCCATCAGCGCATTGTAGAGCACCTGCTTGCCGCCGGTACCGACGATGATCTGGTTCGCCTTGTAGGACAGTCCGTTCTCGCGTTCGAACTTGGCGGCGATCGCCTGCTTCAGCTCGGGGATGCCGTCGACCGCAGTGTACTTGGTCTTGCCGGCCTCGATCGCGTGGATCGCCGCGAGCTTGATATTGGCGGGCGTGTCGAAGTCGGGCTCGCCGGCGCCAAGGCCGATCACGTTGCGCCCCGCCGCTTTCAGCTCGCGTGCTTTATCCGTGACCGCGATGGTCGCGGACGGCTTCACACGGTCAAGCGCAGCGGACAGGAAGGGCATCATGATCTCCTGGCAAACGTCGTGTGCTCAAAAGCAGCACGACTCGAGTTGAGTGGAATGCACGCCACAGTAAGACCAGGCCCGTAGCATCGCAAGAAGCTTGCGCCAAAAGGCCAAACTTTAGGGATCGTTAAACGACCCCCGTTAACTTCTCGCGCAACATTCATAAAATTCTGCGGCGAAATGGCTCATTTCTGGCAAGGCCTGCGATCTGGCGATTGGCTGACGCGCCCGCGCATGCGCAATTACAGCCTGATCCTGCTCGCCCTCTACGCCGTTGCGACGATG
Organism: Bradyrhizobium sp.; assembly: GCF_027307225.1. Lineage (GTDB taxonomy): Bacteria > Pseudomonadota > Alphaproteobacteria > Rhizobiales > Xanthobacteraceae > Bradyrhizobium. The sequence goes on along the minus strand of NZ_DAHUXJ010000044.1, from coordinate 13,099 downwards.
GTCTGGATCGGCCTGTCGGACGGCCTGATCGACCGCAACGGCAAGCCGATCGGAACCGACTTCTCGAGCTTCTATGCCGCCGGCTCGCTCACGCTCGAGGGACACGCGGCCGATGCCTACGCGCCGTCCGCCCATCACGCCCGCGAGCAGAGACAGTTCGGCGAAAAGACGCCCTACTACAGCTGGAATTATCCACCCGTCTTCCTCCTCATCGCAGCAGCACTTGCGCTGTTACCCTATCCGCTCGCGCTGGCGCTGTTTCAGGCGGCCGGCCTTGCGCTCTACCTCATGGTCATCGCGGCGATCCTTGCGCCGGCGCGTCGGCGAGATCCCGTGTTCGCGCGGAACTGGCTGCCGGCGGCAGCGGCCTTTCCCGCCGTCTTCATCAATCTCGGTCATGGTCAGAACGGCTTTATGACCGCAGCCCTTCTGGGAGCCGCACTGGTGACGCTGGAGCGACCGGTTGTCTCGGGCCTGTGCATCGGTCTACTTTGTTACAAGCCGCAATTTGCGCTCGTTATCCCCATCGCGCTACTCGCCGCCGGCCGATGGCGGGTGATTGCTTCCGCCGCGGCAACAACGATGGCGCTTGTGGCGTTTTCCTGGCTCTTCTTCGGCACCGATGCGTGGACGGCATTCCTGGCTTCGACCGAAATGTCTCGCAAGGTCCTGCTGGAGCACGGCAGCGTCGGCTTCGAGAAATTGCCGAGCGCGTTTGCAGCGGTGCGGATGTGGGGCGGTAGCGTCCTGCTGGCCTACTCGGTGCAAGCCACGCTCAGCATAGCGCTTGCTGCCACGCTCGCCTGGCTGTGGCGCAGCGATGCCGCTTTCGAACTCAAGGCCGCGGCGCTGGCCGCGGCAAGCCTGCTCGCAACGCCTTATATGCTCGACTATGACCTTGTGGTTGCCGGTCTTGCGATTGCCTATCTCGCGCGACTTGGGCGCGCACGCGGATTCCGCAGCTTCGACATCAGCCTGTTGGCCGCGGCCTGGATCGTACCGTTGCTTTCGCGCGGCATCGCCAAGATCACAGGCATTCCGCTCGGCCTGTCGGTCCTCCTGCTGCTTTACGCCGCGATCCTCCATCACGCCCTGGACGATCGAAAGCCGAGCCCACTTGGCGCGCCATCGGCCGCGGCCGCGTAGGCTAGTACCGCCAATCTGAGTCCCTGCACCACAAGCGTCGAATTCGATCGGGGACTTCAGCGTCCTGGTTTGAATTCCGGTATTGCGTGGATTCCGGCCCTTCCGCCTTGTGGCTACTGTTAGCGAATCGCGGTACCGCCCTCGTGCGCTGAACCGCAATGCCCGGCGGCGGCCTCAAGGAAAATTGCGATGTCGAATGCGAACGGCACCAGGATCATTCACCGGCGGACGCCGGAATCGGCGGCCATGCTGGCAAACGTCAAGCGAGCGATGGCGATCACCGCTGCGCTCAACCGTCTGACCTTCAACGATGCGGACGAAATTCGGGCACTGTTCAGCCAGCTGATAGGCAAGAAGGTGGACGAAAGCTTTTTGCTGATCCCGCCGTTCTACACGGCCGGTGGCGACGAAATCCGCGTCGGGCATAATGTCTTCGTCAATCAGAACTGCACCTTTTATGACCTTGGCGGCCTCGACATCGCCAACGATGTGTTGATCGGGCCAAACGTCAACATCATCACGGCGGGCCATCCCCTCGAACCATCGCAGCGCCGCTCGATCACGATCGGAAAGCCGATCGTGATCGAACGAAACGTCTGGATCGCAGCCGGTGCGACCGTCATCGGCGGGGTGACGGTGGGTGAGAACTCGGTTGTGGCTGCGGGTTCGGTCGTTACCAGGAACGTTGCTCCGAACAGTCTTGTCGGCGGAAATCCGGCGCGGGTTATTCGTTCGATCGGCGAGAGCTAAGGAACATCTGCCAACGGCCATGGCATGGCGACTCAAATTGAGACAGCATCAGCGCGCCATGTTGTTAGCATGAACTTCTTCATCGTTGCAGTGCAGTAGAGGTTTTTGACCTTTTCCAGGTTCAACCCTTGCGGTGCACGCGCATCGGCATCATTGTTTGGCCAAGTTGCGGGTACTGATAGGAACTTCAAATTCACCGCACTAGCTGCCCGCCCGCTCTCACACAGGTCGAACTGTTTCGCAATGTACAATCTCTATTCCATGCAGCGCTCGGGCAACAGCTACAAGGTTCGCCTTGCGCTTGCTCTGCTCAACGCCCCCTATCGCGCAATCGAGATCGACATTCTGCGCGGCGAGAGCCGCACGCCGGACTTTCTCGCGAAGAATCCGAGCGGACAGGTTCCTTTACTGGAGGTTGCTGACGGCCGTTATCTCGCCGAGTCCAATGCGATCCTCTGGTATGTCGCCCGCGGCACATCGCTTGCACCGGAGTCGCCGGTCGAGCGCGCAGAGGCGCTGCAATGGATGTTCTTCGAACAGCATGCGCTGGAGCCGAACATCGGCGCGGCGTATTTCTGGCTTGCGCTGGTCAGAGGCGGTCGCGACCTGCAAACGCATGCGCTGGAAGACTGGATGGAGCGCGGCTATGCCGCACTTCAGGTCATGGAAAATCACCTCAAGACCCACGACTATTTCGCCGCAGGCCAGTTCACGATCGCCGACATCGCACTCTACGGATACACCCATGTCGCCGAGAAGTGCGACTACGACCTCTCGACCTTTCCGGCGATCCGCGACTGGCTGAAGCGGGTCGAGCAAGTCCACGGATTCGTGACGATGGACTGGCTGCCTGTCGGTAGAATGCTGGAGCCGGACCACCAGGCGGCCGCCGAGGCGTAAGGTCCACAAAAGCTGGGACGAATTGCGGGGATCATGGGCATAACGGCCCGTTTCGCCGCATTTCTGCCGCTTTGACGACCGCCCCGCCGCAATCTTGCCGGTGAAAATTGTCACAAAATCCCACCGCGCGGAGTGATTCGCCCGTTCGTACAGGGATTTATTCGTCCATGATCCGGTTTTTGAGCCCGGCCGGCTTTAGTGGCTCGGCAATGGCCATCGCATCGACGCGGCCGAGGGACGCGGTGGCGACTTCGCTGGCCATCGCTTCGCGGTCGCTTTGCCTGATGGTCACCCTCGCAGTGCTTTCGAGCAAGCTCGACGCGGCAATACCCATTTCGGTTTAGCCCCATTTTTCGAGCCATTTGCTTCGGCGGCCTACGCGACGATTGGAATCGCGATCGGACAAGGATGTGATGAAGTCTCCGACGGCATTGGTCACGGCAGCGCTGGTGGCGGCTACCCTGGTGGCGGCATCGTTGCTGATTGCCGAAGGTACGCGCGGCGACGATGCGCTCGCGTCCCGATTCCGGAATTCGTACAATTCTGCCGAGCCTGGCTTACAAGATCTGGCTTGCGGACAGGCGGGATCAGGCAAGTCCTGCCCCCGGACGGGAGAGCCGGCTTCCGGCCGATCGATACCATTCGAGGCAAAATAGCCGAATGGTTGTTCTGATAGTTGTCCTGGGCGCGTCAACGCCTCCTTAAGGTTAGGACGCGAAACGTCGCTGACAACGCACAGCTTTCCATCAAACTGCCCGTCTCATTCTCGTGAGCAAACGAGACTAGTACCGCCGATCTGAAGTCCCTGCACCACAAGCGGCGAAATTCGATCAGGGACTTCAGATCGATAAAGCGGTACTAGAATCAATAAGTTTGCTAGGGCCCATGACTTTCCGAAGTTCGTGAAGGTGGGCGCTGCGATGGAGCACGAACTTCGGAAAGTGGGCACTAGTGCGGCGAATTTGAAGTTCCTATCAGTTTCGAGGTGAGTTCGTTATAGGAACTTCAAATTCAAAGCCGCTACTCAAAACAGTAAGTTGCTAGAGCTCCTTTGATTCCGAAGTTCGCATCGGCGGGGCCGCAATAGCTTGCGAACTTCGGAGTCGGAGTTCTAGTCATGCAGTTCGACTGGCGTGCTGTTTCCGGACCGGCCCTCACCGCAGCAACGGCATTGATCGCACTTGCTCTCGACCGGCTGCTGTTCGCCGTCCCCAATCCCGCGCCGCTGTTCGTCTGCATCGTGGCGCTTGCCGGCTCGCTCTCCGGCCTTCGCTCGAGCCTGGTCAGCGCTATACTCGCCCTCGTTTCCGGCGCGCTGATCCTGCTGGTCCGCGGCGCGCGTCTGGGCCATTCCTTCGGCTATTCGACCGCGGACATTACCCGCTTGACGATGCTCGCGGTCGCCGTGGTCGGTACGGCGGTCCTGACCGGGCTGTTGCGGAAAAAACTGATCGACACGCTTTCCTGGGAGCGCCGTCACCACGCGACCGCCGAGCGGCTTTCAGCGGCGCTCGACCAGGTCGACATCGGCATCGTGCTGCTCGATTCCGACACCCGCGCCGAATTCATCAACCGCGCCTTTCGCGACTATTTCGCGCTGTCGGACGAGAAGGCCGACAGCAAGCCGCCCTTCATCGCGCTGATGTATCACGGCCGCGACACCGGCGCCTACGAAATGCCCGAAGAGGAATTGACTGCCTTCATCGCGGAGCGCACCGAAAAGATGCGAACCGGCGATTCAACGCCGATCAACATCAATCTCCGGGACGGACAGGTGCTTCGCTTCAGCTGCACGGCCTTGCCCGATGGCGGACGGATGCTGAGCTATACTCCCGTGACCGAACTCGTCCGTCGTACCGACGATCCCGCCTACGCGGAATATTACCGCTTGATGCGCAAGAACCGGTTGCGCAATCCCGCCGGGGATCTGCACGCGGCCGAATAGCGGTGACGAAATAAAATCGGATTGATCGATCCCGCCGCGCCGCTTAAACCGGCTGATCCAATCCCTTTCGCCGGTCACGCACCTATGCCCGATGAACTCCTCGTCCGCTCCGCCGCACGTTCCGATTACGAACAATGGCTGCCGCTGTGGGATGGCTATAACGCCTTCTACGGCCGCTCTGGTTCGACTGCGCTTTCGCTTGATATCACCAGAATGACGTGGGCGCGTTTCTTCGACGCCTATGAGCCGGTGCATGCGCTCATCGCCGAGAGCGGCGGCCGGCTTGTGGGGCTTGCGCATTATCTGTTTCACCGCTCGACCACCGCGATCGAACCTGTCTGTTACTTGCAGGATCTCTTCACCGATGCATCCGCGCGCGGACGAGGGGTCGGCGGCGCGCTCATCAGCGAAGTCTACGAGCGGGCGCGGCTGGCCGGGACACCCCGCGTATACTGGCAAACGCACCAGACCAATCACACCGCGCAAGCGCTTTACGACAAGCTCGCCGAGCGCTCCGGCTTCATCGTCTATCGCAAGGTATTTTGACGGGCAGGCTCCTGCTTGCGGGCAATTCATCGCCGGCCGGGCAACCGCCGGCTTGAAGATCGGCTGTGGATAAATCTCCGTGTCACGACCGCGCTACAATGCGGGGCTAGTACCGCCGATCTGAAGCCCCTGCACCACAAGCGGCGAGAGGGACCTGCTCCCTTCCGCTCAGGAATACAAACTTGGCTTGCTGCCCTTCTTCCCGCTCGCCAGCGGTCTTCTGACCGGCAAATACAAACGCGGCCAGGCTGCGCCCGACGATACACGCCTCGGCAAGGTGCAGCGGCTGCGGGATATTTATGTCACGCCGCGCAACGAGGAGATCGTCGAGGAGCTGCGCGCTTTTGCCGATGGGCGCGGCCACACCATGCTCGAACTTGCCTTCTCCTGGCTCGCGGCGCGGCCGCAGGTGGCCAGCGTGATCGCCGGCGCCACCCGCGTCGAACAGGTCGAGCAGAACGCCAAAGCGACCACCTGGCGCCTCAGCGCGGAAGACATGGCGGAGAACGACCGGATTACGAAGTAACCGCAGTCATTTCCGGGATGGTGCGAAGCACCAGAATCCCGGGATCGATGCTACGCGCGCCCCGGAATGACTTCGTCAACCCACCAGCCCCTGCATCGGTTTCACGGCCGCGCTGTCGGGGAAGACGTTCGTCGCCAGCAGGGCTTCGCCGATGCCGAGATGATCGCGCAGGACGCCCTTGAGCGCCGCGCGCAGGTCGGTCGTCGGCGCGAGGTCGCGGCCCTCATAGAGATTGGCGACTTTCAATCCCGGCCAGTCCGCTATCACGCGACCGCCCTTCACCGCGCCGCCTGCAAGCAGCGCGACGGTGCCGGTGCCATGGTCGGTGCCCTCGGTGCCGTTGATGCGCGCGGTGCGGCCGAATTCCGTGGCGACCACCACCACGGTGTCGCGCCAACGCTCGCCAAGTCCGCTCTGGAAGTCGCCGAGCGCGCCGTCGAGGCCCGACAGCAGTTGCGCCAGGCGCCCGACCGGCCCGCCTTCATTGGCGTGAGTATCCCAGCCGTCGAAGGCGAGCGCGGCAATGCGCGGGCCGTCGTCGGCCGCCATCACCTTGGCGGCGCCGCGCGCCACCAGCCGCATCGCGGCGACGTTGTTGCCGCCGGGCTTGGCCTTCATGTCCTCGCCAAGCGCGGCCTTCTCCAGTTGCAGACCCTGGCTCAGCGCAGACGCCAGCGCCGGATCGCGGTGCTGATAGAGATCGAGCAGGCGCACGGCGGTATCATCGGCGGCCGGCGGCAAGGTCGCCGGCGCCCAGCCGACGGTCGGCGCCGCACCGCGCAGCACTAGCGGCGTGGTCGCCCCGATCGCAAGGCCGTTCGCGACATGCTCGCCCTTGGGCAACCCCTCGAGCGCACGATTGAGCCAGCCGGACTGCACGCGGCCGGGGCCGGCAAAGCCGCTCTCGAGCACATCCTGGCCGTCGAAATGCGAGCGGTCGCGATAGGGCGTCGACACCGCATGGATCACCGCGGCCTGTTTGTCACGGTACATCCGCGCGAATTCCGGCATCGACGGATGCAGCACGAAGAACGAGTCCAGCATGGTTGCCGCATGCGGGCCATCGGATGTGAGCGCGATCGAGCCGTGCAGCGCGGCGTAATCGGGATCGCCGACCGGCGCCACCGTGGCAAGACCATCGAGCGCGCCGCGCAAAATGACGACGATCAGGCGCGGGTCGCGCCCGTCGGCGGCGCGGGCGAATTTCGGCAAGTAAGCCCAGGCGGCAAACGAGGCGCCGCCGAGAAGAAAGGCGCGGCGTGAGGTGACCAGCCGCCGGTTTTCGCAGCAATCCACATTTGTTTCCATTGCTGTCATCTCCTCTGGAATTCCGGCGACATCAACAAAAGCGCTAGCGCCTGCTGCCGCGATTCCGCGCGCTCGATGGTGTGACGCGTGTCCTGCGACGATGCACCGGCGGCCACGAGTTGGAGCAGATCGCGCGGATCGACATTGTCGCCGACACGCGAGGCGACTTCCGCCGCGATGTCGAGCCGCAGCTTCATGCCTTCCGGCGCGGCCCAGGCTGCATTGGTGTCGGGGAATCCATTCGGCCCTGACGGCGCCCATAACGGCTGGCCGAGCATGTTGAGACCGCCGAGATAGCGGCCGGGCTCGTCCGGAATGTGATCCAGCAGGCGCCCTGTCGCGATCAGATATTCATAAGGGCTGCGCATCTTGGTCAACGGCACCTGCCAGGCGTCGTCGGAATCGACCAGCGTGGTGGCGAGCGCCAGCAGATCGCCGTCGGTCTTGCGAAACACGTCATGCAGCCGCGCCGTCAACGCCGGCGGCGGATCGTCGGCGACGAAGTGGCGGGCGAATTTGGCGGCGATGAATTTCGCGGTCGCCGGGTGGTGCGCGATGTCGGCGAGCGCCGCCTCGCCTTGCGCGAGGCCGCTGTCTGGATAGGTCTTGCCGAGCAGGGTTTGAGGCCCCGGCTCATGCGCGTGGGCGTTGAACAGGAAGGTGCCGGGCGGACCGAGCTTTCCTTGCCGGCCGACAAAGGTCCAGCCCGTGATGATGCGCGCCAAAGACGTCACGTCGGCCTGGGTGTAGCCGCTGCCGACGCCGAGCGTGTGCAATTCCATGATTTCGCGCGCGAGATTTTCGTTCAGGCCGCGCTTGCGGTTTTGCCCGGCGCGCGAGTCCGGCCCGAGCGATTGCTGGTTGTCGAGGAAGAACAGCATCGCCGGGTGCTGCTCCACCGCCATCAACATCTCATGGAAACGCCCGAACACGTGCGGGCGGATCGCTTCGCGCTCGAACGATCCTGCCCACATCCGTCCCAGCTGGCCCTTCGCCGCAGAGACACAGAAGTGATTGGACCAGAACGTCACGAGACGCTCGCCGAACCCGCAATCGGCCTGTAGCGCCCGCTGCACCCTCGCCAGCGCCTCGGCGCGAAAAGTCCTCTGGATGACATTGAGCGGCTTCGGCGCCTTGGGTTTGGCGCCTTCGTTCTCTCGCATCAACGCGTCGGCATTGCCTTTCGGCTGCATGTCCATCGACGCCATCTTGCTCGACATATCGGCGGAGGCCATCTTCGCGGCGGCCGGCTTCGCGTCAGCAGATGGCGCCGCCTCGGCAATCGCTGTCGCAGTCGTCGCATTGGCCTTCGCGGCATGGGGGGCCTGCTTCACCTCGGCCTGATAGGCAAACACCATCTCGGCCAGCGCGGGGGTCGGCTGCAATCCCGGCATTTCCAACCGCGGGGCGGCGGGACGCTGAAGGTCGGCCTTGACGAAGCCACGCGGATCGGAGGCCGCGTTGACGAAGTCGCCCGCGGCGCCGCCGCGCGCACCAAAACCAAAACGGTTCAGCGCCGTCAAGGCGGCTTGCGGATCGCGGGTCATCTTGCGTTTTCCCTGAGTGACTTTCCTTCAGTCGGGCAGCGCGTATATTACGCGCCGCAAGCGATGAACCGGACATGAAAAACGCGGCGAAGTTTCGTTCTCATTCATGACAAATCGTTTAGAAATGGATTCTTCCCGCTGCGTCGCTTGTTCCCGGTGCGGCGCGGAATTTTCCTGCTCGCAATCGAAGACGTGCTGGTGCGCGGAAGAAACCGCACGGCTGCCGATGCCGCGCGAAGGTGAAGATTGCCTGTGCCGGGAATGCCTGCGGAAGGCAGCATCGGAGACCGCGGGCAGGGCGCAGACCTGATTACGGATAAATCCCATCAAATGCGCAGAGCCGAGTTCCGCTGCCGCGGTTCGGCGGCTAAACTTTCGTACCTAGGCCCGCCTTGCGTGTTGACGAACCCGCTGAACGCCATTAGCAGCGCGCTAAACTAGATTGGGGGAACCAGTAATGTCCGACCGTCCCAGGCTGATCTTGCTGTTGGTCTTTGGCGTGTTATCCGCCCTTTTGATCTCGTCGCAGTTGGCGAGCGCACAAAAACCCGCTGCGGCAGATCCACAAAAACCTGCTCGGGGCGACACCACGTGGGCGGCACTCGACGTCACTGCGGCGCTCAACAACGCCATCAATGAAAGCAAGGAGAGCGACGCCCTCCGCGAAAAGGTGGTGCGCCGAATTTCCGAATGCTCGCTGATGTATGGCGGCCTTTCGACCCAAACATCCAATCCTGAATCCAAGAAAGGCTACGTTCAGGCCCAGGAAGGGACCATGGAAGTCGAAGCGACCATTGCCAAGCCGTTGCAAACGCAAAAGCGACTGGAACTCGAAGAGGCCGCGCGGCGATCGGTGGCATATATGTTGCGTGGAATGAAAGCGCAGGGCGAAAAGGAAGTCGGTCCCCTCCTGAAGAGCTGCAAGGCACTGAATGATTTGAATGAGATGAAGACTGCCTTGCAGGAACTTGCACGCCAGTAACGCCGGACGTCGGCCTGTCTCGCATCATGGGGCGTAAAGCCGGCCGGAGCATGGTGTCGGCGCTTGGGCGAGTTGACCGCAGTTCGCGAAGGGCCACTGTGATCGAAGCAAACAGGTATTCCCATGGAAGTGCGTCCCCAACTCGCGGAACTCATTCTCGATCAGACGGCGGATGCGACGATCTACGCCGACCGTTCCGGCAACATCGCGCGCTGGAATTCCGCCGCCACCGTCCTGTTCGGCTTTTCGTCGGACGAGGCGCTCGGTCAAAACCTCGACCTGATTATTCCCGAGCATCTGCGCGCCGCCCACTGGCGCGGCTTCAACGCCGCGATGGCCAGCGGCACCATGAAGCTTCAGGGCCGACCCACGCTAACCCGCGCCTTGCACAAGAGCGGTCGCAAGCTCTACGTCGAAATGACATTCGCGATCGTCAAAGGCGGCGCGGCCAGCGAAACGCTTGGCTCGGTCGCCGTGGCGCGAGACGTCACCGAGCGCGTCGAACGAGAGCGTGCCGCCACCCGCGGCGCGTAAGACGCCCCAGATAAAGTCCATCGCTGCTGTTGAGTTCAGGCGCGGCTCAGTGATACCGGTCACGCGCCTTGTCCTGCGGCGCGCCCGATTGCGGATTGGCCGCCGCTTTCAGCTCCTCCGGCGTTACGCGGCAGTCGCCGTTCCGGTCGAAGCGCAGGATGAACACGCTCGGCTTGTCGACGAACTCCTTGCGCGAGATCTTGCCATCCTGGTTTTCGTCGAAGTAGCCGAAATCGGCCTCGGCGAGAGAAGGATCGGCTTTCTTGACCGTATCGAATTCCGGCCGGGTGAGAAAACCCTTGCGCCCCTTGTCGGCCGACACGAACAGCCTGTCCATGAAACTCTTCCACTCCTCGCAGGTATAGGTGCCGTCGTGATTGGCATCCCATGACGGAGAGCTGTTCAGCATGGGATCGGTGCGGGACTGCGCGAGCGCCGGCGACGCATCGAGTAAACTGCCGGCCACAAGCGCAGCCCACATGACGCCGATGCGAAGCACAGAGATTCCGTCACGCACGTTCTTGGTCTCCTGTCGTAGTACCCCTAGACGGAGGGAATCGCGGACGACGAAGAACGCGTTCAGCCTGCCGCGGAATCCATTTTGGATCATCGCTACTCGCTTGTCAGCGGCGCAAAGTTACGTGTCCGCGTTTTGCTATAAAAAAGCTATTTCACGACGGCCGACGTCTGCCCGAACAGAAGCTTGCGCTCTTCGTCGGTGCGGATCGCGGGCTGACCGAAATTCGGATTGACCTCCTTGGCGAGCGCGTAAGCGCGCAGCGTGGCGGGGCGTTCGCGGATGGTCTCAAGCCAACGCTTGAGATGCGGGAACTGGTCAATATCCTGACCCTGATTCTTGTAGCCCGCGACCCAAGGGTAGCTGGCCATGTCGGCGATCGAATATTGGCCTGCGATAAATTCGCGGTCCTTGAGACGCTTGTTGAGCACGCCATAAAGCCGGTTGGTCTCGTTTACATAGCGCTCGATGGCGTACGGGATCTTATCCTGCGCATAGTTGCGGAAATGATGGTTCTGTCCGGCCATCGGGCCGAGACCACCCATCTGCCAGAATGTCCACTGAATGACGTCATAACGGCCATAGAGGTCCGTCGGGATGAACTGACCGGTCTTCTCGGCAAGATAGAGCAGCATCGCACCGGACTCGAAGATCGAGACCGGCTTGCCGCCGCCCTTCGGCTCGTGATCGACCATCGCGGGAATTCGGTTGTTCGGCGCGATCGCCAGAAACTCCGGCTTGAACTGATCGCCCTTGCCGATGTTGACCGGGAAGATCTTGTACTTCAGCCTGGTCTCTTCGAGAAACATCGTGATCTTGTGGCCGTTCGGCGTCGTCCAATAGTGGAGATCGATCATGGGGGCGTTCCTTGTCGCTTCCGGCGTTGCACCGGAAAATGAATGCGGATGCATGAATTTCGCCAGACCCGGGTGACGAGTCAATGCCGGCGTCGCCCGCTGCCATGAAAGTGATGGCTGCAATGTCCCTCGCGCGGAGGGAACTCCACCGCTGGATCATCCACACTGCCACGACGTCTGCCCGGCGTGGGAAGAAGGAAAATTGCTGCGCGTCGTCGAATAAGCGTTCGCGCCACGCCCAGACGCTTCGCACACGCTTACCGCGCGGGCGTGACCGCGATGGTTCGCGCCTCGGTCTGGGTCAGGTTCTGCTCCATGCCGCGAAAGACGGTGGTCGATTTCTCGGCGAGCCTGCGCGTCATGCCATTCTCGACTTCGAATTCGCCGCGCTTGTCGAACGAAAACACCATCGATTTCACCAGCAAATCGATCCGCTCCGGCGTCACGCTGTCGCCGGAAGCGGCCAGCAGGCTCTTCGCAAAGGACTTCATGAAGTCGCTCATCGCGACGGGGTCGATCGAGGTGGCATCGACGAAGGTGAGCCGGCCTGCAGGCTCGGCTTTGGAGAGTTCTAACCGCTCGTTCGACATCAGCGCATCGCCGCCAAGCGGATTTTGTGCCGGCTTCGAGGTCCACCTGTATTCACCTGGTTTCATTCCCGCATTTTGCGCGAGGGCGAGCGAGCCCAGCGCATCGACGTAAGCGGATGCCGCATGGTCGGCATTTACCTCGGTCAATCCCGACACCAACTGGTCGAACAGCGCACGCGCCGCCGGCCGCTCCGCAAACTGCGGCGCCAGATTTTCCGCCGAGCGCCGCATCGCCGCCCTCGCCTCGTCGAGATTGTCGACACGCAAGGGCTTTCCGGCCGGATCGGTGCTGAGGTGGATCACGACATCCTGCAGTACACCGGCAAAGGCGCGGCGAAGCGGCACGCTGCGCGCGGTACCCTCGACCGTGGCGCTGATTTGGACCCAGGAAAGGCGAAAGCCGTCCGGCGTTTTTGCCTCGACGGTCAGCTCAGCGCGCGTTTTGGCCAACGAAGTCGTCGAGCCCTCCGGCCTGATCTCCTCGCTGCGGGCCTCGGTATCGACGATCCAGCGGCTCCCCGGCGGCGGATTGTAAATTACGTCGCCCGGCTCGTCCGCATGGGCCCAAGTCGAACTTAACGTCGGACTTAACGCCGGACTTAACGCCACAGCCAGGATGGCAGCGAGCGCCCTTGCACGCGCAACAGCCCGTATGTCCGTGATCATGCCCCCAAAAATCATTCTCAACCCAAATCGCCCGCTGATTCCCTGGTTGTCGCGCCGCTTATATAGGGTGCTACGAAGGTTGCGTCGAACTTCTCCCGAAACTGTGAACCACCTCACATTCGCTTCCGCCGGGTCGTGGTTTTCTGATGTCAGTAGCGCGTGATCTGTCGCCTGTTTGTAGCTCGTGAAGTGTCGTGTTTTTAGTGCCCTGGAACAAAGGGGGCACGATGGGCACGGCATCCATTCACGAGGGTGTACGACGGATGCGGTTTTCAAGTTTGCTGG
>NZ_DAHUXJ010000038.1 GCF_027307225.1 Bradyrhizobium sp. | reverse complement strand
TACGCCGCATGGGTCTTCGCAAGGCTCGGTGGCTGGACCGGCTATTACGGAAAACCGGGCCCCATCGTCATGCTCAGAGGCCTCACTCAATTCCACGCCATCAAGCATGGATGGACCCTCCGAAATGTGTGAATCTCGTAGCCCCGCAAGCGGGGCGAGGGAGATGCGCCAGTCGTCGCCTAAGTCAGTGCTTCAGCTCGATCTATTGGCTCTTAATCGCCTTGCCCCACCGCTCCGCAAAGCGATGCAAAGGCAGCAGGGTTACGAGCAATTCCCGGCCAAGGTCAGTGAGGCCATAACCGCTCGCCGGAACCAGTTCGATAAAGCCGGCTGCGCGCAACTCCTTCAGCCGCTGGTTCAGCACCGTCGGGGAAGCCTCGTCGCAAGCGGCGCGAAGTGCGCGCGATGTCATCGATTGCTCGCGCAGCTCCCACAATATCCGCAGGCACCATCGCCGCCCGAACAGGTCGAGCAGCACCATGATCGGCCGGCCGGTCCGCGAGCCGCGTACGTGGCCACCCTTGAGCTGGTTACGAACAAGTGAGGCTGGCTTTGGCATCGGCGTTCAAATCCTGTCTTGCGGCATGCTACAAAATCGGTAGCGTACGATACGCTTATTGTAGCACGGAGAGTGTCATGCCGCGAATTGCCCCGCTTGAGCCGCCCTATGAGGCCGAGATCCAGAGCCAGTTCGACCGCATCATGCGCGGGGCGCCGCCTCTGATGCTGTTTCGGGTAATGGCGTCAAATCCGCGCGCTTGGGAGAAATTCCGCGCCGGCAGCCTGCTTGATCGCGGTCCGCTCAGTTTGCGGGAGCGCGAAATCGTCATCGACCGCACCTGCGCGTTGAACGGCTGCGAGTACGAATGGGGTGTGCATGTCACGACGTTTGCGCTGGCGGCGGGCCTTAACGAGGCCGAGATTCGCGCCAGCGTGCATGAGGGCGCTGACGCGTCCTGCTGGTCGGCGGCCGAGCGGGTGCTGATCGCGGCCGTCGACGCGCTGCATGCGCGCTCAACGCTCAGCGACAGCGAATTTGCGGCGCTATCGTCGCACCACGACGACGCGAAGATCTTCGAAATCATCCTGTTGTGCGGCTTCTATCGCACCGTATCGTATCTGGCGAATGGGCTGCGGTTGCCGCTGGAAGAGAGCGCAGCGAGGTTTCCTGAACGACCAACGTAGCTCTTACGCCACGCCGGCGCGAAGCAGATCGTGCATGTGCACGACGCCGACCGGCTTGTTCGCCTCGGTAACGATCAAGGTCGTGATCTTGCTGGAGTAGAGGATTTCCAGCATCTCGGAAGCGAGCATGGAAGGTGGTACCGTCTTTGGCTGCGGCGTCATGATGTCGTCAACCGTTGCCGCCAGCAAATCCGGCCGCATGATGTGACGGCGCAGGTCGCCGTCGGTAATGATGCCGGCGACTTCCCCGGAAGCATTCACGATGCAGACGCAGCCGAGGCCCTTGGCCGACATTTCCATCAACGCATCCGACATTTTGGTGCCAGCCGGTTTCACCGGGATTTCCGCTCCGGTGCGCATGAAATCGCGCACGAATTTCAACATCGCCCCCAACTTGCCGCCGGGATGGAAACTGGCGAATTCAAGCGCGGTGAAGCCGCGGCCTTCCAAAAGCGCGATCGCAATCGCATCACCAATCGCGGCCTGCATCAGGGTTGAGGTCGTTGGCGCCAGATTATGCGGGCAGGCCTCGCGCGCCTTTGGCAGTTCGAGCACGATGTCGGCGGCCTGGCCGAGCGAAGATTCGGCATTGGACGTCACCGCGATCATCGGGATGGCAAAGCGGGCCGAATAGTTGACGAGGGTCTTCATTTCCGGCTGCTCGCCGGACCATGACAGCGCCAGAATGACATCGTCGGCGGTAATCATGCCGAGGTCCCCATGGCCGGCTTCGGCCGCATGCACGAAGAAGGCGGGCGTGCCGGTGGAGGCGAGGGTTGCAGCGATCTTGCGCCCCATGTGGCCGGACTTGCCGAGCCCGGTGACGATCACCCGGCCCGTCGCCTGCCGGATAAGGTCGACGGCGCTTGCGAAGGTTTGGCCGAGCGTTCCCCGCAGGGCGGCGGTCAGCGCATCGATGCCGCTGCCTTCCGTCTCTAGCGTCCGTAGCGCGGATTCCACCGACGCAGACATTGAGCCAGATGATGGGGCCATCAGCGGCTTCGCAGGGGGCATGATTGGTTCCGGGGGGATTGCGGCATCGGTCTTTAGCCTTCGCATCTCCTTAACACGCTGAACCCGACGAGGCGACGCGCTCGGCCGTTCTCAACGCCTCATTAACCATAATTGTTTTAACTCCGTTAACGACGTTTTCCGAACCGGCCGTTTTGGTCGTTTAGGCAAGCGATTGAATTCGCTGGGGTAATTTTATCGTGATGCCGAGGCCAGCCACCGGCCGCTGGAAGCGCGTAACGTTGTTGCGTGCGGCTTTGCCATGTGTTGCGCTGATCGCGATCACATCACCGCTTTATGCCCAAGCCCTCACGCCTGATCTCCTGCGTCCGGTCTCTGAGAGCCTTCTGGCCCCGCCGAATTTGTTTCTACGCAAGACCAGCGCAAACATGGGCGACGACACCGCCGATCCGACCACCGATGGGAAGCCATCGGACCGCAAGCAGCCGGCGCCATCGCGAATCGGCAATATCCCCAAATACGGCCTGCCTGCCGCGAGCGGCGCGGCAGACGACGGCTTCGATTCGCTGAACCGCAAGCGCAAGCAGCCGAAGCTCCATCCAGGTCAGGCCAAACCCAAAGCTTCGCCGGGACCGGGCACACCGGCGCCAGAAGTCAAAGGCCCGACCAATCCGAATGGGCGCGTGAAGATTACGCCGCCGCCGTCCCAGACGGCGAACCGGCCGCCCGTTCCGCCGTCGATGGCCGGCATTGCCGACGGCCAGCCGCCGCGCAAGCCGCTGCCGTCCGATACCGATCCGTTCGGCCCGGTCGGCGACTATGTCGGCAGTTTCCTCGTCAAGTCCGCGGTCGAACTGCGCGGCGGCTACGACACGAATCCTGGCCGCATCTCGACGCCGCAGGGCGCGCCGTTCTGGGTGGTCGCGCCGGAGCTGGTCGTTACCTCCGACTGGGATCGGCACGCGCTGGTCGCCGACCTGCGCGGCTCGTTCACCGGTTACGGCAACAGCCTTCCGCCGACCGAAAATGGCGCGATCTCCGCGGCGCCGACCAATGTTAGCCGCCCGGATTTCATCGGTCACATTGACGGTCGCGTCGATGTCACGGACTATACCCACATCACGTCAGACGTGCGCCTCAGGGTCGGCACCGATCTTCCCTTCAGTCCGAACGTTCAGGCCGGGCTTCTCACCTATCCGATCTATACGACGCTTGGCAGCACGTTCGGTATCGACCAGAGCTTCAACCGGCTCGACATTGCTGTCGGCGCCACCTTCGACCGCACCGTCTACCAAAACTCGGTGTTCACCGACGGCACCGTCGGAAGCAACGCGGACCGCGCCTACAACCAGTATGGCGGCGTGGGGCGCATCAGTTACGATCTCATGCCCGGGGTGAAGCCCTTCGTCGAGGCCGAAGCTGACAGCCGGTTTCATGACCAGTTGATCGACAATTTCGGCTTCGCGCGCAATTCCAACGGCGGCTATGCCAAGGGCGGCACCTCGTTCGAATTCTCGCGGCTCCTCACGGGCGATATCGCGGTCGGCTGGGCCGAGCGCAACTACGCCGACCCGCGTCTCGACCGACTCGCAGGCCTCTTGACGTCGTCTTCGCTGACCTGGACCGCAACGCCTTTGACCACGGTTAAGTTCTACTCGAACACCTCGATCGACGAGGTTATCGTGCCGGGGGTCTCCGGCGTGCTGACGCGCACCTACACCTTCGAGGTCGATCACGACTTCCGCCGCTGGCTGACCGCGATCGGCAAGTTCACCTACGGCACCTACGACTATCAGGGCAATTCCGGCTTTCCGGGCGATCAGGGCAATAACCGCCTCGACCAGACCTACACCTACGAAGGCGATCTCATCTACAAGATGACCCGCAACTTCTGGCTCACGGGCACGCTGCGGCGGGACATTCTCGATTCCAACGCGCCACTGGCGAGTTCCGCTTCGACCGTGGTGATGCTGGGCGTGCGGGTGCAGAACTGACATGATTTTGTTCCCCGGACGCAATGCGGCGCGTTAGCGCGGCGTTGCCGATCCGGGGTCCAGCGAGATTGGATCCCGGCTCTGCGGAGCGGCGCCATAGCTCGTCGAAGACGCGCGTGAACGCGCTGATGGCGCCGCACCGCATCCGGGACACGATAGCCGACTATCCCGGCAGATTCGTCGATCCCATCAGGAAGGTATCGATCGAGCGGGCGCAGAGGCGTCCCTCGCGGATCGCCCAGACCACGAGCGACTGGCCCCGGCGCATGTCGCCGGCCGAAAACACCTTCGACAGCGAGGTCTGGAAGTCAGTGGTCGCGGCGCGCACATTGCCGCGCGGGTCGAGCTCGACGCCGAGCGACTTCAACAGCCCCTCGTGAACCGGATGCACGAAGCCCATCGCGAGCAGCACGAGCTCTGCGTCGAGTTCGAACTCGGTGCCGGCAACCGGCTTGAACGTGTCGTCGACCTGCACGCAATGCAGTTTGGCGACCTTGCCGTCGGCGCCGGAGAACTTCTGCGTCAGCACCGCATATTCTCGCTTGGCGCCCTCGGCCTGGCTCGATGACGTTCGCATCTTCAGCGGCCAGTTCGGCCAGGTGAGGCCCTTGTTCTCGCGCTCGGGCGGCGCCGGCATGATCTCAAGCTGCGTCACCGACAGGGCTCCTTGGCGGAACGAGGTGCCGATGCAGTCCGAACCGGTGTCGCCGCCGCCGATGACGACGACATGCTTGCCGGTTGCGAGAATTTCGCGCGCTTCTCCAAGCGGCTCGTTGCCGACCCGGCGGTTCTGCTGCGGCAGGAAATCCATCGCAAAGTGGATACCGTCGAGATCGCGGCCCGGAATGGGCAGGTCGCGCGAGGCTTCCGCTCCGCCGGTCAACGCCACCGCGTCGTATTCTTCAACCAGCTTGCGCGGATCGGTCCCGCCGCTGCCGACATGGGCGCCGTAGTGGAAGGTGACGCCTTCGGCCTCCATCTGCGCGATGCGGCGGTCGATGATGCCCTTTTCCATCTTGAAGTCGGGAATGCCGTAACGCAAAAGGCCGCCGGCCTTGGCGAATTTCTCGAACACATGCACGTCGTGCCCGGCGCGCGCGAGCTGCTGCGCACAAGCGAGGCCCGCAGGTCCGGAGCCGACAACGGCGACCTTTTTGCCGGTCTTCTCAGCTGCTACCTCCGGCTTGAGCCAGCCATTCTCCCAGGCGCGGTCGACGATCGCGCATTCAATGGTTTTGATGGTGACCGGGTTGTCGTCGATGTTGAGCGTACAGGAGGCTTCGCACGGCGCGGGGCAAATGCGCCCCGTGAATTCCGGGAAGTTGTTGGTCGAATGCAGGTTGCGTGAGGCTTCCTGCCAGTTGCCCTGATAAACGAGGTCGTTGAAATCGGGGATCTGGTTGTTGACCGGACATCCCGGGGTGCCCGGCTGAACCGAGCCGGTGCCGTGGCAATAGGGAATGCCGCAGTTCATGCAGCGCGCGGCCTGGTCGCGCGTTTCTTTCTCCGACAGCGGGATGACGAATTCCTGAAAATTCTTCAGCCGTTCGGCCACGGGCGCATACTTGCGATCGTACCGTTCGATTTCGAGAAAACCCGTTACCTTGCCCATTAAACCCGAAGTCCCTGCATTTTCCTCGTCATTCCGGGATGCGGCGTAGCCGCAGACCCGGAATCTCGAAATTGTTTTTGCGAGATTCCGGGTTCGCAGCTGACGCTGCGCCCCGGAATGACGCCGTTGGTTTCTACGCCCCGATCGCGATTTTCGGTTCGGCGTCGGCGTTCGCCTTCAATTCCTTCAGCGCGCGGCGGTACTCCACCGGGATTACCTTGCGGAATTTCGGCAGCCACGCCTTCCAATTGCCGAGAATTTCGGCCGCGCGCTTCGAACCCGTCAACTTGGCGTGGCGGGTGATCAACACGTGCAGCCGTTCGACGTCGGAGTCGAGCAGGTTCTGGAACACGTCGACGCGGCCATGCGCCTCGAGATCACCTGACTGATGATAGGTGTTCTCGTTGATCATCTCTTCCGAGAGCACCGGCTCGAGATCGATCATCGCCATGTTGCAAAGCTTCTGGAAGTCGCCGGCCTCGTCCAGCACATAGGCGATGCCACCGGACATGCCGGCCGCGAAGTTGCGGCCGGTCTTGCCGAGCACTACGACGATGCCGCCGGTCATGTATTCGCAGCAGTGATCCCCCGCGCCTTCGACCACGGCGATAGCGCCGGAGTTGCGGACAGCGAAGCGCTCGCCGGCGATGCCGCGGAAGTAGCATTCGCCTTCGATCGCGCCATACATCACGGTGTTGCCGACGATGATCGACTCTTCCGGTACGATGCCGGAGTCGCGCGGCGGCTTGACGATGATGCGGCCGCCGGACAGCCCCTTGCCGACATAGTCGTTGGCGACGCCCTCGAGATCGAAAGTGACGCCGTTAGCCAGCCACGCGCCGAACGCCTGACCGGCCGTGCCCTTGAAGTTCACGGTAATCGTGTCGAGCGGCAGGCCGGTGTGGCCATAGATCCTGGCGAGGCTGCCCGACAGCATCGCGCCGGCCGAGCGGTCCGTATTGTTGATCTCGCTCGCGATCTTCACCGGCGCGCCACGGTCCAGCGACGCCTGTGCCTTTTCGATCAGCCGGCGGTCGAGCACGGCCTCCAGATGATGGTTCTGCGGCTCGGCGTGATAGATCTTCTGGCCCTTTTCTTCCTTTTGCCGCACGAACAGCTTCGAGAAGTCCAGTCCCTTGGCCTTCCAGTGCGCGACCAGCCGGGACTGATCGAGCATCTGGGTCTGGCCGACCATCTCGTTGAAGGAGCGATAGCCGAGGTTCGCCATGATCTCGCGCACTTCCTCGGCAACGAAGAAGAAGTAGTTGATGACGTGCTCGGGCTGCCCGGTGAAGCGCTTGCGCAGCACCGGGTCCTGCGTCGCGACGCCGACCGGGCAGGTGTTGAGATGGCACTTGCGCATCATGATGCAGCCCGCCGCAATCAGCGGCGCGGTGGCAAAACCGAATTCGTCGGCCCCTAGCAGCGCGCCGATCACGACGTCACGTCCGGTGCGGAAGCCGCCGTCGACCTGCACCGAGATGCGGCTGCGCAGCCGCTCGCGCACCAGCGTCTGGTGCGTTTCGGCAAGGCCGATTTCCCACGGCGAGCCAGCGTGCTTGATCGAGGTGAGGGGAGAAGCACCCGTGCCGCCTTCGAAGCCGGCGATGGTGACATGGTCGGCGCGCGCTTTCGCGACGCCGGCAGCCACCGTGCCGACACCGACCTCGGAGACGAGCTTCACCGAGACCTGACCCTCGGGATTGACGTTCTTCAGGTCATAGATCAACTGCGCCAAATCCTCGATCGAATAGATGTCGTGATGCGGCGGCGGCGAGATCAGGCCAACGCCGGGCGTCGAGTGCCGCACCTTGGCAATCGTCGCGTCCACCTTGTGGCCGGGCAGTTGTCCGCCTTCGCCGGGCTTGGCGCCCTGCGCCATCTTGATCTGCATCATGTCGGAATTGACGAGATATTCCGTCGTGACCCCGAAGCGGCCGGAGGCGACCTGCTTGATCGCCGAGCGCATGGAATCGCCGTTCGGCATCGGCTTGAAGCGATCGGCTTCCTCGCCGCCTTCGCCGGTGTTGGATTTGCCGCCGATCCGGTTCATCGCGATCGCCAGCGTCGTATGCGCCTCGCGCGAGATCGAGCCGAACGACATCGCGCCGGTGGAGAAACGCTTGACGATTTCCTTGGCCGGCTCGACCTGGTCGAGGGCGATGGGCTTGCGCTTCTCGTCCTCGGCAGCCTTGATCTTGAACAGGCCGCGCAGCGTCAACAGCCGCTCGGACTGCTCGTTGAGGATTTTCGCAAAGCCGCGGTAGCGCTCCAGCGAATTGCCGCGCACCGCGTGCTGCAGGTTGGAGACCGATTCGGCCGTCCAGGCGTGATCCTCGCCGCGGGTGCGGTAGGCATATTCGCCGCCGACATCGAGCGCGCTTTGATAGATCGGAGAGTCGCCGAATGCGTCGGCGTGGCGGCGCGCGGTTTCTTCGGCGATTTCGCCAAGGCCCACGCCCTCGATGCGGGTGTGGGTGCCCGCGAAATATTTCGCGACGAAATCGGCCTTCAGCCCGACGGCATCAAAGATCTGCGCGCCGCAATAGGACTGATAGGTCGAGATGCCCATCTTCGACATCACCTTCAGAAGGCCCTTGCCGATCGACTTGATGTAGCGCTTGACGATCTCATAGTCGTCGAGCGAACCGGGCAGCCGATCCTTCATCGCGATAATGGTCTCGAACGCCAGATACGGGTTGATCGCTTCCGCGCCGTAGCCGGCCAGGCACGCGAAGTGGTGCACCTCGCGCGGCTCGCCGGATTCGACGACGAGACCGACCGACGTCCGCAAGCCCGTGCGGATCAGGTGATGGTGGACGGCGGCGCAGGCGAGCAGCGAGGGAATCGGAATCCGGTCGGTGCCGGCCATGCGGTCGGACAGGATGACGATGTTGATGCCCTCGCGGACAGCAGCCTCCGCGCGTGCGCAAAGCTCGTCGAGCACCTGGTCGAGACCAGATGCGCCGAGGCCGGCGTGGAAAGTGGTATCGAGCGTGCGCGACTTGAAATGCGTATCCGCAATCTCGGAGATCGAGCGGATCTTCTCGAGGTCGGCGTCGGTCAGTATGGGCTGACGCACTTCGAGGCGCTTGCTGGCGGCAGCGCCTTCAAGGTCGAACAGGTTCGGCCGCGGCCCGATGATCGAGACGAGGCTCATCACGAGTTCTTCGCGGATCGGGTCGATCGGCGGGTTGGTGACCTGCGCAAAATTCTGCTTGAAGTAGGTGAACAGCGGCTTGGGCTTGTCCGATAGCGCCGAGATCGGCGTGTCGTTGCCCATCGAGCCATTCGCCTCTTCGCCGGTCGAGGCCATCGGCGCCATCAGGATGCTGATGTCTTCCTGGCTGTAACCGAACGCCTGTTGCCGATCCAAGAGCGGCAGGTTCGAGCGCATGCCCTTGGTCGGCGCTTGCGGCAATTCCTCCAGCACGATCTGCGAGCCGTCGAGCCACTCCTGATAGGGATGGCTCCGCGCCAACTCGGCCTTGATCTCGTCGTCCGGGATCAGCCGGCCCTGCGCGAGGTCGACCAGCAGCATCTTGCCGGGCTGCAGGCGCCACTTGGTGATGATCTGGTCTTCCGGAATCTTGAGCACGCCCATCTCGGAGGCCATGACGATGCGGTCGTCCCTGGTGACGAGATAGCGCGCCGGCCGCAGTCCGTTGCGGTCGAGTGTGGCGCCGATCTGGCGGCCGTCGGTGAACGCGATCGCGGCGGGGCCGTCCCACGGCTCCATCATCGCCGCGTGATATTCATAGAAAGCGCGGCGCTTGGCATCCATCAGCGGATTGCCGGCCCAGGCTTCCGGAATCATCATCATCACGGCGTGCGGCAGCGAGTAGCCGCCCTGCACCAGGAATTCGAGTGCGTTGTCGAAGCAGGCGGTGTCGCTTTGGCCTTCATAGGAGATTGGCCACAGCCGTGTGATTTCCTTGCCGTAGAGCTCCGAATGCACCGAAGCTTGCCGCGCCGCCATCCAGTTGGTGTTGCCGCGCAGCGTGTTGATCTCGCCGTTGTGAGCGATCATCCGGTAGGGATGCGCCAGCGACCAGGTCGGGAAGGTATTGGTCGAGAAGCGCTGGTGGACGAGCGCCAGCGCGCTTTCGAAATCGCCTTCGTGCAGATCCGGATAGTACTTGCCGAGCTGGTCGGCGAGGAACATGCCTTTGTAGATCACGGTCCGGCACGACATCGAGCAGGGATAATAGCCCGCCATGCCGCGGTCGCGGCGCTGATAGATCGCCTGCGAAATCGACTTGCGCAGAATGTAGAGGCGTCGCTCGAACTCGACCTCGTCCTTGATATTCGCGCCGCGGCCGATGAAGACCTGCATGTTGGCAGGCTCGGTCGGCTTCACGGTTTCACCAAGCGAGGAATTGTCGGTCGGCACCTCGCGCCAGCCGAGCAGGGTCAGCCCCTCCGCCTTGATCTGGTCGGCGATGATGCTCTGGATCACCTTGCGCCAGGCCTTCTCCCTCGGCATGAACAACGCGCCGACGGCATACGTGCCGGGCTCCGGCAGCTTGAAGCCCAACTCCTTGGCTTTGCGGGAAAAGAAAGCGTGCGGAATCTGCACCAGGATGCCGGCGCCGTCGCCGGCGCGCGGGTCGGCGCCGACCGCGCCGCGATGCTCGAGATTGCAGAGGATCTGAAGCGCATCAACAACGATCTGGTGCGACTTGTTGCCCTTGATGTTGGCGATGAAGCCGACGCCGCAGGAATCCTTCTCCAGCGCAGGATCGTACAGGCCTTCGGCCGGGGGACGGAACGTGTGTTTTTCGATTGTCTGCGAATGATCGGCCGGTTTCGAAGCTGCGACCGACAGCCCAGGGGCCACGATGTTTTCGCGCTCGAATTCGGACCGGCTCATTCTCTCACGTCCTCTCAACCAATCGACAAGGCTCGCGCCTCACCATCCGCGGCGCACCTTGGGCGTTTGCGGAACCCGCGAACCGGGCCACCGCTCGTCCTCCGCGAGCCGCAATGTCTAGATTCAGGCCTCGGCGATTCAGCGTTCCCCGACGAACGGCCTTGCCCTTAATCTTTAATCTTTTGGGCGTCTTGACGCCCCACTAGTGTGGTGGATTTGACATTCGCTTCAGTGTCGCAGCGAGTCCTCAGATGCGAATGTCAAATCCAAAACCACACTAGAAGCTTGTATTAGCTAGTGTCCCTTCGGTTCTGACGTTCGTAAACGAACCTTACGCGAAAGGATACGAATGTAATAACCGGGACACTAGCGCAGCAAGCCAATGCCGGGCTTGCGGCCGAAATTAAGACAGTACTCCTGTCCTAACTAGGACCATGCCAAATTTTTATCTATCACACAAGCATGTGAAAGTCGCCCGCCAAGCTGTTCTGCACAGGCCGCGAAGGACGGGGGCGGCGTGCGGTCCGGATTTTGCGGCAACCACGCCGCGATGTCGCCCAAGGTCCGCCGGAATCCGCGATGAAATTCGGCCTCCGGGATGAGGGCGGACCGGGCTCTCCAGGCGAGAGCATCACAGGAGCGGAAAATGAAGGCGTTGAGAGGGTGGACCATCTCGGTCGGGCTGTTGCTGGCCGCCACGGCCGCAAACGCACAAGGGGCACCGCAGAACGCGGGCAGCACCGGCTACACCGCTGCCTCCGATCTCAGCGGGCCTTACGCCGATGCGCCGCGACCCCCGCCACGCGCCATCTATGGCGCGCCGGACTATGGAAACGGCTACGGCTACGGATATGGCGGACCTGGCCCTTCGCTGCTGCCGCCACGCGAAGTTTATGCGGTTCTGCGCGAGAACGGCTTCTCCCCGCTCGGTGCGCCGCGCCTGCGTGGCTTTCTGTATTCGATCTCGGCGATCGACCGGCGCGGCGACGATGGCCATCTCGTCATCGACGCACGCGACGGGCGGATCGTGCGCTTCGTACCGGCCGATAGATTTAGCGGCTACGGCGGCGATCGTGACGGCTACTACGGAGCCCCGCCGCCCCGGCCTGCGTATGGGCCGCTGGAACCGATGACCCGTCTCGATGCCCGTCCGCCGGCCACGCCGAAGATGGCAAGCCGTACGCCGTCGTCGGTACCCATGCCGAAGGCTGCGCCATCGAGGCCCGCGGCCGAGCCGCCTGTGGCCGCGAAACCCACGCCACCGGCGCCTCCGCAACAGTCGGCCGCCGTGCAGATGAAGCCTGCGGAAACGCCGCCGGCTGCAGCGGCGCCGATAGCGGCCAAGCCGGCCGCGCCAGTCATTCAGGCGACCCAGCCGATGCCGAAGGTGCAGGATCTGGAGTGACCTCCTGAAGCAAAAAACGCCCCGGTTTCCCGGGGCGCTTTCATGTTGATCCGTCTTTCTGGTGGGCTTAGGCAGCCGCCTTGTTAGCCGAACCCTCGATCACCGGCGTACTCACGGCACCCGCGGCAATCGGAATGTTGCGGGGCTTCTTGGCCTCGGGAATCTCGCGGACGAGATCGACATGCAGCAGGCCGTTCTCGAGTGAAGCGTTCTTCACGATCACGAAATCGGCGAGCTGGAACACGCGCTCGAAAGCCCGTGCAGCGATGCCGCGATAGAGCACTTCGGATTTTTCCTTGACGTTTTCATTGGCGACTTTCTCGCCCTTGATCGTCAGGGTGTTTTCCTTCGCCACGATCGATAGCTCGGCCAGGGAGAAGCCGGAAACGGCTACGCTGATGCGATAGGCGTTGTCGCCGGTGCGCTCGATGTTGTAGGGCGGATAGCCGGGGCTGCCGTCGCTTGCCTGATCAAGCAGGGAAAAGAGGCGGTCAAAGCCGACGGTCGAACGGTAAAAGGGGGCAAGATCAAAGGTACGCATGAGTAGTCCTCCATTGAGCGACTGTTGAAGTGAACCCGCCCGCCATGGGGCCGGGCTTGTTGACGTGCAGCCTTCAGCGGCTTTTCCCGGGTTCTGACGGAAAATGCCTGATGCGGCCTGCACAAAACGAGATATGGGAGATGGATCGAACGCCTTCAAGTCGCCTGCGGCGAACGTTTTGACGCAGCGAAGCCTTGATTTTCAGCGCCTTTCGCCTATCGGTTCCTTCCATGACGCTTGTGTCGATTCCCGCCAATCCGGTGCCTGAGGACGTCGTTTCAGGCACGATCAAGACGCCGGACGGCGCTGAGCTGCGGTTCGCTCGCTGGGCGCCGCCGGCTGGCCGCAAAGGTACAGTCTGCGTTTTCACCGGTCGCAGCGAATACATCGAAAAGTACTTCGAGACCGTGCGGGACTTGCGCGACCGCGGCTTTGCGGTCGCCATGATCGACTGGCGCGGGCAGGGGCATTCGTCGCGGCGGCTGCGCGATCCGCGCCGGGGCTACGTTCGCGATTTCGCCGACTACGACATCGATGTCGAGACGTTCGTGCAGCAGGTGGTGCTGCCCGATTGCCCACCGCCGTTCTTCGCGCTTGCCCATTCGATGGGTGGCGCGGTGATGCTGCGCCTCGCGCATGCGGGAAAGCGCTGGTTCGACCGCATGGTGCTGACCGGGCCGATGATCGACCTGCCGGGCCGCCTGACCTCGTTTCCGGCGCGCGCGCTGTTGCGCACCATGCGCTTTGCCGGGCTGGGCGGCCGCTACGCTCCCGGCGGAAGCGATGCTCTCACCGGCACCGGATCGTTTATCAACAATCCACTCACCAGCGATCCCGTCCGCTATGCCCGCAACGCCGCGATCCTCGCCGAGGATCCGACGCTCGGCCTCGGTTCGCCGACGGTCGCCTGGGCCGATACGGCGTTCCGCGCGATGCACGGCTTTCGCGCCATGAACTACCCGTCGGACATTCGCCAGCCGATCCTCATGCTGGCGGCGAGCAACGATACCGTTGTGTCGACGCCCGCGATCGAGGAATTCGCCTATCATTTGCGGGCCGGCTCGCACCTCGTCATTGCCGGCTCCAAGCACGAAATCCTGCAAGAGCAGGATCGCTACCGCTCGCAATTCTGGGCAGCGTTCGATGCGTTCGTGCCGGGCACGCCGCTGTTCGGGTGAAGCGCGATGCTAGTGGTCCGATTCTAACATTCGCATCCCCTCCCAGCGGGCACTTCGCGAATGTTAGAATCAAAGGACCACTAGAAAATATATGTTTCTAGTGGAGTTTCGGATTTGACATTCGCTTTCGAGCTTGCGGCCGGGTGGGTAGCGAATGCCAAATCCACTCCACTAGGCATTCACGATTTCTGGCTCTTCATCATCTCCGGGCTGCTGCTCAACATCGCGCCCGGTCCCGATACCGCCTATATCGTCGGCCGCAGCATGCAGATGGGATGGCGTGGTGGGGTCGCGGCCACGCTCGGCATCAGCACAGGTTGTCTCTCCCACGTTTTTGCTGCGGCGCTTGGGCTGTCGGCCCTGCTGGTCGCCTCGGCGACAGCGTTTACCGCGGTGAAATGGGTTGGCGCCGCCTATCTCTGCTATGTCGGACTGACGATGCTGCTGTCGCGTCCGAAGAATCCGGACGCAAGCTATCAACGCCACCGTATGTCCGTTTCGCTCTCGCGTGTGTTCTGGCAGGGCGCGCTGACCAACGTGCTCAATCCGAAGGTCGCGATGTTCTTCCTTGCCTTCCTGCCGCAATTTGTCGAGGCCGATGCGCCGCACAAGGCGCTGGCATTTCTGACGCTCGGCCTGATCTTCATTTTCAACGGCACGCTGTGGTGCCTTGCCGTGGCCATTGCCGCCGCGCGGGCCGCGGGCCGCCTGCAAGGATCCAACCGCGCTATCGCCTGGGTCAATCGCGGTATTGGCGCGCTGTTCATCTATCTCGGCGGACGTATTGCGCTTGCCCAGCGATAGTGTCCATCAGGCGAAATGGATTTCGTAGCTCGCTACCACGGCCAGATAGATTCCGAGCAGGATCATCGCAATCAGAAACCAGTGGCGAAACGCCTCCGGCTCGAGCCGCGTGCGAATCGCCTGGCCGGTCGCCATGCCGGTGAATGAGGCCGCCAGCGCGATGACGCCCGGCACCGCGACCGATTCGTCGAGGATGCCCGCCGCCGAGAGGTTCAAGGCTTGCGCCAGCGTCGCCGCCGTGAAGAACACGCCGAGCGCCTGGATGAGTTCGTCCTTCTTCATGCCGAGTGCCTGCATGAAGGGCATCGATGGAACGACCTGTACACCGGTCGCAGCCGAGATCACCCCGGTCACAAGGCCAATGATGCCGCCGATCCACTTCTCGTCGCGCGGGCGGACGGTGATGGAAACCCGCCGCAGGCCGATGATCGCATAGATCACGAGCAGGACCCCGATCAGCACCGTGCCGTAGCGGGCATAGGGGCCGGTCATCATGTCGGCGTTCAGCCAGATGCCCACCACCAGTCCGAGCAACAGCGGCCACAGCCGTTTGACGATGGCAAGGAAATACGGGCCGGCGAAGGTCTGCCAGATATTGGTGAGAATGGCGGGTACGATGACGATCGCGAGCGCATGCGCCGGCGCCATCGCCACCGCGAGCAATCCCATCGATACCGTCGGCAGGCCAAGCCCGATCACGCCCTTGACGAAGCCAGCCAGAAGGAAAACCGCGGCAATGAAAATCAGGAGCAAGTGGGGCATGGTTAGTGGTCCGATTCTAACATTCGCATCCCTTCTCAGCGGCCACTTTTGCGAATGTGAGAATCAAAGGACCACTAGCAGATATTGGTTCTAGTGGAGTTCAGGATTTGGCATTCGCTTTCCTGGCTCGCGGCTGGGTGGGGAGCGAATGTCAAATCCACTCCACTAGTGTCCCGATTCCGAAGTTCGTCGCATTTTGCGGAGCCACGTTTCGAACTTCGGAATCGAAAGGACACTAGCCGACCTATTGTTCTAGTGTGGCACTGGTTCAGAAGTCCGCACCACGAACCCGCGGCACAAATGGATGCGGACTTCTGAACCGCCACACTTGCACATTGACCGATCCGCAACGGCGGCACAATCTGGAGCTTATTGAATAAGCCTTCGGCCGCGACGAAGGCAAAATGCTACACCGAACCCTCATCCTCAGGAGCGGCCGTTAGGCCGCGTCTCGAAGGATGCGCCGTCGGCCTCATGGTTCTCCCGGCGATACGAAGTATCGTCCGGAGACGCGCGAAGACGCGCTCCTCACCATGAGGAATTAGGAAATCCGCCAATGCGTTTCGATCTGGTCGATCTTCAGCTTTTCGTTGCGGTCGCCGATAGCGGCAGCATCACCCGCGGCGCGGAGCGCGCGCATCTTGCGCTCGCATCCGCGAGCGCCCGGATCAAGGGGCTGGAGACCGATCTTGGCGTGGCGCTGGTGCGGCGGCGCCGGCGCGGCATCGAACTCACGGCCGCCGGCGAAAGCCTGCGCGATCATGCCCGCATCATCATGCACAATGTCGCTGTCATGCAGGGCGACATCGCCGGCTTTTCGTCAGGGGTGAAGGCGAGCGTCCATCTTCTCGTCAATACCGTGGGCCTTTCGGAGCATCTCCCAAAGGCGCTGGCGGCGTTCTTGCGCGAATTTCCCGACATCAGCCTCGACGTCGAGGAGCGCGAGAGCAGCGATATTGTCGGCGCGATCCTCAGCGGTGCGGCCGATCTCGGTTTCGCCGCCGAACACGCTTTGCCGGAGCACCTCGAGCGGTTTGCCTTCGGCGAAGACCGGCTGATGCTGGTCGCCCCCAAACGAAGCGAATTTTCGGGCCGCCGCCAGATTGACTTTATCGAGGCGGGCGACCGCGACTTCGTCGGGCTGACGAATGCCACCGCGCTCGCCATTCACATCGGCAAGCACGCCGCGCGGCTTGGCATGCGTTTGCGCGTGCGGGCCCGCTTGCGCGATTTCGATGCGATCTGCCGCATGGTCGCCGCCGGCGTCGGCGTGGCGGTGGTGCCGGAAGCCGCCGCCCGCCGGTGCGCGCAATCCATGCCGCTGGCGCTGCTGGCGATCCGCGATTCCTGGGCCAACCGGCAGCTTGTGATCTGCTCCCGCAGCTTCAAGGGCCTGCCGAAGCCGGCCAGGCTTCTGGTCGAGCATTTGCGCAAGGCGGCGCGGTAGAAAGAGTCACTTCTCCGTCGGGACGCCGGCGTCCTGGATCACCGTCGCCCATCGCGTGATCTCGCTTTCCATGAAAGCGTGAAAGTGCTCCGGGCTGTCGCCGATTAGTTCGGCGCCCTGCACGGCGAGCTTCTCCTTCACGGCCGGGTCGCTCATCGCTTCCGTCGCGATCCGGTTCAGCTTGGCGACGATGGCGGGAGGCGTGCCGGCGGGTGCGACCATGCCGTACCAGTTCTCCGCCTGCAGATCCGGCATTCCGACTTCCGTCGTGGTTGGGACATCCTTGGCGGTCGGCGCGCGCTGCGGCGCCGCCAGCGCGATGGCGTGGAGGCTCCCGGCCCTGATCAGCGGCAGCAGGACCGGCAGGTCCAGAAACACCATCTGCACCTGCTGCCCGAGCAGATCGCTCACGGCCGGCGCCGCGCCACGGTAGGGCACATGCACGATATCGATCTTGGCGGTGAGCTTGAGCATTTCGCCGGCAAGATGCGGCAGGCTGCCGGGGCCGGAGGAAGCGAAATTCAGCCTTCCCGGTTTCGCCTTGGCGAGTGCAACCAGCTCGGCCATGTTCTTGGCCGGAACATCGGTCGCGACCACCAGCATCTCCGGCACCTTCGCCACCAGCGTGACGGCTTGCAGGTCCTTCAGCGGATCATAGGCGACCTTTTCCATCGTCGGACTGATGGCAAGCGCGCCGGCGCTCGAAATCGCGATCGTGTAGCCGTCGGGTGCGGCCTTCGCGAGTACTTCAGTGCCGAGCACGCCACCCTGGCCGCCTCTGTTATCGACGATGACCGGCTGCCTGGTGATCTCCGACATGCGCTGGCCGACCACCCGCGCGATGATGTCGTTGGGCCCGCCGGGCGGGAACGGCACGATCAGCCGAATCTGGTGCGCCGGAAAGTCCTCCGCGGCGGCGGAAGCGATCGGAAGCAGCAGCGACAAGCCGCTCAGAATGGCGCAGAGAATTCGCATGGAGATTTCCATAGTGGAGTGGATTTGACATTCGCACAGTAGTAGCAGCGAACTCACAAAGCGAATGTCAAATCCTAAACTCCACTACAAGCCTATATTTGCAAGGAGTCCTATAATTCCAGCATTCGCAAAAGCGCTTGCTGAGGGTGAGATGCGAATGTTGGAATTGGACGCCTAGCCGTTGAGCAGCTTGAGCGCCGCTTCGTGGATTCTTGGATCGCCGGCGGCGATGATGCGGCCGCCGTTTTGCGCAGGCTTGCCTTCCCAGGTCGTCACGATGCCGCCGGCGCCGGTAATGATCGGAATGAGGGCGGCAATGTCGTAAGGCTTGAGTTCGGTTTCGATGACGAGATCGAGATGGCCGGCCGCGAGCATGCAGTAGGAATAGCAATCGCCGCCATAACGGGTCAGCCGCGTGGTCTCTGCAATGCGTCCGAACGTGGCCCGGTCAGCCTCGTTCATCAACAGCGGGCTTGTCGTAAACAGCGTCGCATCCGATAGCGAGGCGCAGCGCCGTACCGCCAGGCGCCGCTGGCCGGCCGAACCGGAATAGTTCGCCGAGCCGTTGTCGCCGGAAAAGCGTTCGCCGACATAGGGCTGATGCATCATGCCGAACACCGGCATTTTCTCGTGCATCAGCGCGATCAGCGTGCCCCAGGTTGGAAAGCCCGAGATAAAGGATTTCGTGCCGTCGATCGGATCCAGCACCCAGACATATTCGGCATCCTCGCGTTCGTTGCCGAACTCCTCGCCGACAATGCCGTGCTGGGGGAAGTTGGCCTGGATCAGACGGCGCATCACGGCTTCGGCGGCCCGGTCGGCTTCTGTTACGGGGTCGAAATCGTGAGCGCCTTTGTTATCGACGCCCAGGGAGGTGCGGAAGAACGGCAGGATGGTTTCGCCGGAGGCGGTCGCAAGGCGGCCAATGAAGGCGGTGAAATCGATGACCGTCACGGGTGTTCCCTAGCCTACGCCAGTCGCAGAATGCGGGCGCCTTTGCCTAGCGCAATCCGGTGACTTCCGCATCGCCGACACAAGGTTAATTGGTGGGCGAGGCTCGTTTTGGGCCCGACGAATCAGTCTGCGACGAGAGGTAAATTTCCAATGAGTGCAAGGGATCACGAAACCGAGAGAAAATAATAAGCGGTGGACGACTCAGCGGCCAAAAGGCTGCGCTCCCGTTATAAGCTATTGATATTACGTGCTTAATTATGGGAATTGGCCTGCTGGGGATTTCAGGCCACAGCGGACGGATATGCACCGGAAATAATTCGAAAACCCTTGCATTTTGTGCACCGCGGCCGCATATTGGTGCGGTGCGGTAGCGCCTCGCGTTACCGCCTGCCCTCCTTGGGCGTTTCCTCCCTAGACTTGGGCCGCTTGTTCATTCAAGCGGCCCTTTTTTCTTGGAACTGTCATCTCTGCGAATTGTCGGAGTGCCGTCTGGCGCGATCGTTCCGCCCACGATGATGGCGCTCATTCCGCCGCGGTCTGGAACGGCTCAAGTCCGTCAAGCGGAATCGATGCGAGCACCTCGGCCAACACGGTGAAATCGTTCGCCAGCTGTGCAAACCGCTCGCCGCGCGTTCGCCGCCGCTCATCCATGTAGACGGCGCGGTTGAGCTCAAGCTGGATGGTGTGCAATCCGGAGGCCGGGTTGCCGTAATGTTCGGTGATGAAGCCTCCCGCGTAGGGCTTGTTCCGCCCGACCGAATAGCCGAGCCGCACCATGGTTTCCTCGACCTTGTCGGCGAGGATCGGCGCACAACTGGTGCCGTAGCGGTCGCCGATCACGACGTCCGGCCGCCGCGGTTCCTCGCGCGACACGCCGACCGAGGGCATCGAGTGGCAATCGACGACAACAACCGTGCCGAAGCTGCGATGGGCCTTGTTGATCAGGCGGCGAAGCGCGCGGTGATAGGGCTTGTAGAGCGTTTCGATCCTGGCCAGCGCATCGTCCACCGCAATGCGTTCGCCGTAGATTTCCTGCCCGTCGCCGACCACCCGCGGAATGGTGCCGAGCCCGCCGGCCACCCGCATCGAGCGCGTATTGGCAAAGCTCGGCAGCCGTCCGGAAAACATCCGCGGATCGAGTTCATAGGGCTCGCGGTTGACGTCGATATAGGAGCGCGGAAAGTTGACGCTCACGGTCGGAAAACCGAGACCGCTCAGGCCCGCGATCAGTTCGTCCATGAACGAGTCTTCCGAGCGGCGCAGTCCGATCAGATCGATCCGCGACATCTTCAGGAATTCGGCTGGGTAAACCGAGCCGGAATGCGGCGAATTGAAGATGATGGGCGCCCGCCAGGCAGCCGGTTCGACAATCTCGAACGGCGGCGGCAATTCTTCGTCAAGCTGGGTCATCGTACGGCGCCGTCCCTCGCTTCCGCGCTTTGGAAGAACCATTATTTTTGCCGGAAAGCGCGGCTTTGCAGGCCTCATTGTCGGTAATCGCAGCCGCTCTGCCAAGCGAAAAAACTCCAAATCCGTCTAAACGAAAGGCTTGCGGCGGCGACCAACGGCTTTGATTGATTCGCGACGCGATCCGGGCGAGAAATAGTGGTGTGAGACGGCGCCAGTGGAGCGGTTTTGGCATTCGCTGCTCAGTTTGCCGCGAATTCGTCCAGCGAATGCCAAAACCATACTCCACTGGAAAACCATAGTTGGCCGGTGTCCTCTGGTTCTGGCATTCGTAAACGAACCCTCTGCGACAAGATACGAATGTCAGAACCAGGACACCGGCCGCCGTTCTTTCACCCGAAATTTACTCTCTGTCGGGCTTAGTGGACTGACTGATCCTCCAATCGGGATTCGACGATTCCTGCCATGCACAAGATCCTGCTCGCCGAAGACGACAACGACATGCGCCGCTTTCTGGTCAAGGCGCTGGAAAACGCCGGTTTTCAGGTTTCGCCGCACGACAACGGCATGTCGGCCTATCAGCGGTTGCGGGAGGAGCCGTTCGAGATGCTGCTCACCGACATCGTGATGCCGGAAATGGACGGCATTGAGCTGGCGCGCCGCGCCTCGGAACTCGATCCCGACATCAAGATCATGTTCATCACCGGCTTTGCCGCGGTCGCGCTGAATGCGGACTCCGAGGCGCCCAAGAATGCCAAGGTGCTGTCGAAGCCGGTCCACCTGCGCGAACTGGTCAGCGAAGTTAACAAGATGCTGGCGGCCTGACCGGCCCCCTCGGAAGGGCTCGAAAACGCGGGCCTCTCACCTTGCCTGCCCGCGTGGGAGCCGATATACGGACCCGACCCGAGACTTAAGACCTTAGGGCACGTAGCTCAGCGGGAGAGCACTACCTTGACATGGTAGGGGTCACAGGTTCGATCCCTGTCGTGCCCACCATTCCTTTCAATGGCTTAGTCCGTTTCATTCGTTCTCCTTATTTTCTCGCGCCCAAGCTTCGCCCAGAGAATCCCGTTCGTGCAGCGTTCAGGTGATCAGGCGAATGATGACCATACGTGTCGCGAACGACCTTCTCTGACGTGCCGACGAAGCCCGCGAGATCGGTACGCCGTTCTGAAGCAACTACGTGATGCAGGTGTGCTTGAGAGTGTGCGGCGTGACTTCGTCACCAAGACCGGCGAGTTCGCGCGCCCGATCCCATCCCTTGCGCTCTCGCTGTCGAGGATCGCGACAATGGCGGCCCGGTGTTGAAAGTGCAATTCACGTTCGAAACTCACCAACTGCAATAAAGGGAGACTCGGCTCCATTCAGCCGGTCGGTAGCGGACAAGGCCTCGCTGCATATGCGGCGTCATCACGCACTGCTTGAACCTCCGCGCGCGCCATCGCGCGTTGGAGCATCGCAAATCGCAATTTGGCGAGCTGATCGACATACCTGAAGGAGCATTGGCTGCGCATCAGAGAAGAACCGTTGGGAGGCCGCTACCAACCGCGGCCGGTACGCGGAGTGAGATTCCCAAGCCCGGCGGAGGGAGGGGCCAAGCAGGGCATCAAGGTGGTGCCGCGCGGACGGCACCAGCCATTGCTTGCCTCATTACCCTGCGATACAGACTAGAGCTCCGATTCCGAAGTTCGCAAGCTATTGCGGCCCCTCCGATGCGAACTTCGGAATCAAAGGAGCTCTAGCAACTTATTGATTCTAGTGCGGCTTTGAATTTGAAGTTCCTATGATGAGGTTACCGCGAAACTGATAGGAACTTCAAATTCGCCGCACTAGATCATGTCGCTTGGTACGTAGACCGGATCGTCCCCATTAAGCGGGTCCCTTGGTGTCTAGGGAAGATAATAATGAGCAGAGCGCAGAACCTTACTGAATATCCCAACGCGCGCGGGGCAGTCGCTGCAACCGAAGATCATGCCAATGTTGAGCTGCCGAAACAGGAACAACGATCGACGCTAAGCGTGACGATTGTGCGGATGGGCTTTACGGTCTCCGCTACTGATTTGCTGTTTGGCATGTCGCTTGGTCTGTTTTTTCATTTCTGGACGGCGGTGGCCGTCTCGGCGATTTCGTCCATCATCATTAGTGTGACCTCAATCCTCGTCGGACTGATTGGCCAGCGCGAGGGGCTCACGACGCCGCTGGCCACGCTCATGGTCTTCGGCCGCGAGGGCTGCCGCGTCCCGTCGTTGGTTCTCGGCGTCGTCTGGACGGGGTTTGTCGGTTACAGCACGGCCATCACGGCAGACGTATTGCCCGGTCACACCCCCGGATGGTGGCTTTTTTACGTCGTCGTGTTGAGCGCAATTTATGCGTATCTCAACGCGAGTGGATTTGCGAAAGGCCTTTTATGGGTCTCGAGGATCAGCGTGCCGGTGATGCTCGTCGCCGTGCTCATCGCCGTCGTCGCGGCGGTCAACCACGCCGGCGGCCTCAGTAATATCATCAATGGAACGCCGGTGGAACTCGGCAAGGCCGGGTTTGCCACGATGGTTGGCTTGGGAGCCGCGAAGTGGCTCACCGGTGCAACCACGTCACCTGACATCACCCGCTTTGCGAAGAGTTCGGCCGCCGTCTACACCACCACGATTGCCGAATTTATCGTTGGTAACCTCGGCTTCAACTTGCTTGGAATTATCATAGGAGCCGCCGTCGGTACGGCGCAGATGGCGCATGCGTTCAGCACGATCGGCCTCGCATCGCTGGGCGCCCTGGCGATCTTCGTGCAGGGTTTCCCGCACGAAGTGAACGGCGGCTACAGCGCCAGCGTCGGCATCCGCACAGCGCTCAGCATTCCGCGCCTCTATGCCTGCATCATTGTCGCCGTGGGCGCCGCGATCCTTGCCTATTATGGCCTTACAGAAGGGGTTCTAAAGAGTTTTCTGCATTTTCTCGGATATATCGCCTATGCCATTCCGCTCATTCCCGGAATCATGATCGGCGACTACTTCCTGCTTCATCGGGGACATTACGAAGGGCGAGTTGCCGATGCACAGGCGGTTAACTGGCGTGCCATGTGGGCTTTCATCATCGGGCTGGTCATCAGCGTCTACCTCGGGGTGGTGCTCCACGACGTCCTCTGGCGCTCGCTGCCGGTTATCGGATTTGTCGTCTATCTGATATTGTCGTGGAAGCAGCTCGTTGCCGCTTGGACCAAGCCGACATCGTCACCTTGATAGGCGAAAACCGGCACGCGATTTGTCCGACATCTTCCGAAGGCATAACTGGTGCGCCTTCGCCAGTGTCGTCCAGCCGGTATCAACGGCGTGATAGGTGCTTCACTCGCTCCCCCGAGCGTTCAAGCCCTTTCAGCGGCATGGCGGCAAAGGCGGACCGCGCGATCGCAAAGCTTCGACCCCAAGGGCATTCTCAATCGCGGCCGGATGACACGGGGATAGTGCGGTGGATTTGACATTCACGAAGGCCGTGCCCAAATTGCACTTGATCGCAAATCGCGGGCCAGTCGCGCCGGCCCGCAAAACGCGGTCAAGGGACGGAACATGGCGGCGACGCGGATCGACTGCGATATCCATCCAGCCATAGGCGGGACGCGCACCACGCTGTTGCCCTATCTCGACGATCACTGGAAAGAGCAGGTGGTGAGCCGGGCGATCGACGGGCTCGATCTCAACAGCTATCCGCCGCATATGCCGCTCTCCGGCCGCTCCGACTGGCGGCCTGCGAAAGGCAAGCCCGGCAGCGATCTGGCGATGGTTCAGCGCGGCGCGTTCGACCAACTTGGCTCGAGCCACGCCATCTGCAATGTGCTCTATGGCGCGCAGGCCGTTTACGATCCCTACATGGCGTCTGCCTTCTGCAAGGCGATCAACGACTGGATCGCAGCCGAGTGGCTGGATCGCGATTCCCGCCTGCGCGCCTCGATCGTGATTCCGTGGCAGGCGCCGGACCTTGCGATCGAGGAGATCGAACGCCGCGCGCCCGACAAGCGATTCGTTTCGGTTCTGGTGCTGGCGCAGGGCGAGAGCCTGCTCGGCCGGCGGCATTATTGGCCGGTGTGGCAGGCCGCCGAGAGGCATCATCTGCCGCTCGCCATCCATGCCGGCAGCGCCTACCGGCAGGCGCCGAGCTCGGTCGGCTGGCCCTCGTACCGCTACGAATATTACCTCGCCGAAGCGCAGGCGTTTCAGTCCCAGGTGCTCAGCCTGATCTATGAGGGCGTGTTCCTGAAATTTCCAAAGCTCAAGGTCGTGCTGATGGAATCCGGCGTCACCTGGCTGCCGGCTTTCATGTGGCGCGCCAACAAGACCTGGCGAGGCGTTCGCGTCGAGGTGCCGTGGGTCGATCGCGAGCCGGCCGCGATCATGCGCGACCATGTTCGCCTCACCATTCAGCCGTTCGATGCGCCGCCCGATGCGGCCGGTGTCGCCGACATCATCGAGATGATCGGATCCGACAAGATGTTCCTGTTTGCGTCCGACTATCCGCACTGGCAATTCGACGGTGATGACGCCATCCCGCCGCATCTGCCGCCCGGTATCGTCTCGCGCATGTGCGCGGAAAATCCGCTTGAAACCTTTCCGCGGCTTTCGCTCGCCGCTTAAGTCACATCATGATCCGGACCCGGAGGGCCGCGTTAGCGCAAAGTCGGAACCGGTTTTCCGATAAGATCATGATCCAGAAATAGACGATGGAGGATCGCATGAGTGATGTCATCGACCGCCCGCTGCTCGATCAGGAAAAGCCCGCGAAAACCAGGCTGCGCATCATCGACTGCGACGTGCATCCGAGCCTGCATGCAAGGAGCGACCTCAATCCGTACCTCGCCAGGCGCTGGCAGGAGCACATGAAGACCTACGGTGACCATTTGCTGACGCCGTATATGGGCACCACGCCTTATCCGCGCTCCTCGCCGTTGATCGCGCGCCGCGATGCCTGGCCGCCGACCGGCGGACCTCCGGGCTCGGATCTCGATTTCATGCGCAAGCAATATCTCGATCCGCTCGATGTCGAGTTCGGCCTGCTGCAGGTGCTCGACATGTTCATCTTCTCGCAGCAGAACCTCGAATTCGGCGCCGCGATCCAGCGCGCCATCAACGAATGGCAATTGGCGCACTGGACCAGCAGGGATCCGCGGCTGAAGGCGGCGATCCTGGTCGGACAGGACGGCGCGGATTTAGCTGTCGCCGAGATCGATCGCTGCGCCAAGGTCGGCCAGTATGTGCAGATCAACATCTCGCCGCGGGCAAACGAGCCGATCGGTCGCCGCCGTTATTGGCCGATCTATGCGCGTGCGGAGGAACTGGGCCTGCCGGTCGGCATCCATGTCGGCGGCTACGGCGGTCACGCGCCGGCCGGCGGTGGCTGGCCGTCTTATTATGCGGAAGAGCACCAGTCGAATGCGCACACCATGGCGGCGACCCTGACGAGCCTCGTGCTCGAAGGCGTGCCGGAGCGCTTCCCGCGGCTGAAGATCGTGTTCATCGAGGGCGGGTTCGGCTGGATCTCATCGACGATGTGGCGGATGGATCAGCATTTCGAACGATTCCGTGACGAGGTGCCCCATCTCAAGCGGCGTCCGTCGGAATATGTGCGGGAGCATTTCTGGTTCACCACCCAACCGATCGACGAGCCGGATGAAGCCAGGCATCTGCGCTCGCTGATC
The DNA here is from genome assembly GCF_027307225.1 of Bradyrhizobium sp. Lineage (GTDB taxonomy): Bacteria > Pseudomonadota > Alphaproteobacteria > Rhizobiales > Xanthobacteraceae > Bradyrhizobium. The sequence goes on along the minus strand of NZ_DAHUXJ010000038.1, from coordinate 36,786 downwards.
GAATGGGTCGGCGTCGATCGGCTGCTGTTTTCGTCGGATTATCCGCATTGGGATTTCGACGATCCGCGGTTCGCGTTCAAGACACCGCTCAGCGAGGCGGAACGGGTCAAGATCTTCAACACCAATGCCCGCGCCGTCTACAAACTCTGATCGCAAATTTCGAATAGTTGGCATGACACGTCACATTGTCGCCCGCACGTCAGAGATCCCGCCCGGCGGCAACAAGGTGGTCACGCTCGATGGCCGCGGCGTGGTCGTGTTCCATGCCAATGGCGAGTTCTTCGCGTTGCTCAATCGCTGTCCCCACGCCGGCGCGCCACTCGATCAGGCGGCCTGCGTGGCGCGGCTGACCTCGCCGGAACCCGGGGTCTATCAGCGCTCGCGCGTCGGCGAATTGCTCCGCTGTGCCTGGCATGGCTGGGAATTCGATATGCGCAACGGCCAATCCTGGTTCGATCCCCAGCGCGTCAAGGTCAGAACCTATCCGGTTGTCATTGAAGATGGCGAAACGCTCGCCAAGGGGCCGTACGTCGCCGAGACCTTTCAGGTTCACGTCGAAGACAATTACGTGATCGTGGAGACCTGACTTTTTGCATTCAGACAGAGTTGTCGTGCTATAAGCCGGCATCGTTGGTGAGGACGGGTGCGGGCCGGTGTCGAAACAGTCAATGCGCGAAGAGGCCGAACGCCTGATCCGCGAGGCGATGGCGCGCAAGCCACTGGTCGTCAAGGAAGGCAATACCCGCATCGAGGCGATTTGCGGAAAATGCGGCGCGCCGAACCGCGTCTCCGCCGAACGCGGGGTCACGCGGGCGAAATTCACCTGCAAGCAATGCGGCCACAAGCAGGAGACGCTGTAAGGCCCCGCGTCAGCCATCTTTCAGGAATTCACAAACGCGACCGCATCATCCGGAAGCGAGCGAGAGGTATGGGAGGACTTCCCATCAGGCTATCGCGCGGCCGGCTCGACTTTGATCCTCATGGCGAGGAGCCGCGGCGTCTCGAACCATGAAGCCGTTCAGTCGATAACGGAGATGATATTCCTGACGGGAGAGGGAAGTTCAATGGCAAAGCCAACACAAGCCGTCGGTATCGCCAGGGGCCGATGCCTCTGCGGCAGTGTGACGTTCGAGATCGATGCGCCGGCGCGCTGGGCCTGGCACGATCACTCCTCCGCCAGCCGGCGCGCGCATGGCGCGGCCTATGCGACCTATGTCGGGAGCTGGCGCAAGCGCTTTCGCATCACCGCGGGCGAAGATGAAATCTCGCACTTCGAGGATTCTGCGACCAAGACCCGGCGCTCGTTCTGCAAGCGGTGCGGCACGCCTTTGATCTACGAGCGGCCGCGCTCGCCGCATATGGTGAACATTCCGCGCGCGCTGTTCTCCGACCGCACCGGCCGGCAGCCGCTCTATCACATCGCGATCGAAGAGTTGCAGGAATGGACCTATACCGGCGAGCCGTTGGTGCCGTTGAACGGGTTCCCCGGCGTGGTCTGGCATCGCGGCAAAATGAAACCGCGCAACCATCGCGAGGGAATGTTCTAGCTCCCGGCGGACTTTCGTCTCGCTTGCGTCGGTGCCTTTGCGGGCTTCTTGGCGCGCGTTGCCTTCGCCGCAGGACGTTTGGCTTTCTTCGCTGTTTTCCCTGGGAGCGTGGCTGCGAATTCGACCCCGCGCGCCAGCCATTTTTTCAGCATGCCTTCGGTGCGGTATCCGTCGGGCGCGACCCGCACATAGCCCTTCATGATGCGACCACCCATCTCCATCGGACCGCTATGGGGTTCATGCACCATCTGCGCATGCGCCTCGGGCCCGACCCGAACCAGAAGGCCACCGCGTCCGGAGACCGCGCAGCACATGTTGCCGTTCACCATGAAGCAGATGCCGCCCATCAGCGGTTGCTCGGTCACATTTCTTCGGCCGCGAAGCAGCCGGCGTATGTGTTCGGTGGTTTTCTCATCATAAGCCATCGATTCCTCCCCTGATGCGCTTGACTATAGCAGCCCCGCTTTGAAAGGAGATTGCGCAATGCAGCCATGACCGCACTTCCTTGCATCGCAAACTCAGGTTTGCTCATGATGCACATTGATCGGAAACACAAGAACACAGGCCAGAGGAAACATGAAAAATCGCATCACCGGGCGCTCGGCGTTCCTGGCCTTGCTCAAGGACGAAGGCATCACGCATCTGTTCGGCAATCCCGGCACCACCGAATTGCCGATCATGCATGCGCTGAAGGATCATCCCGACCTCACCTATGTGATGGCGATGCAGGAGAGCCTCGTCGTGGCGATCGCCGACGGCTATAGCCGCGCTTCGGGTCGCCTCGTTGCCTGCAACGTTCACGTCGCGCCGGGGCTCGGGAACGCGATGGGCTCGCTCTACAACGCGCAATTCACCGGCACGCCGATGATCTTGACCGCCGGCCAGCAGGAGCAGGGCCATGGATTGATGGAGCCGCTGCTCTATGGCCCGCTGGTGCGATTGGCCGAGCCGTTGGTGAAATGGGCGGTGGAGGTGACGCGGCTGGAAGATCTGCCGCGTATCGTGCGGCGCGCCGCCAAGATCGCCACGACGCCGCCGACCGGCCCGGTTTTCATCTCGTTGCCCGGCGACATTCTCAATTCGGAGGCCGGCATCGAGCTCGGCCGCGCGACCCGCGTCGATACGCGCGTGAAACCGTCCGATGAGTCGTTGCAGATGCTGGTCTCGCGCATCCTCAAGGCCGAGCGCCCGGTTATCGTCGCTGGCGACGAGATCGTAAAAAGCGATGCGTTGCAGGAAGCGGCTCAACTGGCAGAAACACTCGGCTGTCCGGCGTATCAGCAATCGGTCCCATACGGCGCGCACTTCCTGTCGGAAAGCCCGTGCTTCGTCGGCGCGCTGTCGCGCTCGCAGCCGCAGGTGCGCGACGTTCTTGCGCCGTTTGATCTCCTGATCGCGCTCGGCGCCGATCCCTTGCGCATGTCGGTCCACAGCGAGACCGATCCGTTGCCGGAGGGACTGTCGATCGTGCAGGTCGGTCTCGTCGAGTGGGACCTTGCCAAGAATTACGGCGCGGAGATCGCGCTGAAGGCCGACGTGAGGGAGACGTTGCGGGCACTGGTTCCGGCGCTGAAAGCGAAAGGCGGCGCGGCGCTGGAGGCCAAGGCCAGGAAAGGCATTGCTGCGCTGTCGTCGAACAACTGGACGGCGCGCCGCGCCATACTGGTCGAACAACTGGCTAAACGCTTCGATCGCGCGCCGATCGATCCGGATCATCTGACCTTGCAGGTGGTCGAGGCGTTGCCGGACCACGCCATCGTCGTTGACGAGGGCCTGACCTCCTCGCGGCAGATGCTGTCGCTGCGGCCGCACCGCGATCGCTACGGCTACCATGCGTTGGCGTCAGGTGGCATCGGCTGGGGATTGCCGGCATCCGTCGGTGTCAGCCTCGCCAATCCGGATCGGCCGGTCGTGTGTTTCTCCGGCGACGGCAGCGCGATGTATTCGATCCAGTCGCTGTGGACGGCGGCGCATCACAAGCTGCCGCTGAATGTCGTGATCGCCAACAATGGCGGCTATCGCATCATCAAGCAGCGGCTGCTCGCCTTCCATGGCGACGACCACTATGTCGGCATGGACTTTGCCGATCCCAAGGTTGATTTTGCCGGTATGGCCAGATCACTCGGGTGTGAAGCGATACGGATCAGCGACCCCGGGGAATTGAGGGCGACGCTGACCTCCGCGTTCAAGCGGCCCGGCACCAAGCTGATCGAGGTGATGGTGGACGGGACGGTGTAGCTGCGCTGTCATTCCGGGACGCGCGTGAGCGCGGGCCCGGAATCCATCGCGCCGCAGAGTTTGTTGAGGAATGGATTCCGGGTCCGGTCCTTCGGACCATCCCGGAATGACGTCAGGTTGATGGTGCGCGGGTCACTTCGGCCTATGCCGCACCGCCGGGTGCGGCGTATCGAGCCGTGCGCGGCCCGCGCCGAACAGCTTTTCCCGCAACGTGCCTTCGCTGTAGGCCGTCTTGTAGCGGCCGCGCCGTGTCAGTTCCGGCACCAGCAGGTCCGAGATATCAGCGAAATCGCCGGGCGACACCGCAAAGGGCATGTTCAGCCCGTCGACGTCGGTCTGATCGAACCAGGCTTCGATCGCATCGGCCGCCTTTTCGGGCGTGCCGATGACCACGGGTCCGATGCCGCCGATGCCGACATGCTGGGCGACTTCGCGCACGGTCCAGACGCGACCGGGATCGGCGCGGGTGATGTTGTCCATTGCCGAGCGACCGGCGTCGTTCTCGACATGCCGCACCTGCTGGTCGAGGTCGTAAGCCGAGAAATCGACGCCGGTCCAGCCGGACATCAGCACCAGCGCGCCCTCCGGATTCACATGGCTGCGGTAGTCTTCATACTTTGCCTTGGCTTCCGCGTCGGTGCGGCCGAGGATCACGGTGAACATCGAGAACATCAAAATCCCGGCCGGATTGCGCCCCGCTTTCGCGGCGAGTTCGCGAATGCCGGCCACGCGCGGCGCGATGATCTTCGCTGAAGGGCCCGACATGAACACGCATTCGGCGTGTTGAGCCGCGAACTGACGTCCGCGCGGCGACGTCCCTGCCTGATACAGCACGGGCGTGCGCTGGGGCGAGGGCTCGCAGAGGTGGATGGCATCGAGGCGGAAGTTCTTTCCCTGATGCTGGACGCAATGCACCTTTTTTGGGTCGGCAAAGATGCTGCGCGCGCGGTCGCGTATCGCAGCGTCGTGCTCCCAGCTGCCTTCCCAGAGCTTGTAAACTACCTCCATATATTCGTCCGCGATCTCATAGCGGTCGTCGTGCCCGGTCTGCTTGTCCTTGCCCGCGCCTTTTGCAGCGCTGTCGAGATAGCCGGTGACAACGTTCCAGCCGACCCGTCCCTCGGTGAGATGATCGAGCGTCGACATTCTTCGCGCGAACGTATAGGGCGGTTCGTAGGACAGGTTGGAGGTCACGCCAAAGCCGAGGTTTTTGGTCACCGCGGCCATCGCCGGGATCACCAGCATCGGATCGTTGACCGGCGTCTGGGCCGCATTGCGCACTGCCGCCTCATGACTGTTCCCGAACACGTCATAGACGCCGAGCACGTCGGCGAGAAAGAGGCCATCGAACCGTCCGCGCTCCAGCGTTCTGGCGAGATCAAGCCAGTAGGGCAGGCGATTGTAGTCGGCCGTGCGGTCGCGCGGATGCGTCCACAGCCCGGGCGATTGATGCGCGACACAATTCATCGCAAAGGCGTTGAGCCGGATTTCTTTTTTCTTCATGCGAACTGCTTTCGATCACCTCGCGCCCGCGCCGCAATGGCCCCGGGCGATAGATTACTCGCCGGATCTTATGCCGGACCGTTACTCGAATTGTCGCATCCCGTATGATTTTAGCAAAGGCCTCAAGACTTCCGGCCGCCGCCGTATCCCGCTAACGTGACCCTTCCCCGGGACGGGAATAAACGACGAACAAAAGCCATGACCAGAACTGACGCCATCACTCGCGCCCATCAGATGATCCATTCCGGCGAATTTCTCGCCGAACTCGATCGCCGGGTCGCCTATCAGACCGAAAGCCAGAACCCCGAAAAGCGCGATGCGCTGGCCGCCTATCTGACCGACGATCTTCAACCGGCCTTCTGGGAAATGGACTTCTCGACCCGGTTGATCGAGTCCCCGGCCGGAAAAGGCCCCTATCTCCTGGCGGAATACCGCGAGAGCGCGTCCGCGCCGACCGTCCTGGTCTATGGCCACGGCGACGTGGTCGACGGCATGGTGGGCGAGTGGCGGGACAATCTCGATCCCTGGCGCACGACGCAAGTCGGCAACCGCGTCTATGGCCGCGGCACGGCCGACAACAAGGGCCAGCACTGCATCAACATGGCAGCGCTCCGCGCGGTTCGGCAGACTCGCGGCGGCAAGCTCGGTTTCAATGTGAAATTCATCATCGAAACCGGGGAGGAGATCGGCTCGCCGGATCTGCCGCAGGTCTGCGAAAGGCTTCGCGAGGACCTGAAGGCCGACCTGTTGCTCGCTTCCGATGGTCCGCGGCTGTCGGCCGAACGTCCGACGCTGTTTCTCGGCTGCCGCGGTGGTATCCGGATTCATCTCGATGTCGCCTTGCGCGAAGGAGGCCATCATTCCGGCAATTGGGGCGGCGTGCTGGCAAATCCCGCGACGATCCTGGCAAATGCCATCGCATCTCTCGTAGATAGAAGCGGGCGATTGCAGCTCGAAGCGTTAAAGCCGCCGCCATTGTCGAACCGCATTCGTGCCGCGCTCGCCGATGTCGAGGTCGAGCCGATGGCGGACGAACCGGCGCTGTCGGAGAACTGGGGCGAGGATGGAATGTCGGCGGCCGAGCGGCTCTATGCCTGGAACACGCTTGAAGTGCTGGCGATGTCGTCGGGCAACATCGAAAAGCCGGCCAACGCCATACCCGGCCATGCGTCGGCGGTGCTGCAGCTGCGCTTTGTGGTCGGCACCCGGGTCGACAACATCGCGGATGTCATCCGCGCGCACCTGCACGCGCGCGGTTTTGCGATGGTCGCGGTTTCCGCAACACAGCGGTTCGCCGCCTCGCGCACCGATCTGGACAGCCCCTGGATCAACTGGACGGCAGAATCGATCCGCAAGACGACCGGAAAGGCACCGGCCGTGCTGCCGAATTTCGGCGGCTCGCTGCCCAACGATGTCTTCACCGATATTCTTAAACTGCCGACCGTGTGGGTGCCGCATTCCTATCCCGGCTGTTCGCAGCATGCGCCCGACGAACATATCCTGCTGTCGGTGACAGAAGAAGCGCTCGGCATCATGGCCGGCCTGTTCTGGGACCTTGGCGAATTGAAAGCACCGCTTTGAGCTGAAGAGGATTGCATGGCCGTTTCGGGGTCAGCTTGGGGGCTTCGCCATGGTCGGAGCTCTTGCCGTGACGGAGTGGCGCAGGCGCGCCTTCAGGCCCAAAGGTTGGCTTGCGACGGCCTGACGTTCGGACCATAAATGCGTATGACGGTATCCAGTGCGAGCGATATTGCCGTGGCCGAGACGTTTGCGGGCATTCCCGCCATGCTAGGTCGGGCGCCGGATCTCGTTGTTCGTGGCCGAATGCTCAGCTGCGAATGCCTGTTGGGGCCGATCGATCATCCGTTTCATGTCTCGATCCGCGACGGCGTCATCGTCGACATGACGCCGGCGCCCGTGTTGATGCGTTCCTGGCGTTTTGCGTTTCGCGCTTCATCTGCCGCCTGGATGGAATACTGGCAGCCGATGCCGCGGCCGGGCTGGCACGATCTTCTGGCGCTGACCAAGCGCAAGGAAGCCATCCTCGAAGGCGACCTGCATCCCTTCATGACGCATTTGCAGTATTTCAAGGATCTGCTGGCGCTCCCGCGTTCGCACCGGGGGGAGGCGGCATGAACGGTGCGATCGAGCCGATCGTCGGCCGCTACGTCCATGCCGGCATCGGCGGCGAAAACCACAGGATCTATTTCGAGGAGAACGGCGCGGGCATTCCGCTGGTCTGTCTGCACACCGCCGGCTCTGATGGAAGGCAGTGGCGGCACCTGCTAACCGACGAGGAACTGGCAAGGCATTTCCGCATCATCGCTTTCGACATGCCCTGGCATGGCAAGTCAAACCCACCGGAGAGCTGGGACGGCGCGGAATATCGCCTCACCACGGCGCGCTATGCCGAGACGATCCTGGCGTTCTGCCGGGCGCTGAAACTCGACAAGCCGGTGGTGATGGGCTGCTCCATCGGCGGTCGTATCGTGCTTAACCTTGCGATCGAACAGCCCAGACAATTCCGCGCGCTGATCGGGCTCGAAGCCGCCGATTTTCAGGCGCCGTGGTATGATACCAGCTGGCTCAACCGGCCCGACGTTCACGGCGGCGAAGTCTGCGCCGCGCTGGTGTCCGGCCTGATCGCCCCGCAAAGCCCGCAAGCCGCGCGGGCGGAGACGCTATGGTGCTACAAGCAGGGCGGACCCGGCGTGTTCAAGGGCGATCTTTACTTCTACCGGGTCGATGGCGACCTGCGCGGGCGCGTCGAGGGGATCGACACCGCCGCCTGTCCGATTTATCTGCTTACCGGAGAGTACGATTTTTCCTGCACGCCGGAGGACACGGTCCGCACGGCGGCAGCCATCAAGGGCGCTCATGTCACGGTCATGGAGCAACTCGGTCATTTTCCGATGAGCGAAAACCCGGCACAGTTTCGCCGTTACATCGCGCCCGTCCTCGACCAGATTCGAAATCATTCCAAATCGGATAAGCAGAAAGTCGGATAAACAGGGAGTCCATTCATGAAACGAACGCTTATTGCAGGCGCAGCCTTCGCCGTTGCGCTCTCGGCAGGTCCGGCGATGGCGCAGGAATTGACGGGAACGCTGAAGAACATCAAGGAGACCGGCACGATCACTCTCGCCTATCGTGATAGCTCGATTCCCTTCTCCTATCTCGACGACAACCAGAAGCCCGTCGGCTACGCCATGGACATCTGCTACAAGATCGTCGATGCCGTGAAGAAGGAGCTCAAGCTCGACAAGCTCGAGGTCAAGCTCAATCCGGTCACGTCCGCCACGCGTATCCCGTTGATGGCAAACGGCACCGTCGATCTCGAATGCGGATCGACCACCAATAACGCCGAGCGGGAGAAGCAGGTCTGGTTCACCAACACCCACTTCCTCACGGCGAGCCGCTTCGTCTCGAAGAAGGCGAATCACCTCAACTCGATCAACGATCTCAAGGGCAAGTCGGTGGTCTCGACGTCCGGCACCACCAACATCAAGCAGCTCAACGAGGCCAATGCCGCACGCAATCTCGGCGTCAACATCATTCCGGCGAAGGATCACGCCGAGGCCTTTCTGATGGTGGAGAGCGACCGCGCGGTGGCCTTCGTGATGGACGACATTCTGCTCGCAAGCTTTATCGCGAGCTCCAAGGATCCGGACGCTTACGTCATCTCGACCGATGCGTTCTCCAAGCCGGAGCCCTACGGCATCATGCTGCGCAAGGACGATGTGGCCTTCAAGAAGGTGGTCGATGCGGCGACCGCGGCGCTTTACAAGAGCGGCGAGGGCGAAAAGATCTACGACAAGTGGTTCCAGTCGAAGATTCCGCCGAAGGGCCTCAATCTCAAGGTGCCGCTCGGACCGGAGCTGAAGTATGAGTTCGCTCATCCCTCGGATTCGCCCGATCCGGACTCCTACAAGACGATGTGAGGCGCGAAGACGGGGAAACGCCAATGCGACGCGTAAGCGGGATGGGCCTTGCTGTTGTTGTGGCTTGGTTCGCCGCGCAAGCGCCGCTTGGCGAGGCTCCCGCGCGGGCGGACGAGCTTTCGGGCACGCTGAAGAAGATCAGGGAGACCGGGTCGATCGCGCTCGGCTTTCGCGACTCTTCGATTCCCTTTTCCTATCTCGACAACAACCAGAAGCCCATCGGCTACGCCTTGGATATCTGTTACGCGGTCGTCGATGCCGTGAAAAAGGAGCTCAAGCTCGACAAGCTCGCGGTCGAGCTGGTCCCGGTGTCGTCATCGACCCGCATTCCCCTGCTGGCCAACGGGACCATCGACCTTGAATGCGGCTCGACCACCAACAACCCAGAGCGGCAGCGCCAGGTTGCCTTCGGCCATACCCATTTTCTCACCGCGACTCGCTTCATCTCGAAGAAAACCAACAGGCTCGACACGATCGAGGACCTCAGGGGCAAGCCGGTGGTCGCGACGTCCGGCACCAGCAACATCAAGCAGCTGATCGAGACCAATGCGGCACGCCACCTCGGCATCAACGTCATCCATGCCAAGGACCACGCTGAAGCCTTCCTGATGGTCGAAAACGACCGCGCCGTCGCCTTCGTGATGGATGACATTCTGCTGGCAGCGTTCGCGGTCGGCTCCAAGAATCCGGACGCTTACGTCATTTCGTCCGACTCCTTCTCGAAACCGGAGCCTTGCGGCATCATGCTGCGCAGGGACGATCCGGCCTTCAAGAAGGTGGTGGACGAAGCGACCTCGGCGCTCTACCGGAGCCCGGAGGGGCCAAAGCTCTACGATAAATGGTTCATGCAGAAGATCCCGCCGAGGGGACTTGACCTGAACGTGCCGATGGGAGCGGAGCTGAAACACGAATTCGCCAACCCGTCGGACTCCTCCGATCCGGATGCTTACAAGGTGATGTAGCAGTGGGACGACGGCCGTGAACTACCACTGGAACTGGCACATCTTCTTCGAGCCGTCCCCGAACGGGACCGGCACCTATCTCGACATGCTGCTGTCCGGGCTGATGGTGACGATCGTCACCTCGCTCGCCGCCTGGGTGATCGCACTTGCAACTGGCGCCATCGTCGGCGTGATGCGCACGCTGCCATCAAAGGTCGCCAATTTTTTCGGCTTTTGCTACGTCGAATTCTTCCGCAACATGCCGCTTCTGGTACAGCTGTTCCTGTGGTTCTTTGTCCTGCCGGAACTGCTGCCGCACGCCTGGGGTCTCTGGCTCAAGCAACTGCCGAACGCGCCATTCTATACGGCGGCGATCGGCACCGGCCTGTTCATGTCGGCGCGCGTGGCCGAGCAAACGCGGGCCGGCATCAATTCGCTACCGCGCGGCCAGAAGATGGCGGCGACCGCGCTGGGGTTGCGGACCGCGCAGGTCTACCGCTACGTCCTGCTGCCGATCTCGTTCCGCATCATCCTGCCGCCGCTGACGTCGGAATTTCTCTCCACCATCAAGAACACTTCCGTTGCGCTCACCATCGGCCTGATCGAGCTGACCGCCGAAGCGCGCGCGATGCAGGAATTCTCGTTTCAGGTGTTCGAGGCGTTCACGGCCGCGACCGTGCTCTACCTCCTGATCAACATCGTCGTCGTCATCGCCATGCATTTCGTGGAACGCCGTGTGGCGATTCCCGGCTATATCAGCGGGAAGTAGCCGATGATCGCCAATTTCGATTTTGACGTCATCCGCCGCTCGCTGGGCTACCTGTTTCTCGACGGCATGACGTTCACGCTGATGCTGACGGGGCTGGCGACGTTCGGCGGCATTATCTGGGGCACCCTGATCGCGATGATGCGTCTATCTGGCGTGTGGGTGCTGTCGCGCATTGCTCAGCTCTATGTCGATCTGATGCGCTCGCTGCCGCTGGTTCTGGTTATCTTCTGGTTCTACTTTCTCGTCCCCTATATCGGGCAATGGCTGACCGGCGCGTCGCGGCCCATACGTGTCGGTGCCTTTGAGTCCTCGCTCCTCACCTTCACGCTGTTCGAGGCGGCTTACTACGCCGAGATCATGCGCGCGGGTATCCAGTCCATCTCGAAGGGCCAGCCGGCGGCAGCTTCCGCCCTCGGCCTGACCTACTGGCAAACCATGCGTTACGTCGTGTTGCCGCAGGCCTTCCGCAACATGCTGCCGGTGCTGCTGACGCAGACCATCGTGCTGTTCCAGGACACCTCGCTTGTCTACGTGCTGTCGATCACCGATTTTCTCGGCGCGGCCAGCAAGGTGGCGCAACGCGACGGCCGGCTGGTCGAAATGTACCTGTTCGCAGCCCTCGTCTACTTCGTCATTTCCAGTATCGCGTCATTCGGCGTGCGGCGCCTGCAGGCGCGCATCGCCATCGTTCGTTAGTGCATGATCCGGAAAAATGGAAACCGGCTTTCCGAACAAGATTGTGCCGAGATAGTTGAGGTTGTCATGATCGAGATCAGCCACGTCGATAAATGGTACGGCACGACCTTCCAGGCGCTGAAGGATTGCACCACCAGCGTCGCCAAGGGCGAGGTGGTCGTCGTTTGCGGCCCATCGGGATCGGGCAAGTCGACGCTGATCAAATGCGTCAACGTGCTCGAACCGTTCCAGAAGGGAACAATTACGGTCGACGGCGTCTCGGTCGGCGATCCCCGTACGAACTTGCCGAAACTGCGTGCGCGCGTCGGCATGGTGTTCCAGCATTTCGAGCTGTTTCCGCATTTGCGTATCATCGACAATCTCTGTCTCGCGCAGGAAAAGGTGCTGGGCCGCCCGCACGCCGATGCGATCGCGAAAGCCTCGAAATTGCTCGATCGCGTCGGCCTGAAGGATCACGCAGAGAAATATCCGGCGCAACTGTCCGGAGGTCAGCAACAGCGCGTTGCAATTGCCCGTGCGCTGGCGATGGACCCGATCGCCATGCTGTTCGACGAGCCGACCTCGGCGCTCGATCCCGAAATGATCAGCGAGGTGCTCGATGTCATGGTCGATCTCGCGCGCGACGGCATGACCATGATGGTCGTTACCCACGAAATGGGGTTTGCCAGCAAGGTCGCCAACCGGGTCATCTTCATGGATCAGGGCGAAGTCGTGGAGGACGCGATCAAGACCGATTTCTTCGACAAGCCGCGCAGCGAGCGCGCGCAGAAGTTCTTGTCGAAGATATTGTCGCATTAAAGCGTCATAGCGAGCGATAGCGAAGCATCCAGAGGAAAATGAAGGACTGGATTGCTTCGTCGCGCTGCTCCCTTGCGCAAACGCGTAGCGTTTGTCGCAGGCAATGACGAGAGTGGCAGCTTTTCGCACTTTAGAACGGCATTTGCGAGGGTTTATCGGGCGTCGTATTTCGCCTATATGTCTTGAAATATCGCCTCACTGTCGCCGGGAGAATAACCTTGGATTCCATCGCTTACGTCAACGGTGACTTTGTGTTGCTCTCCGAGGCCAAGGTCTCGGTCCTGGACCGCGGCTTTCTGTTCGCCGACGGGATTTACGAAGTCTCCGCGGTGCTCGGTGGCAAGCTGATCGACAATGACTCGCACCTTGCCCGGCTCGAACGTTCCGTCGGCGAGATCAAGCTGCCGCTGCCCGAAACCGTCGCGCGCATCAAGGAGATCCAGCACGAGCTGATCTCGCGCAACCAGCTCAAGGACGGCCTGGTTTATATCCAGGTCACCCGCGGCGCCGACGTGGGGCGCGACTTCGCCTTTCCGAAAGGCGTCAAGCCGACGCTGATGATGTTCACCTCGGTGAAAGATATCGTGAACGCGGCTTCCGCCAAGACCGGCATCGGTGTCATCACCGTGCCGGATATCCGCTGGACGCGGCGCGACATCAAGAGCGTGGCGCTGCTCGCGCAAGTGCTGGCCAAGCAGGCCGCGGCCGAAGCCGGCGCCGGCGAAGCCTGGATGATCGAAGACGGCGGCAAGGTGACCGAGGGCGGATCGTCTTCCGCCTTCATCCTCACCAAGGACGACGTGTTGGTGACGCGCGAGAATTCATCGGCGATCTTGCCGGGCTGCACGCGCAAGGCGGTGGTGAAGCTCGCCGAAGAGCGTCAGCTGCGCGTCGAGGAGCGGGCCTTTACGATCGAAGAGGCGCTGCGGGCCAAGGAAGCCTTCATCACCAGCGCTTCGTCCTTCGTGCAGCCGGTGGTGAAGATTGACGGCGAGCTGGTTGCCGACGGCAAGCCCGGGCCGGTTGCCCTGCGCTTGCGCGAAATCTACATCGAATTCGCCCGCGCCACGGGGACGTGACGCGAGGGACAAGGGAGAGCGATCGCGCTCTCTTCGCGTCCACATGGGCGCGGGTACTCTCTCCTCATAACGACACGTCGTTCCGCGCATGGCACCGTGCGCAGACTTGAAATCTGCTATAAGGCGCTCAAAACCGAAGGCCGGGAGGGCGCCGATGCTCATTGCTGACAGCAAAACGAAACGGTTCGCGCTCGCGTTGGCCTCGTTCTGTCTCGCTGTTTTCGCAGGCGCCCCTGCTGTGGCCGCGCCCTACCCCGAGAGGCCGATCAGGCTTGTCGTGCCGTTTGCGCCAGGTGGTGGTACCGATGCCGTCGCACGCATCCTTGCGCAGGAGATGGCGAAGGACCTCGGCACCTCCGTCTTCGTCGAGAACCGGCCCGGGGCAGGAACCATCATCGGAACGCAGGCCGTCGCGGTGCGCCAGCCGGACGGTTATACGCTTCTGATGGGAACGTTCTCGCACGCGGTCAATTCGACGTTGAACGCGAGGCTGCCTTACGACCCGCACAAGGATTTCGCGCCCGTCGCGCTGATCGCGCGCTCCTTCAATCTCGTCGTCGTCAATCCGAAATCATCGGTTCGATCGATCGCCGACCTCGTCGCGGCGGCGAAAGCCAATCCCGGCAAGATGACATTCGGGACTTACGGCGTCGGCACCTCGGCGCACCTCGCGGGCGAGTTGTTCAACGACCTCGCCAAGGTCAAGCTGATCGCCGTACCCTATAAAGGCGCCGCGCCTGCCATCACCGATCTGATCAGCGGTCAAATCGATGTGATGTTCACCACGGTCGCGAGCGCTGCCTCGCTGGTCGAAAGCGGCCAGTTGCGCGCGATCGCGGTGACCTCGGCGGAGCGGTCGCCCGCCTTTCCGCAAATTCCAACCGTGGCCGAGGCCGGAGTCCCCCGTTATGCCGCCGAAAGCTGGTACGGGCTGTTCGCGCCGGCGGGCACGCCCAGGAACGTGATCGACCGCCTCAATAAATCGGCGGCCACAGCCGTCCAGTCCGACGCCTTCAGGAAGCTCGGCGTCAATGAAGGGCTGGTGACGGTTGCACTGCCGCCTGAGGCGCTCGAGCGATATGTTCAGGCCGAGGAAGAGCGCTGGCGGCGAGTCATTCGTGAGGCAGGGATTACAATTGAATAAGGTGAAATCCTGTTGCGGTGCGGTGACTATTGTTCGGGCGGGCCGTTAAGGAATATTCCACGGCGGCAGGGGTTGCAGAGGACACCTGTTTCAGGCACTTGGCCAACACGGCCTTCTAGTGTCCCGGTCCTGACATTCGTATTCTGTCGCGGCGAGTGCTTTTACGAATGTCAGGACCAAAGGGACACTAGCAACGATATGATTCTAGTGTGGCTTTGACACTGACGTTCCTTCGAAGCGGTCGCTGCAAAACTGTAAGGAACGTCAGTGTCGCCACACTAGTGTTCTGCCCCCATTTCAGACCCACGGAGGATCCCCATGTCCAGTACGTTCCAGCGCACGCTTGCGGCTGCGATGTTTGTCATGACCTGCTTCGCGTTGCCGGCATCTGCGCAAGAAAAGCTGCGCATCCGCGGCACGATCGAGAGCGTCGACGGTGCGGTTTACGTCGTGAAGAACCGTGACGGTGCCGAGGTGAAACTCACCGTCACCGATCCCCACCTGTACGTCGCGATCGTCAAGGCGTCGATGGCCGACATCAAGCCGGGCCAGTTCGTCGGCGCCACCGGCGTGACGCAGGCTGACGGTAGCCAGAAGGCGATCGAGGTTCACATCTTCCCGGAATCGATGCGCGGGACGGGTGAAGGCCATTACGATTGGGACCTCAAGCCCAACACCAAGATGACCAATGCCAATGTCGAGCAGACCGTTGCCGGCGTCGATGGGCCGGTGCTGACCGTGAAATACAAGGACGGCGAGAAGAAGGTCGTGGTGACGCCGGAGACCAAGGTTGTCACCTACGTGATGGGCGACAAGGCCGATCTCAAGCCGGGCATCAAGATCTTCGTCGGCGCCGCCAAGAAGGCAACGGACGGAACCTGGACGACACCCCGCGTTACTTACGGCAAGGATGGCTTGACGCCGCCGATGTGAGGGGGCGTTGGAGGACGACCAAAGAAACCAACAAAACAACCAACGACAACAGGGAGAATAAGATGCGTTTGATGACTTCATTGGCGTTGGCGGCCTGCGCCGCCGTTGCGTTCTCTTCGCAGGCGCTGGCACAGTCGCCGGCGCCGGCCGCTCCAGCAGCTGTGCCCGAGAAAATGCCATTCGACATTCCCTACGGCATCTCGATCGGCCTCGATCACGCCAAGCAGCTGGTGGCAGCCGCGGAAGCCGAAGCCAAGAAGCACAATTGGAAAATGAACATCGCGGTGGTCGACACCAACGGTGAACCGGTGCTGTTCGAGCGGATGGAGGATGCGCAGATCGCCTCCGGTTCGATTTCGATCGGTAAGGCCCGCACCGCTGCTCGTTTCCGCCGCGAAAGCCGGCTTTTCTTCAACGCCTATGAAAGCGGCCATACCTATGTTTCCACCCTTGATCCGACGCTGGTCGCGAGTCCCGGCGGCTTTCCGCTGGTCCAAGGTGGCAAGTTGATCGGTGCGATCGGCTGCAGCGGCGGCACCGGCGAACAGGATGCCGTGACCTGCAAGGCTGCCGCCGATTTGCTGAAGTAGTTTTTTCCAGCGTCTGTTGGCGCTGGTCCTTGACGCGTGTTGAGCGACGCCGCGGCGGTCCATCCTCCGCGGCGTCGCTGCGTTCGCCATGCCCTTGTTCAAATCATCGCAGTACGGCAAAGCAATCGCCGAACGGATTGACGATCCGATCGTTAGATAGCAGCCATCCGGTGGTCCGATTCCGACATTCGCATCCCTTCCCGGCTCACGCACGCCAGACGAAATGCGCTGGCGCTGGGATCGGCGCTCGCCGCATTCATGTATCCGCACACGCTGACCGGCGTCTTCGCGTCGAAATCCGCCGGCACGATTTCAAGGCTATTTCTCGGCGACGAATCGGTTGCGCAGCATGCCGATGCCGGTGATCTCGATCTCCACCGTGTCGCCATCCCTGATGTTGGGCGACGCGCCGTCGGTGCCCATCCAGATCACGTCGCCCGGCCACAGCGTGAAGTATTTCGTCATCTCGACGATGAATTCCTTCACGCCGAAGATCATGTCGCCGGTCCGGAAACGGTTGGTTTCCTTGCCGTTGACGCGCACGACGGTTTCCATCTTGTCGAGATAGGCCGAGGTTTCGATCCAGGGGCCCATCGGCTTGAAGGTGTCGGCGTTCTTGGAGCGCCACAGACCGCGGTCGGCCTTCTGCCAGGTGCGCTCGCTGACGTCGTTGCCGATCGTGTAGCCGAACACGCACTCCATCGCGTTGTGCTCGTCGAGGTGTTTGGCCTCCTTGCCGATCACGACGACGAGCTCGCCCTCGTAGTGAATCTGTTCGGTGGCGTTGGCTGGAATGACGACGTTCTCGTCATGGGCGATCAGCGCGTTCTGCGCGCGGTAACCGACCTCGGGCCGGTCGGGCACGTTCGGCACCTCGCCGCGCTTGTTGGCGGCTTCCTTGAGATGCCTGAGATAGTTCAGCCCCACGCAATAGAAGGTGCGCGGGACGACGGGCAGTTCGATCTTGACGCCAGCGAGCGCGTGCGTCCGCGGCGTGCGCTGCCATTCTCCAAAGGGATCGCCGTCGACCGCGATGACGCGGTCGCCTTCGACGATTCCCCAGGATGAAGTCTTGTCTGCGGTGAATTGAAGCCAGCGCATGGGTTGTGGCGATCCGGTTAGTTTTCTTCCTTCACGAGCGTCGAGGTCGCCGGACCTTCGCCCATGATCAGGAGCACGGCGTCCTCGTCCTTGGCGCCGTCCCAATGCACCTGCTTGCCGAAATGGGTGACGAAGCTGCCGGCGGGCAGGGGCTTCGCGTTGGCGGGATCCCACTTCGGTCCGGTGCCGACCCACCAGGTGCCTTGCAGCACCACGATGTAGCGGTCGTTGGGATGGAAGTGCGGATGGCTGAAATG
This sequence comes from Bradyrhizobium sp., assembly GCF_027307225.1. Classification (GTDB taxonomy): domain Bacteria; phylum Pseudomonadota; class Alphaproteobacteria; order Rhizobiales; family Xanthobacteraceae; genus Bradyrhizobium. The sequence goes on along the minus strand of NZ_DAHUXJ010000038.1, from coordinate 19,249 downwards.
GTTGCCCTTGGTCCACTTGTTATAGACCATGTAGAAGCCGGGCTTACTGGGATCGCCGACCACGACGGCCGATTGCCCGCCGCGCGCGTCGACCTTGCTCCAGGGAATCTGGTCAGGCAATTTGTAAATCAGGGCGGCAGGATTGGGCTCGGCCGCCGAACTCACGCTCAACGTGCCGGCGAACGCCAGCGGTATCAGCAACGTGCGCCAGTGCGCGATCTTCATGCTTTTCCTCCCGTGAAAAGTCTCGAGCGTTGTTGAGGGAATCCTAGCCGGTCCCGTTCTTGCCGGAAAGAGGCGGGGGGCGCATGCGTGCCAGCTGCAAATTTGCGTGAGCGTTGCGGGCTGTGGCCTGAACGTCGGGAATTTTTGTTGAGAGGCGTGTGGCCCGCTATGCCGAGCATGTTGATGAACGGCGCTAGGGCTTGAAGCTTCGGCGTCACGACCCTCGACCTTCATGATCGACTACGGAGCGGCCCATCAATATTTCAAAAACCATGCATCTCGTTTACCTAAGCCGATAAGCAATTGAAAACCCGAAAGCGCCCAAAGTCGCCTCCATCAATTCGCTTGGGAGTGGGGCCATGAACGGGAAAGCAATTCTGGAAAACGTCCGCCGGTATCGCGCGATTGCGTCGCTGTATCGCCAAACGGCCGCGTTTCGCCCGCATCAGCGGCTGTCCCTGCTGGAGCAGGCCCGTGACTGGGAACAGCGCGCGCTCGCCGAACTTGAAAGCCATTTCAGTCTGGACGAATCCAGAATGATGCAGGCCTGGATGATACAGACGGCCACGCGGCCGATGCTTAACGCGGCGTAACGCGGCCGATCATTCGAGGCGGGCGCGCGACGATCGCCCGTTAAGAACTCATTTAGCGTATCTTTACCGTGCCTGGGATTTTTGCAACATGTCGCCATGCCCGATTTCCATGGCGTCTTTCCCTATCTCGTTTCGCCGGTCGATCCCGACGGCACCGTTCGCAGCCGTGTGCTGGCGCGGCTGTGCGACGATCTCATCGTTTCCGGCGTGCACGGGCTGACGCCGCTCGGCTCGACCGGCGAGTTTGCGTACCTCAACAACGCGCAACGCCTGGCGATCGTGGAGACCACGATCGAAGCCGCGCGGGGCCGCGTGCCTGTGGTCGCGGGCGTCGCTTCGACTTCGACGCTGGACGCGGTGGCGCAGGCGAAAGCGTATCAGAAGTGCGGGGCCGACGGCATTCTGGCGATCCTGGAGGCGTATTTCCCGCTCTCCGATGCGCAGGTCGAATCCTATTTTCTTGGCATCGCGGATGCGGTCGATATCCCCGTCGTGATCTATACCAATCCGCAATTCCAGCGTTCGGATCTCTCGCTCGATTGCATCGCGCGCCTCTCGAGCCATCCGCGCATCCGGTACATCAAGGACGCCTCGACCAATACCGGGCGGCTGCTGTCGATCATGAATCGCTGCGGCGACGCGATCGGAGTCTTTTCGGCCTCCGCCCATATCCCGGCCGCGGTCATGCTGATCGGCGGCGTTGGCTGGATGGCGGGGCCTGCCTGCATCATTCCACGGCAGAGCGTGGCGCTTTATGATCACTGCAAGGCGGCGCGCTGGGACGAGGCGCTGACGCTCCAGCGCAAGCTTTGGCGGGTCAATGAGGCCTTTGCCCGCTATACTCTCGCCGCCTGCATCAAGGCTGCGCTGGCAATCCAGGGCTATGATGTCGGCGATCCCGTGGCGCCTCAAAGGGCCTTGACGGCCGAGGAGCGCAAGGCGGTCGAGGCGGTGCTGCGCGACGTCGCCTGAGGCGATCGGAGGGCTTGGCCTGCTCGTTGCCTGTCGGCTACATTGCCCGCCTGACAAAACCTGAGGAAAGCGCGATGAACATTCTTCCCGGCAATATGCGTTTCGGTGCTGGCAAATCGGTCAAGCGCCTGGAGGACCAGCGGCTGTTGACCGGCAAGGGCCAGTTCATCGACGACAAGCCGGAAGAAGGCACGCTGTGGCTCTATATGCTGCGCTCGCCGCACGCGCACGCCAGGATCGTCTCGATCGATACCAGGGCCGCCCGCGAAATGCCGGGCGTGGAAGCCGTCTATACCGGCGCCGACCTTGTCGCCGATGATATCGGCACGCTGCCGACGCTGCTGGTTTTCCCGCGGCCCGACGGCTCGCCCATGACGGTGCCGCCGCGGCGGCTGTTGGCGCATGAACTCGTGCGTTATGTCGGCGAGACGGTTGCTGCGGTCGTCGCGACCTCGCTCCTTGCCGCGCAGAGCGCCACTGAGGCGATCGTGGTGCAATATCAGGAGTTGCCGTCGGTGGTCGATCCGCTTGCGGCGGTCAAGCCAGGGGCGCCGGTCGTGTGGTCTGAAGTGCCCGACAACATCGTGGCCCGGATGAGCTACGGCGATGCGGCAGCCGTCGAAGCCGTCTTCGCCAAGGCCGACCATGTCGTTTCGCTCGATCTCATCAACCAGCGCCTCGTGCCCTGCGCTATGGAGCCGCGCTCGGCGATTGCCGAAGTCGAGAAAAAGACCGGCCGCCTGATCCTGCACGTGCAATCGCAGACGCCGGGCTCGACCCGCGACATTCTCGCCGAAGCCGTACTGAAGCGGCCGAAGGAAAGCATCCAGGTGCTGGTCGGCGATATTGGCGGCGGCTTTGGCCACAAGACCAACCTCTATCCGGAAGACGGCATGGTGGCTTACGCGGCGACCAAGCTGAACCAGAAGGTGCGCTGGCGCGGCGAGCGGTCCGATGACTTCCTGGGTGGCACCCACGGCCGTGACCTCACCTCGACCGCTGAATTCGCGCTCGATGCCAAGGGCCGCGTGCAGGCATTTCGCGTGCGCTCGCTTGGCGGCACCGGCGCCTATATCGCGGGCCCCGGCGCGCTGATCCCGCTGATCCTCGGACCCTTCGTGCAGAGCGGCGTCTATGACCTGCCGCTCGTGCATTACGACGTGAAGGCGGTCTTGACCCACACGGCGCCGGTTTCCGCCTATCGCGGTGCGGGCCGCCCCGAGGCGGTGTTCGTCGTCGAGCGTCTGATGGATGCTGCCGCGCGGCAGCTCAAGATGGATCCGCGCGCCATTCGCAAGGTGAACTACGTCAAGCCCGCGCAGATGCCCTACACGAATGCGGTCGGGCAGGTGTACGATTCCGGCGCGTTCGCGCACATGCTGGAGCGCGCAACTAAGCTGGCCGACTGGGACGGCTTCAATGCACGCAAGCGAGCCGCAAAGAAAAAAGGCCTGCTCTATGGTCGCGGGCTGACCAGCTACATCGAATGGACCGGTGGCACCGTGCACAACGAAGCCGTCAGCCTGCACGCGACCGCGGAGGGGCGCATTGTGCTCCACGCCGGCACCCAGGCGATGGGGCAGGGGTTGCAGACCTCGTTCGCGCAGATGATCGCGGATGCGCTCGGCGTTTCCATCGACAAGATCGATGTCGTGCAGGGCAACACCGATCTCGCGATCGGCTTCGGCAGCGTCGGCTCACGCTCTTTGTTCGTCGGCGGCACCGCGGCGGTGGTGTCGGCGGCCGATCTGATCACGAAAGCCCGCGAAAAGGCCTCGCAAATGCTGGAGGCTTCCGTGGAGGACATCGAGTATCGCGACGGCTCGCTCACGGTCGTCGGTACCGACAAGCATGTCAGCCTGTTCGACATCGCCAGGAAGGAAGAAGGCGCCAAGCTCAGCGTCAACAGCGAAGGCCAGACCGATGGGCCAAGCTGGCCGAATGGCACCCATATCTGCGAGGTCGAGATCGACCCGGAGACCGGCGTCACACGCGTCGTGCGTTACACGACGGTGGACGATGTCGGTGTCGCCATCAATCCGATGCTGGTGAGCGGGCAGGTGCATGGCGGCGTCGCGCAGGGCATCGGTCAGGCCCTCTATGAGGGTGTGAGCTACAGTGGCGACGGCCAACTGATCACCGCAAGCTATCAGGATTATTGCATCCCGCGCGCCGACGACGTGCCGCCGATCGAGGTGACGCTGGACGGTTCGGCGCCCTGCCGCACCAATCCGCTTGGCGCCAAGGGTTGCGGCGAGTCCGGCGCGATCGGCGGTCCGCCCTGCATCGCCAACGGCGTGATGGATGCTCTTGCCGATCTCGGCATCACGTCGATCCAGACCCCGATCTCGCCGATGAAGGTCTGGGAAGCGATCCAGATCGCCAAAATCAAGGCGGCGTGAGCGGCTAGCGAAAATCCATCCGCCGTCATTCCGGGATGGTGCGCCAGCACCAGGCCCGGAATCTCGAGATTCCGGGTTCGATGCTGCGCATCGTCCCGGAATGACTTGGTTCCCATCATATCCTTCTGCTAGCCTCCACCGTAGTAGGCACGGGAGATTTTGATGCGCAAATTATTGACGGTACTCGCGGCGCTGACGACGCTGAGCCTCACCAATTGCGGCTACAACGCGATTCAGAGCAATGACGAGCAGGTCAAGTCGGCCTGGTCGGAGGTGATCAACCAGTATCAGCGCCGCGCCGATCTCGTCCCCAATCTCGTCAATTCCGTGAAGGGCTTTGCGCAGCAGGAAAAGGACGTGCTGCTCGGCGTCACCAATGCACGCGCCAAGGTCGGCAGCATTCAGGCAACGCCCGAACTCGTCAACGATCCCGGCGCCTTTGCGAAATTCCAGGCCGCCCAGGGCGAGCTCACCGGCGCATTGTCGAAGCTCCTGGTGGTGACCGAGAATTACCCGCAGCTCAAGTCGGATGCGCTGTTTCGCGATCTGATGGCGCAGCTCGAAGGCACCGAGAACCGCATCACGGTGGCGCGTAACCGCTATATCAAGGCGGTGCAGGACTACAACGTCGGCATCCGCACATTCCCGAATAATCTGACGGCGATGGCGTTCGGCTACAAGGAAAAGGCAAATTTCACGGTCGACAACGAGAAGGAAATCTCGACCGCGCCGAAGGTCGATTTCAACCCGGCGCCGGCGAAGTAGCTCTGCGCCACCGGATTCGTTCGAGATGATCGTGAGGGCTCTCCTTTTCGTGTTGGTGCTGTGCTGGCCGTTCGTCGCTACAGCGGACGTCGCCGTGCCCGCGTTGTCGGGGCGCGTGGTCGATCAGACCGGCACGCTGTCGTCCGGCGATATCGATACGCTGACGCAGAAGCTGAAAGATCTCGAGAAGCGCAAGGGCAGCCAGGTCGCGGTCTTGATCGTTCCGACCACGCAGCCGGAGACGATCGAGCAATTCTCGGTCCGCGTCGCCGAGGCCTGGAAGATCGGACGCAGGAAGATCGATGACGGCGCGTTGCTTGTGGTCGCCAAGAACGACCACAAGCTGCGAATTGAAGTCGGCTATGGGCTCGAAGGCGCGCTCACCGATATCACCGCGCGGCGGGTCATCGACGAAATCATCGTGCCGCGTTTCCGGACCGGCGATTTTTCCGGCGGAATTTCGGCGGGTGTTGACCGTATCATTCGCGTGATCGACGGCGAACCGTTGCCGAAGCCGCAGCCCGAAGTATCGCACAACAACGCGCCGGACTTCTTGTTCAACGTCATTTTCAGTCCCTTTGGTTTCCTCGGCTATGTCGCGGTCGCCGCCATCATGCGCGGCCTTCTGGGCCGATTGCTTGGCTCGGGGGTGACCGCCGGCCTGGTCGGCGCCGTGGTCTGGTTTATCCTGGGCTCGATTGCACTCTCCGCGATCCTGGGCGTCATCGCCTTTTTTCTCACCATGTTTGGCGATGGCGCGCTTCAACTAAGCCAGCAGGCCTCCCGTAGCGGCCGCGGCAGCTACGGCGGTGGCTGGTCGACGGGCTCATCCGGCGGTTCGTGGTCGAGCGGCTCCAGTGACGGCGGATTTTCCGGCGGCGGCGGCGGTTTTGGCGGCGGCGGCGCCTCGGGGAGCTGGTAGGCCAGGATCATGGGCATCGCGCGCATCGGCAAACATCTTCTCGAACATCGCTGGCGGGTCCGGCGTATTTTTCCGTCGCAGGCACTTGGCCTGATGGAACAGGCCATCAAGGCGGGCGAGGCGACGCATTCCGGGCAGGTGCGCTTCGTGGTCGAGGGCGCGCTGGACGGCAAGCCGCTGTTCTCGGGCCAATCCGCGCGTGCTCGCGCGCTCGATATTTTCTCGCATTTGCGGATCTGGGACACCGCGCACAATAACGGCGTGCTGATTTATCTTTTGCTCGCCGACCGCAAGGTCGAGATCGTCGCCGACCGCGGCATCGACGCGAAGGTTGGCGCAGCCGGCTGGCAAAAAATTTGCGCGGCCATGGAGACCGAATTCCGCGGCGGTAATTTCACAGGCGGCGTGATCAAGGGAATTCAAGCCGTATCGCGCGAGCTCGCGATATATTTCCCGAAGCAGGGCGCGGGACCGAACGAACTGCCGGACGCGCCGGTGGTGATGTAGGGCGCAATTCTCGTTCCCCGGACGCTGCGCAGCGCATTGGCGATGCGCTGCTGATCGTTCACAGGCATAGGTCCCGGCTCTGCGTCGCACCGCCATAGTGCGTCGAAGACGCGCGTGGACGCGCTTTTGAGGCGCTGCGGCGCGTCCGGGACACGATGCCGCCTTGTCGCGTGCGTTTACGCGCGCTTGGCCACGGAAGGAGGGTTGACGGGATCGGCCTTGATTGACGGCCGCTGCGCGACGCGCTCGAACCACGCCTTGATGTGGGTATTCGCGGGATCGACCGTCTGGCCGACCAGGGCGCCAAAGTCGAGCCAGCAAAACAGCAGAATGTCGGCGAGCGTAAAGCGTTTGCCGCAGAGATATTCCCGCCCGTCGGCCATCTGGCCGTCGAGCCAGGCAAGGCGATTGGCGGCGATCATCTTCAGGCCCACTGAGGCTTCCGGGACAACCGGAATGCGCTTCTCGAAAAACCGGAGCGCTTCGCCGAAGCGATAACCGTTCGCCAGGGGCTCGCAGATGTTGAGATCGACGCGGCGCGTCCACATCCGGCATTCGGCGCGCTCCTTCGGCGTCGACCCGATCATCGCGGGCGCGGGCTTGATCTCCTCGAGATATTCGCAGATCGCGGTAATTTCGGAGAGGTAGCTGCCGTCATCGAACTCGAGCGTCGGCATCTGGCCATGCGGGTTGCGCTTGAGATGGTCAGCCTGGCGGTTCTCGCCACCGCGCAGATCGACGGTCTGCTTCGGCATCTCGATGCCTTTTTCCGCGATGAAGATACGGACGATGCGCGGGTTGGGCCCGATCGAGTCGTAAAGCTTCATGGCGTGCTCTCCTTTTGTTTTCCGCAACAGGATGCATTGCAGACCCGCAGGCGGTTTGTCAAACGTCAGGCAACCGGCTCAAGCCCTATCCGTCGTCGAGCTTGTTGAGGTCGCGCACCGATTGCATGATCGGCTCGAAATTCGATCGCGCATCGAGCGCATCGAACAGTTGCGCGGTGTCGGCCAACAGCGCATGCGAACGGGCAAGCGCGATCCGCACGTCGTCCTGCGGCGTGTCGGATAGCCGGCCATGGCCGGACAGCAGGATCTTCGAATTGAGCCCTTTGAGGCGCTCCAGCGACTGGATGTAGTCGCTGATGCTGCCGGAGCCGAACACGCCGCCCATCACCCCGCCGGGCATCAGTGTGTCGGCGGCGAACAATAGTCCCTTTTCCTGGTCGAACAGGCTGATGCAGGCCGAGGTGTGGCCCGGCGTGTACATCACGTTCAGCCGGAAATCGCCGAGGTCGAGCAGGTTGCCTTCCTCGAGCCAGATGTCGACGTCGATCGGCATGTTCGGCTCGTTGAACATCTTGCGCAGCATCGAGAAGTCGTCGCGCAGCATGATCTTGTTGGCGGCTAGCCGGTGCGCGGCAATGATGGTGCGGCTTTCGTTGAAATGCCAAGCCGCGCCGATGTGATCGAGATGCTCGTGGCTCAGGATCACCATGTCGATCTTTTCCGGCGGACAGCCGAGATGATTCAGGCATTCCACCAGCGCGGGGTAATTCGAGGTCAGTCCGACGTCGATCATGATGGTGCGAGACTTGCCGCGCACCACATAGGCGTTGGCGGCGCGGTTCTTGAAGCGGACCTGATAGACGTTCTCGTCGGCCTGAATCAGCGAGCAGACGTCGTTGTTGAGCAGGACTGGAAACGGGCTCGGCTTGCGGTCGCTCATGGGCTGCTTGCCCGGAACGTAACGGCATTGGAGGCGCGCAGGCGCTTGCTCAGCGCGTCCATTACCATCAGTGCGAAAGCCGGCTGCTGACTGACGAGATAGACGAAGCGGGCATGGTTGATCCGCATCACGCGGGTCTTTGGCGTTGCCGCGATGGCCGTGGCTGAACGCGACGAACCGTCAATGACCGCCATCTCGCCGAAGAATTCGCCCTTGCCGAGCGTGACGATCACGGTCTTGGCGGCGCCGTTCAGCTTGGCGATCTCGACCGCGCCGTCGAGCACGACGAAGAGTTCGCGCCCGGTCGAGCCTTCCTCGAAAATGACCTCGCCGACGTCAAATTCGTTGATGCATTTTTCGATGGCCATGGCTCCCCTCCACCCACCTAGTGGAGTGGATTTGACATTCGCTACCCACCTGGCCGCGGGTTCGTCAAGCGAATGTCAAATCCAAAACTCCACTAGAAACCTATATTTGCTAGTGGTCCTTCTAATTCTAACATTCGCAAAAACGGGCGCTGAGGAGGGATGCGAATGTTAGAATTGGACCACTAGTGGCGCCATGTTAGTCGGGAAAGCAGGCGGTGGAAACCGGCCGCTGGTCTGGGGCCTGGTTCAGCGAGAGCGAGGGGCGGCGAGGGGCGGGAAGGTCGCTTGCAGCGCACGCGGCCGCGGCAATTCCTAAATTTTTGCTAAGTCCTCGGCCAGGTAAGGATTTGGCAAGATATGAAAGTTACCAAATGGTCAATCTTTTAGGGAGATTTGACCATGAGCGAACAGGCAGCCGGGCCGGCCAGCGGTGAACAGGGTTCCCTCAATGAGGGAATCTCGCATTCTGCGGAAACAGCGAACCAGCCGGTGAGCGCTTCCGCGACTGAGACTGCCGCGGCCGTCGAGGCGCCGGTGTCCGAACCGGTCATGTCCGAGCCGTCGATGTCGGAGCCTTCATTGCCCGGTCCGGCGGTTTCCGAGACGCCCAAAGCCGAGGCCGTGAAGGCGGAGGCCAGCGCCACGGCGCCCGAAAGCGAGGCCGCAAAGGACAAGGTTTCGCATGTTCCCGGCAAGGTCATTGTGATGTCGCGCGGTGAGCGCGCCTGGACGGACCATGGCAGCCATTCCGAGCCCGGGGCAAAAGAGCCGCAGAGTGCCTTTGGCAAACGCCGGATCGCGGCGATTGCCGCCGTGCTGGCGCTCGCGACGACCGCCGGCGCGGTTGGTGGCGCGCTCGCAACCGCCTCGCTGATGCACGGCACCAGCAATGTCGCTGCCGCCGCCCCCAGCCAGCCCCCTACGCTGACCGCATCGCTGTCGCGGATCGATAGCGACATCCAGGCGCTGAAGGCCGGCCTCGATCGCACGTCCAAGCTCGGCTCGAATCAGTTCAACAAGACCAGCGAGCGTCTCGACAAGCTCGAGCGCGCCCAGGTCGAGCCGGCCAAGCTCGCCAAGCTCAGCGAAGCCATCGACAAGCTGCACGCTTTGCCGGTTCCATCGCCAGTCGTTGCGGCCGCAACGCCCGCCGGATCCGCTGCCTCGAAGGACATAACCGGTTCCATCGCATCCGCGCCCCCCCAGCAGCAGGCGGCGGCATCGGCTGCACCCAGGAACGACATGAAGGCCGAACTCGGCCGGTTGCCGACGGTGGAAGGCTGGGTGCTGCGCGATGTCGCCTATGGCGGCGCCTTGATCGACGGCCGCCGCCGCGGCGTCTACGAAGTCTATGCCGGCGACATGGTGCCGGGCCTTGGCCGTATCGATGCCGTCCGCCGCCAGGATGGACATTGGGTGGTTGTCACCAGCCGAGGCCTGATCGTCTCGCGCTAGAGCATGATCCGGAAAAGTGTGTAGCGGTTTTCTCTCGCGACAAACGCGGAACGCGTTTGCGCGGAGATCATGCTCAAATAGATAGAGCGACAATCCGCCGCGCTTTCGGCTACTTCCTGAACCAAACCACGCGGAGGCTCCCTGGAATGGGCGCCTCCGCGTGGTGTTTGTCAGGACATGGCTTCGTTGCGTTCTTCCCTCCTTGCCCTCGCGCTTTTGTGTCTGTCGCCGCTCGGCCCGGCGCGTGGCGCGCCGTTGCTGGAACGCGGCACGGCCGTCACCGATCCCGGCGCGTTGCGTGAGCTCGACCATGGCCCCCTTGGCCTCGCGCGAATGCTGGGCGCGCCGCCGAGCAGGCCACTCACGGATGACGTCTTGTTTGTGTTGCCTGCGATGGCGCCGATCCGAAAAGCGCTCGACGCCGAGTTCGAGCGATACATGCAAAAACACAAGACTGAGCTGCCGAGCCAGACCATCGGCGTCGGATCGCAGTTCGATTTTGAGCTGTTCGATCGCGGCCAACTCTATTCCGATGCGACGCGCTTTGTGCTCTCCGGTGTCATCAACCGGATGGACCGCGCTTACGTCGACCCGGAAAGTTGCGGCGAGATCCGCCTGATCTATCGGCTGGCACAAATCGATGCTCCGCCGGTCGGCGATCACGGCGCCTCGGCGCGTCTGCCGATGACGCTCAATCTGATCCTGAAGGCGAAAGCCGACGGAAGCACTGCATCGCTCACTTGCGGGACGATCGCCCGCCACTGGCTCGAAACGGCTGACTGGACGCTGACGGGCCCTGCGCTTGCGGAAAAGCTGACTTCAGATAGCGGGCCGCTTTCTCTGATCGGACCGGCCAATATCGAACGCATTGAAACCAACATTCAGATTGCCCATGTTGCGCAAACGCCGGCGCATGATTTTCGCACGGACTATCTCCTGAAGGTCTTCGACTACGACCGCGAAACGAAGGCGTTCGGGGAAGCGACGCTGGAAGACCAGATCGACCGCGAACGCCTGTTGTCGGATGAAAAGCTCAAGCGCGATTTCAGGGACTGGCTGCTCGATCCCGCGCATTTGAGCGAATTCGATCGCGGCACGGTGCTGATCCCGAAACAGTTTCTGGCGACGCGGGCGATTGCGCCGACGCCGATCGGCTTTTCATCTTCGCCGCTACAGCCGGCCTTCGGGATGGTGCAAGGCGAGGGCGACAATCCCGTCTTCTCGACCGACGATGTGGTGACGGCGCTGCGAAGGGCGGCGGCAGGCGGGATTGCCCTGCAAAACATCCGCTCGGTTGCGGGCTTCGAGCGCCGTCTCAACGACATCACTTGCGCCGGATGCCATCAGACCCGCGGCATCGGCGGCTTTCATTTTCCGGGCGTCGACTGGATGGCCGAACATCCGTCCAATACTCTGATCGTGCCGGCTTCGCCGCATTTCTTCGGCGACCAGGTTCGCCGCCGCGATATTCTCGTTGCAATCCGCGACGGCAAGCCGGTCGATTACTCCCGCGGCTTTTCCGAACGGCCGCAGCTGCGTGGCAGCCGCGAACTGGCGGGAACCGAATATGACGACGGCTGGGGCGCGCATTGCTACGGCCTACAGGCCAAAGTTGGTAACAAGGCCGCCGACAACGACGGCAGCTTCACGTCATGGGGTTGCGCCAAGGGACTGGCCTGTCAGGTCATGAGCGAGACCTCGCGCATGGGCATGTGTTTCGTCGGCGCGAACCATTAAGAATCCACGTGGCCCGCTCTTCATCCCTCCCCCGCGAATGCGTGGGGAGGGTCGGTCGACCGCAGGGAGACCGGGGTGGGGGCCGCGCTTGTCGCTTGCCAAGATTTACCCCCACCCGGCACGTGCTCGCTTCGCTCGCGACGCGCCACCCTCCCCACAAGGGTGAGGGATAATCGCGCCGGCGTAACAAGCCAACCGTCGGGGATCGCCTAGATTGACAGTAAGCTCACTAATCGTGTTTCATCACAGCAACCGCAAGTGATGCGGGGAGGGAACATGGACGACATCTTGATTGTCGGTGGCGGCATCGGCGGCCTGACGCTGGGCCTTTCGTTGCATGCGGCTAACATTACCTGCCGCATCTTCGAATCCGCAGCCGAGATCCGTGCCGTTGGCGTCGGCATCAACCTCCTGCCGCATGCGACCAAGGAGTTCGCCGCACTCGGCCTCGAGGCCGACCTGGCGCGGGTCGCGATCAAGACCAAGGACGCCTCCTTCTTCAACCGCTTTGGGCAGTTGATCTATCAGGAGCCACTCGGCCGCGCGGCTGGCTACGAACATCCGCAATTGTCCATTCATCGCGGCGACCTGCACATGGTGCTGCTGGACGCTTTCAAGGGGCGTGCCGGCACTGATCGAATTCTCACCGGTAACCATTGCGTCAGCGTCGAGCAGGATGAAGCCGGTGTCACCTTGAATTTCGCATCTGGCCAGCGCGTGCGCGGCCGCGCGGCGATTGCCTGCGACGGGATCAATTCAGCGATCCGCAAGCAGTTTTTCCCAAACGAGGGCGAGCCGCGGTATTCCGGCGTCAACATGTGGCGCGGCGTGACGCGCTGGAAGCCGATCCTGTCCGGCGCCAGCATGACGCGCGCGGGCTGGCTGTCGCATGGCAAGATGGTGATCTACCCGATCCGCGAGGCGGACAGCGATGGCCTGCAGCTCATCAACTGGGTCGCCGAGATCGAAACTCCGAACTATCGCCGGCGCGACTGGAATAGAGCAGGCTCGCTCGACGATTTCATCGGCGCCTTTTCCGATTGGCACTTCGACTGGCTCGACGTCCCCGCCTTCATCCGCGCCGCCGACAGCGTGCTGGAGTTTCCGATGGTCGATCAGGACCCACTGCCGCGCTGGAGTTTTGGCCGCATTACGCTTTTGGGCGATGCGGCTCACCCGATGGTGCCGCGCGGATCCAACGGAGCGGGGCAAGCGATCCTCGATGCGCGGGCGATGACGTCGGCGCTATCAGCCGCTAGCGATCCCGTGGCGGCCTTTGGGTCTTATGAAAAGGAGCGGCTGGAGAAAACCACCCGCATCGTTCTCACCAACCGCACCAATCCGCCCGACGCGATCCTGCGCGAGGTCTATCAGCGCACCAACGACAAGCCATTCAAGGCGATCGGCGACGTCATCAGCCATGACGAGCTGGTTGCCTTCTCCGACAGCTACAAGCAGATTGCGGGCTTCTCCAAAGAGGCGTTGCGCACGTAGTCGCTGGTGTCATTGCGAGCGCCAGCGAAGAAATCCAGGCCTGATTGAAGGAAATATGGATTGCTGCGTCGCTGACGCTCCTCGCAATGACGAAGGCTCAAAAAGGGACTTGGGATTATGTCGGCGACGCCAGCAAAAGACGCATCGGCCGTCGATGTCGCGGCCTTCATCGATGCGCAGCCGGTCGGCCCGTTTCAGATCAAACTGTTGTTGGCCTGCGCGACCGTTCTGCTTCTCGACGGCTTCGACACCACGGCGATCGGCTATGTCGCGCCGTCGCTTGCGAAGGAATGGCATATCGGCAAGGCGGCGCTCGGCCCGGTGCTCAGCGCCGGCCTGTTCGGGCTGATGATCGGCGCGCTGCTGTTCGGTCCGCTGGCCGACCGCATCGGGCGCAAGAAGATTATCATCCTCTCCACGTTGGCCTTCGGTCTCGGCACGCTCATCACCTCTCTCGTCAATGACGTGAATGCGCTGGTCGTGGTCCGGGTTCTGACCGGCCTCGGCCTCGGGGGCGCGATGCCGAACACGGTGGCGCTTACCTCCGAGTTCAGCCCGCACCGCCGCCGCGCCACCATGGTGATGGTGATGTTCGTCGGCTTCTCGATCGGGGCTGCGCTCGGCGGCTTTCTCGCGGCGGCCTTGATCCCACATCTTGGCTGGCGATCGGTATTCGTGGTCGGCGGTGCGGCTCCGCTTTTGCTGGCGCCCATTCTCGCGCTGCGCTTGCCGGAGTCGGTGCGGTTCCTGGCGTTGACCGGCCGCGCCAATGGGCGTGTCGCCGAATTGCTGTCCCGCATCAACCCGAATGTCAGTCTTGCGGGTAGCGCGCGCTTTGTCGTGGATGAGCCGGCGTTGAAGGGCATTCCGGTCCAGCATCTGTTCACGGACGATCGAACGCTGGCCACGCTGCTTCTGTGGGTCGTGTTCTTCATGAGCCTGCTCGACCTGTATTTCCTGTCGAACTGGCTGCCGACGGTGCTGAACGATCTCGGAGCCTCGATTTCAACGGCCGCCATGATCGGCTCGATGTTCCAGGTCGGCGGCATCGTTGGCACCGTCGTGCTTGGCCGCATCATCGACCGCTTCTCGTTTCGCGCGCTGGCGCTGGTCTATTTCATCGCGGTGTTTGCGGTCGGAGCGATCGGTCAGCTCGGGCACTCCACCGTCCCCGTGACGATCGCGATCTTCGCCGCCGGGTTCTGCATCGTCGGCGGACAGATCGCCGCCAACGCGCTGGCGGCCGGATTCTATCCCACATCTGTCCGGGCGACCGGTGTCGGCTGGGCGCTCGGGGTGGGTCGGGTCGGCTCGATCGTCGGCCCGCTCGTCGGCGGCGTGCTGCTCAGCCTGAAATGGAGTACGGGCGAAGTATTTGTGGTGGCGGCAACCGCTGCGCTATGTGCGGCGGTGGCGGCGTTCTCGCTGGGACGACTAGTGCTCCGATTCCGAAGTTCGTATCATATTGCGGCTCCACGTTTACGAACTTCGGAATCAAAGGAGCACTAGCCAATTATATGATTCTAGTGCGGTTTAGAATTTGAAGTTCCTATGACGAGGTTACCGCGAAACTGATAGGAACTTCACCGCACTAGTTTGACGCCATGTGCCATTGTAGAATCTTGCGAAACCAGCGACGTCGAAGACCGAGAGAAGCATGCAATCAGCGTTCGAGACCGCACCCGCGACGCCGGCTATTCCGATTACGTTTGCAACCAAGGCGACATGGGATGCGATCTCCGCCGGTCTTCCCGAAGCGTCCCGGCAATTCGCCCGCGCCAGCGGATTTAGCGCCAAGCCGGGTGCCTGGCTCGCGCTGCCCAATGCCGGCGGCGAGATCGCGCAGGTGCTATTCGCCCTGGAGGATGAGACCGCCAAATTCCGCGACCCGTTCAGGACGGGTCAATTGCCGGGGCTGCTGCCGCCGGGCATCTATCGTTTCGCCAATGTCGCTGCGCAACAGGCCCATCTTGCGACGCTCGCTTTTGCGCTCGGCTGCTATCGCTTTGGCCGGTACCGAGAATCAGAGCCCCCTGAAGTCAAGCTGGTGCCGCCAAACGGCGTCGACATCGCCGACATCACGCGGATCGCGGATGCGGCAACGCTTGCCCGCGATCTCATCAACACGCCGTCCAATGACATGGGACCGGAGGAACTTGCGCAGGCTGCGCAAGCGCTCGCGCAACGCTTCGATGCCAGTCTCACCTGCGTGGTCGGCGAGGATCTGACGCGACAAAACTTTCCCTTGATTCATGCTGTCGGCATGGCCTCGCCGCGCGCGCCGCGCCTGATCGATTTCACCTGGGGCGATCCATCCCATCCCAAGGTGACGCTGGTCGGCAAGGGTGTCTGCTTCGATACCGGCGGACTCGACTTGAAACCGTCCTCGAGCATGCTGATCATGAAGAAGGACATGGGCGGCGCCGCCAACGTGCTCGCTCTGGCGCAGATGGTGATGGGTGCCGGGCTCAAAGTGCGGCTGCGGGTTCTGATTCCGGCGGTCGAGAATGCGGTAGCCGGCAATGCCTTTCGCCCGCTCGATATCTTCACGTCGCGCAAGGGTCTGACGGTCGAGATCGGCAACACCGACGCGGAAGGTCGGCTGGTGCTGGCCGATGCGCTCGCGCTCGCCGACGAGGAAACGCCGGAGCTGTTGATCGATCTCGGCACGCTGACGGGCGCGGCGCGGGTCGCGCTTGGACCCGATCTGCCGCCGTTTTACACCAATGACGAGCGGCTCGCCGAGGCGCTCTCGGCTTGTGCCAGACAAGAGAACGATCCGTTGTGGCGGCTGCCATTGTGGCCGCCTTATGACAGCTGGCTCGATTCGAAAGTGGCCAATATCAACAACGCACCGTCGGGCGGCTTTGCCGGCTCGATCACCTGCGCGCTGTTTCTGCAGCGGTTTGTCGAAACGGCCAAAAGCTGGCTGCATGTCGACATTTTCGGATGGACGCCGAGCGCCAAGCCGGCGCGCCCGGAAGGCGGCGAATGCCAGGCCGCGCGCGCCATCTATCGGCTGCTGAGTGCCCGATATGGATGACGATCCACGTCTCACGCCGGCAAGAAGCGACCTCGCCGCGAAATATCTCGAAGGCATGGTCAAGGCTGCGCGCTTTGTCACCGGCGAGGAATTCGAGATCGCCGAGCCGCTGACGCCGCTTCGGCGCGCTCCCTCCTCTGACGCGGAGCTGATGACGCAGGCGCTCAAAGGCGAGCGGGTCACGATCTATGACCGCAACGGAGAAGGATGGGCCTGGGGCCAGCTTGGCAGCGACGGCTATGTCGGCTGGTTTCCGGATGGCGCGCTGATGAAGCCCGCGACACCGCCGACGCACAAGGTCACGGCTTTGCGAACTTTTGCCTTTCCGGGTCCATCGATCAAGCTGCCGCCGGTCGAGACGTTGGCAATGGGTGCACGGCTGACGGTGCTGCGCGAGGAAGGCCTGTTCGGCGTGACGCGCGAAGGCTGGTACCTGCCCTGGCAACATCTCGGTTCGATCGATAGCCATGTGGCGGACTTTGTCGGAGTGGCCGAGCAGTTCGTCGGCACGCCGTATTTGTGGGGTGGCAAGAGCAGCCTCGGGATCGACTGCTCGGGCCTCGTCCAGATAGCGCTCACCGCCGCCGGTACCAGCTGTCCGCGCGACAGCGACATGCAGCAGGATGGGCTCGGCCGCGAGCTCAACCCGCAAGGAGCGAAGAAGCTCAGGCGCGGCGACCTGATTTTCTGGAAAGGCCATGTGGCGATCGCCCGCGACGCCGAGACCATCGTTCACGCCAACGCGCACCATATGGCGACAACAATCGAAGACACCAGCGAAGCGATCGCGCGCATTGCCGCCACCGGCAGTGAGACCACCGCCATTAAGCGGCTCACCTAACGGCGATAGGCGATGAGGCTCCTTGCAATTTCCGGCAGCCTTCGCGCCGCATCTTACAACAAGGCGGTGCTTGTCGCGGCAAAGCGCCTTGCGCCTGCGGGCGTCGACATCGATCCGTTCGACGGAATTGGCAAACTCCCCTACTTCAATTCCGATTTCGAAACGCCCGAACATCTGCCCGAGGCCGTTTCAGCATTCCGCCAGATCATCGGCGCGACGGACGGCCTTCTGATCTCCAGCCCCGAATACGCCCGCGGCGTTTCCGGCGTGATGAAGAATGCGCTCGACTGGCTGGTCGGCGGAGGAGTGAGGTCATTGCCTGGCTTTTCGCCACTGGCATGACGGGTTTCCAATCGCGAGCAAGGCGCGCCAGCGTGGCGCGCGGTGATTGCGGCGTCGCTGCTCAGCGCCGTGCACGGCGACCTGCTGTCGATTCGTTCGGAAATAAAGTTACTGCCGACATCATATGTTAGCAACGGAGGCGTGACTGCCGTCATTTTGGAACAAGGCAGGGATTCAATCGCGGGTTCCCAAAATGACTTTGATCGTTCCGCTTGTCCTCGCAATCGAGGCCTCCCCTGTCTTTCGGCGCCGGAATCTTTCCCGGTATCCCTCCCGGCTACACAGTCAGCATTCGACGCGCTACGCGCGGCTATAGGAACGAGTTCGACATCAATTCGTTTGGGTGCAGTTCGTTCCCTCGTCCCCGCTTTGCCAAAGGAGGAGTCACGTGCCAAAGGCCATCGAAGCTGCCAATCTGCGAGTGAAGCTCTTCTCGTCGCCTATCGAACCGTCGTGGGTGATTGAAGGCAATCCGCAAGCCAGGTCTTGCTTGCTGTCCAGAAGCGCCGATGAATTGGGTTGGACTGCAGTCTGGGAGTGCACTGAAGGCAAATTCAATTGGTATTACCATTTAGATGAAACAATCCTCATCCTCGAAGGATCAATCATTCTCGAAAGCGGCACCTTGCCTCCCACCCGCTATGGCGTTGGTGATGTGATCTTATTCCGCGAGGGAGCGCAAGCGCGATGGCACGTCGAGAACTACGTCAAGAAGCTGGCTTTCGGTCACCGTAGTATTGCATCGGGCCCCGTTGGCTTCGGCGTCCGCGCGCTCCGATCCTGCAAGACCAAACTGTCGTCATTGGCACAGCAGCGCAACAACCCTCTACCGCATGGACTAGACTCGCTTTGATAGCCGCGCTTTTCCGATCTGATGAGTTTGAAACGCGATACCGATAGAATAGGGCATGCACAAACAAGGAGTTCACTAGATGGCTCAACGCACGAAACCCACATCGCCAATTGTCGATCCGCCGAAAAGGATTCTTGGCGGTGACGAACTCTTCAGGTTAATGTCAGAACTGGTTTCGCTGCGGGAAAAAGTGGCTCAAGCCGAACTCGCAAACCCACATTCCAGGTCACCTTCGGCGGCAAACAGCGCTGGCAACAGGAAGAGGCCGCCAATTCACCGTCATCATGCGGAGTAGATGTTCGCTGGGCCCGAATGTAACCGGATCGTACTGCAAGTACGAGTCGATTGATTTCCTCTTGAGATGAGGCCCCGGCCACCGAACAGGAGGCATTCGAGGCCACGTTCTTCGGTCGCGACGATCGCGCGATGGCCGTGTTGCTCGCCACGCCGGGAAGGATAACCGGCTTCGAACGCTGGGCGTCATCTCCAACCGTCGCATGTACGACGACGCCCCGGCCTCGCCGAGGCATCGTGCTCGTCGCGTCGGCGCATGTCCCCACCTCGTTCCAACATCAAAGCTGGAAACAGATGAGACACGGGCACCGTTCCTTGGCTCGCCCAAACGCACAGCCAATAACGCAGCAGCCCCACAAGGGGAGAGAGAGAGAGAGAGAGAGAGAGAGAGAACATCCAGTCCTTGCCAGCTCTTTCGCCTCTCCGGTGCTGTCCAGCTCCCCCACTGTGCACCACGTCGCTCCAGTCAGCGACCTCTGCTCGAGCAGCAACAAAAAAAAGGAATTGTCCCGCTTCACTGCTGTGTGTGTGTGGCGCGTTTATTCCTCGGTGAGGACGATTTTCGGCTTGACACCTCGGTGCTTGGGCAGCACATAGTCGAGCGACTCGGCGATGCGCTTGTCCGTGGAGTTCACGGCCCAGCTAGGGAAGGGCTTGGAGGCATCGTACCACTCAGGCCAGGCGCCGTCCCACGAAGGAGAAATGTCC
>NZ_DAHUXJ010000036.1 GCF_027307225.1 Bradyrhizobium sp. | reverse complement strand
GCTCGCCCAAACGCACAGCCAATAACGCAGCAGCCCCACAAGGGGAGAGAGAGAGAGAGAGAGAGAGAGAGAGAGAACTCTTCAGTCCAGTTTCGCTTCCATGCCGCGCTTGACGCCGGGCCGCGCCATCAGCGTCTCATACCAGCGCTTCACGCTCGGAAAATCCGACAGCTCTACCTTGTGGCGCGGATGCCGCCAGGCCCAGCCGAGAATCGCAAAATCGGCAACCGACAGCGCGCCGGCAACGAACTCGCGGTCGGCAAGCCGCCGCTCCAGCACCCCATAGAGCCGCAGCGTCTCGGCCATATACCGCTTCAGGCCATAGGCGCGGTCCTGCTCGTTCTCCAGGGCAACGAAGTGGTGCACCTGTCCGGGAAACGGCCCAAAGCCGCCCATCTGCCACATCAGCCATTCATAGACCGGAATGCGCTCGGCCAGCGGCGACGGTAAGAACTTGCCGGTCTTTTCGCCGAGATAGAGCAGGATTGCGCCGGATTCGAACACGCTGACGCGCTTGCCGCCTGGGCCGTCCGGATCGACGATGGCCGGGATCTTGTTGTTCGGGCTGATCGCCAGGAAGGCAGGCGCCATTTGTTCGCCCTTGGAGATGTTGATCGGAAAGACCTTGTAGGGCAGCCCCATTTCCTCAAGCGCCACGCTGATCTTGCGGCCGTTCGGGGTATTCCAGGTATGGAGTTCAATGGTCATTACGGATTCCTTGGGCATTGGCGCGAAGCGGCGTCTGTAGCATCACCGGACAGGGTCGGAAACGGTCTTAGGCGTGGGGCGAGTTCTCAGGAAGCGAATGTCAAATCCAAAACCGCACCAGGATCATACGTTTGCCAGTGCCCCTGTGGCTCTGACATTCATAAGCGAATCCGCTGTGAACTGGTATGAATGTCAGAGCCGGGGCACTGGAATTAGCGGCCGTCCACGCATAGATTGCGCCACCCGATACGGAGATCCCTGTTGTCCAAATCCGCCTCCCGCGCCCGCCTCGTCGAGATCATTCGCAAGCGCTCCTTCGGGCGCGGCGAGATCACACTGGCCTCCGGGCGCAAGAGCGATTTCTACTTCAATCTCAAGCCCACGATGCTGGATCCCGAGGGCGCCGCGCTGCTGGCCGAACTGACCTTTGAAGCACTCAAGGATGACGGTCTGGACTATATCGGCGGATTGGAGATGGGCGCGGTTCCGCTCGCCGGCGCGGTCGCCCAGATTTCCTGGCTTAAAGGCCACCCGATCGCGGCTTTCTTCGTCCGCAAGAAGCCGAAGGAACACGGCGCCCGGCTTGCGGTGGAAGGCCTCGCCAAAAACGAGACCCTTCATGGCAAGCGCGTGGTGATTGTCGAGGACGTGACCACGACCGGCGATTCAGCGCTCAAGGCCGTCGACGCGGTGCGCGATGCGGGCGGCGAAGTCGTTCTGGTGCTGACCATGGTGGACCGCCAGGAAGGCGCCGTCGAAAACTTTGCGCAGGCCGGCCTTCCCTTCCGCTGGCTTTTCCAGGCAAGCGAATACCTTAAGGAATAAGACGGCGAAGCGCAGCGCGAGTCTTCAAAAGAGCACTTTTTCGCCTCGCTCCAGCCCTTGCTCATAGCTCGTTTACCATCCCGCACTAATGTCAACGGCGCCGGGCAGTGAGTTGCTTTGGCGTTATGATTTGGTATCGGTGGAGTAAGCGTTGCGTATCGAGTTGACCGACCAGCGCCAGCAGCGCCGCAAGGCGTCCGTTGCTGCCATCCTCTTCGCCGGCATCCTCGCGCTGGTGCCGCGCCAGGCGTTCGCCGAAGGTCTGTTCGACCTGTTTTTCGGCGGCTTCCACAAGCAGCAGCACCAGACAGCGCCAGCCCATGCGAATTTCTTCGCCGACCTTTTCCAGCAGAACCAGCAGCCAGCGCCGCCGCTGCCTGTCGCTTCCAGCGGCCCCGCCTTTTGCGTGCGAAGCTGCGACGGCAAATACTTTCCGCTGACCCGCGGCAATGCCTCGCCGGTTCAGATGTGCCAGGCCTTTTGTCCGGCAAGCCCGACCAAGGTCTTCTACGGCGGCAATATCGACAGCGCCACGAGCGCAACCGGCGAGCGCTACGCCGACAGCGAAAACGCCTTTGCCTACCGCAAGGCGCTTCGCGCCGATTGCACCTGCAATGGCCGCGACGCCGCGGGTCTGGCGCCGGTCGATCTGACGATGGATAGCTCGCTCCGCGCGGGCGACGTGATCGCCACCACCGATGGCCTGGTCGCCTATTCCGGCATCAAGGTCGGCAACAATAGCAGCCCGGAATTCATCCCGGTTGCCAGCTATCCCGGCCTGACGGCGGATGTGCGCGCTCGCCTTGGCGCGATGAAGGTTGCGCCGGTCGCAGCGGATGCGCTCGGCGGCGACGCGCCGAGGGCGGACAGCGATAACGACGGGATTGCCCCCGCCGCACCGGCGGCCAGGTCAGTTCCCTCGCGCGACAAGCGGGCAGAACTGAACTGACGGCCTCGCTCGGCGTCATGCTTACCGCCCGACAATCACGCCGATGACATTCGGAGCCGCGCGGTATTTCTCCTCGATCTGAGCGCGCGCCGCGGTGCGGTTTTCCGGCGTGAGCAGGCCGCACTTTTCGGCTAGAATCATCCAGCAATAACCCCACCAGTCGGTCAGCATGCCGTCATCGTCCACGAGGTCGTAGCCCTGCTCGGCCGCAAAGATGCGCGCACGCGCTTCATCAAGCGAATCCAGAAAGGCGTGGTCGGCATCGGAGAACAAATCGTCGCTGATATCGTCGGTGGTGTAACCCCAGACCGAGTGGCAGACGGCGTTGAATTCCCGGTCGATCGCGTCGTCATCGACAAGCTGGCGGCGCGAGGTTTTATGCAGTCGCGACAGCGAACGGGCGAAGTCGGCGATACGGGTGAGAGCGAATTGATCGAAAGCAATGGTGGACATGTAGTCCTCGGCAAGCTCGACAGACCATAGATGTTGTGTTGATACGTCTCGAATCACTATGATATATCAAAGGCTTGCTAAAGTGTTCTTAATTTGTTCCGGAGAACAAGCTGACGTTCTCCGTAATTGTGCGCTTTTAAGTAGAGGCCTGGTTTCTGAGGGGGAAGGAATACCGTAGCGCAGCTTCGCCGGGACGGCGATCTCCCGCAGACGGAGTTCCATGTCCGGCCCGGTCCTTGCACGAAAGATATGCAGATCGCGCGCCCTCGCAGCCCCTTGCGGGGTTCGATCCCCCTGCAAGGTGCGGTATCTTGGGGCTTGTCGCAGGATTTGCATTTGCCAGAGCCTTCAGTGAATCCGCCAGCGCCCGGCCAGTCCATCGATGAGCTGGCGCTGTCGGAAATCAAGAGCGCCATCCTCGCCAAGCTCCGGCTTGCCATCGGCAAGGACGCCGGCATGGCCACCAGGCACGACTGGTACAAGGCGGCGGCGCTGGCGCTGCGCGACCGCATCGTGCATCGCTGGCTTGCTGCCGACAAACAGAGCTACGATACCGGCCGCAAGCGCGTCTATTATCTCAGCCTCGAATTTTTGATCGGCCGCCTCTTCAGCGATGCGCTGAACAATATGAGACTGCTGGAGCTGTTCGAGGCCGCGCTCGGCGACCTTGGCGTTGCGCTATCGGAACTGCGCAAATGCGAGCCCGATGCGGCGCTCGGCAATGGCGGGCTGGGACGGCTCGCCGCCTGCTTCATGGAAAGCATGGCGACGCTCGGCATTCCCGCCATCGGCTATGGCATCCGCTACGATTTCGGCCTGTTCCGCCAGATCATCAACGACGGCTGGCAACAGGAATATCCCGACGAGTGGCTGAGTTTCGGCAACCCCTGGGAATTCCAGCGGCCGGAAGTCGTCTATCACATCCATTTCGGCGGCAGCGTCGAGCAGGTCGACGCCAACGGGCGCAGCCGCGCCGTCTGGCATCCGGCGGAAACCGTGCAGGCGCTCGCCTACGATACGCCCATCGTCGGCTGGCGCGGCCACAACGTCAACGCGCTCCGCCTGTGGTCGGCGCGCTCACCCGACCCGCTCCGGCTCGACGTCTTCAACACCGGCGACTACATCGGCGCTGTCGCCGAAGAGGCGCGTGCGGAATCGATCTGCAAGTTTCTCTATCCGAACGACGAGAGCCCCGCTGGGCGCGAACTTCGCCTGCGCCAGGAATATTTCTTCGTGTCGGCATCGTTGCAGGATCTGGTCAAGCGCCACCTTGAAGCCGACGGCCAGCTGCGCAGCCTCTCGCAGAAGGTCGCTGTTCAGCTCAACGACACTCATCCGAGCCTCGCCGTCACCGAGTTGATGCGTATCCTGATCGACCTGCACAATTTCCGCTGGGAGGAAGCCTGGAAGGTCACGGTCGAGACATTCTCCTACACCAACCACACGCTGTTGCCGGAGGCGCTCGAGACCTGGCCGGTCGAATTGTTCCAGCGCCTGTTGCCGCGGAATCTGGAGATCATCTATCGCATCAATGACGGCCATCTCGCGCTCGCCGATGAGCGCTGCCCCGACGACATCGAGTTCCGCGCTTCCGTCTCGCTGATCGACGAGAAATCCGGAAGGCGGGTGCGCATGGGGCAACTGGCTTTCGTCGGATCGCATCGTATCAACGGCGTCTCGGCGATGCATTCGGACCTGATGAAGGAGACCGTGTTTCACGATCTCAACCACCTCTATCCCGGCCGCATCACCAACAAGACCAACGGCATCACCTTCCGCCGCTGGCTGATGCTGGCCAATCCGAAATTGACCGACCTGTTGCGCGAGACCTGCGGCGAAGCCGTGCTCGACGACCCTACCCTGCTGCGGAACATCGAGGGCCATGCCGGCGACAGCGTGTTTCAGGAGAAATTCCGCAGCGTCAAGCATCACAACAAGATCGCACTGTCGCGGCTGATCGGCGAAAAGACCAACGTCAAGGTCGATCCGTCGGCGCTGTTCGACGTTCAGATCAAACGCATCCACGAATACAAGCGGCAGTTGCTCAACATCATCGAGGCGGTCGCGCTCTACCACGCGATCAAGGACAATCCGCGAGGCAACTGGGTTCCGCGCGTCAAGATTTTCGCCGGCAAGGCGGCAGCGAGCTATCGCTACGCCAAGCTGATCATCAAGCTGATCAACGACGTCGCCGAGGTCGTCAATAACGACGACGCCGTCGCCGGCCGCCTGAAAATCGCATTCCTTCCCGACTACAATGTCAGCCTGGCGGAAGTGATCATTCCGGCTGCCGATCTGTCCGAACAGATTTCAACCGCCGGCATGGAAGCCTCCGGCACCGGCAATATGAAGCTCGCGCTCAATGGCGCTATCACCATCGGCACGCTCGACGGCGCCAATATCGAAATCCGCGAGCATGTCGGCGCGGAGAACATCGCGATCTTCGGCATGGAAGCGATGGATGTGATGGTGCGGCGCAGGCAGGGGCTGGATGCGACCGACGTGATCCGGGCGTCGCCTGCGCTTTCACGCGCGATCAATGCGATCGGCAGCGGGGAATTCTCGCCCGGCGATGCCAACCGCTTCGAATCGATCGCGCATGCGCTGCGTCACCTCGATCACTACATGGTCAGTGCAGATTTCGATTCCTATTACGCCGCGCAGCGCGGCATCGATGCCCGCTGGCAGACGCAGGCGGCGTGGATGCGCGCCTCCATCCTCAACGTCGCACGGATGGCCTGGTTCTCATCCGACCGAACCATCGCCGAATATGCCGAAGATATCTGGAACGTGCCGGTCAACGGACTGACACCGGTCGCAAAGCTTCGCGCCGAGGGCTAACGCCATGCTGGCGCCGGCCGTTACTCCCTGACGACACCTTCGCCAGCGCTTTCCAGCCTGAAAGCAGCCGCAAACAGTGCGCGGGTATAATCGGTCTTCGGGCTCCTGAACAGCTCTGCTGCGGGGCCCTCCTCCATCACCTTGCCGTCGCGCATCACGATCAGATGGCTCGCGAGCGAGGCCACCACGCGCAGGTCGTGCGAGATGAACATGTAGGTCAGGTCGCGCTTGCGCTGCAATTCGCGCAGGAGGTCGACCATCTGGGCTTGAAACAGCATGTCGAGCGCGCTGGTCGGCTCATCCAGCACGATGAAGTTTGGCTCCAGCACCACGGCCCGTGCGATCGAGACGCGCTGTCGCTGACCGCCGGAAAATTCGTGCGGATAGCGCAATCGCGTCGCCGGATCGAGGCCGACCTCGCGCAGCGCCTGGACGACCCGCGCATCCCGATCGGCCTCCGAGAGCGACTTTTGATGCACGGCAAGGCCTTCGGCAACGATATCGCCGATCGACATTCGCGGACTGAGCGAGCCGAACGGATCCTGAAACACGATTTGCATGTCGCGCCGGAACGGCCGCATCTGCTTGAAACGCAAGCCCTGTATCCTGTTCCCCAGGAAGACGATCGGGCCATCGGACGAGATCAGCCGCAGCAACGCCAGGCCCAGCGTCGTCTTCCCGGAGCCGGACTCCCCGACCACGCCGAGCGTTTCTCCTTTGCGCACCTTCAGGCTGACGCCATCCACCGCTTTGACATGGCCAACCGTCGAGCGCAGCAGGCCGCGCTTGATCGGAAACCAGACTTTCAGATTGTCCGCCGTCATCACGAGCGGCGATGCGGGCCGCGGCGGGGCCGGATCGGGCTTGGGTTCGGCAGCGAGCAGCGCACGGGTATAGGGATGCTTCGCCGCGGTGAAGACATCTTCGACCGGTCCGTGCTCGACGATCTTGCCGCTGTTCATGACGCAGACCACGTCCGCGATACGACGCACGATGCCGAGATCGTGGGTGATGAAAAGCAGGCTCATGCCGAGCCGCTGGCGGATGTCGGCCAATAGCGCCAGGATTTGCGCCTGCACCGTGACATCGAGCGCGGTGGTCGGCTCGTCGGCGATCAGAAGATCCGGCTCATTGGCCAGGGCCATCGCGATCATCACGCGTTGGCGCTGGCCGCCGGACAGTTGATGCGGATAGCTCTTCATCCGCGTTTCCGGATCGGGAATGCCAACCTGCGTGAGCAACTCAAGCGTGCGCTGGCGCGCCATCCGGCCGCCGACATCGTTGTGAAGCCTCAGGGACTCGCCGATCTGCGCCTCGATCGTGTGCAGCGGATTGAGCGAAGTCATCGGCTCCTGAAAGATGATCGAAATATCGTTGCCGCGGATGCCCCGCATCTCGCGTTCCGGCAGCTTCAAGAGGTCGCGCCCGTTGAACAGAATGCTGCCCGACGGGTGCGATGCATTCGGATAGGGCAACAGCTTCAGAACCGACAGCGCGCTGACGGATTTTCCCGAACCGGACTCGCCGACCAACGCCACGCACTGGCCACGGCGAATCGAAAACGAAATGCGATCGACCGCGGTCGATTCACCGCTCTGGTGACGAAACACCACCGAGAGTTCGCGAACATCGAGCAGGGGCTGGTTGATGGCGTCCATGGCTGCTCTCACCTGAACGTCTTGCGCGGGTCGAACGCGTCGCGCACGGCTTCACCGATGAAGATCAGAAGCGACAGCATGATCGCAATCGCAAAAAATCCGGTGAAGCCGAGCCATGGCGCCTGGATATTGGCCTTGCCCTGAGACAGCAATTCGCCAAGAGAGGGCGAACCCGGCGGCAGGCCGAAGCCGAGGAAATCGAGCGCGGTCAGCGTCATCACCGACGACGAGACGATGAAGGGCAGGAAAGTCATCGTCGCCACCATCGCGTTCGGCAACAGGTGGCGGAACATGATCACGGCATTGGACACGCCGAGCGCCCGCGCCGCCTGGATATATTCGAAATTGCGCCCGCGCAAAAACTCCGCGCGCACAAGACCGACCAGCGACACCCAGGAAAACAGCGCCATGATGCCGAGCAGCACAAAGAAGCCCGGCGGCAATACCGCCGATATGATGAGAAGGAGATAGAGATAGGGAATCGAATTCCAGATCTCGATAAAGCGCTGGAACGAAAGATCGATCCAGCCGCCGAAATAGCCCTGCACGCCGCCGGCAGCAACGCCGATGATCGACGAAATGATCGTCAGGCAGAGACCAAACAACACGGAAATGCGAAAGCCATAGATCAGGCGCGCGACCACATCGCGGCCCTGGTCGTCGGTCCCGAGCCAGTTATATTCGAGGTCGCGGCAGCTCTTCAGGCCCTTGCGTTGCACGACGTCCTTGCACTGCGCCTCCGTCAGCATCCAGGTCGGCGGCGATGGCGCCGGCGTCGGCAAATCGAGGTTATGTGTATCGTAGGAATAGCGGATCAGCGGCCAGACAATCGTACCGCCCTTCTCCTTGATCAGCTTCTGCAAATACGGATCGCGGTAGTCGGCCGCCGTTTCGAAATCGCCGCCAAACGTCGTCTCCGAATAGGTAACGAAGGCCGGCCAATACAGATGGCCCTCATACTTGATCAGAAACGGCCGGTCGTTGGCGATCAGTTCGGCACAGAGGGAGACTAGGAACAGAACCATGAAGATCCAGAGCGACCAGAAGCCGCGTCTGTTCGATTTGAAATTCTGCCAACGCCTGTAGTTGAGCGACAGCGGCCGTACTTCATGCCCCGTCACAGGCACGGCCTCGCCGAGCGGAGCCGGCGTCCTGGTCTCAGGTGGCGGAGCGTTGGTGAGGGTCATCACACCTCCCGCGCCTCGAAATCGATCCGCGGATCGACCCACATATAGGTGAGATCGGAAATCAGGTTGACGACAAGACCGACCAGCGAAAAGACAAACAACGTTCCGAACACCACCGGATAATCGCGATTGAGCACGCTCTCGAAACCGAGCAGGCCAAGCCCGTCGAGCGAGAAAATGGTCTCGATCAGAAGCGAGCCCGAAAAGAACGCGTGGATGAAAGCGCTGGGAAATCCGGCGATCACGATCAGCATCGCATTGCGGAAGATATGGCCGTAAAGGACCTGACGTTCGCCGCAGCCCTTCGCGCGCGCGGTCATGACATATTGCTTGCGGATTTCGTCGAGGAAGGAATTCTTGGTCAACAGCGTCATGGTGGCGAAGGCGCTGAGCGACATCGACACGATCGGCAGCGTGATGTGCCAGAAATAATCGAGGATCTTCCAGTACCACGGGAATTGCGACCAGCCGTCGGACGTCAGCCCGCGCAGCGGGAAGATGCTCAGGAAGGAACCGCCGGCGAACAGGATGATCAATAGGATTGCAAACAGAAAACCCGGGATCGCAAAGCCGATGATGATCACCGCCGAGGTCCAGGTATCGAATTTCGAGCCATCCTGCACCGCCTTGCGGATGCCAAGCGGAATCGAGATCAGATACGTCAACAAGGTCATCCATATCCCGAGCGACATCGAGACCGGCAGCTTCTCCTTGATCAATTGCAGCACGCTGACGTCGCGGAAATAGCTCTTGCCGAAGTCGAACCGCGAGAAATTCCACACCATCAGGAGGAATCGCTCAGGCGCCGGCTTGTCGAAACCGAACTGCTTTTCCAAACTCTTGACGAAGTCCGGATCCAGACCCTGCGCGCCGCGATATTTGGAATTCATCGCGCCAGGCGACGCACCAGCCTGGCTTCGCGCTCCGAAGTCGCCGCCCGATGAGCCCGAAATCCGCGACGTGCCTCCGGTATCCGCGCCGGAAAGTTGAGCAAGCACCCGCTCGACTGGGCCGCCCGGTGCAAACTGCACCACGACAAACGACACGAAGAGGATCCCCAACAGCGTGGGAACCATCAACAGTATCCGGCGTGCGATATAGGCGGCCATCGGTTACTTCGCCTGTCCAGCGGTCGCCGCTTTGCTGGCATCCCCCCACCAGATATCCGGCGCGCCGACACCTTGCGCATATCGCGGCAATTTCCCGGGATGGGCAAACACATCCCAGTAAGCCAGCTTATGCGTGTTGGCGTACCATTGCGGCACCCAATAGCGCCCGGCGCGAAACACCCGATCGAACGCGCGGCAAGCGACCGTAAGATCGGCCCGGTTGTCGGCGGCGATGACCTTTTCGACCAGCGCATCGATGACGGGATCGGCGATGCCGGCCAGATTGTAGGAGCCCTTGGTCTTGGCAGCCTGCGACGTAAAGAACGGCCGCATTCCGTCCCCCGGCGTCGCCGACATGCTGAAACGCTCGATCGTCATGTCGAAATCGAAATCCTCGACCCGCGCCCGGTATTGAACGGGGTCGACGAGACGCAAGCTCGCCTCGATGCCGAGCGTCGCCAGATTCTTGATGTAGGGTGCGTGATGAGGCTCGAGCGACGGCTCGTCGACGAGGAACTCAATCCGGAAGACTTCGCCATTCGGCAACACGCGCTTGCCGTCCTTGATCGAAAGACCAGCCGTCTGCAGCAACTGCTGCCCCTTTCGCAACAGGCTGCGGTCCTGTCCCGAGCCATCCGAGACCGGCGGAACGATTGGCGGCCCGAACACCTCTTCCGGCACCTTGCCGCTGAATGGCTCGAGCAGCTTCAGTTCTTCCGGCGAAGGCAGACCGCTTGCCATCATGTCGGAGTTCTGGAACGGCGAAACCGTGCGCGCATAGGCGCCGTACATGATGGTCTTGTTGGTCCATTCGAAATCGAACGCCTGGATCAGCGCTTCGCGCACGCGGACATCTTTGAACTTGTCGCGCCTTGTGTTGATGAACCAGCCTTGCGCGCCGGATGGGGTTTCATCCGGCAGGATCTCGCGCTTGACGCGGCCCTCCTTGATCGCCGGAAAGTCGTAACGCGTGGCCCATACGCGCGAGGTAAACTCCTCGCGAAACAGATAATTCTTGGCGGTAAATCCCTCGAAGGCGACGTCGCGATCGCGATAAAATTCGTAGCGCACGACATCGAAGTTATAGGTGCCGCGGGCTACCGGAAGATCGCGGCCCCACCAATCCTTGACCCGCTCGAATTCGACGAAGCGATTGACCTCGAACTTGCCGACCTTGTAGGGGCCGGAGCCGAGCGGAATATCGAGCGTCGATTCATCGAAAGGCCGCTTCGCGTAATAGGCCTTTGAGAAAATCGGCAGGCCCGCCACGTAAAGCGGTACATCTCGCGCGCGCTTTTCGGCAAACGTGACAACCAGCGTCGCATCGTCGGCGGCTTCCGCTTTCACCATGTCGCGCAACTGTTGCACGATCAGCGGATGCCCCTTGGTCTTGAGCGTCATCAGCGAAAAGGCCGCGTCCTGCGCGGTCAGCCTGGCGCCGTCGTGAAACTTCACCTCTGGGCGCAGCGTGAAGCGATAGGTCAGCTTGTCCTGTGAAATCTGCACCGACTTCGCCACCAGGCCATACATCGCGTCAGGCTCATCGCTGGCCCGCACCATCAGGGCTGCGAAAGTCATGTCCATGCCCTGCGCGCCTTCGCCTTTGAGAATATAGGCGTTGAAGGAATTGAAGGTTTGGTACGACTGGTTGTAAGCGCGAACGGAAGGAATCAGCGAAAACAGCCCGCCTTTCGGCGCAGTCGGATTGACGTAGTCGAAATGGGCAAAATCGGCCGGGTATTTCAGGTCCCCGAACACCGACAGGCCGTGGGTCTCGTTACCATGGATTTCGTTGCCCGCATCGGCCGCGAACGATTGCCGTAGACCGGACACGCCCGAAATGCCGGTGCCGAGGACGCCGGCGCCGATGCCGAGCACACCCCGGCGGGAAAACAACGCCATGCGCGGAAAACCCCTCAAGATCTCTTGCCGATCTTGGCAGCCTTGTCGGCGTCGAACCACCAGAGCGCCGGGAATCCAGCGCGCCCATATTTTGGCAATTCTGCCGGATGACTAAAGCGGTCCCAGCGCGCGGTCCGTACTTTCGGATAATTCCACTGCGGCACGACGTAGTGATTCCACAGCAAGACGCGATCCAACGCTTTGGTGGCTGCGACCAGTTCGTCTCGGCCCTTGGCGAAAATCACTTTGTCGATCAAAGCATCGACGGCTGGATTTTTTATGCCGATCAAGTTCATGGAGCCCGGCGCATCCGCGGCTTGCGATCCCCAGTATTCTCTCTGCTCGTTGCCGGGAGAAAGCGATTCAGGCCAGCTGGCGATGATGATGTCGTAGTCAAACTTGCGCTTCCGATTCTCGTACTGCACATCGTCTACGACACGGACCGTTGCCGCAACGCCGATACGTTCCAGCGATGGCTTGTAAAACAGAGCTACTCGTTCGTATGCCGGGTCCTCAACGAGAATTTCGACTATTACCGGCTTTCCTGCAGCGTCGACGAGCTTGCGGTCCTTGATCTCGAACCCCGATTCCTTCAACAGCCGCATGCTTTCCCGCAGATTGGCGCGCACGGCCTCAGGATTGCCGCCGACCGGATTCTGATAGGGCTTGGTGAAGACTTCAGCCGGCACCTTGTCTCGAACGGCGTCAAGGATTGCCAATTCCTGCCCCTCCGGCAGCCCGGAACTGGCGAGGTCGGTTCCAGCGAAATAGCTATTGATACGGATATACTGGCCGTAGAACAGTTGCTTGTTCATTTCCTCGAAGTCGAAGGCCCAGTTGAACGCATTCCGCACCCGCGCATCCTTGAACTGCTCTCGGCGAATATTCAGCACGAAAGCCTGCATGACGCCCGAACTGCGATTCGGAAATTCCTCGAGCAGCACACGTTTCTCAGCGACAGCGGGAAAGTCGTAAGCAGTGGCCCAGTTCTTCGCGCTGTTTTCGAGACGCCAGTCGACTTGATCGCCCTTGAACCCTTCAAGCGCAACGGTCGAGTCACGGAAATATTCGTAGCGCATTTCGTCGAAATTATTCTGACCGATCTGCACCGGAAGGTCGGCGCCCCAATAATCCTTCACCCGCTCTAAAGTTAAGGTGCGGCCGGCGACGAAATCCTTGATGCGATAGGGTCCGGAGCCCAGCGGCGGCTCAAGCGTCGTCTGCGAAATGTCGCGCTTGTGGCCTTGGCTGTCGGTGCCTTCCCAATAATGCCTGGGTAACACCACCAACTCGCCAACGATCTGCGGCAACTCGCGATTGCCCGGAGAGTCGAAAGTGAATTTGACTTCGCGCTCCCCGGTCTTTTCAGACTTCACGACATGGCGATAATAGGAGGCGTACCTCGGGCTGAATTTTTTCAGCACCTCGAGCGAATAGACGACGTCCTCCGGCGTCACCGGCCGACCATCGTGCCAGCGCGCTTCTTTGCGGAGACGATAGACGACCCAGGAAAAATCAGCAGGATGCTGTGCAGCTTCCGCCAGCAGACCGTATTCGGTCGCAACCTCATCGAGAGAAGACTCCATGAGCGTTTGGTAGATCTCTCCGATGGGCGCAATCGAGCCCTTCACACCCGCCACAGCGATATTGAAGTTGTCGAATGTGCCGACCCCAATCTGCCGCGCCGTACCACCTTTCGGGGCATCGGGATTGACATAGTCGAAACGTTTGAAGCCGGCCGGATACTTGATATCGCCAAACAATGACAGCCCATGCCGCCAGGCTGGCTCGCTCGCCGCCGTGTCGGCGCTCGCGGAGCTGACGATCGGGAAAGTGGAAGCGAAGCCCAGCGTTGGCGCGATCGCGGCAGCCGCGCCGCCCTGCAAAAGATGTCGTCGGTTCAATGCCAAAGCAAAAATCCCATGGTTATCCGCGTTATCAAGAACGCTAGTGCGGCGAATTTGAAGTTCCTATCCGACGAGCCGCAGGCTCATCATTGGAACTTCAAATTCAAGGCCGCACCAGTATAGGGCAAGGCTTCGGTCGTTTAAGTTGCTTTTTGCTCATCCTGGCGGCCCTTATGGGGCGAAAGGCCGCGGCAACGAAAGCGAAACCGGGCCGGCCCTCGCGGATTTGATACCGAAGCGCGGAACCAGCGGCCCCATACGAAAACGGCCGGGATACCCCGGCCGTTCAAACAGATCGCTTCGACAAACAGGCAGCTATTTCGACGCGGTCGGCAAAGGCTTCGGGTTGTCGGAAAGCGTGTTCAGATAAGCGATGACGTCGGCCCGCTCGCTGTCTTTCTGAATGCCGGCAAAACCCATTGCTGTGCCGGGGATGAATCCCTTCGGATTGTCGATGAACTTGTTGAGGTCGTCGATGGTCCAGGTGCCGCCCTTGGCCTTCATCGCTGCCGAGAAATTGAAGCCGCGGCCCTCGCCCCTCTTGTCGCCGACGATCCCGTAGAGATTCGGACCAACCTTGTTGGGCCCGCCTTTGGTGAAGTCGTGACAGGCGCCGCACTTCTTGGCGGCCTGCTCGCCCTTCTGAACCGAGGCGGTCTGCAACAGCTTCTCGATCGGCACGGGCGCCGCTGCCGCGGCGGCCTTTTCGCCCCCGGCGGGCGCTTCCTTCACGGCGATTTCAAACCCCGGCTTTGCCAGCTTGTTGGGAGCGAAAATCGCGCCTGCGGCGAAACTCGTCACCAGCAGAAGGATGCAGGTACCGAGGATGGCACCGAGAATTTTGTTGAGTTCGAAGGAGTCCATTTTCGATCAAGGCCCCAGGCCGGAATGTCGACTTTGGCCGGAAAGAAACGGCCGCGAAAAGTGCCGGGAATCGGCCGTTTGCGCCGCACCCCAAGCCCGCATCAGATATCGGTTTGCCCGTGCTCTGGCAACCCGTATAAGCGCTTTGGCTTTTGACCCATCCCCATGATTTCCGGCCGCTTGTCCCATGGGCGACCAGATCGAATTCCGATGACCAATCCCCGCATTTTGGTGCTGATTCCAGCCCGCATGGCCGCCACGCGACTTCCCGGCAAGCCGCTGCTCGAGATGGCCGGCCTGCCGATGATCATCCATGTGCTCCGCCGGGCTGAAGCGGCCGGTATAGGCCGGGTCGCGGTCGCAACCGACACCGCCGAGATCGCGGCCACGGTCATGGCGCATGGCGGAGAAGCAGTCATGACCCGCGCCGAGCACCCCTCCGGCTCGGACCGGATATTTGAGGCGGCAGGCCGCCTCGATCCGCGCCGCGAGGCCGAGATCGTCGTCAACCTGCAAGGCGATTTTCCGACCATCACACCGGACAATATCCGCGATGTGCTGGTCCCGCTGGCCGATGCGGATGTCGATATCGCGACCCTGGCGGCCGAGATCCATACCGAGGAGGAGGCATCGAATCCCAACGTCGTAAAGGCGATCGGCTCGATGGTCAGCCCGCGGCGGCTGCGCGCGCTCTACTTCACCCGCGCCAGGGCGCCCCACGGCGAGGGTGCGCGCTACCACCATATCGGGCTCTATGCTTACCGCCGCCAAGCGCTGGAACGCTTCGTCCACCTCGCCCCCTCGCCGCTGGAACGGCAGGAGAAACTGGAGCAGTTGCGGGCGCTTGAGGCGGGTATGCGAATCGACATCACGATTGTCGATAGCGTGCCGCGGGGGGTCGACACGCCGGCCGATCTCGAAACCGCCCGTTATCTCCTTTCAAAAGCCTGAGTGGCTGGTACAAGGCGCCATGACCAAGACAACGACCAAACTTAAGAAAATCGCATTCCAGGGCGAGCCGGGCGCGAACTCTCATATTGCCATCGCGGAGGCCTATCCCGACGCGGAGGCCCTGCCCTGCCCGACCTTCGAGGACGCGCTGGCCGCGATTGCCTCTGGCGAAGCAGACTTCG
>NZ_DAHUXJ010000033.1 GCF_027307225.1 Bradyrhizobium sp. | reverse complement strand
TGTTCCGAACCAAAAGGTACGTTCCCACGCGTTACTCACCCGTCTGCCGCTGACGTATTGCTACGCCCGCTCGACTTGCATGTGTTAAGCCTGCCGCCAGCGTTCGCTCTGAGCCAGGATCAAACTCTCAAGTTGGACTTGGAACTTTGAACCGGCTGATCACAACGTTTGACGAGGTCCCACCATTCTTAGCCGGCCGAAGCCGACAGCCGCCTGCGATTCACATCGCGGGCAGCGATGGTGTAACCTTTGAAACGTGTACCGCCGAAGTCTTTCGTCCGATCCCGAAAGCTGAAGGCCGAAGCCTTCAGACATCCCGAGATCCGCAAGGACTCCGCCGTCCACGTTTCTCTTTCTTCATCTTCACTTGTCAAACAGCCCGGGTTCGAAAACCCTCTCCCATCCAAGGGAGCAGCATCTCACTCGACGACAAATGACAACCGGTTTCCACCGGCTGTTGATTCACTCATCTCAGTGAGGAGCTTCACGGGCACGAATACATGCTTTGGCCTAGGGCCAAAGCAGCGCCGCGCTCAGTGGGCGGTTTATAGGCCCGCCCCCTCGGCGTTGTCAACGCCTGATGTCAACAAATCGTCGCATCGCATCAAGAATCTTCAACGGTGCCTAAACCCTGATTTTTAGAGGCGAAACGCCGTACTTGAGCCACATTCCTGCGACGTTCTGGCATACATAGGTACTGAATCGCCTTATGCCAGCGGGGGCGGCCGGCGACGAGATACCAGGGGAAAGGCGAAGACCACCCATGTGCATGTCGCCTCTCTCACGCGGACGGACAACTTCGAAGAGATTTGCTCACTATTGGCATTCGTGACCGCGGCCGCGCTTTCGGCTTCTTGTCGCGAATATTGGTGCGGTACGCCGTGCTCCCGTTCCTCGCTTGAAGGTCCGGGAACGGCGCAGGGTCTCATCGAATGCAGATGGAATTTTGGGGGATGGTGGTTTGAACCACAGGACGTCACGTGGGGGCGGATACGGGCGTGACGTGGGGGTCATCGACCTCGGTCACGAGCCCCCGCTTTCCGTCGACGGTACTGAGGCCGCGGTCATCGACCGCCGCCGGGTGTCGGTCCAGTGGTTCAGCGGCACCATTCTGACGGGTCTTTGCGGCGCGGCCCTGATCGGCGGCGCCGTTTTCGCGTCGCTCGACGGCGAGATGACCTTCGCCAAGCTCCCCGAACGGGTCGAGGGCGCCTTACGCGGGGCATTCAGCGCCAACGATCGCACCGCCTTGCACAAGAGCGATCGCCTGCCGCCGCCGGGCGAAGCGAACGTCTCACGCAACGTGGTGCGGGTTTCGACCGTCACGCGGGCCGGCAACCGCGACGTGATGCGGGTGCGGCCGTTCATCCGCATCTCCGGCAACCTGTCGATGACGACGAGCGACCTCTCGGCGAAAATCCCGCCGTTTAACGCCCAGCGCCTGCTCGCCGATGTCGGCACCAACGCGCCGGCGGCCTCCGACGACCCGAACGCCGCAGAGCCCGATGCCGAAGTTTCCTTCGTCACCAAGGATCTGGCGCCGATCCTGCCCAAGGCCAGGATCGCCGCGACCATCGCGCTCGACGAAATCATGCTGCGGGTTCGCGATGCTTCGAACTGGCGTGGCAATGGCGCCGGCGTGAAGTACGCCTCGCTCACCAATGCCGCCGCCGATGTCAGCGGCACGCAGGGCGGCCTCAAACTCGCCTACGCCGCTGAAGGCAACGTGCCCGATCCCTATGCGGGGTTCGAGACCCGGGTCGTGCCTGAGAATGTCACGCTGCTGCCGAAGACCAAGGATCAGATCACCGGCGGCAATCTGGTCGGCGAACGCGTTCATGCCGTCAAGAAGGGCGACACCGTCGTCTCGATCCTGCGCGACCAGGGCGCGACACCGGAAGAGGCCAAAGCGATCGCTGCCACGCTTGGGCCTCGCGGCCGCGACGGCGGTCTAAAGGAAGGCCAGAAGCTCCGCATCTTGATGGCGCCGGCCGGTCCCGGCCAACGGTTACAGCCCTATCGCGTGATCGTCGCCAACGATTCCACCATCGAAGCCGTCGCAGCCTTGTCAGATCTCGGCAAATACGTCGCCGTCGACGTGCAAAGCATGAACACGGCCTCGGATACGGCTGACAACAGCAGCCGCAGCAATGACGACGATGACGAGGATGACGGGACCGGCGTCCGGCTCTATCAGAGCATCTATGAGACCGCGATGCGCAACAAGGTGCCGCAGAGCGTCATCGATGACATGATCCGCATCTACTCCTACGATGTCGACTTCCAGCGCAAGGTGCAGCCGGGCGACTCCTTCGACGTCTTCTTCGCCGGCGAAGACGAAGGCACCAACAACAGCAACGAAAAACCGGAAGTGCTTTTCGCCTCGCTGACGGTCGGCGGCGAAACCAAGAAGTACTACCGCTTCCAGACTCCGGATGACGGGGTGGTGGATTTCTACGATGAGACCGGAAAGAGTGCGAAGAAATTCCTGGTCCGCAAGCCCGTCAACAACGCCATCATGCGGTCCGGCTTCGGCTCCCGCCGCCATCCGATCCTCGGCTACGTGAAGATGCACACCGGCGTCGATTGGGCGACCGCCTACGGCACGCCGATCTTCGCGTCAGGCAACGGCGTGGTTGAAGTCGCGGGCTGGGAAGGCGGCTACGGCAAGTACGTCAAGCTGAAGCACAACAACGGCTACGAGACCGCCTACGGCCACATGTCGGCCTTCGCCAAGGGCCTGGAAGTCGGCAAGCGCGTCCGGCAGGGCCAGGTTATCGGCTTCGTCGGCTCGACCGGACAGTCGACCGGCGCTCACGTCCATTACGAAATTCTCGTCAACGGCCGTTTTGTCGACCCGATGCGCGTGAAACTACCGCGCGGAAGGTCGCTGGAAGGCGGATTGCTGACGAGCTTCGAGAAAAAACGCGACCAGCTCGACGCGATGATGAGCGGACACGGCGCACGCGTCTCCGACGCCAGCGGCCCCATCCAGCTCAGCACCCGCTGAAACCTCTTCCGGCACAGATAGAGAAAAGGCGGCCCGAGGGCTGCCTTTTTTGTCGTCAGTTCTGCTTGCATTCGTCTCGCCTCAGTTCAGCTTGCGCTTCGGCACCGGCGCTTCAAACTGCGATATCTCCGCGGTCTGGCGCGCCTTGCCGTTGAACGTCAGCACGTTTCCTTCCGTCGAGATCGCGACACGATCGCCGTCATGAATGTCGCCGGAAAGGATCATCTCGGCGAGCGGATCCTGCACATTGCGCTGGATCACCCGCTTCAGGGGTCGCGCGCCGTAGGCTGGATCCCAGCCTTTGGCGGCGAGCCAATCGCGCGCTGCAGTGTCGAGCGCGAGCGTGATCTTGCGCTCCTCCAGAAGCTTCGACAGCCGGGCGAACTGGATCTCCACGATCCGTCCCATCTCGCTCTTTTGCAGCCGATGGAACAGGATGATCTCGTCGACGCGGTTGAGGAACTCAGGCCGGAAATGCGCACGCACCGTGCCCATCACGTGCTCGCGCACCGCTGACGTATCCTCGCCTTCCGGCTGATTGACCAAAAACTCCGATCCGAGATTCGACGTCATGATGATCAGCGTGTTGCGGAAGTCGACCGTGCGGCCCTGACCGTCGGTCAGGCGGCCGTCATCGAGCACCTGCAACAACACGTTGAAGACGTCGGGATGCGCCTTTTCGATCTCGTCGAACAGCACAACCTGATAAGGCCGTCGGCGCACGGCTTCGGTGAGCGCCCCGCCCTCGTCGTAGCCGACATAACCGGGAGGCGCGCCGATCAGGCGCGACACGGAGTGTTTCTCCATGAATTCCGACATGTCGAGGCGCACCATCGCGGTCTCGTCGTTGAAGAGGTATTCCGCGAGCGCCTTGGTCAGTTCGGTTTTGCCGACGCCGGTGGGGCCTAAGAACATGAACGAGCCCATCGGACGGTTCGGATCCTGCAAGCCCGCACGCGATCGGCGCACGGCAGTTGCAACCGCGTGCACGGCTTCGGCCTGGCCGACCACGCGCTGGCCGAGGCTCGCCTCCATTTTCAGGAGCTTGTCCTTTTCGCCCTCCAGCATCTTGTCGACGGGAACGCCGGTCCAGCGCGAGACCACCTGCGCGATGTGGTTGGCGGTGACTGCCTCCTCCATCGTCGCACCGGTATCCTCGTTCGCCTCGATTTCGGCGAGCTTCTTCTCGAGTTCGGGAATGCGGCCATAGGCGAGTTCACCCGCGCGCTGGAATTCGCCGCGGCGCTGAGCGTTGGCAAGCTCGATCCGCAAGCCGTCCAGTTCGCTCTTCAGCCTCTGCGCGTTTGACAGCTTGTTCTTTTCCGCGCTCCAGCGTGCGGTCAGCACCGCCGACTTCTCTTCAAGTTCGGCAAGTTCCGTCTCAAGCGTCTTCAAACGGCTCCTGGAGCCGGCATCGCTTTCCTTCTTGAGCGCCTCCTGCTCGATCTTGAGGCGGATGATTTCCCGGTCCATCGAGTCAAGCTCTTCCGGCTTGGAATCGACCTGCAACTTCAGCCGCGCTGCCGCCTCGTCCATCAGGTCGATGGCTTTGTCAGGCAGGAAGCGGTCGGTGATGTAGCGGTTCGACAACGTCGTGGCGGCCACCAGCGCGGAGTCGGTGATGCGCACGCCGTGATGCTGTTCGTATTTGTCCTTCAGACCGCGCAGGATCGAGATCGTATCCTCGACCGTGGGTTCGGAGACGAAGATCGGCTGGAAGCGCCGGGCAAGCGCAGCGTCCTTCTCGACATGCTTTCGGTACTCGTCGAGCGTGGTCGCACCGATACAATGCAGTTCGCCCCGCGCCAGCGCGGGCTTCAGGAGATTGGACGCATCCATCGCACCGTCGGCTTTGCCGGCCCCGATCAGCGTATGCATTTCGTCGATGAACAGGATGATCGAACCCTCGGCCGAGGTCACCTCGGACAACACGGCCTTCAGCCGCTCTTCGAACTCGCCGCGATATTTGGCGCCTGCAATCAGCGCGCCCATGTCGAGCGACAATAGCCGCTTGTCTTTCAGGCTCTCCGGCACGTCGCCGTTGAGAATGCGCAGCGCCAGGCCCTCGACGATCGCGGTCTTGCCGACGCCGGGCTCACCGATCAGGACGGGATTGTTCTTGGTGCGGCGGGAAAGCACCTGGATGGTGCGGCGGATTTCCTCGTCACGCCCGATCACGGGATCGAGCTTGCCGTCACGCGCCGCCTGCGTCAGGTCGCGGGAATATTTCTTCAAGGCATCGTAGGCGTTCTCGGCCGTCGCGCTGTCAGCGGTGCGGCCCTTGCGCAGGGATTCGATCGCGGCATTGAGGTTTTGCGGCGTAAGACCGCCCTTGCGCAGCAGGCTGCCCGCCTCGCCGTCCTTGGTGAGGGCAAGTCCGAGCAGGAGCCGCTCAACCGTGAC
Source organism: Bradyrhizobium sp. (assembly GCF_027307225.1). GTDB lineage: Bacteria > Pseudomonadota > Alphaproteobacteria > Rhizobiales > Xanthobacteraceae > Bradyrhizobium. The sequence continues at coordinate 5,323 of NZ_DAHUXJ010000033.1, read as the reverse complement.
AAAGCTGTCGCCGGCTTTCTCGGCAGCTTTTTCGGCTGCATCGAAAGCGCGCGCAAGATCGGGCGCCAGATACACCTGTCCGGCGCCGCTGCCCGAAACCTTCGGCAATTTGTTGAGCGCCTCTTCGGTCGCTTTGAGGATGGCGCGGGAGTTGCCTCCGGCGCGGTCGATCAGGCCGCTGGCAAGACCCTCATTGTCGTCCAGCAGCACCTTGAGCATGTGCAGCGAGGAAAACTGCTGATGCCCCTCGCGCACCGCCAGCGATTGCGCGGACTGGACGAAACCCCTCGCGCGTTCGGTATATTTTTCGATATTCATACGTCACTTCCCTCAGCCTGCCCGCACCACCCGTAGGCGCGATCAGCAAAAGTGGGCACCGGTTTTGCGTCCGATCGCGCCTCCAATTTTTGATCTGGCGCATGATCTCGTCGCGAAATCGCCCACACTTTCGCGGATCACGCGCAAAGCATGGAAAAAGGGCATCTTCATGGGGTTTCCGCACACCGCGTTGACGTTCCTCAACCGGCTGCGGTCGTCGCCTTCAAAAGGCTTGAGGCGAATGTGGGAAGCGCTTTCGGCAAACGGAAGAGGCATTTTCACAAATTCGTGTGCGGTACAAGACCACCCGGAAATCAGCTAAGAAACGGACATGCCTGCACAAATCGCCAATCTTTACCGCTATCCGGTCAAGGGCCTCTCTCCGGAGCCGCTGAGCGAGGTCTCGCTCGGCGTCGGGGCGACCTTTCCGGCCGACCGGCGCTATGCGATCGAAAACGGCCCGTCCGGCTTCGATCCCAGGGCGCCCGGCTGGCTGCCCAAGGCCCATTTCCTGATGCTGATGCGCAACGAGCGCCTGGCCGGCCTTCAGACCCATTTCGACGATGACACAAACCTTCTGACCATCCGTAAGGACGGCGCGGTGGCGGTGCGCGGCGATCTGGAAACGGCGGAGGGCCGCGCCGCGATCGAACAATTCTTCACGGCGAATTTTGTCCCCGAACTCAGGGGACCGCCCAAGATCCTCGCGGCGGAAGGCCATAGCTTCTCGGATGTGGCCCGCAAGGTCGTCTCGATCATCAATCTTGCAAGTCTTTCCGTCATCGAGGGCCTCGTCGACTGGTCCGTTCATCCCCTGCGGTTTCGGGCCAACCTGTATGTCACGGGATGGCCGGCTTGGCACGAATTCGATCTGCTTGAGAAGACGCTTGCGATCGGCGATGTCCGCCTGAAAGTCGTCAAGCGGATCAAGCGCTGCGCCGCGGTCAACGTCGATCCCGACACCGCCATGCGCGATCTCGAAATCCCGCAGACGCTGGAGCGGAAGCTCGGTCACATGGATTGCGGCGTCTATGCCGAAGTGATCGCGCCCGGCACGCTTCGCATCGGCGACGAGATCGCAGCCGACGAACCGAGCCTGGTGTAGCAATGCCGTGTCCTCTCCCCGCGCTCCCTCCCCCGCGGAACGCGCGGGGAGGGTGGCCGTCGCGAAGCGACGGTCGGGTGGGGGCGCCAACGTTAGCGAAGGGGCCAACATTGGAATTGGCCTTCTGAACCCCCACCCCGGCTCGCTCTCGCTCGCCGACCCTCCCCACAAGGGGGAGGGAGGAGCATCAGTTCGGCATGACGTAGGCGTAAATCCGGCTACGCGAGATCGGGGCTTCCCGCACCCTGTTGCGATTGTTGCCGGAGATCATGATCGGATTGCCTGACGCGTCGACGCCCGTGATGATGCCGACATGACCGCCGCCGCGCCGGCTCATCACCGCGATGGCGCCGACGTGCGGGCCTGACACGCGATGGCCATAGCTCGCGAACGAACTCGCCGTGTCCGAGCCCGTGCCGCGATGACCGGTACGCTGCAACACCATGTTCATGAAGCGCGCGCACCACAGGCTGGCCCGGCTGGTCGGATTGCCGCCGAGATAGCGGCGCGCTTCGCTGACCAGATCCGACGAACCCGACATCGAAGCGCCGGAGAGCGAATCCGATCCAAGGCTAGCATGGGTGTTGGAAAGGCCGCGCCTGCGCATCGTGGCTACGCTCTCGTCCCATTGCGATCGCCGCGCCATGTGGCGGAAGCGATGGAGAGCATAGTGGCGTCTGGCGTGATGATCGACGTGGCGCGCATGGGCCACGCGTCGTGAAGTACGATGTGACCGTGCCGCGGCCGGCGCGATGGAGACAGCGAAAGCTGTCGAACACAATGCCAGTGCAACCAGCGACCGGCGAAGCGCAGTAGATTGACGCATACTCAGTTGATCCTCGTTGACACCCCCTTCCCCACCGGCTGCTTAAGAAAATTTCGGTGTGACGAGAGCAAGACGAGATGCGGCGCACCGCGACCGGTTCGAAGGTGATTCCGCGAGGATTCCGTGACGGAAATGAAACGACGGTTGCCTCATTGCAGCCATGAGCATTAACTTGCGCTCTTCTTTTCCCTCCCCCTTGTGGGGAGGGTCGGCGAGCGACGGCGAGCCGGGGTGGGGGTTCAAGAAAATATTCTCTTGCACGAGCCTTTTCGATGATACTGGCACCCCCACCCGACCGTTGCTTCGCAACGGCCACCCTCCCCGCACTCGCTTCGCTCACGGGGGAGGGATGAAGAGGCACGCGCAAGAAAAAGGGAGAAGGAAGGAATGCCGCACGCCATCGCGAACGACAAAGTGAAGCTCTATTTCGAGGAAGCCGGCAGCGGCACGCCGATCCTCTTCCTGCACGAATTTGCGGCTGACTACACCAACTGGGAGCCGCAGATGCGCTATTTCTCGCGCGGCCACCGCTGCATCTCCTATTCCGCGCGCGGCTATACGCCCTCCGATGTGCCGTCCTCAGCGGACGATTACAGCTACAAGCATTTCTATACCGACGCGCTCGCGGTGCTCGACCATCTCAATATCGCCAAGGCGCACTTCGTTGGCCTTTCGATGGGCTCCTATTCCTCGCTGCAGGTCGCGCTCAATGCGCCGGAGCGCATGCTGTCGATGACGCTCGCCGGCGTCGGCTCGGGTTCGAGCCTTGAGAATCTTGACACGTTCCGGAAAGCCTGTCGCGACACCGCCGAACAGTTCGACAAGACCGGCTCGGTGGAAGTCGCGAAGGTGACGCGAGAGGCGCCGGGGCGGATTCCATTCCTGGTCAAGGACCCGCGCGGACATGCCGACTTCTATGCAGCGCTCGCCCGCCATGATTCCAAAGGCTCGGCCAACACCATGCGCGGCTTTCAAGGCGGCCGGCCCTCGATCTACACCATGGCTGACGAGATCAAGCGGGCGACGACGCCGGCGCTCATCATCTGCGGCGACGAGGACGATGCCTGCGTCGAGCCGAGTTTATTTTTGAAGAAGCATCTTCCCGCCTCGGGCCTGACGTTCTTTCCGAAGTCGGGCCATGTGCTCAATCTGGAAGAACCATCACTGTTCAACGAAACGGTCGAGCGCTTCATCGCGCTGGTCGAGGCCACTCGCTGGGGCGCGCGCGATCCAAGGTCGGTGTTGGCAGCATAAATCTCTCCTCCGTCATTATTGCTGGCGAGTGTTCGTCTCCGTCCGAATATAGGGAGGCGGTGCAGCTATTGATTTCGGCTCTTTGTGCTCGTGGGATTCTACCTTTCCGCAGCGCATCCGATATTCGGCTGCCAAGTAGTAGAGCCAATCCAGCGCGTATTGAAAATATACGAACTGTCGTTCAAGAAGCTCGTGATCGACGAGCCTAATAGAAATAGGTTTTTCGCTTTTCCCAGGCTCAACTGAATCGTCGAAATTAATGAAGTTAAGCTTGTCTTGAATGAGAATCCAATGACAGTGGGCATATTGATTACGTATCTTCTTGCACAGGCGTGTCGGGGCGACTGCGTTTGACCACTTCGGTCCAAGTCCTGCTTTTTCGAGGATATGACGAGAAAGCAAGCGTAGCCCGGCTGAGCAAAGCGACATCCGGGATTCTCAGATCCCGCAATCGCTGCGCCCATGCGAGCTACGCCGCCAGCACAGCCCTTTTGACAGCCAGCGGCAGCGCAATCGAACGGAAGAACGCCTTCGGATAAAGATAGTCCTCGCCGGACTCATCGACGATCCGCAGCATGTGGTGTTTTTCGGCGATCGCATCGCGCAGCGCGACGTAAATCTTGCGCTTCTCCAGCGAGACCGCATAACCGTCATTTTCCACGCAGACGACGAGTTGTTTTGCTTGTGTCTTTGTCATGGGCTCAAAGGAGGTGCTTGATCTTGAATTCCTTGCGGCCGATCCCCGCGGCTTCATACCAATGTAACTCAGCGACATGAATTGAGCCATCGGATAATCGCACGTGGGCAACGCCTTTGCGTTTGCGCCAACGGCCGCGTCCATAGATGCGCCGCAGCCGCGCGATCTCGCGGATGCCGGACCCGGTGGCAAAGGTTTCTAAGCCCGAAATTTCTCCAAGAATCTCAAAACGCATGCCGAGAGCCTGCTTGTCGCCTTCGGATGGGTCAATAGAAGAGCGGGGTCCCGCGCGTATAACCCCCAACCACGCTCATGGATTGTCGGTTCATAGGATGCTCACGACTTGCACTAAGCGGCGAATTTATCTTTCCCGATCAATGCGATTCTACCTGTCCAGTCCTTCGCTTAAAAATATTTCCCTTCACGGCTCACCCAAATCAAATCCATAAGCGCCGCCGTCCCGCGCCCTTGAACGAGGGGCGTTTCGCGATCGTCACGGACGTTGGCGCGGGATGCGGTGGACGCTTTGGCGCCTTTGACGAATGGCGCAAAGAGGCGGACGGCGAAGTCGTGTGGTCCTGACGCCCCGACGCTGGCGTCAACCGGGTGACAATGCTGACGCATTGCACCTGGGACGGGGGCAAGAAAGCCCGGTCCCCGAGGAGAGCACGGAGGAAACCGTTAAAACCATTCGCGTGCGGGAATGCCGGGTGATCCGGCGTGACCGTGGTGATTAACTCGTGTGCTTTTTACTTTCGCGCACGAGGCTGCGGGTGCGCTTGGCATCCGGCATTCCCCACGCCCTCTTCGGGCGAAGGATATATGGACAACCTGGGCGCAAGGCGTCGTGGGGATGCGCTGACTTGCGCGATTCAGGGCCGCATCCTTCGAGACGCGCGCTCGACCTGCACCGTTCGCGACGGCCTCGCCATCGCTCGGCCTGCTCGGGTGCGCGCGCTCCTCAGGATGAGGGTCTGCCAATTCCTCATGGTGAGTTGCCCACCGGCTGCGCCGACCCACTGCGCACGAAACTGGTGGTATGCTGGGGCGCCGTCGGCACGGAGGTCGGATACTCCTTGGTGCATCTAGCCCGATGGTGAGTTTGACTGTGGGACCTTGGAGC
>NZ_DAHUXJ010000042.1 GCF_027307225.1 Bradyrhizobium sp. | reverse complement strand
GGTGCCGGCTGACGTGCTCGACTATCGACGGCGCGAGGCCGAGCTGTTGTTCCGCCGCATCGGCATCACGTTCGCGGTCTATGGCGAAACCGACGCGCAGGAGCGGCTGATCCCGTTCGACGTCATCCCGCGCATCATGTCGGGCGCCGAATGGCGGCTCTTGGAAAAAGGCCTCATCCAGCGCGTCAAGGCGATCAATCTGTTCATCAAGGACGCCTATGGCGCGCGCGAGATCCTGCGCGCCGGCGTGGTGCCCGACGACCTGGTATTCCGCAATCCGGCCTTCCGCCCCGAGATGAGCGGACAGAGCGTGCCCTACGATATCTACATCCACGTCGCCGGCATCGACATCGTGCGGGTGGATGCCGATACCTTCTACGTGCTCGAGGATAATGCTCGCACGCCGTCCGGCGTGTCCTACATGCTTGAAAACCGCGAAATCATGATGCGGCTGTTTCCGGACCTGTTCGCGCGCCACCGCATCGCGCCCGTGGAACGATATCCGGATGAACTGCTGGCCGCGCTGCGGTCGGTGGCGCCCTTGAGCGCTTCGTCTGAGCCGACCGTCGCGCTAATGACGCCCGGCGTCTACAACTCGGCCTATTACGAACATTCATTCCTGGCCGACAAGCTCGGCATTGAGCTGGTCGAGGGCCGCGACCTCATCGTCAAGGACGACGAGGTGTTCATGCGCACGACCGAGGGCCTCAAGCGCGTCGATGTCATCTACCGCCGCCTCGACGACGACTTCATCGATCCCCTCACCTTCCGCCCGGACTCCGCGCTCGGCGTTCCCGGCCTGATGTCGGCCTATGCCGCCGGCAATATTACGCTCGCCAACGCTGTCGGCACCGGCATCGCCGACGACAAGGCGATGTATTCCTACATGCCGGAGATCGTGAAATTCTATCTCAGCGAAGAGCCGATCCTGAAGAACGTGCAGACCTGGCGCTGCCGCGAGCCGAAGGACCTCGCTTACGTGCTCGACAATCTCGACCAGCTCGTCGTCAAGGAAGTCCACGGCTCCGGCGGCTATGGCATGCTGATCGGGCCGGCGGCGACCAAAGCCACCATCGAGGCATTTCGTGACAAATTGAAACGCGAGCCCGAAGGATTCATCGCCCAGCCGACGCTGGCGCTCTCGACCTGCCCGACCTGCACCGAAGCGGGCCTTGCGCCGCGTCACGTCGATCTGCGGCCCTTCGTGCTCACTGGCAGCAACCATACGACCATCGTGCCGGGCGGCCTGACGCGGGTGGCGCTGAAGGCCGGTTCGCTGGTCGTCAATTCGAGCCAGGGCGGCGGCACCAAGGATACCTGGATATTGGATGAGTGAGATGATGCGTCCTCTCGAAACAAGCACCGCTCTCTCGCTCCCCTCCCCCTTGCGGGGAGGGGTTGGGGGTGGGGGTTCTCGATCACGACTGGTTCCTCGGTTTACCCCCCTCCCTAACCCTCCCCCACAAGGGGGGAGGGAAAAGCACTGAAGCTCGCTGCATGCTGTCGCGCACCGCCGAAAATCTCTACTGGCTCGCCCGTTACGTCGAGCGGGCCGAATATATCGCGCGCACAATCGACGCGACGCTACGGGTCACCGCGCTGCCCGCCGCCTATATCGGCAAGACCAACGAATGGGAATCCGCGCTATTGACCGCCGGCGTCAGCCAGGGTTTCTACACGGTCAATAAAGAGGCCAACGAGCACAACGTTGTCGACTATCTGTCGTTCAACGCGCAAAACCCCTCATCGATCAGAAACTGCATCGAGTCGGCGCGGCTGAATTCACGTTCGGTCCGCACGGCGCTCACCAGCGAGATGTGGGACACCATCAACTCGGCCTGGATCGAATTGCAGGAGGTCTGGGTCAAGGGCACCAAGACCCGCGAGGAACTTGCGCGGTTCCTGCGCTTCGTGCAGGAGACTTCGCTGCGCTTCGACGGCTCGGCCTACCGCACCATGCTGCGCAACGACGCCTACTGGTTCTCGCGCCTTGGCGTGCATCTGGAACGCGCCGACAACACCGCGCGCATTCTCGACGTCAAATACCACGTGTTGCTGCCCGAGGAGGAACACGTCGGCGGCCCGCTCGATTACTATCAATGGACCTCGATCCTGCGCTCAGTCTCGGCGCTCACCGCCTATCACTGGGTTTATCGCGAGACATTGAAGCCGTGGCTGATCGCGGATCTTCTGATCCTCAACGACTCACTGCCGCGGTCGCTGGCAAGTTGCTACGGCAATCTCGTCCGCAATCTCGACCAGATCGGCGTCGCCTATGGCCGCCAGGGTTCGTCCCAGCGCCATGCGCGCGGCGTCCGCAACCGGCTGGAACACAGCAACATGGACGATATTTTCCAGCACGGCGTGCATGAATTCATTCAGGAGTTCCTCGCCGACAATACGAGGCTTGGTGAAATCATCACCAAGCAGTATCTGACCTGACGATTACACCGTCATTCCGGGATGGTGCGTAAGCGCCAGACCCGGAATCTCGAGATTCCGGGTTCGATGCTGCGCATCGCCCCGGAATGACTGCTTCCGAGAACCGGACTTTGCCACATGCGCCTGCGCATCGCCCATACCACCACCTATCGCTACGAACCGGCGGCAACCGGCATCACGCAAGTGCTGCGGATGACGCCAGGAAGCCACGACGGACAGTATGTCGCGGAATGGCAGATCGACGTCTCGACCGACTCCCGCCTGCATGCGCGTCAGGACGCCTTCGGCAACATCACCCATGTGCTGACCGAAGGCGCCATCTCCGACCTCACCATTACGGTCGAAGGCCTGCTCGAAACCCACGACACCGGCGGCGTGCTGCGCGGTACCGACGAGCGCTTTCCGCCGAGCCTGTTCCTGCGCGCCACGCCGCTGACCCAGGTCAATGCGGCGATGGAGACCTTCGCCCGCCAACTGCGTTCGGAATCGGAAAGCGACGTGCTCGGCTTCCTGCACGCCCTGATGCTCCAGATCAACGACCACATGACCTTCGACGCAGATCCCACCCATAGCGGGACGTCGGCGGCCGAAGCCTTCGGGCTGAAACGTGGCGTCTGCCAGGACTACGCGCATATCTTCATCGCCTGCGCGCGCGCAGTCGGGGTGCCCGCGCGCTTCGTCTCCGGGCATTTTCTGCGCGCCGACGGCATGGTGAACCAGCAGGCCGGCCACGCCTGGGCCGAGGCGTTCCTGCCCGATCTCGGCTGGGTCGCCTTCGATCCCGCGAACGCGATCTGCGCCACCGACGCCCACGCGCGCGTCGCGATCGGCCTCGACTATCTTGGCGCGGCGCCCGTGCGCGGCACCCGCTATGGCGGCGGCGCGGAGACGCTGACGGTTGCGGTGAAGGTGGATCAGGCCGGCCGACAGGGTCAGTGGCAGAGCCAGTCGTGAATTAAGTTGGGGCGCCGGCGATACAGGCCCTTCTACTGCGACCCGCATGGCGGCAACGACGATACTGTTCAACCTGCATGTCGAAGATCGCCTTGGCGTTTGCGCCGGGCGATTCCGCCAGTCGTCTGGCAAGATCGCGCCTGACCTGAAAATGTTGGTAGTCGATCGGGCTCTTCCAATCCCCTCCCCATATCGGGAAGCCATTTTCTGCAAACAGATCGACAACGGCTTCAGCCATTCCCGGACGGACGTCGGCGCGGTTCAGGTAACGTTCACCGGCCTTGGGACTGACCTCAAGCACACCGTTTTGTTTCTGCAGGAACGGATTTTGGATCGGGTTCAGATCTATCGCCAGACCATAGGCATGAACTGAAATGCTCGATCCGCCTGAGACCATCCGGTCGTTGAACGCAGACGTGTTGTTGTCGGCCATCGAGGCGTCGTCGTCACCGTCGTAGTGGTTCAGCAATCTGGCTTGCTTTATCGGGAAATGCATCTTGAGCAATGCATCGAAGATGTCAGCGACATGATCGGCGGCAGCATCCAGAACCACCAGTTCTCCGTCGTTATGGACCTTGCCGTCAAAGCCGAAATAGTCAAATTTCAACAGCGCCAGCCGCTGGCACTCGACGGCACTGTCGACCCTAAGCGTCTTGTGCAATCGCATGTCGGCGCAAGACTCTCTGCTCACAGGGGTGATCCGGTTGCTGTCGGCATTGGCCGGAGAGGCCCCACTTGTGAGCAAGCCGGCAGCGGCCGCGATCACGACCGCCTGTCTGCCGAGTGACGAAAAGCGTCGGAACATGCTTGCCTCAAACTCTCCTATCGATCAGGACAGCGCCGCCTTTCGCAGCTGTGCACGCTACGTCCTCATACGATCGGATCATATGCCCCACATTGCACTTGGGGCAGCGCATGGTACAGTTTTTGCTAACAAGCGGCGACAGAGACAAGAGACGCTGCGCGACCAACAAATCAGGGGGCAATATGACCACAGTCAATAGAGCATCGTCGGCTCAATCCGCAACGGCGACGCGCTGGACCCAGCTGGTGCTGGGACTGATCGCGATGATGTCGATCTCGAGCCCGCAATATGGTTGGGCATTCTTCACCAAGCCGCTTCGGGATGCCCTCGGCGTCCAGCTATCGACGCTTCAATGGACCTTCACGATCCTGATCGTGTTGCAGACGTTTCTGTCGCCAATACAGGGCTATTTGGTCGACAAGTTCGGCGCGCGGCTGTTGATCGCCAGCGGCTGCCTGTTGTCCGGCCTGGGTTGGATCACGGCCAGCTATGTCACGAGCATCACCGGCCTCTATCTCACCTACGGGCTGTTCTGCGGCGTCGGCACCGGCATCGTCTATGTCGGTGTCGTCGGCCTGATGGTGCGCTGGTTTCCCGATCGTCGCGGCTTTGCGACCGGCGTCGTCGCCGCCGGCTACGGCTTTGGCGCGCTTCTGACCAATACGCCGATCTACAACATGATCGCCGCAAGTGGCTATCAACACACTCTGCTCGTGTTCGGCATCATTCTTGGTCTGGTCGGCGCGGCAGCCGCGCTCTTCCTTCGGTCGCCGTCCGCTGACGACTTCCTGCCGCAACCGGCGGTGGAGGTCTCGAGCGTCGGAACGACGCCGGGTCAGATGTGGCAAACCAAGGTGTTCTGGCTAATGTTCATCATGATGACGATGATGGCGACGGGCGGCCTGATGGTCATTTCGCAATTCGGCGCATTCTCTCGCGACTTCGGCGTGGCCAGCGTCATGGTATTCGGAATGGCGGCTTTTCCACTCGCGCTCAACATCGATCGCATCACCAACGGATTGACCCGTCCGTTCTTCGGCTGGCTGTCGGATATGATCGGGCGCGAAAACACCATGGCCATTGCCTTCCTGTTGGAGGCCGCCGCCGTCACGCTGCTGCTGCTGTTGCGCGAAAACGCCGTGGCCTTCGTGCTCTTGTCCGGCGTCGTGTTCTTCGGCTGGGGCGAAATCTTCTCTCTGTTCCCGTCCACCCTCACCGATACCTTCGGCGCCAAACACGCCACGACCAATTACGGCCTGCTTTATATGGCCCAGGGTGTCGGCGCGATCTTCGGGGGTCCGCTTGCCGCACTCCTGCGCGAGCACACCGGCAGCTGGCTGCCGGTGTTTACAATCGCGATCGCGATGGACGTGCTGACGGCCATCCTGGCGCTCATCGTGCTGAAACCGATGCGGCGCGCCTACGCCGCCCGCTGAAGCCAAGGCGAGCCCTGCGTCCACCCCGATTGGGGTTGGACGCGGCGGCGAAATTGGATAGTTTCGCGCCGCGAATACTTTCAAGGTGCGGAAATGACCTATTGCTGCGGAGTGCTGGTGCGGGACGGTCTCGTCATGATCGCCGACACCCGCACCAATGCCGGGCTCGATAACGTCTCGACGTTCCGCAAGCTCCACGTCTTCAACAGGCCCGGCGAACGGATCATGGCGATCGCCAGCGCCGGCAATCTCGCGATCAGCCAGTCCGTGCTCTCGACCCTGACCGAGGGCATGGAGAACCCCGACACCGGCGAGCTGGAAACGCTGCTCAACGCGCCGACCATGTTCCAGGCGGCGCAGCGCATCGGCAAGGCGATCCGCTCCGTCCACGCCACCGAGGGCACCGCGCTGAAGGCGGAAGACATCAGTTTCGACGTGTCGTTCCTGTTCGGCGGCCAGATCAAGGGCGCGCGGATGCGGCTCTTCATGGTCTATCCTGCCGGCAATTTCATCGAATGCACCACCGATACGCCCTACCTGCAGGTTGGCGAGCACAAATACGGCAAGCCGGTGCTCGATCGCGCGCTGCACTATGACATCGAGCTCTATGACGCGCTCAAGACCAGCCTGATTTCGATGGACTCGACCATGCGCTCCAATCTCGGCGTCGGGCTTCCGATCGACGTCCTGGTGGTGCGCAACGAGGTATGCGACGCCGACCTCAACCATCGCATCGAGGCGGGCGAGCCCTATTTCCACGATCTGCGCGCGCGCTGGTCAGCGGCGTTGCGCGCGGCGCATCAGAACATCCCGCGACCGCCCTACAAGACAGAAACACCGAAACCGTAAGCTAGCTATAACAAGCAAGGCAGCAAACAATGACCGAGCCCAAAAACAAGACAGCCATCGTCACCGGCGCCGGAACCGGCGTCGGCCGCGCCGCATCGCTGGCGCTGATGAATGCAGGTTTCACCGTCGCCCTCGCCGGACGGCGCCGGGAGAAACTGGAGGAGACCGCGAGCCTCGGCCCGGCCGGCAAAGCGCTGGTCGTTCCCGCCGACATGACCGACGCCGACTCGATCTCCGCCTTGTTTGCCAAGGTGAAGGAGACCTGTGGGCGACTTGACCTCTTGTTCAACAACGCCGGCATGGGAACGCCGGCGATGCCGTTCGAGGACCTAAGCCTCGCGCAATGGCAGGCGGTGGTTTCCACCAACCTCACCGCGGCGTTTCTTTGTACGCAGCACGCCTTCCGCATCATGAAGGAGCAGACGCCGCGCGGCGGCCGCATCATCAACAACGGCTCGATCTCCGCACACGCGCCGCGGCCTTTCTCCGCGCCCTATACCTCGACCAAGCACGCCATCACCGGTCTCACCAGGGCCACCAACCTCGATGGCCGCGCCTATGACATCGCGGTCGGCCAGATCGACATCGGCAATGCGGCGACGCCCATGACCGACCGCATGGTCGACGGCGTGCTGCAGCCGGATGGCCGCAAGATGCCGGAGCCGCGCATGGACTCAAAGGCCGTCGGCGACGCGGTCGCCTATATGGCGAACCTGCCGCTCGACGCCAACGTGCTGTTCATGACGGTCATGGCGAGCAAGATGCCGTTCGTCGGACGGGGCTGAGGTCTCGTGCCCCGGGCGCGGCGCGTCGCATAAGCGCGTTCACGCGCGTCTTGGACGCGCTATGCGACGCGCCGCTGAACCGGGGCCCACTCACCGCGACAGCTCCCGGATCTGCGTTGCATCGTTGCACACTGCAACGCGTCCGGGACAGGCCTACTCCAGCCTTTCCACATCGCGCAGCGTCGGAAACAGCTTCATCCATAATAGCGCGATCGCGACCGTGGCGACGCCGCCGAGCACGGCAGACGCCATGGTGCCGAGTAGCGCCGCCGCTACCCCGCTTTCGAACTGGCCGAGATAGTTCGAGGCGTTGATGAAGAGGAAATTCACCGCGCCGACGCGGCCGCGCATCTCGTTCGGCGTGGAGAGCTGCACCAGCGAGAAGCGGATCACGACGCTGATCGTGTCCGCAGCACCCAGCGCCGCCAGCGCCAGCAACGACAGCCACATCCAGTGGGACACCGCGAACACGACTGTCGCAACACCGAACACGATCACGGCCTGGAACATGCGCATGCCGACGCGGCGGTTGATGGCGTGGCGCGCCAGGATCGTGGTCATGATCAGCGCGCCAACGGCGGGCGCGGCGCGCAGGATGCCTAAGCCCATGGGGCCGGCATCCAGGATGTCGCGCGCATAGATCGGCAATAGCGCGGTGACACCGCCGAACAGCACGGCGAACAGATCGAGCGAGATCGTGCCGAGGATGGCGGGATTGCTGCGAATGAAGCGAACACCAGCGAAGATATCGTCGGACGTTTCGCTGTCCCTGGCGGGTTCAGGCTCGGTGACGCTGATGCCGCCGGTCAGCAGCATGGCAAGAAGCCAGAAGCCCAGCATGATGCCATAAGGCAAACCCGGCGCGACCGCGTAGGCAAAGCCGCCGATCGCCGGACCCGTGATGGTCGCGACCTGCGCGGCGGCGCTCGACAACGCGGTGGCGCGTTGCAGAGAACCTTGTGGTGCAATAAGCGGCAGCAGGGCCGCGATGGTCGGACTTTCGAACGCGCCGGCCATGCCCAGCACGAAGGTCGCGATGTAAATGTGGACCCCGGTGATCCAGCCGCCGTACGAACCCCAGCAAAGAAACACGGCTGTGGCCGCTTCCGCGAGCTGACAGAGTTGCACCACCCGCTTGCGTTCGAAGCGGTCGGCGGTGTGGCCGGCGACAAACACCAGGAGCGCGGTCGGCAGGAACTGGACGAGCCCGACCATGCCGAGGTCGAAAGCGCTGCCGGTGAGGTCGTAGATCTGCCAACCGATCGCCACCGCGCCGATCTGGCTGGCAAACCGCGTCAGGCTTCGCGACAGCAGGAAGAAGAGAAATGAGGGTTGCTTGAGTAATGTCCCGGCACTTACCGGCGCAGGTGAAGCCATAATGGCGATCGGTGACCGAAGGAGGCACCAAAGTCAACGCCCGCAAGGGGATAAGCCTCACATGGCATTGCACCTCAAACTGCAACGCTGCCATAATCGGCACGGGTCTGGGGGATTCATGCTTCAACTGCAATCGGCGTTCGGCATCGTCGCGCTGCTCGCGCTCGCCTGGATATTTGGCGAGAACCGCCGCGCGGTCTCTTTGCGCCAGGCCGCGATCGGCCTCGTTGTGACGCTCGCGACTGCCGTGGTGCTGATCAAACTGCCTGGCGTCGCGCGTGTGTTCGGCGCGATCAACGATGCGGTCGGCGCGGTCGCCTCCGCCTCGCGCGCCGGCACTTCCTTCGTGTTCGGCTATCTCGGCGGCGGCGCGCTGCCGTTCGACCTGAAATCGCCGGGCGCCGATTTCATCCTTGCATTTCAGGCGCTGCCGATCGTGCTCGTCATGAGCGTGCTGACGACGCTGCTGTTCTACTGGCGCATTCTGCCGCCGATCGTGCGCGGCATGGCGTGGGTGCTGGAACGCACGCTCGGGATCGGCGGCGCGGTCGGACTCTCGACTGCCGCCAACATCTTTCTCGGCATGGTGGAAGCGCCACTGTTCATCCGCCCCTATCTGGCAAAACTCACGCGCAGCGAATTGTTTCTCGTGATGACCGGCGGCATGGCCGGCATCGCCGGCACCGTGCTCGTGCTTTACGCCACGCTGCTCGCGCCACTGATTTCGGATGCGGCCGGGCATTTTGTCATCGCCTCGGTGCTGGGCGCGCCTGCCGCCATTCTCGTCAGCCTGATCATGGTGCCGGAAACGGCCGATATCAAAACCGGCGGCACGGCGGGCGATCCGCGCCTTGCCATCGATCCCGACCTGAATGCGGCATCCACCATGGATGCGATCGTCAAGGGCACGACGGCCGGCCTCGAACTGCTGCTCAACATCGTCGCGATGCTGATCGTGCTGGTGGCGCTGGTACACCTCGCCAATTCGATCCTTGGGCTTTTTCCCGATATCGGCGGCGCGATCACGCTGCAACGCCTGCTCGGTTATGTCATGGCGCCGGTGTGCTGGCTGATGGGGCTGCCGTGGCCGCAGGCCATTCCGGCCGGCAGCCTCATGGGTACGAAAACGGTGCTCAACGAGCTGATCGCCTATGTCGATTTTTCAAAACTTCCCATCGGCACGCTCGATGCCCGGTCGCGGCTGATCATGCTCTATGCCATGTGCGGCTTCGCCAATTTCGGCAGCCTCGGCATCATGGTCGGCGGCCTCGGCACCATGGCGCCGGAACGCCGCGCCGAGATCAATTCGCTTGGGCTGAAATCGATCGTCTCGGGCACGTTGACCACCTGCCTGATGGGCGCGATCGTGGGTGTGCTGACATGACGCGCTGGACTTCCGCGATTTTCCGTTAGCTTTTTGCCGAACCGGAGACCGCATGGCAGAGCCCGCCGACGAAGTGCAGGACTTCAGCCCGTTCTGGCACGAACTGCTGTCGGGCGAGCATCCCATGCTACGCCGTGGCCGGCGAATGTTCCGCATGCTCTCGCCGACCGCGACCGACCGCTGCCGCCTGTGTTTTGCCGGCTTCGACGGCTTCACCTCACCCGCCATGCGCCTGATCGGCCGCGGGCCATGGCGACGCAATCCGCACTTCTGCGAACGATGCGAGACGGCGCTTGCCGAAAACCGCGGCGGCACCGAACTGGACATCGCCGTGCTCTATGCCGACGTGCGCGGCTCGACGCAGATCGCAGCAAACATGACGCCGGCGGAATTCGCCGCGCTGATGCAACGTTTCTTCCGCACCGCGACCTCGGTGTTCAACCGCAGCGATGCGGTCGTCGACAAGATGATCGGCGACGAGGTGCTCGCCATCTATCTGCCCGGCCTCACCGGCTCCGATTATCGCCGGCGCGCCATCAAGGCCGGGCTCGACTTGCTGCGCGCGACCGGCCACGCCGATCCGCAAGGGCCGTGGCTTCCAATCGGCGTCGGCGTGCACTGTGGCAAGGCGTTCGTCGGCTCGATCGGTATCGAAGGCGGCAATTATCAGTTCACCGCGCTCGGCGATGCCATGAACTTCGGCGCGCGGCTGGTCTCATCCGCCGGCCGTGGCGAAATGGTCATGAGCTCGGCAGTCGCGCAGGGCATGCCGGACGGTTTGGCCGCCCAACCCCGCCGCCTCGAACTCAAGGGCTATTTGGCGCCGGTCGATGCGCAGGTCGTTCGCGTGTCGGCCGGGAGTTAGAAAGAAGAGCTAAACCGCCAACTCGACCGTCTTGAAGTCGGCCGGCAGGATCACTTCCAGCAATTCGACGTCGTCGGAATAGTCCATGATCAGGTGCTTGATGCGCGACGGCTGGGTCCAGGAACTGCCGGTCTGGAACATCGTCTCGCCAACGCCTTCCATGTAGGTCTTCACCCAGCCCTTGAGCACATAGACCATCTGGAAGTCAACGTCGTGGAAGTGCAGCTTTGAGACGACGTTCGGATCGCACGGCCCGATCAGGCGGATCACATGCGCCCGCGCCACGCCGCCGCTCGCATCGGCAATGCCGAGGTCGCGGTATTGCGCGTAGGTGCGCAGACCGTCGGCCTTGAAATCCTCCTCGCGATGATGGCTGATCGCGACGCGCTGCTTTGGCCGCCCCCGCTTGGCCGGCGTCGCTGTCCTGCCCTTGCTCTTCAATTTGCGCCGCGCATTGGACTTGGTGGCCGTTTTGCGAGTAGCGGCCTTACGCGGTCGCGATCTTTTCTGCGATGACTTGCTGCTGGCAGCGCGCGTCTTCGGCTTCTTTCTGGCCATCGAAATCCTCCCGTTGCTATGTGGACGAGACGATAGCACAGAACCCAGCTTCGTAGGATGGGTTAGCCAACGGGTCCGCGCAAAGCGCGGCCCGATGACAGGCTCCGCGTAACCCATCGGACTTGCGTCATGGTGGGTTACGCCTCCCGTCCGGACTCGTTGAAGGACTGCGGACGTGGCCGGCTAACCCACCCTACCGATTGCAACTCAATGCAAGTGGAACACGCCGTCGACGGCGCGCAGTTCAGCGGGCTTGATCAGCTTGGAATGCGCGACGCGAACCGAGTAAAGCGGTCCCTCGAGCTTTTCCTGCCAGAAGTGCAGGAAGTCCCGCAGCACCGGAAATTTCGGGAACAGATCGTAATTCTGCCAGACATACGTCTGCAGCAGCGAAGGATGATCCGGCATCCGGTAAAGAATTTCAGCCGTCGTCAGCCCATAACCCAGCACTTGTTTGCGGAAGTCCTCGGAAACCCCAACCCGCGAGACCATGCCAACCCTCCAACGAGAGAGTGCAGCCGGGCCGCGATGGCTTGAGCCGTGATGGCTTCAGCCACCGGGAGTCGAGATGCACTCACATGAGAGAAATGTGACGCATGCGAACAACCCATCACAAGCCCAAATGTTTAACAGGCTGTTGAAAAATCAAGCGTTAGCAGCCACTTAGATCGGCTGCTAATAGCGCCGCATGAGGGACGCGGCGGCAGGACTGATGCGGACTTCCGAACCGCCACACCAGCGTTAACGATGAGACCGGAAAGCTGGCAAAGGTCTTGTCGGACTGCCAATTTTTCTGCTACCGCCCCTTGTCTCCCCCAAAACTCTGGATTATCTCCATCTTGCCTGCTGGCACTCGTCAGCGGCGACTGCCAATCCTGCAAAATCTGCAAACATCTTCAAAATCTTAGGAGGACTGCATGAAATTCCGTCCGCTTCACGACCGCGTCGTGGTCAAGCGTATCGACGCCGAAGAGAAGACCGCTGGCGGCATCATCATTCCCGATTCGGCCAAGGAAAAGCCCTCGCAGGGCGAAGTCACCGCCGTCGGCCCGGGCGGCCGCGACGAAGCCGGCAAGCTGATCCCGATCGACATCAAGGTTGGCGACCGCGTCCTGTTCGGCAAGTGGTCGGGCACCGAAGTCAAGATCGATGGCGAAGATCTCCTCATCATGAAGGAGAGCGACATCATGGGCGTCCTCACCGACGTTCCCGCCAGCAAGAAGAAGGCCGCTTAAGCCAGAGCCGTTTCCTCATCCTGAGGGCCGGCGAAGCCGGCGTCTCGAAGGATGAGGCCAATGAACCCTCTCGTCCGCACGAAGACGCCCGCAAGGGCGGGCTGTTCGAGGCACGAGGACGTGAAGTCAACTGAGGAAAACCAATATGTCAGCCAAAGAAGTGAAATTCGGCGTCGACGCCCGCGACCGCATGCTGCGCGGCGTCGATATTCTCAATAACGCGGTCAAGGTGACGCTCGGCCCGAAGGGCCGCAATGTCGTGCTCGACAAGTCGTTCGGCGCACCCCGCATCACCAAGGACGGCGTCACCGTCGCCAAGGAAATCGAGCTTGACGACAAGTTCGAGAACATGGGCGCCCAGATGGTGCGCGAAGTCGCCTCCAAGTCGGCCGATGCCGCCGGTGACGGCACCACCACCGCAACGGTTCTCGCCGCTGCGATCGTCCGTGAAGGCGCCAAGTCGGTTGCCGCCGGCATGAACCCGATGGATCTGAAGCGCGGTATCGATCTCGCGGTGGAAGCCGTGGTCGCCGACCTCGTCAAGAACTCCAAGAAGGTCACCTCGAACGAGGAAATCGCCCAGGTCGGCACCATTTCGGCCAACGGCGACGCCGAGATCGGCAAGTTCCTCTCCGACGCGATGAAGAAGGTCGGCAACGAGGGCGTGATCACGGTCGAGGAAGCCAAGTCGCTGGAAACCGAACTCGATGTCGTCGAAGGCATGCAGTTCGACCGCGGCTACATCTCGCCCTACTTCGTCACCAACGCCGACAAGATGCGCGTCGAGTTCGATGACGCCTACATCCTGATCAACGAGAAGAAGCTCTCCAACCTGAACGAGCTGCTGCCGCTGCTCGAAGCCGTGGTGCAGACCGGCAAGCCGCTCGTCATCGTCGCCGAAGACGTCGAAGGCGAAGCGCTCGCCACCCTCGTCGTCAACCGCCTGCGCGGCGGCCTCAAGGTTGCGGCCGTCAAGGCGCCGGGCTTCGGCGATCGCCGCAAGGC
>NZ_DAHUXJ010000016.1 GCF_027307225.1 Bradyrhizobium sp. | reverse complement strand
CGCCAGCGGCTTCGTTCAATCCCCAACCGCAATTTGCAAGAAAATCGGCACCCAGGTCCCAATTTCTGGCAAATCCAATTGCACGAATTCCAGCAATTTCTATTGCCAGCCAGTCGCTTCGGGATTTTTCACGGACGACTACCCGGCCGCGACCTGACGGCGCAGCGGGCAACATCGAAGATGTCTGCGGCTATTGCAGCACTGGCGAATGGTATTTCTGCAGCGCCGTCTCGACGCGTTTGTTGTCATAGGTCAGGCTGAAGTCGATCTTCGCGCGCTTGAGCGCCGGATCGATCACCCCAATCGAGTTCAGCACATTCTGGGCCGCTTCCTGATTCACAAGGCCGTCCCACTGAAAGGCCGGCAGGTTTCGCTGCAGCGACACCCGATAGATCGCCTCGCCGCTCTTATAGTACGAGGGTGGGAGTGATTTGATGATGTCGTCGATCGATGCCGTTTTCAGCCATTGCATGGCATGGACAACCGCATTGACGATCGCCTGCGAGGTGTTTGGATTGGCTTTCAGGAAGTCGTTCTTCACCATGAGGCAATCCGCAAGATAGCCGCCGCCGAAGGCCTGTTGCGTACCTGCCGCGGTCCGGCTGTCGGATAGAATGACCGCATCGCCGCCGTCGACCAGGGTGTTGATGGCAGGATCGAGGTTGACCAGCGCATCGAGTTCGCCGCCGCTCTTCATCGCCGCCACCGCGCTCGGGCCGGTGCCGATCGATATATAGCTTGCGTCCTTCCAGGAAACGCCGGCGCGCTCCATCAGTCCGGCGACGAAGTTGTGGGTCGAGGAGCCTGGCGCCGAGACGCCGATCTTCTTGCCCTTGAGGTCGGCGACCGTCTTGATCTTGTCGGCTTCCGACTTGCGCACCACCAGCACGTTGCCGGGATAGCGGCCGTAAGGCACGAGGCAGGTGATATCGACGCCCTTGGTCTGCATGCGCAGCGTATGCTCATAGGCGCCTTCTGCGACGTCGGCGCTGCCGCCGACGAGGCTTTGCAGCGCGGCCGTGCCCGACGCGAAGGCATTGGACTCGACGATGAGGCCTTCCTGCTCGAAATATTTGCGATTCAACGCCACGAAATAGGCGACCTTGTTCATCTGGCTGATGGAGCCTCCGACCGCGATGGTGAGGTTCTTCTTTTCAAGTGCAGGATTATCCGCCGCCGCCACGCCACCGGCCGCCAGCATCACCAGGCCGAAAGCGGAAATCGCCAAAGCACGTTTCATTGTTCTTTTCCTCCCTGCGCCGCCTTTTTGCACATTTTCATTTTCAAGGTCGGCGGCTGTCGTTAATCCATTAGCCAATCCCGCTGGCCCAAAACGCGTCACTCATAGCGGTTCCTTCTTCAGGATATCCTGCAGCACGTTACGCGGAATACGGATGTCGAGACCGGCGCGCTCTTCCTGAATCAGCATCGCAGAGCGCGAGTCGCGTTTGCCCCATCCCTTGTTCAACGCTTCCGTCATCTCGGCGAGCGTCATGTTGGCAAAGCGCATAGGCACGCCGGTCTCGCGGCCGAGCGCAGTCGCAAGCGACACGTCCTTGTGTGCGAGCTCGAGCGCGAAGGCCGGGTTATCGAACTCATGCGGCAGGAACTGATCGGTCATGCGATCGACTGCGCGCTGCCGTCCGAGCGAGCCTTGCCGGATCGCGCTGAACAATGCGACCGGATCGACGCCGGCCTTCACGCCCAAGGTGAAAGCTTCGGCCAGAACCATCTGGATGCCGTAATTGGCGCAGTTGTGCACAAGCTTGGCGACCGAGGCGTTGCCGCTGTCGCCGAGATAGCGCACCTGGTCGCCGAGCAGATCGAGGATCGGCTTGCAGGCATCGTACGTCGCTTGCTCGCCGCTGACCCAGATCGCGAGCTTTCGCGAAGCCGCGCCTTTCGGTCCGCCACTGACCGGCGCATCAAGCATGGAGACGCCAGTTTTGGCGAGATCGGCGGAGAGCTGGCGCACCAGTGCGGGCGAATTGGTCGAACAATCGATGTAAGGCGTTCCGGCTGCGAGGCCGGCGCGAAGACCGTCTTCGCCCGCCATGATCGCTTCGATCTCCGGCGGCCCGGGGAGAACGGTGAAGACCAGCTGCGCGTTCGCCGCGAGTTTCTTGGGCGTTTCCGCCCAGATCGCGCCTTTGGCGATCGCCGTGGCGGCCGACTCGCGGCGTCTTGTCAGGACATAAAGCGTGTGTCCGGCATCGAGCAGGTGACCGGCCATCGGGCCGCCCATGGCTCCCAATCCGGCAAAGCCGATCTTCATCGCTTACTCCTTCGGCGGGTCGTCGAGACGGACTACAATGCCCTCGAGCTCAGGCCGCGGCGCCCTGTAGCGCTTCATGACAAGGGGATCGTGACCGGGAATGATGTGCTGGGGCGAGGGCGCCGCCGCGCGCAGCTTGTCAAATCCCTCCAGCATCTGGCCGATATGAAATGCCGTCACATAGGGCTTGTGCGCTTCCATGTTCTCGTAGAAGTGCGTGACGTCGGAGGCGAGAACCACCCAGCCGCGCCTGGTATGTACCCGTACGAATTGCAGTCCCGCCGAATGACCGGGGGCAGGGTGGATGGTGATGCCCGGCGACAGCTCCGCCGATCCTTCATAGAAGTTGACGCGGCCGGCGTAATTGGCACGGACGATGCCGACGACGTCCTCGACCTCGTAAGAGTGACGCAACTTCCTGTATTTCATATAGCGGCCGACCGCGTAGTGCAGTTCGGCTTCCTGCAAGTGAAAGGTTGCGGCTGGAAGCTTGTCGAAGCTGCCGACATGGTCGTAGTGCAGGTGGGTGAGGATGACGTCGGCCACCTTGGCAGGGTCGAGACCGATGAGTTTCAACGATTCGATCGGGCAGCGCAGATAGTCGCGCTTGCGCTTGGCGGCGATCTCGGCGGTGAAGCCGGTGTCGATTACATAGCTCCGGTCCGGCCCGATCGCGGCCCACACATAATAATCGAGCGGCATCGGCCCGTCGTGCGGATCGCCGCCGATGAAATTGTCGGAACGCTTGGAGGCGCGCGTCGCGTAGCGGATGGCGTAGACTTCGTAATCGGGAAGGGCGGACATTGTTCAACTCGTTGAAGAGCGGGGGATGTGGCGCCGGAAAGTTTCGGCATATTCCGCGATGCCTTTTTCAAGCGGCCATTTCGGCGACCAGTTCAGAAGGCGTTTGGCGGCGGTGATATCGAGCGAGGTCCGCATCTTGACGTTCTGCTGTTCCAGCGGCGTCAGTTCGTCGCCGATTTCGATGTCGGCGCCCGGAATCGTATTGCGAACGATCTGGGCAACTTCGCTTGCGGTTCGCGCATTGCCGCTTGCGACATTGATGACGCGTTGTTCGCCGGCTTTCCAGGAAGGCGCCTGAAGGGCGGTAATAATGCCATCGCTGCAATCCGAAACATGGGTGTAATCGCGCTTCATCCGCCCGCCGGTTGCAAAACGCGTCGGTTTGCCGAGCACCGAATTTTCGACCATCGGCTTGATGTACATTGGAATGCGCATGCCGAAACCGTAGATTGCCGTGACGCGGATCGCGAGGAAATCGAGGTTCTGGAAGTTCGCATAAGCAAGCCCGATGGCCTCGCCGGCCATCTTGGAGGTGCCGTAGTGTCCGGCCGGATTGGCGTCGCGAATCGAAAAGGCCGGATCGGTTTCGACCAGCGTTGCGCCCGAGCCTTGGTGATACGCCGCGTTGCTCGACACGAAGACGACGCGCCGCATCGATAGCTGCCGCGCGACCTCGCAGACGTTGACGAGACCCATGATATTGGTCTGGTAGGTTGCGATCGGCTGTTCCAGGGACGGGTCAAGACCGACCATTCCGGCCGAGTGAATGATCGCTTCGATGTTCTCGCTGCGGCAAACCGCGAAGAGCCGGGCTATGTCGTTGATCTGTCCGGAGCGAAAGCGCGCCGCAATATCGGGTGATATCGCAAGCGTGTCGACGTTTGGCGGCGCGATGTCGTAGGCGAACGCCCCATGTCCCTGCCGCAGCAGGGCGGCCATGATGTAGCCGCCGAGAAATCCCGCTCCCCCCGTCACCAATACGTTCATTGGTTTGCCCGCTGTTGAAGGGGTTCAGTGCGCGGCGTTGCGTTCGGCCAGCATCACGCTCATCAGCGCGACCGCGTGCTCGCTCATGTGCCTGGAATAGACCTCTGCCGACTCGCGGCCGAACCTGCGAAGCAGGCCCATCGACTTTGGATCGAAGGCGGCCATCTGGTTGGCAACTTCCAGCGCGCGCTTCAGCGCGGTGCCCGCCGGCGCGACTTCGGTCACGATGCCGGTGTCCTGCGCTTCCTTCGCCAGGATCTGCCGGCTGGTGACGGCGAGCTCGAACGCGCGCTTGTACGGCACGAAGCGGAACAGATAGGTGAAGACGATCAGCGGCGGCAGGCCGTGCGACATCTCCGGCAGCGAGAACACGGCGTTTTCCGCGGCGACTGCATAGTCGACCTGGGCGGTCATGCCGAAGCCAAATCCGAACGCCTTGCCTTCGACCGCAGCGATGACGGGAACGCTCAAAGCATTGAGCGCGGCGTTCACTTTGAGGATGGCATTGAGGTCTTCAGCGACTTCGGAGGCCCGCGTCAGGCCTTTGACGCCGACCCGGCCGCCGCAAAACATGTTGTTGCGGCCTGTGATCACGAGCGCCCGCAATTCCCTGTCGGAGGCGCATTTCGTCAGTACCGCGGCCAGATCGAGAATATCCGGGGTGTAAAGGAAATTGTTGGCTTCCTGGCCTGCCAGGGTGACCACGGAAACGCCCTTTCCCTGGGCACTGATCTCGATCGCCATGGTGGGCATCCTCCTTTGATTGGCATTTCTAATGTTACCGCGTCCCGAACCCGGCCGGGTCGCCACCCATCCGGCATGAATTGTCTAACAATCTGTCAATCCCTTGTCACGCCACCCAAAAGTTGCGGCGCGGGCCCAGGCGATGGACCCGTCCGTTCCGTTCGGTGGTTACAAGATGAGCGGCTATGGCCGGGAGTCCGGCAAGCAGCACGTCGAAAAATACCTCAACGTCAAGGCGGTCTGGGTCAAAACCTGAAGGCTTCGAGCGCACTCTCAGGAAGGGAAAGTGGCGGCTTCGACCGCCATCGTTATTTTCGGCCTTGTTCGCGGGCTCGTGACTACTTCCGCGTGACCTCGGGAAAGATCCACATCGCAATGACCATGAAAGGCGCAAGGAACAGGATCGCGATTTTCGGCCCGTGCATGCCGATCGAGTCCTGATAGAAATAGCCGGCGAGCGCGACCAGCAGCACGATAATCGAGAGTGCAGTCTTGATCGGGAAGGGCATGGGTCGTGCTCCTTACAAGGCGGAAAATTTCAGAAGCGGGGAAACCAGCAGCGCCAGCGAGGCAAGCTGAATCGCGCCAAGCAAGACGAGACCGCCGCAGCTGTCGCGCCACGCGTTTGGGATGACTTCAACGACCGATGGCACGAACAGGAAGATCAGGCCGCCGGCGACGACCACGGAGGTCCAGCGCAGCGTTTCGTGTGCGTAGAACGCCACGCCGCCGAGCAGCGCCGCCAGCAGCGCGACGTTCAATAGCACGAGCGCGTTGCCCGTCAGTCCTGAGACCGGCGCCGGCCGTGCCCGCGCGGGAAACATGCCGGCCAGGGTAAAGAAGCTGAGGCAGCCCGCGGCAAAGGTTGCCGCAAACAGCGCCAGCGCCAGCCCATTGGGTTCGATCGCGCGCAGCATGGGCTACTAGAGCTCCGATTCCGAAGTTCGCATGATGTCGTGGCAGCCCTTGATGCGAACTTCGGAAATCAAAGGAGCTCTAGCAACTATTAGTTTCTAGCGCGGCTTTGAATTTGAAGTTCCTATGACGAATTTTCGGCAACCTTGATAGGAACTTCAAATTCGCCGCACTAGACCGGGACCGAGTGGACCTGCGGATCGATCTTCGGCGTACGAGCCGTCTTGCGCATGTCGCTCTTGATGAATCTGGTTTCGTAACCGTTGAATAGGTGGCCGAGCAGGCCGCGGTTGAGATCGGACGTGCCAAACACCCAGTCCATGATCGGGAAGGTAAGGTTCATGTTGCGCTCCATCATGATCGACTGATCGTGGTGCGCGGTGTGGTGACGACGCAGGGTATTCACCGTCGGCATGTTGGCTACGAACCAGTTCTCGTCGACATGGCAGCAGAAGTGCATGAATTCGTAGACCAGGTACATCGAGGTCGTCGTGGCGATCAGCAACCAGCCGACGTTTGGCGAAACGATCCAGCCGGCGATGATCGCAAGCGGTATCGACATCAGCGTGAAGGTCGCGAGCGCATAGGGTGGGAAGAAGGTGACGCGCCAGTCCAAGTGGTCGGCGAAGCGCATCTCCTTCTCAGTGAAGAACTGGTGATGCATCAAGGTGTGCCGATTGTAGATCGCACGGAACGCCTTGACCTGCGAGGGGCGGTGCATGACGTAGCGGTGAATCCACCATTCGAAGAAATTGGCGCCGAGGAAGGCGACCGGGATGATCAGAAGCTCCCACGCGCGTAAGGAGTGCACGTTCGCCAGATAGATGTAGAGTGCGGTTAAGCCGATCACATAGATGATGAAAACGTGCAGCCAGCCGTTGTACCATCCGGCCACGCGCTCGCGGTAGGTCTCGCGGTAACGGCGCTGGCGGTCGGACATGGGGGTCGAGGCGAGTTCCATGGCGGTCCTTATCCTGTCGAAAATCGACGATGACATGAAATCTGGAGTCTGATATATCACTAATCTATCATGGCCGCAAGCCGACCGGGAGGGAACTGCAGTGAAGAAATTCAACGGCGACCGTACCATCGACGGCGTCAAGGCCTGGGTCGACGGCCAACTCCTCGACCAGAGGCTTGATATCCATCGATATACCCCCAACGGATACGAATGGAGCTACGAGGGCGACGAGCCGCGGCAGCTCGCACTCGCAATCCTGGCCGAGCATCTGGGCGATGCTGCCGCAGCCAAGGCGCTGGTCGAACCGTTCATGAAGGCCGTGGTCGCTAATTTCGACAATGAGTGGGAGATGACGTCGGCCGACGTCGACGCCGCCATCAACGCGCTTCGCGGCGGCTCGCTGCGCGCCGCGTCCTGAACGAAGAACTTTGTAAAGTGGCACTCACCTACAAGGCGGCCGTCCTTCACGCGACGAAGTCAGAGCTTTCGATCGAAACGGTGCATGCGACCGATCCGGCGCCGGGCGACGTCGTCGTCCGGATCAAGGCGGCCGGCCTCTGTCACACTGATCTGGAGGTGATCGACGGCTCCTTGCGCAATCCGATGCCGATCGTCCTTGGCCATGAGGCTGCAGGAGTCGTCGAGCGGGTTGGGCCGGAGGCGCGCGGCGTTGCCGTCGGCGACCATGTCGTGCTCTCGTGGAATCCGCATTGTGGGCACTGCTTCTATTGCGATCGCGACCTGCCAATTCTTTGCGAGAGCTATCTGGGTCAGGCGCCGCTTGCGGTGCAGTTCGACGGAGCGAGCCGGGCGCGCTTGCGTGATGGACGCGAACTGAAGCACCTGATGTATCTCGGCGCGCTCGCCGAATACTGCATCGTTCCGGCGCAGCAGGCGATTGTCGTGCCGAAGGAATTGCCGTTCGATCAGGCGTGCCTGATCGGCTGCGGCGTGATGACCGGGGTCGGTGCAGCGCTGAACGTCGCCTCGATCCAGCATGGCGATGCCGTGATGGTGATCGGCTCGGGCGCGGTGGGTCTTGCCGCCGTGCAGGGCGCGCGCATGGCGGGGGCGGAGACCGTAATCGCGGTCGATCTCGCCGAGGACAAGCTGCGTCTGGCGCAAAAACTTGGCGCGACCCATGCCGTCAACGCGGCAAAGGAAAACGTGGTCGAAGCCGTGCGCCGGCTGACGAGCGGTCGCGGCGCGGACGTGGTGCTGGAAGCAGCCGGCAGCCCCCGCGCGTTCCGATTGACCAGCGAAGCGGTGCGGCCCGGCGGCGAGGTGATCTGGCTCGGCAAGACCGACGTGAACGAGGACGTAGCGTTCCGCTGGGGTTCACTGATGCAGGAGAAGCGCATTCGCCGTTCGAGTTACGGCGGTGCGCGACCCCTGCGCGACTTCCCGATGCTGGCGCGCGCAGCGCTGGATGGACGGCTTGATCTTGAAGACCTCATCACGGCGCGTATTTCGCTCGAGCAGGTCAACGAGGGTTTTGCGGCGCTCAAGCGCGGCGAGGCGATCCGCAGCGTGGTGGTGTTCTAGTCCAATGGGAGACCCCCCGGCTCTGCCGGGGTGGCAGTAGAAGTTTGACATTTCCAGCAGTGGCCCATCGACGAAACGCCCCGACTCGTGAGCCACCACGCGCACGAAAAGGAGTTTCGCGATGGGCCTGTACTT
>NZ_DAHUXJ010000004.1 GCF_027307225.1 Bradyrhizobium sp. | reverse complement strand
GCGTTCCTCGCCGCTCAACCGCACAACATACTTCTTTACCGAAATCTCCTTGGCAGCCATCATCGTCTCCATCGCTCCCGTTGCGACGGAATCGAATCACAAAAAGACCGTCCTTTCAAATTAATTGAAGCGAGCGACTAGCCGTGAGCGCGTAACGCCGCGGCAGCCCTTTGGTTATTCGCCCGCCGGCGTTCCTGGCCAGCCGGATTCATCTGCCGCAGGCGCGCGATCACCTCCTGCGACGCCGTGTCGGGTGAGCCCGCGGAGAAGGGCGGCGCGGGATTGTATTCCAGCCGAAGCTGGATCATCTCCGCGGTTTCGCGATCGGAAAGATGTGAGACCAGCGTCAAGGCAAAATCGATCCCGGCGGTGACGCCGCCGCCGCTCACGCGGTTGCGGTCGACGCAAACGCGTATCCTGGTCGGCAGCGCGCCGTAAGGTTCGAGATATCCCATCGCCGCCCAGTGGGTGGTGGCCTTGTATCCTCTGAGCAACCCGGCGGCGCCCAGAACCAGCGATCCCGTGCAGACCGACGTGACGTATCTGGCCGCCTTCGCCTGCGCGCGCAGGAAATCGAGCATCTCCTCGTCAATCACCATGTCGTCGGTGCCCGCGCCGCCGGGCACGCAGATCACGTCACACTGCGGGCAATCGGCAAACGAGACGGTCGGCATCACCGTCAGCGCGGTGTCGCTCGGGACCGGTTCGATCCGTTTCCAGATCAGGTGCACGGTTGCGCCGGGCAGGCTCGAGAATACCTGCAGCGGGCCCGTAAAATCGAGCTGGGTCACCTTCGGAAAGACGACGATTCCAATCTGAAGCGGGTTCGACATGAGCGTTTGCCTTGAGGGGTTGCCTTCGAGGTTTGGCTTGACGTTGCCACTCTGGCATGATGTGGTCTCGTCATAAATGGCATATTTCCCTCATTTTAGGACATGAGCCTTCCGATGATCGGCGTTCTGATCTTCCCCGACTTCCAGTTGCTGGACGCCTCCGGTCCGATTTCGGTGTTCGAGATCGCAGGCCGGCTTGCTGGCAAGCCCACGTCCATCCGCGTGATTGCCGAAGCGCCGGGCGCGGTTCGTTCTTCTTCCGGCGTCGAGATGCTGGCGCGGGGCTTGCGGTCGGCTAGCGGCCTGTCGACCCTGATCGTCGCGGGCGGTGAGGGGGTTGTCGCAGCGTCCAAATCAGCGCGGCAGCTCGCCTTCGTGCGCTCCGCGGCGCGGCGCGGCGTTCGGATCGCGAGCGTCTGTTCGGGCGCCTACGTGCTGGCCGAAGCCGGCCTCCTGGATGGCCGGCGCGCCACCACGCATTGGCGACGCACGCGGCATTTTCTTGCCACCTATCCAAAGGTGAAACTGGAATCCGACCGCATCTTCGTGCGCGACGGCGATATCTGGACGTCGGCCGGCATCAGCGCCGGCATCGATCTGGCGCTGGCCATGGTTGCCGAGGATTTCGGCGAGGAAATCTCGCGGCAAACGGCGCGCCAACTCGTGCTCTACGCACGGCGCAGCGGAGGGCAGTCGCAATTCTCCTCGCTGCTCGAGTTGAAGGCCCCGACCGGCCGGTTCGCGCCGCTTTTGACGTGGGCGCGCGAGAATCTCGATGCGCCGCTGACGGTCGAACATCTCGCCGACAAGGCCGGCATGAGTTCGCGTCATTTCACGCGGGCCTTCGTCGCCGAAACCGGCACCACGCCGTTCAAGGCCGTGGAGCGGCTGCGGCTCGAGGTGGCGCGCCAACGGGTGCAATCTTCCAGCGAAGCGATCGAGCGCGTGGCGCAAAGCACCGGCTTCCGCGATCCCGAACGGATGCGCCGTGCCTTCCTGCGCGCGTTCGGCCAGCCGCCGCAATCGCTGCGGCGGGCGGCACGGGCGCGTTAGTCACCGATGCGACAGTCGCCGCCCGGCGACAGGCCCTCTTCGATCTGGTCCAGGTTCTGGATCTTGTAGATCAGCACCGAAATAACCCAGCACGCGGCAAACACACCGACGATAAGATAGCCGAGAACGCCGAAGCTCTCGTTCACTTGATCGATCAGGTTCCAGAAGCGGCCCTCGAGTCCAAGCCGGCTCGCAAGCAGGCCGAGCACTTCCAGTCCGCCGATCAACAGCGCCACGATGATCGATATCAGCGTCATCGTGAGGTTGTAGTAGAGTTTCCGGACTGGCTTGATAAAGGCCCAGCCATAGGTCTGCACCATCAGCACGCCATCGGTGGTATCGACCAGCGTCATGCCGGCCGTGAACAGCGCCGGGAAGATCAGAAGCGACCAGGCCGCAAGTCCCGCGGACCCCTGTGCGGCGGAAATCCCGAGCAGTCCAACCTCGCTCGCCGTATCGAAACCGAGCCCGAACAGGAAGCCGAGCGGGTACATGTGCCAGCTTCGGGTCATGACACGGAAGACGGCACGGAGCCCGCGCGACAATAATCCTCGCCGGGAGAGAAGATCGTGCAGTGCTTCCTCGGTCACCCGCTCGCCGCGTCGCAGCGCCGTGAAGGCGCGATAAACCGAGACCAGGATCAGCGCGTTGATCAGGGCAATAATGAAGAGAAAGCTTGCGGAGACGCCGGTCCCGATCACACCGCCGATTCCCTTGAGCCAGGCCAAGTTGCCTTCGAGCGCGCCGACCGAGAGGGCGATCAGCAGCGAAGCGATGACGACGACGGTCGAATGCCTAAGCGCAAAGAAGAACCCGGCCGAGACCGGCCGCTTGCCTTCCTGCATCAGCTTGCGTGTGACGTTATCGATGGCAGCGATGTGATCGGGGTCTACCGCATGACGGAGCCCGAAGGCGTAAGCGAGCGAAGCAGTGCCCAACAGGATCGGCTGGTCGCGAAATTCCAGGAACGCCCAGAGCCATGCCAGTACGTTCGCCGACACCAGAACGGCATAGAGAACCGCCGTCTTGGCGTTCAGCGCGGCGGGCTTGTCGTCGAACAGTTCTGCAAGGGAGATGCGCAAAGCGGATAAGCGTCAGGTTTCGCCGTCGCCCTGGCGATAAAACTGTGTGCCAAGGACGATCGGCGCGCGGCCCTGGCTGCGTCGATGCTGGTTGGTGTCGCGCAGCGAATAGACGCAGCCGCAATATTCCTGCTGATAGAACTCTTCGCGCTTGCTGATCTCGATCATGCGCTGGGCGCCGCCGCCCTTGCGCCAGTTGAAATCCCAATAGCTCAGGCCGTCGTAATGGCCGGCCGCGCGATGCCCGCAATCGTTGATCTGGGCCATGTTCTTCCAGCGTGAGATGCCGAGCGAGGAGGTCATGACCGGAAAATCGTTCTCGTGCGCATAGAGCGCCGTGCGCTCGAAGCGCATGTCGAAGCACATCGTGCAGCGCGTGCCGCGCTCGGGCTCCCATTCCATGCCCTTGGCGCGCGCGAACCAGTTTTCGGTGTCGTAATCGGCATCGATGAATGGCACGCCATGCTTCTCCGCGAAGCGGACGTTTTCATCCTTGCGCAGCAGGTACTCT
This sequence comes from Bradyrhizobium sp., assembly GCF_027307225.1. GTDB lineage: Bacteria > Pseudomonadota > Alphaproteobacteria > Rhizobiales > Xanthobacteraceae > Bradyrhizobium. The sequence continues at coordinate 48,371 of NZ_DAHUXJ010000004.1, read as the reverse complement.
TTCTGCGGATGGATGTTCGGATTGTAGAAGAAGATCGTGTAGTCGATTCCGGAGGCGAGCATTGCCTCCATGACCTCGCCGGAGCACGGCGCACAACAGGAGTGCAACAGCACGCGCTTCTGTCCGTCGGGGGCTGCGAGTTTTTGTCGTTCGCTCAATTCAATCATGCGTCGCTATCCGCCTGCGAGTTCCGGATGATGCTCGCCGCTGGCGGACCCTTCCGTACAAATCCATCGATCGGGGCTGAGAAATACCACCTCCGGAGCGGAAATGGAAATGGCGGCAGGCTGGCGCCTTATGAAACGGTTTTGCCGGCCGCCAGCTTGAACAACTCCGATCTCACCTGATCGAGCACACCTCGATAATCGCGCGTTTCGTTTTGCCGGAACAAGCGAACGGTCGGGTACCAGGGGCTGTCATCGCGGTTGAGTAGCCAGCGATAGTCCGGCGTCCAGGGCAACAGGACCCAGGTCGGGCACCCAAGCGCGGCGGCGAGATGGGCGACACTGGTGTCGACTGATATGACGAGATCAAGGCATTTCACCAACGCGGCGGTGTCGGCGAAGTCGGTGAGTTCCGTTGTCCAGTCGAGAATGTTGCTGGTCGCGAGATCGGCCTTGTCGCTTTCTCTGACGTCCTTCTGAAGGCTGACGAAGACTGCATCGACGTCGAGAATGCGCGACAGCGTTTGCAGCGACATCGAGCGGTTGTGATCGTTGCGGTGGGTTCGGCTGCCCGACCAGACCAGGCCGACCCTTAAGCGCTCATGCGGTCCAAGCCGCGCGTCCCAGGCCTGAACGTGTTCTTCGCGCGGCGGCGGCAGGTAAGAACGATCCGCCGGAATGCCATCGAGGCGGGTGTTGAAGGCGAGCGGCAGGCTGCCGATCGGGCAGTGCATGTCGAAGGCGGGCAGGGGGTCGGAGAAGGCGAGGCACTGCGACACGCCGGGAAACCCCGACAACAGGGAGACCAGCGGGCGCTCGACGGCAAGGATGACCCGCGCGCCAAGCGCCGCCACGTCAGGCACGTAGCGGACGAATTGGATCGTATCGCCCAAGCCTTCATCGACGTGCACGAGAAGGGTCTTGCCTGCGATGGATTCCTTGCCCAGCCACATCGGCTGGCTGAATTTGGGGTAGGGCGCGGGATCGGGAATCTTCCAGCGTGCCTCGCGGCCCGACCAGCCGGCTTCGAAATCGCCGAGCAGCATGTTCAGCAGCGACAGATTCCAGTCAGTGGTCGCGTTGTTCAGGTGGCGGGCACGGATGTTCTCATAGAGCGCGAGCGCTTCGTCGAAGCACTGCAGCTGTTGCAGGATGTTGGCCTTGTTGTTCAGGATTTCGATCGAGTCCGGCAAGCGCTCGAGCGCACGATCGAACCAGGCCCGCGCCTCTTCCTCGCGGCCGAGCGATTGCAGGCAGGCGCCGATATTGTTGTGCGTGTCGGCATTTTCGGGGACAAGGGTATTGGCACGCAAATTGTCCGAGAGCGCAGAATCGAATTTCCGCAAAGCGAGCAGGGCGCGGGCGCGCGCCTGCAAGGTTGGCGCGTGGTTCGGCAGCGATTGGTCGCAAATATCGAGACAGGTGACGGCTTCTTCGTTCCGTCCGGCGTCGTGAAGCAGGACGCCGCTCTTGTAAGCGGCATCCTGGTTGCGCGGATCGAGCTTGAGCGCGTGTTGAAAACTCAATAGCGCATGGTCGTACCGCTTTAGTTCCAGCAGTGCGTCGCCCATCGCCTTCCACAGGGCCGCATCGTCCGGTTTGAGCTGCACGGCCTTGTCGAAGGCCCTCAGCGCCTCTTCGTGCCGGCCCTGGCGCGACAGGGTGGTTCCGAGGCTTGCGAGATAATCGGCCCTTGGGTCGTGGGCGATGGCGCGGGCGATCCACTCCAGCGCGTGGTCATGTTGAGTGGCCGCAAATGCGATCAGCCCCATCAGGTGCAGGGCCGGCACGTGATCGGGATCGGCCGCCAGCAATTTCTGACAACAAAGCTGGGCCTCCAGCGATTGCCCCGCTTGCAGCAGGCGATGACCGACCTGACATTGCGCGGCCGCATCGGTCTTCGATTGCTCGAACTTGGATTTTTTGGCCCGGCGTTCTCTGCGGTTCATCGGCACTTTGTCGGATCGGTCGGTGCCTTAAACCTCTAGATGATTCGTCTTATCGACAAGTCTGTTTGGCTGTCATGGCCGGACGACCAGCGCTGCATTACCTCAGCGCGCGCAGCCAGGCTCCGATGTCGCGCACCGCGACGTTGGCCTGGTCAAGCAGCTTGCCCATGGTGAAGAAGCCGTGGAACTGGCCGGGGAAGGTGCGATACGTCACCGCGACGCCGGCCTGTTCGAGCTGCTTGGCATATTCCTCGCCCTCGTCGCGCAAGGGATCCGCACCGGCGGTCAGCACATAAGCGCGCGGCAGGCCCGCCAGGGTTTTGAGGCGCGCAGGTGAAGCGCGCCAGTCGTCGCCGTCGGCCGCGCGGGTTAGATAATGATCGCGAAACCAGCGGATCACCGTATGGGTGAGCAGGATGCTGGTCTCCGGCTCGCGGTGTGACGGATGCGTCATCGCAAAATCGGTAGCGGGATAGATCAGCACCTGGCCTGAGATCGCGGGCCTCTGGCTCTCGCGCGCCGTGATCGCGACCACCGCGGCCAGGTTGCCGCCGGCGCTGTCGCCGCCGACGCAGAGCCGCGTGGCGTCGATGCCGAGTTGTTGCGCGTGATCGGCGATCCAGGCGGTGGCCGCGATCGCGTCATCGACGGCAGCAGGGAATTTGTATTCGGGCGCGCGCCGGTAATCGACGGAGATGACGATGAGCTGGCCATCGTCGGCGAGTTTCCGGCACACCACGTCGTGGGTGTCGAGATCGCCAATCACCCAGCCGCCGCCGTGGAAAAAGACCAGGCACGGCGCCAGGCCGTTCGATTGCCTCAGCGTTCTCGGCGTGTAGATCCGCGCCGGGATGAGCCCCCCGGCCGCCTCGATCGCCAGCGGTTCGACCGATTTCAGCAGAGGCGGCTCGGGATTGGTTACGAAGCGGGCCTGCCGGTAATATTCGCGTGCTTCCTCCGGCGTCAGCGTCTCATAAGGAGGACGGCCGGCCTCCTGGAAGGCCTGGAAAACGAGAGCCGCGTCGGGATCGAGGGTAACAGGCATGGGAGGGAACCTCAGAAAGCGGCCCTGATGGGATGAACTATTCCATTCACGACGCCGCTTGGCTAGCGCAGTACCCCAAGGCGGCTTAGGGCCGCCCTTTCCCCGCCTTATTCAACGTGTTAACCCGAGCGCCTTATGCGCGGTTATCGCTTTTTCGTGCCGTGCATCCGATTCGCTTATGATATTCGCGAGATGATCCGAGCTCTCCTGCTGACCGGTTTTGCGGCACTAGCGCCTACTTTCCGAAGTTCGTGCTACACCTCAGCGCCGATCGTTCACGAACTTCGGAAAGTTATGGGCACTAGCAAATCTATGATTCTAGTACCGCTTCTCCATTTGAAGTTCCGGGACGGAATTCGCCGCTTGCGGTGCTGGAACTTCAAATGGGCGGTACTAGTCGCCGTCGCCACGATCTCGCTTGCGCCGGTGCCGGCGCACGCGCAGATCGGTACTATCTTTTCCGATCAGCCGCGGCCGCCGGGCAGTGTGCCCCATGGCCAGCAGCAGCCCCCTCCCGACGACGAGGAGGACGTGCCGGAATTGCCGCGTGGCCGCCTGTTGCCGACGCGGCCCTTGCCGGGCCAAGGCGTGCCGCCGCCGGGAGCCGTGACGTCGCAGCCGCTGGCGCCGCCGCCGGGCACGGCCATGATTCCGCAAAATCGGCAGCCCGGCGCCCCGCAGCAGCCGGGCCAAGGCGTCGCTGCCGCGCCGTCCGGCGTCAACGTTCCGCCGGGACAGCGTCCCGATCAGAAGGGCGCGCCGCAGGCCCCGGCGCCGTTACAGCCCGGCGACGAGGTGGTCACCGAGTTGCCGACGCAGAAGATCGTCAACAAGAAGGCGAGCTTTTCGGGCCTCGACAAGATCACCGGCCGCGTCATCAATTTCGATGAGGATATCGGCGAGACCGTCCAGTTCGGTGCGCTGCGCGTGAAGACCGATGCCTGCTATACGCGTCCTGCGACGGAAGCCGCCAACACCGATGCCTTTGTCGAGGTCGACGAGATCACCCTGCAGGGCGAGGTGAAGCGGATCTTTTCCGGCTGGATGTTTGCCGCAAGCCCCGGCCTGCACGGCGTCGAGCACCCGATCTACGACATCTGGCTGACCAACTGCAAAGCGCCGGACACGACTGTCGTCAGCGTGCAGACCGATGCGCCGCCGCCGAAACCGGCGTCGCCGCCACCCGCACCCAGGAAGCCGGCACCCAGGCAGGCGCAACAGGCACCGCGGCCGCCGCCTCCACCGCAGTATCAGCAACCGCCGCCGCCTCCGCCGCAACAGCAGGAGCAGGACTCCGGCGGCCTGTTCGGGATTTTCCGGCGATAGACTCGACATGCCCCGAACGCTGCGCAGCGCGCCGCATTCGCGGCGTGGTGCGTTGCTGATCCGGGGTCCGTTTTTTGTGTTGCGACGATGGGTCGGCTTTGTGGAGCGGCGCAACAGGCGCTGCACCGCGTCCGGGACACGATGATGCGTTCAGCTGCGCGCGGCAATGATTTCCAGCGCGCGTGCGCCGTCGAGCGGCGGTTCGGCCGGCAACCTGTCAAAATCGGCATCTCCCTGCAGCGCCTTTTCCAGCAGGGTGACGTAGCGGCGGCGCGGGATTTCGGTTGCCCCGAACTGGCGCAGATGCTCGGTCACATATTGCGTGTCGAGCAGTTCAAACTCCCCGGCGATGAGGCGGGCGACCAGATGCACGAGCGCCACTTTCGAGGCGTCGCGGGCGCGGTGAAACATGCTTTCGCCGAAAAAGGCGCGGCCGAGGTTGACGCCATAGAGGCCGCCGACCAGATCGTCGTCTTGCCACACCTCGACACTGTGGGCGTGGCCAAGCTTGTGCAGCCCGATATAGAGGTCGCGTATCCGCTGATTGATCCAGGTGTCGTTGCGGCCGGGTTGCGGCGCCGCGCAGCCGGCGATGATGGCCTTGAAGGCACGGTCGACGGTCACCGTGAAAGTGTTGGAGCGGACGGTGCGCGCCAGGCGTGAGGCGATGCGAAAGCCGGTGAGCGGGATCACGCCGCGCATTTCCGGCTCGACCCAGAACAGGCTCGGATCGTCGGCGCTCTCGGCCATCGGGAAAATGCCGCAGGCATAGGCGCGAAGCAGCACTTCGGGGGTGATCTCGGTACTGGCTGTGTTGCGTGACATCATGGAGTCAAGGATAGCAGGCGAGAGGATCGCCCCGCAAAGCGAATGTCCCGACCGGCAAATCCTAGCTCGCTGCCCTGAGGCTGGCCTTCGCCGGGCTCTTGGTGGTGCGAGGGAAGCAGAGCACGACACGGGTGCCGTCATGGTCGGGGTCGCGTTCGACGGTCGCCGCCAGCTTGGTGGCCATCGCAGCGACGATGCGCTGCCCCATGCCGGTTGAGCGCGGATCGGTTTTGGCGTTGAGGCCGACGCCGTTATCCGCAATCGACAGCACAAGTTCGTCGTCGCGCGCCACAAGATCGACATGGATCGGACCGGCGCCATCGGGATAGGCGTATTTCACGGCGTTCATCACGAGTTCGTTGACGATGATCCCGATCGCAACCGCCCGGTCGGGATCGATTTCGATCGGCGCCACTTTCAGCGTGAGCCGCGACATCCTGTTGCCTTCGGCCGACCGGCGGAGGTCCTCGATCAAGGCGTCGAGATATTGATTGAGCAGCACGCTTTTGAGGTCATGGGAGGTGTAAAGCCGGCGATGGACCTGGGCTACCGCGGCGACGCGCCCCATGGCGTTGGTGAGTGCGGCCTTGACGTCTTCCTCGGCGGCCGAGCTTGCTTGCAGATGCAGCAGCGAGGCGATGATCTGCAAGCTGTTGCCGACGCGGTGATTGACCTCGCGCAGCAGCACCTCGCGCTCGGCAGCAAGCGCGGCAAAGCGGTCGCGCGCGGCATGCACCTCGGCTTCGGCCTCGTCGCGCGCCTTTTGCAGACGCGCCTGCCGCAATGCGCCCTCGACCGCGACCTGGAGCAGGGGAATGAAATCGCCTTGTACGTCCTTGACCAGATAGTCGGCCGCGCCGGCCTTCAGCGCGGTGATCGCGATCTTGGAATCCTGCGAGGCGGTGACAAATACCACCGGCGGCGCGTTAGGGATCGCCAGAATTCGTTCCAGGGTTTCCAGCCCGTCGAGGCCTGGCATGTATTGATCGAGTGCAATGACGTCGATGCCACCTTGCGCCAGACGATCCAGCCCGTCCGCGCCGCCATTGGCGTGGACGACCTTCAGCCCAAGCCGCGTCAGGCCGCGGTCGACCAGACGCGCGAGCGCCTTGTCGTCGTCGATGTAGAGGAGCGTCGGCGTCTCAGCGTTCATGTGGCGGCAGGGGGCACCTGAATGACCGAGAAGAACAGGCCGAGCTGGCGAATGGCGTTGGCAAAGCTTTCGTAATTGACGGGTTTGGTGATGTAGACGTTGCAGCCGAGTTCATAACAACGCTTGATCTCATGGGAATCGTCGGTCGTTGTCAGCACCACCACCGGGGTCGACTTGAGGTGCTTGTTCTCCTTGACACGTTGCAGGATTTCGATCCCTCCCATGTCGGGCAGGTTGAGGTCGAGCAGGATCAGGAGCGCTTCTCCCTTGTGCTCAAGACCGGAACCGTCGTTTCCGAACAGGTAACGTAAGGCGGTCGTGCCGCTTGTAAACGGCACGATTTCGTTATTGACGCCGGATCGCCTGATATTGCGTTCGATCAGACGGGCATGACCCTCGTCATCCTCGATCATAATGATGGTGACCGCTGCGCTCATGGCTCCCTGTTCCGTCGGTTGGCGTTCCAATTGATAGGAAGAGTTACTGTGAAGGTACTTCCTCGATCAAGCTCGGAAGCGACCGACATGGTTCCGCCAAGTCGTCGCACCAAAGTGCGGACATGGGCAAGGCCAATTCCCTGACCCGGCTGGTCCTGCAGCCCTGCGCGCCGGAAAAGGTCAAAAATGCGCTGGTGATCCTTGGGGTCGATGCCGCGGCCGTTATCGCTGATGTCGAAGATCGCAAAGCCGAGCTTGGTGCGACCCCGCACGGAAATCCCGCCGGGGACGCCCGGCTTGAGGTATTTAAGTGCGTTGTCGATCAAATTGGAGAAAATCTGCTCCAGCGCAAGGCGGTCGCTGGTGATTTCGGGGAGCGGTTCGATGTGGATCTGCGCCTCTGCCTCCGACGCCTGATGCGCAACCGTGGTGACTATCGCCTCGATCAGCTCCCGCGTATCGATCCGGACAGGCTCGAATTCCCGCCGTCCCTCCCGGGTGAGATTGAGGATGGCAGAGATCAATCGGTCCATTTTCGCAATCGATGACTTGATGAATTCGAGGGCTTCGGAAAAATTATCCAGTAGTTGCTTGTCTTCGGTTTCCAGCGCGGCCTCGACGCTATTTTCCGCGTCGACCAAAACCGGGCTCTGCGCCGCAGCAAGATGAAGCGCTCCGATCCGCCTGAAGATGTCGGTGCGCAGCTCCTCGAGTTCGCTGGTAAATCCCATGATGTTGACCAGCGGCGAGCGAAGGTCGTGGCTGACGATGTAGGCGAAGCGTTGAATTTCGTTGTTGGCCTCGCGCAGGTCCGCGGTGCGCTCGTCCACTGTAGCTTCGAGGTTAAGGTTGGCGTCGCGCAATTGAGCCTCGGCCGCGTCGCGCGCGCGGGTCGAACGCCGCAGCAGAAATATGGAAATGCCGGCCAGGAGGATCACGAGACCGGAGCCCGCAACGGTGACGATGGAGGCGAGCCGTTCAGTGCGGTCTGCGGTTTGGGTACGCAGCATGAACAGCCGCTCTTCTTCCGCTCGCATTCGGCCGGCGATGTCGTTGATGCGCTGCGTTGCCTTGCCCGAGTCGGACGAGCGCAACATCGCGATGCCGCCGGCGGTGTCGCGCCGCCGGGCAAAGCCAATGGCTTTTTCGAATTCGTCGAGCCGCGCCTGAACAGGCTCCCGTATCTCGTTAAAATTCCTGATCTGGGTCGGATTGTCGCCCGACAGCTTGATCAATGCGTCGATACCGGAATGAACTTTGCTGGATGCGTCGAGATATTCATCGAGAAAGCGCTGCTCCTCGGTCAAGAGGTAGCCTCGTGCCGCACTTTCTGTCGTACGAATGCGCAATTGTAACGTTGAAATGTCGTTTTCGACCTCGACCGTGTGCACCACCCAGTCGTTGTCTTCGCGGGCGCGATCGACCAGAAGGACCGACAGCGCGCTGATCGCGACGAGCACCAGGAATCCTGTCGCAAGCGGCAGGATTTGCCAAACGGCGCCGCCACGTTTCGCACCCGGCGTTCGAATTTTCGTATTGGACGAGATCAAGGCCCCCTAAGGAAACTCCGGCGAAGCGAAACGTTCAAGCCAACTTTTTGGTTCCAGCGCGCGGAACATTTGCGGTATCGGCGCAAAACCGGCAAATTCAGTTTGCCGATTGGCCGGCGAGGTACTGCTCGAGCCAGTGGATGTGGTAGTCGCCGTCGATGATGTCGGCCTCTCGCACCAGGGCCCGGAACAGGGGGAGCGTCGTTTCAATGCCCTCAACTACCATTTCGTCGAGGGCCCGGCGCAGCCGCATCAGGCACTCGCTGCGGGTCTTGCCGTGTACAATCAGCTTGCCGACCAGCGAGTCATAATAAGGCGGGATCACATAGCCCTGGTACACGGCGGAATCGATCCGCACCCCGAGGCCGCCGGGCGGATGGTATTGCAGGATCTTGCCGGGCGACGGGCGGAAAGTGACGGGGTTTTCGGCGTTGACGCGGCATTCGATGGCGTGGCCGTTGATGGTCACCTCGTCCTGCGTCGCCGGCAGATCGCCGCCGGCGGCGATCCGGATCTGCTCCAGCACGAGGTCGATCCCGGTGATCATTTCAGTGACGGGATGCTCGACCTGGATGCGGGTATTCATCTCGATGAAATAGAACTCGCCGTCCTCGTAGAGGAATTCGACCGTGCCGACGCCGAGATATTTCATCTCCTGCATCGCCTTTGCGACGGTCGCGCCGATCTTCGCGCGTGCGGCGGCATCGAGTGCGGGCGAGGGGCCTTCTTCCCATACCTTTTGATGCCGGCGCTGCAACGAGCAGTCGCGTTCGCCGAGATGGATCGCGCCGCCGCGGCCGTCACCGAGCACCTGGATTTCAATGTGGCGCGGCTTCTGCAGATATTTTTCGAGATAGACGGACGCATCGCCGAAAGCGGATCTGGCTTCGTTCGCAGCGGTCGACAGCGCCAGCGTCAGGTCTTGCGCCGTCTGCGCGACCTTCATGCCGCGTCCGCCGCCGCCTGCCGCCGCCTTCACCAGTACGGGAAAGCCGATCTGTTGTGCGATCGCCATCGCGTCATCGCCGGCGCTGACCGCGCCGTCCGAGCCGGGCACCACGGGAATGCCGAGGCGCTTGGCGGTTTTCTTGGCCTCGATCTTGTCGCCCATCAGGCGGATATGCTCGGCCTTCGGTCCGATGAAGTGAAGGTTGTGATCGGCAAGTATTTCGGCAAAGCGGGCATTTTCCGACAGGAAGCCATAGCCGGGATGCACCGCATCCGCACCGGTAATTTCGCAGGCCGCGAGCAAGGCCGGGACGTTGAGGTAGCTGTCCTTCGACGGCGGCGGGCCGATGCAGACGCTTTCGTCCGCCAGACGCACATGCATGGCATCGGCGTCGGCGGTCGAATGCACCGCGACCGTTGCAATGCCAAGTTCCTTGCACGCGCGCAGAATGCGCAGTGCGATTTCGCCGCGATTGGCTATGAGGATTTTATCGAACATGCGGTTCCAGGGGCGAGTGGCGAATAGCGAGTGGCGAATGGTAATGGAACATTCTATTCGCTATTCGCCACTCGCTGTTCGCGTCTACTCGATAATCACTAGTGGCTCGCCGAACTCCACCGGCTGGCCATCCTCGACAAGAATCTGCGTGACGGTGCCGGCCCGCGGGGAAGGAATCTGATTCATCGTTTTCATGGCTTCGATGATCAAGAGCGTCTGTCCCACCGACACCTTGGAGCCGACTTCGATGAAGGGCTTTGCGCCGGGCTCGGATGCCCAATATGCGGTTCCGACCATCGGCGAGGGGACGGCGCCTGGATGCTTGCTGAAGTCGGTTGTCGCCGCGGGCGCGGGGGCCGTCGCTGCTGCAGGGGCCGGTGCGTGGGCGCCGGCTACGGGCGCCGCCACCGGCACCGAAGCGGCAATGCTGAGATTGCGCGCCACGCGCACCCGCAAGCCTGCGCGTTCGATCTCGATTTCAGTCAGGCTGGTCTCGTCCAGCAACAAAGCGAGTTCACGGATGAGCGCTCCGTCGCTGGTTGCAAATTTTGCGGCTGCTTTGTCGTCCGGCTGGCGCGCCATGATCTCGATCCGAAAACTCTTGCTCGTGGTTTAAAGGGCTGGTGGTCCGATTCTGACATCAGGACTTGACGTTCAAGTCTTGGCCTTGACGCCTAGCCTGGCCGCGAGGCCGATGATCGCAAGGCGGTACCCGTCAGCGCCGAAGCCCGCAAGGGTGGCAAATGCCGCCTTGGCGGTAAACGAGTGATGACGGAAGCTCTCGCGGGCGTGAATGTTGCTGACATGCACTTCGACCGCCGGAACCCTTACCCCGAGCAGCGCGTCATGAAGTGCAATCGACGTGTGCGAATAACCGCCGGGATTGATCACGATGCCGGCTGCCTTGCTGGCGTGGGCTTCGTGGATGAAATCAATCAGTTCGCCCTCCCGGTTCGACTGCCGGCAGTCGGCCTTCCAGCCGTATCTTGCAGCCGTATCGGCGCAGAGTTTTTCGACGTCGGCGAGCGTGGCTCGGCCGTAGGTTTCCGGCTCGCGGGTTCCCAGGAGATTCAGGTTCGGGCCATTGAGCACGTAAATCGTTTCGGTGTTGGCCATCCCGGTCCCGGCAAGGTGATCGATGTCGGCGGTTATAGGTAACTAAGGGACGGGAGGGAAGCCTAAGCCCGGGCAGCGCGGCTTCCAAATGCCTCATCTACCTGGTGAAAACCCTCGCAGAATCTGCGGAAACTATTGATTAACCATAATCGAAGGCCGGCCGCATGGGGTGGTCCGGCTTCCGGGAGCTTCCGACGCGAAAAGGGCGGGTCGCAAGGACCCGCCCTGGATTCGCGAAGTCGTTAGCTCAAGATCACGCCGGAAACACATCCACGATCTCGAGGGTCCGCGGATCCACCACCACGATTTGGTCGCGGGCGACGAAGAACTCATAGCCCTGCCATTCCGGATAGATCGTCGCGATCTCGGCTGGCAGCGGATGGAAACCGATACCGCCCGGCACGCGGGTACCGACCGAAACCGCAAAGTTGACATCGTTCAGAGGCGCTACGTGTTCACCGCGGATCACAGTCGTGATCCTGGTGCGCTGCTCGCCGGAGAGCTTGGCGCCGGCACCGGCCTGGCCGGTCGTCTGGCCGCGTCTGCTTTCGGCAGTCGCGTTGCCATTGCGGCCTTCGGCCTTCATGTTGCCGTTACGCTCCTGGCCCTCGGCTTTCATGTTGCCGTTGCGCTCGTTGCGCTGTTCGGCCTTCATCTTGCCGTTACGCTCCTGGCCTTCGGCCTTCATCTTGCCGTTGCGCTCCTGGCCTTCGGCTTTCATGTTGCCCCTATGCTCGTTGCGCTCCTCGGCCTTCTTGCCGGTCTCGCCTTTTTCTTCTTTTTGCGAGCTCATGCTCTTGGAACGGTCAGACTTGTTGTTTTCTTGCGCTGACTTCTCGCCGGTCGATTTTTCGCCAGCCGTGCCCTGGCCGACCGTGCGCTTTTCGGCACCCTTGTTCTCTTGCTGGGCGCTGCGATTGGTCGCACCACTCTTTTGCTCGGCCTGGCTCGACTTCATGCCTGCCGAACCCTCGTGGCCGCCTGCGCCACGGGAAGGTGACGACGGTGAACCCTGCTGCATGCCAGCGCCGCCGCTGGCCGCGCCGCTTTCATGGCCCATATTGCCTTGTGCATAAGCGAACCCGCTTCCGGCAATGAGCGCCGCGGCGGCCGCGGTGATCATCCAACGATTATTCATGAAATTCCTCCTCACGAAGTTTGCACTGCCCGCCGGTCAACGAAAGGAGATTGGTGATGTTCCGAGGTTTCCCCGGTTCCACCGGTTTTGTTTGATGAATGCGCGATGAACCGCAATGCCGCGAAAATTCCAAAGAAAAGGCCGGCGCGAAACGCCGGCCTTTACATCGAAGCTATCGCGTCAGTGCGTCAGCATGTCGCTTTGCCGCAGCGCGCAAGTGCGATCTTCTCCTTCAAACCATCGAGGCCGATGGCGCCGACGATCACCTGCTTTCCGATTACGTAGCTCGGCGTGCCGTTCATACCCATCGATTCGGCGAGCTTGAAGTTTTCTTCAATGGTGGCGCGCGCCTCGGGGCTTGCCATGTCCTTCTCGATGCGGGCCATATCGAGGCCGGCATCCTTAGCAGCAGCGAGCGCCCGAGCCTTGTCGGCCGGTCCACGGCCGCCGAGCAGCCGCTGGTGAAAGTCGAGATACTTGGCGCCGGAATCCTGCATCCGCACGGCGACGGCGACCTTTGCCGCTTCCACGGAACCCTCGCTGAGCACCGGAAACTCCTTCAGCACAACTTTGAGCTTCGGATCGGTCTTCAGCAGATTGAGCATGTCGGACATTGCGCGTTTGCAGTAGCCGCAATTGTAGTCGAAGAACTCGACGAAAGTGACGTCGCCGTTCTTGTTGCCGAGCGTGACATTGCGCGGCGAATTGAAGATCGTTTGCGAGTTTTCCGTCACGCTGGCTTCGTGCTTCTCGGCCTCGGCCGCCGCCTGGCGTTTATTCAACTCGGCCATGGCGTCTTCCAGCACCTCGGGATGGGTGATGAGGTAATTCTTGATGATGGACTCGATCGCATCGCGCTGGCCTTCGGAGAAGGTTTGTGCCGAGGCAGCCGGCGGCGCGGCAAGGATCGCCAGCGCGAACAAAGCAGGGGAGAGCAGGCGGAGCGGCGACATCGGCAATTCCTTTTGAACGGGTTTTTCTTGAATTGAGTTACTGATTGTTCTGCGAACCGGTTTCGGAATCCTGAGGATCGGTTCGATCCCGGGGGCCTACCTGAAGCTGAAACCGCGACGAGTTGTCCTTCTTTCCGGTCGGCAGCTTTGCCTGCACGATATCGTCGGCCTTGACCCAACCGGGTGTGCCGATGGCGAAGCGGGTCTTGGCGCGCGAGGCGAGATCTCGCGCGGTCTTGTTGTCGCCTCGCAGAAACGCCGCCTGTGCCGATGCAAGATCGGCCTCGGCGAGGTCTCCCTTTCGGCCATAGGCCATGGCCAGTTCCATATAGCCGAGCGGCTGCTCGGTTTCGCGCACCATGGCTTTGCGCAAAATCGAAATAGCCTCGGCAGTGTAGGCCTTGTTCTCGGTCCCCACGAGCGCCTGCCCCAGTAAAATCTCGATGAGCGGCGCGTTATTGGAGAGAGCCACCGCCTTGCGCAGCGGCGCAATGGCGTCCGTGGGCCTGCCGCCCTCGGTCAGGGCCTGCCCTTTAAGCTCGTAGAAATACGGGTTGTTGGGCTCGGCCTGGATCAGCGAGTCGATCTGGTTGACCGCGCTGTTCAGATCGCCGTGAAGATAGGTCGAGATCGCGCGCGCGTAGCGCGCGGGCAGGCTGGTATTCGATAGCGGATAGCGCCGATAAACCGTCTCGGGGCGTTCCAGGAACCCGGAAATCTTCGCGCGCATCATGTCGTGACGAAATTGCAGCGCGGGAGGATCCTTCTTGTCCCAATAGGGACTGGTGCGGGCGATCTCCTCCAGTGCCGCGACGCGCTCGGCCGGCATCGGGTGCGACTGGTAATAGGGGTCGGCGCCGTGGGCCGAGAACAGGCTGTCGTTGCTGAGGCGCTTGAACGTCTCGTACATGCCCTTGGGGGATTGACCGGTCGCGGTGAGGAATTTGACGCCGGCGCGGTCGGCGGATTCCTCCTGCGTGCGCTGATAGGAGAGCAGGTTGCGCAGGATCATGTTTTGCGGGGCGCTGATCGCGGCCGCGCCCACGTCCGCAAGCCCGGTATTGCCGTTAGACAGACCCCTTGAGCCGGCCACCAGCGCACCGGCACCAAGCAGCATCGCAATGATCATCTGTGTCTGTGCGGTGGCCAGTTGCTCGTGCATTCGGGAGAGATGGCCACCGGCAAGGTGGCCGGTTTCGTGCGCCAGCACGCCGATGATCTGGTTCGGGGTCTCCGATTGCAGCAGTGCGCCGTGGTTTATGAAAATGCGGTGGCCGTCGGCGACGAAGGCGTTGAATTGCGGCTGATTGATAATCGTGACCTGAATGTTCTGCTTATCGAGGCCCGCCGCGTGCAGGATCGGCTTTGCGTAGTCGCGCAGCAGATTTTCGGTTTCGGTGTCGCGCAGGATCGACAGTTTCTGCTCCTGCGCCAGCGCCGCCATGGGGGCAGCCGCCAGGGCGATCACGGTTGCGATCGCAGTGATTTTCGTCGTTATGCGGAAGGGGGCAAAGGTGAGCGGCATCAAGCGATCTTTAATGATTGGCGGCGGGTCCGATACGCGATATGCCCTAACAATCCGCGGATTAAGGCTTGTCTGGGGCACACGTAAAACTAGCAGATATCGATGATTGAAGCGACACTTAGAGAACGCGCCAGAGATATGTTGACGACGGCGTCCAGGCGCAGCGACGTCCCGCCGTTCATGGTGATGGATGTGATGGCGGCGGCTGCCCGGATCGAGGCAGGCGGAGGCCATGTCATCCACATGGAAGTGGGCCAGCCGGCCGCATCGGCGCCGAAAACCGCAATATTGGCGGCCCATGCCGCGCTGGACGCCGGGCGCATCGACTACACTTCCGCGCTCGGAACCCCGAGCCTGCGGCAGCGGATCGCCCGCCATTACCGCGAGAGTTATGGCGTGAGCGTCGATTCGGCGCGGATCGTTGTCACCACCGGTTCCTCGGCTGCCTTTATCCTGGCCTTTCTCGCGATGTTCGAGCCCGGCGACCGGGTCGCCGTGACGATTCCCGGCTATCCTCCTTATCGGCATATTCTGACCGCGCTCGGCTGCGAACCGGTGTTGATCGAGACATCGAGCGAGAACCGCCATGCCCTGACGGGCGAGGCGTTGCTTGCGGCGCATCGCAAGACGCCGCTCAAAGGCGTGCTGGTGGGAAGCCCGGCCAATCCGACCGGGACCATGATGTCGCGCGAGGCACTGAGTAGCCTGATCTCGGCTGCCGAAAGCGCGGGCATCCGGTTTATTTCGGACGAAATCTATCACGGTCTGGACTACGCCTTTCCGGCGGTGACTGCGGCGGAACTCTCCGCCAAGGCGCTGGTGATCAATTCCTTCTCCAAATACTTCTGCATGACTGGCTGGCGCGTCGGCTGGATGGTCGTGCCTGAAGCACTGGTGCGGCCGATCGAGCGGCTGCAGCAAAACCTCGCCATTTCGGTGCCGACGCTGTCGCAGGTCGCAGCCGAGGCCGCGTTCGACGGCTCTGCCGAAATGGAGGAGATCAAGCGCGGCTACCTGGAAAACCGGCGTATCCTGATCGAGGGATTGCCGCGTGCCGGGCTCACCAAGTTCCTGCCGGCCGACGGCGCCTTTTATCTTTACGCCGACGTGTCGGACTTCACCTCCGACAGTTTCAAGTTCGCCGGGGAGATGCTGGAGAAGACCCATGTCGCGGCGACGCCAGGTGTCGATTTCGATCCGGTCCACGGCCGACAGTTCATCCGCTTTTCCTATGCGCGGTCGGCTGAGGAAATGCGCGAGGCGGTCGAGCGCATCGCGCGCTGGTTGAAGTGATGCCGGTGGTCTTTTGAATTCGACATTCGCAAAGTGGCTGCCGGCGATCGGGCGCGAATGTTAGAATCGGATCACGACCGCCATTGACTCCATCGGGGCAATGGATTTTGGCTTGAATCGAGAAATCCGAGGAGGGGGATGAGTTCGATGGCGCCAACAACCGTGACCGCAGTTCCAATGCGTGCGGCGAAGCCTTGGTACAAGATTCTTTATATCCAGGTCCTTTTCGCGATCGTGCTTGGTGTCATCATCGGATGGCAGTGGCCAGAGCTCGCAAAGAATGACTGGATCAAGGCTCTCGGAGACGGCTTCATCAAGCTGATCAAGATGGTGATCGCGCCGATCATCTTCTGCACTGTGGTATCTGGCATTTCGCATATTCAGGATGCGCGCAAGGTGGGCCGGGTCGGCGTCAAGGCGTTGGTCTATTTCGAGATCGTCTCCACCTTTGCGCTCGCGATCGGCCTGACCATGGGCAATCTGTTCCAGATCGGCCATGGCCTTGCCGCCAGGCCAGATGCTGCTGCGGTCGCGAACTACGTCAAGCAGGCGGAAGCGCACAAGTCGGTTGACTTCGTACTCAACATCATTCCCGACAGCGTCGTCGGCGCGCTCGCGCGCGGCGACATTCTGCAAGTGCTCCTGTTTGCGATCCTGTTCGGCTTCTCGCTGATGGCGATGGGCAGCCGCGCCGATCGCCTGCGGGAGCTGATCGACGATACCGCGCATGCGGTGTTCGGCGTGATCGGCATCGTCATGAAGGCGGCGCCGTTCGGCGCCTTTGGCGCCATGGCCTTCACCATCGGGAAATACGGCCCGGCTGCGCTCGGCAATCTGATCGGGCTGATCGCTCTGTTCTATGCGACCGCGGCTCTGTTCGTGGTCGTTGTGCTCGGCCTGATCGCGCGTTTTGTCGGCTTCTCCATCTTCAAGTACATCGCCTATATCAAGGATGAGCTTCTGATCGTGCTTGGCACGTCGTCGTCTGAAAGCGCGCTACCGCAGTTGATGGAGAAGCTGGAACGGCTCGGCTGCTCAAAGCCTGTGGTCGGTCTCGTGGTGCCAACCGGGTATTCGTTCAATCTCGACGGCACCAACATCTACATGACGCTGGCGACGCTCTTCATCTCGCAGGCGCTCGGCGTCGATCTCAGCTTTGGCCAGCAGCTGACCATCCTGGTGGTGGCGATGCTGACCTCCAAGGGCGCGAGCGGCGTCACCGGAGCGGGCTTCATCACGCTGGCCGCCACGCTTTCCGTGGTCAATCCGGCACTGGTGCCCGGCATGGCGATCGTGTTCTCGATCGACAAGTTCATGAGCGAGGTGCGCGCGCTCACCAACATCACGGGCAACGGCATTGCGACGGTGTTCGTGTCGTGGTGGGAAGGCGAACTCGACAAGGCCACGCTGCACGCGAGGCTGAACCAGCAGATCGATCCGAGCGACGTCCAGACGGCGATCACAACCGGCTAGCTCAGACGCGCGAGACCGCTGATATTAAGAAACGCCCGGTTTTCCGCCGGGCGTTTTTAGATTGAAGTCCGGAAAAACCTAACCGCCGCCAAAGCGTCGCGACCACCATCCAGCGCGCCTCGGCGATGCTTCCGCCGTTGCATCGGGAGTACCCTCGGCCGATGTCTCGCTGTTGGCCGACGCCTCTGGCTGGCTGTAGGGAGCCCCGTCCGTCTCGGATGGACCGTGGTTCGCAAAACTCACCTTTTCGCGGACCGTCGATCGCCGCCTTGCGCCCTTGTCGGACTCCGCCGCATGCGCCTCGGATTCCGCGGCCGAAGGCGAAGACTCTTGAACGGCTGCCGGCTGTTCGGCAGCGGGCGCCTCGTGTTCGGTCGCCGCAGACGAGGGCTGCGAGGTGACCTCGTCGAAATCGGCCACAGCGCTTGCAACTTCCGGCGCCTGAACGGGACTGAGTTCGTCGGTGATCGATCCGGCGAGACCTTCTTCCGGTCCACCGCGACGGCGGCGTCCGCCACGGCGCCCGCGACGGCGCGGTCGCCGCTCGCCGTTACCCGCTTGATCGGAGCGGTCCTCGCTTGCCTGTTCGCCGGTTTCATCTTCATCGGTTTCGTCTTCGCCGCCGATCTCGGCCTCGGCCGGAGCGACAGCTTCTTGCGCGAAAGCGCCTTCCTCGCGCGGCATTGCACCCTCGCGGGCCTCGCCACCGCGGCCACGCCGACGCCGGCGACGCCGCTTGCGCGGACCTTCGCCTGCCGCATCGCTATTTGCTGCCGCGTCACCCGAAAGGCCCTCGGTCTCGTCGGTTTCCACTTCCGATTCCGTCTCGGCGTCGAACGGCTCTTCCTCGTCGTCGAAAGCCTCTTCGGTCTGCGAGGGCGAAGCTGCGGCCTGCGCCGCGAGTAGCGCCTTGGCCGCTTCCAGCGTGTGCACCTGCTCGCCGCGATCGATTATAAACGACTGCTGTCCGCTCACGGTCGGATCGGCAATCACCGAAAGGCTGACCTTGAAGGAGTTCTCGAGATCGCGCAAATGGCCGCGCTTGTGATTGAGAACGTAGAGTGCAACGTCGGTCCGGGTGCGCACCACCATATTGTGGGTCGCGCCCTTCATCAGAACTTCCTCCAGTCCGCGCAGCAATTGCAGCGCCACCGAAGATACGGAGCGGACGTGGCCGCTGCCGCCGCATTGCGCGCAGGGCTCGGTCGAGCTTTCGAGCACGCTGGCGCGGATGCGCTGGCGTGACATTTCGAGCAGTCCGAAATGCGAGATGCGTCCGACCTGTATCCGCGCGCGGTCCTGCCTCAGGCAGTCGGACAGCTTGCGTTCGACCGAGCGGTTGTTGCGCTTCTCGTCCATGTCGATGAAGTCGATCACGATCAGCCCGGCGAGGTCGCGCAGCCGGAGCTGTCGGGCGACTTCCTCGGCCGCTTCGAGATTGGTCTTGAGCGCGGTGTCCTCGATGTGGTGTTCTCGCGTCGAGCGTCCAGAGTTGACGTCGATCGAGACCAGCGCCTCGGTCTGGTTGATGACGATGTATCCGCCCGATCGCAACTGCACGGTCGGCGAGAACATCGCGTCGAGCTGGCTTTCCACGCCCATGCGCGAGAATAGCGGCTGACCGTCGCGGTATTGCTTCACCGCGCGCACGTTGGAGGGCATCAGCATCTTCATGAAATCGCGCGCTTCGTGGTAGCCGGCTTCTCCCGCCACCAAAATTTCGTCGATTTCCTTGTTGTAGAGGTCGCGGAGCGAGCGCTTGATCAGCGATCCCTCTTCATAGACAAGCGACGGCGCCTGCGAATTCAGCGTCAGGTCGCGCACCGTTTCCCACATCCGGATCAGGTATTCGAAGTCGCGCTTGATCTCCGGCTTGGTGCGGGAAGCACCGGCCGTGCGCAGGATGATGCCCATGCCTTCCGGCACGTCGAGGTCCTGCACGACCTCCTTCAGCCGGGAGCGGTCCTGCGCCGAGGTGATCTTGCGGCTGATGCCGCCGCCACGCGCCGTATTCGGCATCAATACCGCGTAGCGGCCGGCCAGCGACAAATAGGTGGTCAGCGCCGCGCCCTTGCTGCCGCGCTCTTCCTTGACGACCTGCACCAGCATGACCTGGCGGCGCTTGATGACCTCCTGGATCTTGTACTGGCGGCGCGGACGGAAGGACCGTTCCGGCACTTCTTCGAGAACGTCGTCACCGCCGACGGATTCGACGAGCTCTTCCTCGGCCTCATCGCCGTCGTCGTCCTCGTGAGGCTCTTCGCCGTTGGCCGTCGCATGGGTTTCGTCGGATGAAGTGGCTTGGGCTTCGCTGGCATATCCGGCATGAGCGGCGTTCTCGGCCGCAACCTCGTCCGGCCCGGCCTCGCCGTCGCTGTGATCGTCGTGCGCGTCGCCCTCGTGTGCGCCTTCCGGAGCCTCGCGCGGCGCTTCCGAAATATCGGCGGCGGCTTCTACGGGCTCGGTTGCCGGCGCTGGCGCCTCGGTGACGTGGGAACCGTGTTCGTCGCCCTCGGCATGCATGCCATGATTATCGCGATCATGATGATGTTCGTGATCGTGCGAATGCGCGTGATCGTCATGGTCATGATGATGCGCCGCTTTGTCATGATGTTCGGCAGCGTCGCCATGATGCTCGTGGACGTGGTCGTCGTGGTGCTGTTCGGCGTGAGCGTGAGCATCGTGCAGTTCTTCTGGCCGTGCCTCGGGGCTCGCCTCGACGATCTCGCTGCGAACGCGCTCGCCATGGCCGCGCCGGCGCGAGTTGCGATGGCGCGAACGGCGGCGGCTGGAGCGGTTCTCGGATTCTTCCTCCGCCTCGCGGTGCGCGCGCTCGTCAGCCTCGATCAGTGCCTGACGGTCAGCGACAGGGATCTGGTAGTAGTCGGGATGAATTTCGCTGAAGGCCAGGAAGCCGTGGCGGTTGCCGCCATATTCGATGAAGGCGGCTTGCAGCGACGGTTCAACCCGCGTCACCTTGGCCAGATAAATATTGCCGCGCAGTTGTTTGCGCTGCGCGGTCTCGAAATCAAACTCTTCGACGCGATTGCCGCGGACCACGACGACCCGGGTCTCCTCCGGGTGGGTGGCATCGATAAGCATCTTGTTGGGCATTTTGGAACTCTTGGCGGCGGCAGGCGCGCAGGACGGCGCGCGCGATTTGCGCGGCCGGGTGACGCGACGGTCCACCTGATTCGGGGGTGAGGGGAAGGCCGAAACGCAAGCTGCGGCGCCTTGCCGAACACCTTTCCCGGAACGAGCCGCGGCGTGCGTGGCTTGCGCCCCGCATCGGCGGTATTTGTCCCTGGAGTGCCGGCAACACAGTCTGGCGCATTAAGCGTCGGCCCGTCTGAGTAAAACTTGGCGGCAAAAACGCCGCTTTTGTCGGTCGCTGAAGGCTCAGGTCTAAAACCCAAGCGCGCGCCTCAATCGTCTATCGGGGCCTTGAGGTCCGATAAGCGGTCAGGTCGAATCTCAAGCCGTCCCTGGAACAAGCTGTTGACCTGGGAGCGGACACCGTCCGGGCTTGAAACCGTCGCCTCTGACGGCCGCGCGGCTCGCGCTGGCTGCAGAAGCGGCCGGAAAGACGCCGAAATCTCCTCCTTTGGAGGTTCCTGCGCTGCACCGGAACGCGACACAACCGTAAATTTTGGCCGTCAGCACCACCTACATACGTGGATCGGCGCTCCCCCGCAAGGGAGGCGTCGCCGGAGGGCAACACCAGCTTCTTTTCCGGATGAAAGTTTTAAGGCCCGATTAACCCTGCGGTCCTAATGCGGTAAGACAGCCGCTAGTGTGGCGAATCTGGCGTTCCTTTCACTATCGCCGTGAGTTGGTTAGGAACTTCAAATTCAAAGCCGCGCTAGAATCAATGAGTTGCTATAGCTCCTTTGATTTCGAGGTTCGCATCGAGGAGCCGCAACTAGCTTGCGAACTTCGGAATCGGAGCTCCAGGAGGCACGGATTCGTTGGCGGGCCGCGCAAATTGCCATGTATTGCTGGGTTTCGCGCTGTTGTGCGCCGCAGCATTGCTGTGGCCGCTTCCCGCCCGAGTGGCCGCGGTTGAGACCCAGCCACCCAGGCCTGCCACCGATGCCCACTTTCCGACCGCTTCCGGCGCGCGTCTGGCCGGTGACGAGAAGCAGACGCGCTTCGTCCTCGATCTTGATCAGTCGATTCCGGTCCACGCTTTTCCTCTTGCCGATCCCTATCGCGTGGTTATCGACATCCCGCAGGTCACCTTTCAACTTCCGCCCGGGGTCGGCGCCGCGGGGCGGGGACTGATCAAGGCCTTCCGCTACGGTCTCGTGATGCCTGGCGGCTCACGCCTTGTCTTTGATCTCACGGGACCCGCGAAGATTTCCAAAGCCTCAGTGCTGGAAGCGGCCAACGGCCAACCGCCGCGGCTTGTGCTGGAGCTGGAGCAGGTTGACCGCACGACCTTCGTCCAGTTGCTGGCGCCGGCCAGCCGCCCGGAACTGAGGCCGGCGATTGCCGATGCCCACGAGACCTCGCCGCCGGCAGCAGCCGTCCCGGCAAAGCCGGAGGAGCCTGCCGCGCCGGCTTCGCCGCCGGATGCGCGCCCGGTGATCGTCATCGATCCTGGTCATGGCGGTCTCGACAACGGTACGCAGTGGGACGGCGCCAGCGAAAAGACGATCGTGCTGGCGTTTGCGCTTGCCCTACGCGATCGCATCGAGAAGAGCGGAAAATATCGCGTCGTGATGACCCGTACCGACGACACGTTCATCCCGCTCGACGATCGCGTGAAATTCGCGCGTGGCCAGTCGGCTTCGCTCTTCGTATCGATCCATGCCGACGCGTTGCCGCGCCGCGAGGGCGATGCCCAGGGTGCTTCAATCTATACCTTGTCCGATCGCGCCTCGGACGCCGAGGCTGAAAAGCTTGCGGAGACCGAGAACAAGGCCGACGCCATTGGCGGTGTCAACCTCACGGAAGAACCCACAGAAGTCGCCGACATCCTTATCGATCTTGCCCAGCGCGAAACACGCACCTTCTCCAATCGCTTCGCGCGCCTCTTGATGGGCGAGATGAAGACCGTGACGAGGATGCACAAGAACCCGCTCAAGTCGGCCGGCTTCCGCGTCCTCAAGGCGCCGGACGTGCCGTCGGTCCTCGTCGAGCTCGGCTATGTCTCCAACAAGGACGACCTCGGGCACTTGCAATCTGACAATTGGCGTTCGCGAACGGTGGGGTCGGTGGCGCATGCCGTCGACATGTTCTTCGCCAAGCGATTGGCGACAGCCGGCAACGGGAACTAGTGGTCCGATTCTAACATTCGCATCCCTTTCTCAGCGTGCACTTTTGCGAATGTTAGAATCAAGGGACCACTAGCAATTGTCTGTTTCTAGTGGAGTTTAGGATTTGACATTCGCTTTCCAGACTCGCGGCCGGATGGGTAGCGAATGTCAAATCCACTCCACTAGTGCCGCCTATTTGAAGTTCCTGCACCACAAGCGGCGAATTCTGTTCAGGAACTTCAAATAGAAAAGCGGCACTAGAATCAATAAGTTTGTGAGTAGCCCATAGCTTTCCGAAGTTCGTCATAAGGTCGTGCTGAGATGTAATACGGACTTCGGAAAGTGGGCACTAGGTAAATCGCCGCGCTGCAATAAGAGGCCCTAGTTTGGCCACAGCGCCCGCACTATAAAAACGGCGCTAGTGGAGTGGATTTGACATTCGCTACCAGTCCGGCAGCGAGTCTGAAAAGCGAATGTCAAATCCAAAACTCCACTAGAAACTTATATTTGCTAGTGGTCCTTTAATTCTAACATTCGCAAAGTGCCCGCTGAGAAGGGATGCGAATGTTAGAATTGGACCACTGGGCCCCAAGGAATCGACACAATTCGCTCGCGGCGGCGTAAGATGACAGCCGCGGTGAACATCCGGTACCGGCCATCAATGGCTGGAAGCGGAATACCTCCAGAAGACGCCGGTCTTTATCGGTGCAGGGACTAACGGAATTTAGAATATGCGCTTGCTGGTGCGGTTCTTGGGTTTCTTGTTCGCCGCGGGAACCGTCGTGTTCCTTGTGGCCGTGGCCGCCGTCGCAGGGTTGATCTGGCACTTTTCCAAGGATTTGCCGGACTATTCGCAGCTTCAGGATTACGAGCCGCCGGTGATGACGCGTGTCCAGGCGGCGGACGGTTCGCTGTTGGGCGAATATGCCAAGGAGCGGCGTCTCTACCTGCCGATCCAGGCGGTTCCGAAACTCGTCATCAATTGCTTCCTCGCCGCCGAGGACAAGAACTTCTACGAGCACGGCGGTATCGATTATTCGGGCATGGCGCGCGCGGCGCTCCTGTACGCGGAGAATTTCGGTTCGAATCGCCGACCGCAGGGCGCATCCACCATCACCCAGCAGGTCGCCAAGAACTTTCTGTTGACCAACGAGGTCTCCTTTTCTCGCAAGATCAAGGAAGCCTTGCTGGCGATGCGGATCGAGCGGGCCTATTCGAAGGACAAGATCCTCGAGCTTTATCTCAATGAAATCTATCTCGGCCTTGGCGCCTATGGCATTGCCGCGGCCTCGCTCGTCTATTTCGATAAATCGGTCAACGAGCTCACGATCGCAGAAGCTTCGTACCTCGCCGCGCTGCCGAAGGCGCCGGCCGCACTGCATCCGGTGCGCAACCACGACCGCGCGGTCGAGCGGCGCAACTATGTGATCGACCGCCTCCTGGAAAACGGCTGGATCAGCGCCGCTGACGCCGAGAAGGCCCGCAAGTCGCCGTTGACCGTCACCAACCGCGCCAACAGCGCACGTACTTTCGCGGGTGAATACTTCGCCGAAGAAGTCCGCCGCGATATTTTCGAGCGTTACGGCGAGAAGAAGCTTTATGAAGGCGGTCTGTCGGTTCACGCCACCCTCGATCCGAAAATCCAGGTGATGGCCCGAAAGACGATGGCCGCCGGCATGGTCAACTACGACGAAGCGCAGGGCTGGCGCGGCGCCATGAGCAAGCTCGACGTTTCCGGCGATTGGGGCGTGAAGCTCGCCGATGTCAAATCGCTGACGGACATATCGCCGTGGCGAATGGCGGTGGTTCTGGAAACCAGCGATCAGTCGGCGCGCATCGGCTTGCAGCCCGGACGCGAACTTGGCGGCGCCGTGAGCAAGCAACGGCAGACCGGGATCATTACGCTCGAGGGCGTGCGATGGGCGAAAGCGGCGTCAGGCCCGACAAAAGGCAAGACGCCGACCGCGGTCTCGCAAGTGCTGTCGCCGGGCGATGTGATCTACGCCGACCCGCTGTTCAAGGACGGCAACGCGGTCGAAGGTCAATACAGGTTGCGCCAGCTGCCGGAAGTGTCAGGCGCGATGGTTGTGATGGACCCGTGGACGGGCCGCGTTCTGGCGATGGTTGGTGGCTTCTCATTCGATCAGAGCCAGTTCAACCGGGCCACCCAGGCCTATCGGCAGCCAGGCTCGTCGTTCAAGCCGATCGTCTATTCGGCCGCTCTCGACAACGGCTATACGCCCTCGAGCGAGGTGATGGACGCGCCGATCGAAATCGACCAGGGGCAGGGTGGCGGCGTGTGGCGTCCGGACAACTTCTCCAACGGCAAGTACCGAGGTGCAACCACGCTACGGAATGCGCTGCGCCTGTCGCTCAACACGGTCACCGTGCGGCTCGCGCAGGATATCGGCATGCCGCTGATCGGCGAATATGCCAGGCGCTTCGGCGTCTATGACGAATTGCCGAACTATCTGTCGTATGCGCTGGGTGCCGGTGAAACCACTGTCATGCGGATGGTCACGGCCTATTCGATGATCGCCAATGGCGGGCGGCGCGTGAAGCCGACGCTGATCGACCGTATCCAGGACCGCTACGGCCACACCATCTTCAGGCACGACAGCCGCGAGTGCCGCGGCTGCGATGCGCCGGGCGGCTGGAAGAACCAGCCCGAGCCGCAACTCATCGATCGCCGCGAGCAGGTGCTCGATCCGATGACCGCCTACCAGATCACGTCCATGATGGAAGGCGTGGTGCAGGGCGGTACCGCCATGGCCCTCAAGGAGGTCGGCAAGCCGATCGCCGGCAAGACCGGTACCACCAATGAGGCGAAGGACGCCTGGTTCATTGGCTTCTCGCCGGACATCGTCGTTGGCATCTATCTCGGTTACGACAAGCCGCGTCCGCTTGGCCGGGGCAATGCGGCGACCGGCGGCCATCTCGCCGCGCCGATCGCGCGCGACTTCCTCAAGATGGCGCTCGCCGACAGACCGGCGATTCCGTTCAAGATCCCGGCCGGCATCAAGCTGGTCCGCGTCGACGCCAAGACCGGCTTGCGCGCCGGTCCCGGCGATGGCGGCCGGACCATCCTCGAAGCCTTCAAGCCGGGAACGGCGCCGCCGGATAACTACGCCTCCGCCGTCGGTCTCGGCGATGACGGCCGGCCGGTCTACCCGCAGCAGCAACCGCCCGATGCCGACCGCAGCCTGTTCCGTCCCGGCACCGGCGGCTTGTATTAGAGTGTTCACTTAGAGCTTGGTTGCGCTTTGCGACTTCCGCCGCTACATCGGTCGGACGTCTCGTGACCTACGGGCTAACGGATCAGAGAATTATGCGTGCCGAAGTCGAACGCCTCGTCGAAGAGATCAAGCAGTCAGTCGGGCTGCTGAGGAGGCATCTTTGACGTTGAAGAATCCACAGCGCGGCTGGCGGAGCTGAACAAGCTCGCCGAAGACCCCAATCTCTGGAACGATCCACAGAAAGCGCAGAAGCTGATGCAGGAGCGCACCTCGCTGGAGGATGCGCTGTCCGGCATCGGCAAGGTCGAGCGCGAGCTTGAAGACAATGTCGGCATGATCGAGCTCGGCGAGGCCGAGAACGATGCGGCCGTCGTCGCGGATGCCGAAGCCGCGCTGAAGGAGCTCAAGAAAGAGGTCGCGCGGCGCGAGCTCGAGGCCCTGCTGTCGGGCGAGGCCGATCGCTTCGATTCCTATCTCGAGGTTCACGCCGGCGCGGGCGGCACCGAAAGCCAGGATTGGGCGCAGATGCTGCTTCGGATGTACACCCGCTGGGCCGAGAAGCACGGCTTCAAGGTGGAATATCTCGAGGAGCAGCAGGGCGAAGAAGCCGGCATCAAGTCGGCGACCATCCAGATTTCCGGTCACAACGCTTATGGCTGGCTGAAGACCGAAGCCGGCGTGCATCGCCTGGTACGGATATCGCCGTTCGATTCGAATGCGCGCCGCCATACCTCGTTCTCAAGCGTGGCGATCTTTCCGGTCATCGACGACAGCATCAAGATCGATATCAAGGATGCCGACGTGCGCACCGACACCATGCGCTCGGGCGGCGCCGGCGGCCAGCACGTCAACAAGACTGAATCTGCCGTGCGGCTGACGCATATTCCGACCGGCGTTGCGGTGGTCTGTCAGGCCGGGCGATCGCAGCACAAGAACCGTGCTCAGGCCTGGGACATGTTGCGCGCGCGGCTTTACGAGATTGAGCTGAAGAAGCGCGAGGAGAAGGCCGCCGCCGATCAGGCTGCCAAGACCGACATCGGCTGGGGCCATCAGATCAGGTCCTACGTCTTGCAGCCGTATCAGATGGTCAAGGATCTCCGCACCGGCGTGCAGACATCGGACACGTCAGGCGTGCTCGACGGCGACCTCGATGAATTTATGGCGTCCACGCTGGCGCAGCGCGCGTTCGGCACGGCGATGGGCGAAGTCGAGGATGTCGAGTAGCGTTAGGTGGTTAGCCCGCCCTGAGCCGAATGCCCGCACGCAGGAATCTTTGCGGATCGACGGCCTCGCCGTCGATTCTTGTTTCGTAGTGGAGATGTGGTCCGGTCGAGCGGCCCGTTGAACCGACGAGGCCAATCACCTGGCCGATCTTGACGACATCGCCGACCTTGACGTCGATTTCGGACAGGTGGCCGTAACGCGTCGACAGCCCGTTGCCGTGGTCGACTTCCACCATGCGGCCGTAGCCGCCCGCCCAGCCGGCCGATGCGACCTTGCCGTTGGCGGTCACGCGGACGGGATCGCCGGTGGACGCGCGGAAATCGAGACCGGTGTGCATCGCCGGACGGCCGAGGAAGGGATCGGCGCGGATTCCAAACCCAGACGTGAACTCGACTTCGCCGACCACGGGCTTGCGGTAGGGCACCAGCGCCAGCGTGTGGTTGAGGCGCTCGACCTGGGCACGGCTGATATTGATACGGTAGAGCTGGCGCTCGAATGCGTCCGCGTTGGCGGGCAGCTTCACCGGTACATAGGGACCGCCCATGCCGGCATGCGGCGTTGCCGCTTCCAACTGACCGAGATTGAGACCGAGATCGCCGATTACGCTGCGCATGCGCCGGGCGCGGGATTCCAGGCTGTCTTCGGCGGAGGTCAGCGAAGCCATCTGCCGTCGATCGACCTGATCGAGCGAATTTTGCAGGCGCCCGAGCACGCTATCGACGCCCCGGATTTTCGCCGCCTTCGTCGCGGGTGCATTGGTGATGACCGGCGCGCGGGATTCAAGCCGCGCCTCGCGATCCGGCGGGGCAACGAACACCGCGGTGTCACTGATCGGCGATGGCTTCGGAATGCCGGAGGACGCGCGTTCCGTCATCGTTGCGCCACGCGACGGTGCCCTGATCGATCCGGTGATTTCGGGAATGGCGCCCATCGCGGTCGCGCGCGATTCCAGCGCAGACTGCCGGCGCATGATCTGATCAAGCTTCTGATCGAACTGTTCCTGATCCAGAAGTTGCCGGCTGGTGGCACGGTCGACCTTGGCGCGAAGATCTGCGATCCGGTCCTCGTAGGCGTATTGCATCTCCGCCTGTCGCCCGATCAGCCGCGTCAGGACGTCGTCGCGAAAGGCAAAATAGGTCGCGGTCGCCGCTGACCACATGCCGAGCGCGGTCACCGTGCCGACCACGATCCAGAAGGCGACAGGCCCAAAACGCACCTGCTTGCCGGCGTGGACCAGCGTGTAGCCCTTCCGGTCAGGTTTGGTAGCGGGTGGATTGGTCGGCTGTCGGCTGGTTTGCCGGCCCGGATCAGGTGGCTGGCGGTACTCGGACTGATAACCGGAACGATACGACATCGGCACTCCCGCGCCGGTCGGAGGGGAGTTCCGTACGGCCCAATTTGCACGAGGGATTTGACCCGGTCATGGTTAATTTTTCGCGAATAACGCTTCCTGATCAGGCCGTTCGGGCGGTGGCAAGCACGTCATCGGCGTGGCCGTCGACCCTGACATTGCGCCAGACCTTGATGACCTTGCCATCCGTTCCGATCAGAACAGTGGTTCGAAGAATGCCCTGGAAGGTCCTGCCATACATGGATTTTTCGCCCCAGGCGCCATAGGCCTCGAGCATCTCGTGCCTTTCATCCGAGGCAAGAGGAATCGAAAGCTGGTGCTTGTTCCGAAACGCTTCCTGCGCTTTGGGTGCATCGCCGGACACGCCGACGACCGCGGTCCCCGCGGCGGCAAACGCGCTCCTGAGTCGCGTGAAGTCGGTCGCCTCGCGCGTGCAGCCAGGTGTGTCGGCGCGCGGGTAAAAAAACAGCACGAGCTTTTGGCCGGCAAAGTCCTGAAGCGAAACCGTGTTTCCTCCGTCCCGAGGTAGATGGAAGGAGGGCGCCTTTTCACCCTCGGCAAGGATGGTGCGCACGGCCTTCTTCCGATTCGATGTCGCGGCGCCTTTGGTTTTTGAGATTTTGGATGAGGGCACCCGTGCCCTGGCTTGCCCGCCTTTTTGGCTCTTGGCCGATTTGGTGGTCGATGATTTCACAGCCGGTCGCTTGGCGGATGCTTTCGAGGCGCTCACACGCGCCTTGCGCGAAGCCAGTGGTTTACCGGATTTCTCGCGCGTTTTCTTGGACATACGCCTTCCTTTCGTCGCTTTCCACGGATCAACCATTGAGGTATTGAGCGGACCAGATCACTGGGCGGGGTCCGTTCGGCATTTTTCGGATTATGCTCAAAAGGATTTCGACACGCTACCCGTGCTGCTCGCGTAGCCTAGCCGGAGACGGGCGGAACTGGTCGCTCGGTCACGCCGCGCCGCGCCAGGCTTTCGCAGCAACGGAAATCGAAGGAATATTTTGCAAGTATGCGCTTTGGTGGAGTTCTCGATTTCAATTCGCATGGGGGAGAGCCCCGGTCAAAATGGGTGGCGGATGACAAATCGATCGCACTGCACTGAGAAGAGCGATGCCGGCGCATGGCGCCGTCGTGGCTCCAGTTGGCCTGTCATCGGCGCCGGCAACGAGAGGCAATGGTAGGGCATAGGTCGACCCAGGATCCAAGACCGTCGGTTGACGCCCATCTCCAGCAGTGGGACGGCGCCGATTGGCATGCGGATGAGCACGACGAGGCGGCCGGTCACCGTGCGCGTCGGTTACTGTCCGGGTCGAATGCCGGCTTCTATCGGCTCACCGACCATCTGGGATCGTTCCGCCGCTACCTTGCCGGCGAACGCTGGTTCTGGCGGCTTTCCATCGTTCTCGCTTCGCTGCTGGTGATTTTTGCCGGCTGCTTCGGCGCCCTGTGGTGGCGGCTCGGCGCAGGTCCCATCAATCTCGACATGATGACACCCTGGCTTGCTGCGGCGATCGAGGAAAACATCGGTCACGGCAATACCGTCGAGGTCGGCGGCACGCAGATCGAGCGGGCCGGCCGTATCCGGATCGCGGTACGCATCCGCGATATCATCGTGCGCGATCGCGACCATGCGATCGTGGCGAGTGCGCCGAAAGCCGAGGTGAGGCTGTCGGGTTCGGCGCTGCTGCTGGGACGGCTGCGCGCAGAAAGCCTGAAGCTGGTCGATGCCGAACTCGCGGTGCGCATTACGCCCGACGGCAATGTCACCGTATCCGCCGGCGACAACGCGCGGCCGCTCGCGACCGGCGTAGCCTCGAAGAAGGAAGCCGGGCTGCCTCCGACGTTTCCGCGTCAGGCCGCACCGAACGAACCGGCGTCTCGTCAGCCGAGTCAGCCCGCCGCGTCCGCGCCAGCAGCCGACAGCGCGCAAACTGGACTGCTCGCGGGCCTCGACTGGCTCGACAGCCTGAGTCTGACCGGGCTTGACGGACAGAACCTCGACGAGATCGGTCTGAAGAACGGCAGCCTCATCGTTGATGATCAGCAACGCGGCAACAAATGGAATTTCCAGAACATCTCGCTCAGCCTGCGCCGCCCGAGCGGCGGCGGAGTTGCGCTCAGCGTTGCCGAGGAGGGCGCGCAGGGCTGGTCGTTGCGCGTGGCGGTGGGACCGTCGAGCAACGGTGTGAGATCGGTGGACATCAAGGCCGACAAGGTTTCGACCGCGAACATCGTTCTGGCGCTGCGGCTGAAAAATCTGAACTACAGCGCGAACCTGCCGCTAAGCGGCGAATTGAAGGGCGAACTCGGACGTGACGGGTTGCCCACTTATTTCCGCGGCAAGATCGTGGCGGGCGCCGGTGAGGTCATCGACAGCGACACGCCCGAGTATCCGATGGCGATCGACTCGATGGAAGTGAACCTTGATTGGGACGCCAACAAGCGCGTGCTGACAGCGCCTTTCAAGATCATTTCCGGCCAGAACCGGATCACGCTGCTCGCCACCCTTGAGCCTCCGAACGGCAGCATCACCGACTGGCAGCTCGGTTTTAGCGGCGGCACCGTCCTGCTGGCCGGCAACGATGACAACGAGCCGCCGGTCATCTTCAATCGCGTTTCGATCGGCGTGCGGTTCGATCCCGACAAGAAACGCGTGACCCTGACACAGGCCGATTTCAGCAATGGCGAGATCGGCGTTGCCGGCACCGGCAGCATCGATTATTCGGACGAGCCTCGGATGACGCTGGGATTTGCGGGCACCCCGATGTCGGTGGCCGCGCTCAAGCGGATTTGGCCGTCGCTCGTCGTTGCGGATATCAGGCAGTGGGTGGTCGACCGCATCGAACGCGGCGCGATCCAGCGCATCGAAATCGGGGTCAATTCTCCGGTGCGAGACCTTTCGCGCAAAGGGCCGCCTATCCCCGACGACGGTCTCAACGTCACCATTGTCGCCAACGGCGTGACGATACGGCCGGTGGACGGGTTGCCGCCCATTCATGACGCCGACCTGAAGGCGCATATCACCGGCCGAACCGCGAATGTCAGCATCGCACAGGGCGTGGCCGACACGCCGGCGGGCCGCAAGCTCAACGTGTCCGATGCCGTGTTCGAGGTGCCGGATACGTTTCCGAAACCCGTACAAGCCAAGGTCAAATTCCGGATCGACGGTCCGGTGCCGGCGGCGGCCGAAATTCTGGCCTCGGACAAGTTGAGCGACCTTTCCGCAACCTTGATCGATCCCAACGCCAGCAAGGGAACGGCTTCTGCCGTCGTCAGTCTTGCCTTGCCGATCAAGCACGACGTGACGCGGGCCGACGTGAATTACACCGTCACCGCCGATCTCGGCGGGTTTGCAGCCGATCGGCTGATGATGAATCAGAAGGTTGAGTCCAACTCGCTGAAGGTCATCGCGAACAATCAGGGCTATCAGGTCAAGGGCGACGTGAAGATCAACGGGCAGCCGGCCTCCCTCGACTATCGCAAGCAGGTTGACGGCGATGCCGATATCAAGCTGCAGGCGACGCTCGACGAGGCAAGCCGGGCCCGCTTCGGCTTCGACCTGGGGCCGGCGGTGAGCGGCTCGATCCCGGTCAAGCTGACCGGCAAGATCGGCGGCGACAATACCCGCCTTGGCATCGACGCCGATCTCACCCAGCTCAAGCTCGACAACATTCTGCCCGGCTGGGTCAAGGCACAGGGCAAGTCGACGCACGCCACGTTCAACGTGGTGCAGAAGCCGCAGTCGACGCGCCTGGAAGACATCGTCATCGAAGGCGGCGGCGCCTCGATCAAGGGATCGTTAGAGGTCGACCAGAACGGCGACCTGATCAACGCGAACTTCCCGACCTACGCTCCTTCGGAAGGTGACAAGACGTCGCTGCGCGCCGACCGCGGACCGGACGGCGTTCTCAAGGTCACCATGCGAGGCGACGTCTTCGATGGCCGCAGCTTCGTCAAGACGGCGATTTCCGGCAAAGACAGCGACCCCAAGGCCAAGGCCAAGGGCCCCGATTGCGACGTCGACGTGAAGCTAGGCGCCGTCGCCGGCTTCTCCGGCGAGGCGCTGCGCAGCGTCGACGCCAGGATGTCCCGTCGCGCGGGGACGGTCAAAAGCTTCACGTTCAGCGGCAAGCTCGGGCGCGAGACGCCGGTCACGGCGGATTTGCGCCGCGGGCAGGGCCGCGACGTGATCGTGCTCGAAACCAGAGACGCCGGCGCGTTCCTTCGTTTCACCGATACTTATTCAAAGGTCATCGGTGGCCAGCTTCAACTGGCGATCGATACCCCGACATCGGACCCGGGCCCCAGGGAAGGCTTGCTCAACGTCAGGGATTTTGCGGTCAAAGGGGAAGCCTCGCTCGACAAGCTGGTGTCGGGCGGCCAGCCGACGCCCGGCGGCATCGCCTTCTCGCGGTTGCGCGCGGAATTCAGCCGCCAGAACGGCCAGCTCACGATCCGCGAGGGCGTGCTCAAGGGGCCGAGTATCGGCGGTACGATCGAAGGCAGCATCGACTACCAGGGCAACCAGGTGCGCATGAGCGGCACGCTCATTCCGGTGTACGGGTTGAATAACCTTCTCGGCCAGATCCCGGTGGCGGGACTGTTCTTCGGCGGCAGCGATGAAGGGGTATTCGGCCTGACCTATGAGGTCGTCGGCACGCCGGACAAGCCGACGCTGAACGTCAATCCGGTATCGATGATCTTCCCCGGCATCGCGCGGAAAATCTGGGACTTCAACACCGGCAGGCAGAACGGCGGAGTTGAATTTCCCGCGAACTGAATTTTTACGTCAACGCCTGAGCGCCGGAACCAGCAGAAACGGTATCATGCCGAGGATCACGCTGATCAGCGCATAGACGATCAGCGGATTGTAGCTGTGGGTGGCGTCGTGGATGAGACCTCCGCTCCACGATCCGAACGCCGACCCCAAGCCGCTGCCGATGGCGATGGCGCCGTAAATCGTGCCGACGTGTTTTCCCTTGAATAGCTTCATCGCCGTTGCCGTGAGGAGCGGGCCGCGCGAGCCGATCATACTGCCGAAACAGACGACGAAGCCGGTCAGGACCCAGACGTTCGGATACCTTTGCAGCAGCCACAGCAGGAAGATTCCGAATACCGACATTGCATAGGAGAACAGAACGGACGGCCTGCGCCCGATGATGCCGTCGAGCCAGGAGACACCGAGCATGCCGAACAGAAGCACGACGCCGGAAAAGCCCCAGGCGGTCGCCGCATGCAACGGTGGAAAGCCGGCGTCGATCAGATAGGCCACGATCTGCGGCGTGAGCGCATACATGCCGATGGCCGTGAAGAAGAAGGTTGCGAACAAGGCCCAGAAGGCGTGGTGGCGCACGGCGCGGCCCAGCGTCCAGCCTTCATCCGGCCCGTCATCCGACAGGATCCTGGTGAGATGGGGTTGCCCTTCGGAAAACAGCCGCCACGGCAGAATGAGAAGCGGCAGCAGCAGCAACAGCGCCGTTACGCCGAAGATCTGATAGGCGCCGCGCCAGCCGAGATGCTCGATCAGGAGCTGCGAGGCCGGTAGCAGCGCCAGCACGCCGGCACCGGTTGCGGAGTAGACCACCGCCATGGCCGTCGGCAGCTTTGGGCCGAACCAGCGTCCGAGCAGAATCGAATTTGGCACATTGCCTATCAGGGCGATGCCGAGCCCGACGCAGAGGCCGACGCTGAGCTGGATTTGCCAGAGATGGCTGGCATGGGCCGCGAACAGGAATGCGCCGCCAAACAGCAGCAGGCCGAGCGAATAGACGCTGCGCGGTCCGGAATAATCGAACAGGCGGCCGATCAGGGGCGAGGCGAGGCCGCCCGCCAGCGCACTTAGCGAGTAGACCGAGACGACGTCGGCGCGGTTCCAGCCGAAGCTTTCAGAAATCGGCAGCAGGAAGACCGAAAAGCTCTCGCCCAGTCCGCGCCCGAACACTGAGAGTGCAAAGCACACGGCGAGCACGCCAAGCGCGGTATGCACCGGCTTGGCCGGTGCGGAGACAACTTCCTCCCGCGGAACGTTTTGGTCCATCGGTGCAGGGAGCGCGCTTCTACTACCTGCTACAAGCGTGAAATGGGAATGCGCCTATGCAGCTTCACCTTCCGCGCGACGCGGCCGGTGCGACCACCCTAGGCCGGCCTCAACAGCATGTGACGTTTCTTGCCGAACGACAGCTTGATGACGCCTTCCGGTGTCAGGTCTTCGAGTGTGAGAATCATGTTTTCGTCGATGACCGTCGAGTCATTGACGCGTAGTCCCCCGCCCTTGATTTGCCGTCGAGCTTCACCCTTCGACATCACCAAATGTGCTAAAATATAAGCTTCCAATACGCCGAGGCCTTCCTCTAAACGGGCCCGTGGTACGACGGCCGTCGGCAGGTTTTCCGCGATCGCGCCTTCCTCGAAGGTTTGTCGTGCCGTCTCGGATGCTTCGCGCGCTGCATCCGCGCCGTGCAGCAGCGTGGTGGCCGCGTCAGCCAGCGCTTTCTTGGCCTCGTTGATTTCCGCGCCCTGAAGTTTCGCAAGCTTGTCGATCTCGCCGATCGGCAGCGTCGTGAACAGCTTCAGGAAGCGGACGACATCAGCGTCCTCAGTGTTACGCCAATATTGCCAGAAGTCGTATGGCGAAAACTGATCAGCGTTGAGCCAAACCGCGCCCTGCGCCGTCTTGCCCATCTTGGCGCCGGAGGCGGTGGTCAATAGCGGCGTCGTCAGCGCGAACAATTGCGGCGTACCCATGCGCCGGCCGAGATCGACGCCCATGATGATATTGCCCCACTGGTCCGAACCGCCCATCTGCATTCGGCAACCGGTGCGGCGTGCCAGTTCGACGAAATCGTAGGCCTGGCAGACCATGTAGTTGAACTCGATGAAGCTCATTTCCTGTTCGCGCTCGAGCCGCAGCCGCACCGAATCCATCGTCAGCATTCGATTGACCGAGAAATGCTTGCCGATGTCGCGCAGCATCTCGATCCAGTTGAGCTTGGTGAGCCACTCCGCGTTGTCGAGCATGATGGCGTCGCTCGCGCCCGAGCCGTAATGCAGCACCTTCGCAAAAACGCCACGAATCGAGGCCTTGTTGGACTCGATTTCCGCCACCGTGCGGATCGCGCGCGTCTCGTCCCTGCCGGAGGGATCGCCGACCATGGTGGTGCCGCCGCCCATCAGCGTGATCGGCTTGTTGCCGCTCTGCTGCAGCCAGTGGAGCATCATCATGGTCAGGAAATTGCCGATATGCAGCGATGGCGCGGTGCAGTCGTAGCCGACATAGGCGGTGGCCTCGCCTTTGGCGGCGAGCGCGTCCAGGGCCTCGAAGTCCGAGGCCTGATGGATAAAGCCGCGCTCCTGCAGCACGTTGAGGAAATCAGACTTGAAAGCGGTCATCTTTCTTCGAACCCGATCATTTTTGTTTTACGGTATTTGCAGCAAATTGCGGGAACTTAACCATAGTGGACTGCTGCGAATGCGTGCGCTGTGGCATTATAAGATGTGCCTGATCGGCACAAGGTAAACGCGCTGGTTGAACGTATAGGCTGACCCCCAGGGGTAGGGGCAGAGGCTCGAACCAAGATGATGTTAACGACCCTCGGTCTGATGAGCGGGACCTCGCTGGACGGGGTCGACGTCGCCATGATCGAAACGGACGGCAAGCGCGTCAAGGCGTTCGGCCCGTCCGGCTACCGGCCCTATAGCGACCCCGAACGCCGCCTTCTGCTGCAGGCGCTGACCGAGGCCGTCCACCTCCATGCGCGTGAAGCCAGGCCCGGCATTCTCCAGGAGGCTGAGCGGGTCGTCACTGCGGCGCACGCCGAAGCGATTGCGAGCTTCAAGGCCCAGAACCACATCACGAGCGAGGACATCGATATCGTCGGTTTCCATGGCCAGACGGTGCTGCACCGCCCGGCTGACAAGCTGACCGTGCAGATCGGCGACGCCGCTGCGCTCGCGAGGGCTATCCATATTCCTGTGATGCATGATTTCCGCGCCGCGGACGTCGCGGCCGGAGGGCAGGGCGCGCCGCTCGTTCCCGTCTATCATCGCGCGCTCGCGCAATCGCTGGAGCGCGAGGGGCCGGTCGTGGTCCTCAATATTGGCGGCGTATCGAACATCACCTATATCGACGGCGATACGCTGATTGCCTGCGATACCGGGCCCGGCAATGCCTTGCTCGACGATTTCATCTACCGCACGATCAGCCAGCGCTTCGATTGCGACGGCCGCCTGGCGGCGCACGGCATAGTCGATGAGAGCTGGATCGCGCAGGGCCTGTCTCTGCCGTTCTTTGCGCTGCCGCCGCCAAAGTCGCTCGATCGCAACGATTTCGCCAAGCTCGTGCTTCGTGATCCCTCTCCCGCCAATGGCGCGGCTACGTTGACCGCCTTCACCGCGGCGGCGATCGCAAGGATCGTTCCGCTACTGCCCAGGCCGCCGAGGAGTTGGATCGTTGCCGGCGGCGGCGCGCGCAATCTCACCATGTTGCGGATGCTGCGCGAGCGGCTCAGCCCCGCCAGTGTTGAAGCCGCCGATGCGCTCGGCTGGTCGACGGATGCGATCGAGGCGCAGGCATTCGGCTTCCTCGCCGCCCGTGGCCTGAAGGGATTGCCGCTCAGCTATCCCGCAACCACCGGCGTGTCGATGCCCATGACGGGCGGCCTTGTTGCCAGGCCCTGAGAGCGGCATCGTCCAGCCTTGACGGTAAATGCAATTGCATATAGTTTTAATGCAGCTGCATGGAACGTTCGGACTTGCAAATGGCCACTCGTCTTCGGCTGATCAGCCACAAGCTTTGCCCCTATGTGCAGCGTGCGGTGATCGCGCTGACCGAGAAGGCCGTTTCATTCGATCGGGTCGACATCGATCTTTCCAATAAGCCGGACTGGTTCCTGGCGATCTCGCCGCTTGGCCGCACGCCGGTGCTCCAGGTCGGCGACGCCGCGATTTTCGAATCCGCAGTCATTCTGGAATATCTTGAGGAAACCGAACCGAAGCCGTTGCATCCCGCCGATCCGCTGCGGCGCGCCGAGCACCGCGGCTGGATCGAGTTCGGCTCAACTGTGCTCAACGATATCGCCGGGCTTTATTCGGCGCCCGATAAAGCGGCATTTGAGGCCAAAGCCGCTCAGCTAGAGGCGCGTTTCGCCCGCCTCGAGGCACGCGTCGCGGTCGCGCCGTGGTTCGATGGCGAAGATTTTTCGCTGGTCGACGCCGTATTTGGTCCTGTGTTCCGTTACTTCGACGTGTTCGACGAAATAGGCGACTTCGGAATTCTCTCGCAAAAGCCGAAGCTCGCGCGTTGGCGCCAGTCGCTCGCGGTTCGGCCATCGGTGCGCAGCGCGGTCAGTACCGAATACCCGGCGCTGCTGCGTGATTTCCTGAAGCGGCGCAATTCCTGGATATCGCAGCTTCAGACGCAAGCCGCAGCTTGATAATTCCTAAAGTTCCGCGGCCATTTTGGCGAGTGTCGCAACCGTGTTCATGTTGCGCGCGGTGCCGGTCTTTGCGGCGGGAATGACGAGTTTCGACGATCCGATCCCGTCGCCGTAATGGACATAGATCTCGCGCCGTCCGAACTTGATCTTCTCATCCTTCTGGCCGCGGACGCCTTCGAGAGTATCGGCAGGCGGCGCGCGATCGAGGAATAACGCCACCGTTCGGTTTGGCGCCAGTTTCGGAAAGGGATTATCGGCGGAGACCCGCGCCATTTCCGAAGCGCTGCGAACGAGCACGCCGACCGGCTTGCCGGCGTAGGCCTCAAGCCGCTTCTCAAGTTCCGTCTTGATCGCGGCCTCCGACTTCCGGCTCTCGAAGACGACGTTGCCACTGGCGATATAGGTTTTGACCGATATGAAGCCGAGCTCCTCGCACATCGCCTTCAACTCGCTCATCGCGAGCTTGCCGGTGCCGCCGACATTGACCGCACGCAGCAAGGCGATCCAAGCGGTCATCTTTCGGAGCTCTTTTTCTGACGCGTTTTCTTGGCGCGAACCGCTTCACCCGTCGCGTGAAAACGCCATGTCAACGAACGTTGGCCAGGCGCATGTCGAGATAGGCGGTGACCGACTGCATCAACGGTTCAAGCTTGCCGTCGAAGAAATGGTTGGCGCCGGGAATGATCTGCTGATCGATCACGATGCCCTTTTGCGTCTTGAGTTTCTCGACCAGGGTGTTGACGTCCTTCGGCGGCACCACCGCGTCCTTCTCGCCGTGCACGATCAGGCCGGAAGACGGGCAGGGCGCCAGGAACGAGAAGTCATAGAGATTGGCGGGCGGCGCGATCGAAATGAAGCCTTCGACCTCGGGCCGGCGCATCAGAAGCTGCATGCCGATCCAGGCACCAAAGGAGAAGCCGGCGACCCAGCAAGCACGGGCTTCCGGATTGATGGTCTGCGCCCAGTCGAGCGCGGACGCCGCGTCAGATAGTTCGCCGGTGCCGTGATCGAACGAGCCCTGGCTGCGGCCTACGCCGCGGAAATTGAAACGCAGCACCGAAAATCCGCGATGCGCAAACGCGTAATAGCATTGATAGACGATCTGATGATTCATCGTGCCATGAAACTGCGGATGCGGATGCAGGATCATCGCAATCGGCGCGTTCTTCTGCTTCGCCGGGTGATAACGGCCTTCGAGACGGCCCGCGGGGCCGGTGAAAATAACTTCAGGCATGGACGGTCCTTAGGCGGTCGACCAGTGTGTCGCTGGCATCATCTGGCGCGCGAGGAGGAGAGCCGGTCGCAGACGATGGCTCACGATGGAGGCCGCGTTCTAACATAGGGCGAGGGGCAAAATGCAAGGGTTTTGAACATCCGCTTGCTTGTTCAAGATGTTAGGTGGCATTCCGGAATTTCATCGCCAACTGGCATAAGAAGTAGCTTATCCGGCAAGCCCGCAAAAGTTGAAGGTATTATTTTACGCTGATGTC
Source organism: Bradyrhizobium sp. (assembly GCF_027307225.1). Classification (GTDB taxonomy): domain Bacteria; phylum Pseudomonadota; class Alphaproteobacteria; order Rhizobiales; family Xanthobacteraceae; genus Bradyrhizobium. The sequence goes on along the minus strand of NZ_DAHUXJ010000004.1, from coordinate 8,972 downwards.
TGACCGCGTTTATCTCGACTGGAATGCGACGACGCCGCTTCGCGACGAAGCGCGGCGCGCGACCGCCGCCGCGCTGGATCTTCCGGGCAATGCATCCTCGGTTCATGCTGAAGGCCGTGAAGCACGGAAATGGATCGAGGGGGCGCGGAGCGCAGTCGCAACTGCTGTCGGAGCGCAACCGAGGAGCGTCGTCTTTACGTCGGGCGGCACGGAGGCCAATGCGCTGGCGCTGGCACCTGGCCTGAGACGCGATGGGGGTTCGGCTGTCGAACGGCTCATTGTGTCGGCGGTCGAACACGTCTCCGTGCTGTTCGGCGGGCGGTTTTCGCAAACTTCTATCGCAAGTATCGGTGTCACCCGTGCCGGCGTCGTCGATCTTGACCACCTGCGCGATTTGCTGCGTGGTGGGCCACCGGCGCTGGTGTCGATCATGCTGGCAAACAATGAAACCGGCGCGATTCAGCCGGTCGAAGAGGCCGCCGCGATCGTCCACGAGGCGGGCGGGGTGCTGCATATCGACGCGGTCCAGGCACTCGGCAAGATATCGTTCGATATGAGGGGGCTGGGCGTCGATCTTCTAACGGTGTCTGCGCACAAGGTCGGTGGCCCCAAGGGCGTTGGCGCACTGGTGCTGTCGGAGGGGTTGAGCGGACCGGAGCCGCTGTTGCGCGGTGGGGGACAGGAATTGAGCCGCCGCGCCGGAACCGAGAATGTCGCCGGGATTGCGGGCTTTGGCGCCGCCGCTGCAGCCGCCATGGATTGCCTGCCGGCCAGCACTGCGCGAATCCAGACCTTGCGCAAACAGCTGGAAAATGGCCTCCGGCAGACCCGCGGCACCCTCATATTCTCCGATTCCGTGCAGCGGTTGCCAAATACCACTCTGTTCACGGTACCGGGCTTAAGGGCTGAAACCGCGGTCATCGGCTTCGATCTGGCGGGAATAGCCGTCTCGTCTGGCTCAGCCTGTTCCTCGGGCAAAGTGCAGCCGTCCCATGTGCTTCAGGCGATGGGATTCGACGCCGAAATCGCCCAAGGGGCAGTGCGGCTCAGTATGGGCTGGTCCACGCAGGATGCGGACATCGATTCTTGCCTGGAGGCTTGGCGAAGTCTTTCGGGCCGACTACTTAAGAGTCAGCGACGAAACACAGCTTGAACCGTTCTAAGCAGGTGATTTCGTCCGGGAAACATCGTAAGAGACCCAGAGAATTGAACTTGTTCCACCGCGGCCCTTGAAACCGCGAGCGGAGGACTGAATGGCTGCCGTACAAGAGACGGTCGATCGGGTTCGCCGGATCGACGTCGACCAGTATCGATATGGGTTCGAGACGCTTATCGAGTCCGAGAAAGCCCCGAAGGGGTTGTCGGAAGATACCGTCCGCTTCATCTCGGCAAAAAAGCACGAACCGGCCTGGATGCTGGAATGGCGTCTGGAGGCCTATCGCCGCTGGCTGACCATGACCGAGCCGACCTGGGCGCGCGTCGACTATCCGAAGATCGACTATCAGGACATCTATTATTACGCCGCGCCGAAGCCGAAGAAGGCGCTGACGTCGATCGACGAGATTGATCCGGAAATTCTCAAGACCTACGAGAAGCTCGGCATTCCCCTGCGCGAAGTCGCAATCCTTGAGGGCGTCGAACCGCCCGCAGGCGGAGAGCCGTCGCCGAGCCGCAAGATCGCGGTCGACGCGGTGTTCGATTCGGTATCTGTCGCGACCACCTTCAAGGAAGAGTTGCGAAAGGCCGGCGTGATCTTCATGCCGATCTCGGAGGCGATCCGCGAGCATCCGGAACTCGTGAAGAAATATCTCGGCTCCGTGGTGCCGACATCGGATAATTACTTTGCCACGCTGAATTCGGCCGTATTCTCTGACGGCTCGTTCGTCTATGTGCCGCCGGGCGTGCGCTGCCCGATGGAATTGTCGACCTATTTCCGCATCAACGAACGCAACACCGGCCAGTTCGAGCGCACGCTGATCATCGCCGAAAGGGGCTCCTACGTCAGCTATCTCGAAGGCTGCACCGCGCCGCAGCGCGACGAGAACCAGCTTCACGCCGCTGTCGTCGAACTCGTCGCCCTGGACGATGCCGAGATCAAATATTCGACGGTACAGAACTGGTACCCCGGCAACTCCGAGGGCAAGGGCGGCATCTACAATTTCGTCACCAAGCGGGGCGACTGCCGCGGCGTCAATTCCAAGATTTCATGGACGCAGGTCGAGACCGGCTCGGCGATCACCTGGAAATATCCGAGCTGCATCCTGCGCGGCGACAACTCGCGCGGCGAGTTCTATTCGATCGCGATCTCGAACGGTCATCAACAGGTCGATTCCGGCACCAAGATGCTTCATCTCGGCAAGAACACGACCAGCCGGATCATCTCCAAAGGCATCGCGGCCGGCGTCTCGCAGAACACCTATCGCGGGCTTGTCACGGCCCATCGGAAGGCCACCGGCGCGCGCAACTATACCGCCTGCGACTCACTTCTGATCGGCGACAAATGCGGCGCGCACACCGTGCCTTACGTCGAGGCGAAGAATTCGTCCGCGCTGTTCGAGCACGAAGCCACGACCTCGAAGATTTCCGAAGACGTGTTGTTTTATTGCACCCAGCGCGGCCTGAGCCAGGAAGAGGCGGTTGGCCTCGTCGTCAACGGCTTTGTGAAAGACGTGCTGCAGCAATTGCCGATGGAATTTGCGGTCGAAGCGCAGAAGCTGATTTCGATCTCGCTGGAGGGATCGGTCGGGTAGTTCCTCATCCTGAGGAGGCCGCGTGAGCGGCCGTCTCGAAGGATGAGAGGAAAGATTGTCGGCCACGTCCTTCGAGACGCACCTTTGGCGCTCGTCAGGACGAGCATGAACGGAAAGACGGAACAACGTAATGGCACTACTCGAAGTCAAAGATTTGCAAGTTCGCGTCGACGAGCGCGAAATCCTTCACGGGCTGTCGCTGACGGTGAACGAGGGCGAAATCCACGCGATCATGGGGCCGAACGGATCTGGCAAGTCGACGCTCTCCCATGTCATCGCAGGCAAACCTGGCTATGAAGTCACGGGCGGCGAGATCCTGTTCAAGGGCGACGATCTCCTGGAGATGGCTCCGGACGAGCGCGCCGCCAAGGGCGTGTTTCTCGCCTTCCAGTATCCGGTCGAGATCCCGGGCGTCGTCACCATGAATTTCCTGCGCACGGCCTATAACGCCCAGCGCAAGGCACGAGGCGAGACCGAACTGATGGCGCCGGAATTCCTGAAAAAGGTACGCGAGGTCGCCAAACGCCTCAGCATCCCGCAGGACATGCTCAAGCGCGGCGTCAATGTCGGTTTCTCCGGCGGCGAAAAGAAGCGCAACGAAATCCTCCAGATGGCCCTGTTCGAGCCGAGCCTTTGCATCCTCGACGAAATGGATTCGGGCCTTGATATCGACGCGCTGCGCATCGCGGCCGACGGCGTCAATGCGTTGCGCGCGCCTGATAGGGCGATCGTGGTGATCACGCACTATCAGCGGCTTCTGAATTACATCGTCCCTGACGTCGTTCACGTGATGTCAAAAGGCAGGGTCGTCAAAAGCGGCGGCAAGGAACTCGCGCTGGAACTGGAGGCGTCCGGATACGCCCAGTTCGACGACGCGGCCTGAGCGCTGGAACAACGGGATCTGCCATGAATGTCGTATTGGCCAAGAGCGAGACGCGGCAAGCGGTGAGCGATGTTTTCGCCAGCGTGCGCGATCGCTTGCCGGGCGCCGGCAAGGCTGCAGAGACACGCACGCAGGCTTTTGAAGCCTTTGAGCGCGCAGGTCTGCCGCATCGCCGGCTCGAGGACTGGAAATATACCGATCTGCGCGCGCTGATGCGCGAGGTGCTGCCGCTTGCGGCCGTGCCCGACGCCAACGCGCTGAACCGCGCCGAGGCAGCGCTGGCCGCGTTGCCAGAAGTTGACGGCTCGCGCCTGGTGCTGGTCGATGGCGCCTTCGCGCCGGCATTGTCGAAGCTGGCCGGCCTGGAAGCCGGCGTTCACGTGCAGACGTTGCGCGAGGCGCTGAAAGACGGCAGGAATGCCGAACTGCTCAGCAATGGCACAGAACCGGGCGCGATGATTGCGCTGAATGCGGCCATGGCAACCGATGGCGCCTTGGTCACGGTGGCCGACGGCAAGGCTCTGACAAAACCGATTCACATCGTGCATGTCGCCACGCGCGCGTCGGCAGCCAGCTATACGCGCTCATTCCTGAAGATCGGAAAGGCTGCGCGGGCGACGCTGCTGGAGAGCTTTGTCGCGGCCGACGGCGCCAAGTCCTACCAGGTCAATGATGCCGTCAGCATTTCCGTCGGCGACGACGCCCACCTTCAACACGTGCGGTTGATGGCAGATAGCGCGGACGCCACGAACATCACGACCGTGATCTTCACGATTGGCGCAAAGGTGCGCCTCACCACCTTCAACATGACGAGCGGCGGCGGCCTCAGCCGCTATCAGGGCCATCTTACGTTTGCAGGCGAGGGCGCCGAGGTGAACGCCAATGGCGTCAATCTCCTCAACGGCCGTCAGCATGCCGATACGACGCTGTTCCTGGATCATGCGGTTCCGCACTGCATGAGCCGGGAAGTGTTCCGCTCTGTCCTCGACGATCGCGCCCATTCGGTATTCCAGGGCCGCATCATCGTTCGGCCGGATGCGCAGAAGACCGACGCCAAGATGATGACGCGGGCGCTCTTGTTGTCCGACGAGGCCGAGGCCGACAACAAGCCGGAACTGGAAATCTTCGCCGACGATGTGACCTGCGGTCACGGCGCCACTACCGGCGCGCTCGACGAAAGCCTGCTGTTTTATCTGCGCGCCCGCGGCCTGTCCGAGAAGGAAGCGCAGGCGCTTCTGATCCAGGCCTTCGTTGGCGAGGCCATTGAAACCATTGCTAGCGATGATTTGCGCGAAGTGGCGATTGCGACCGCGCAGCGCTGGCTGGAAGTGCGGGGATGACCATGCATCCGGCCGTCGCAAATGGTTCTTACGATGTCGCCCGGCTGCGGGAGGATTTTCCCGCGCTTGCCATGCAGGTCTATGGCAAGCCGCTTGTCTATCTCGATAACGCCGCGTCTGCGCAAAAGCCGAACGCTGTGCTCGATCGCATGACCGAGGCCTATCGAAGCGAATACGCCAATGTGCATCGCGGTCTGCATTATCTCGCCAACGCGGCGACCGAGGCCTATGAGGGCGCCCGCGCCAAGGTCGCAGCCTTCCTCAAGGCTTCGCGGCCCGAAGAAATCGTCTTCACCCGCAACGCGACCGAAGCGATCAACCTTGTGGCTTCGTCGTGGGGCGGGCCGAACCTCGGCGAGGGCGACGAGGTCGTGCTCTCGATCATGGAGCACCATTCCAACATCGTGCCCTGGCATTTCCTGCGGGAGCGTCAGGGCGCCGTCATCAAATGGGTCGACGTCGACGACGAAGGCAACTTCCTGATCGAGGAGTTCGAAAAGCAGCTCACGTCGCGCACCAAGCTCGTCGCAATCACGCAGATGTCGAACGCGCTTGGCACCATCGTGCCGGTGAAAGACGTCGTGACGATTGCCCATTCAAAGGGCATTCCGGTTCTGGTCGACGGCAGCCAGGGCGCCGTGCACCTGATGATCGACGTGCAGGATATCGGCGCGGATTTCTATGTCTGCACCGGTCACAAGCTGTACGGGCCGTCCGGCATCGGCGTGCTCTATGCGAAATACGATCACCTCGTGAAGATGCGGCCCTATAACGGCGGCGGCGAGATGATCCGCGAGGTCGGGCGCGAGGTCGTCACCTATGGCGACCCGCCGCACAAGTTCGAGGCCGGTACGCCGGCGATCGTGGAAGCGATCGGACTGGGAGCTGCGATCGACTACGTGAATTCGATCGGCAAGGAGCGCATCGCCGCGCATGAGCACGATCTTCTGACCTATGCCGAGGCACGCCTGCGCGAAATCAACTCGCTGCGCATGATCGGCACCGCGAAGGGCAAGGGACCTGTGATTTCCTTCGAAATGAAGGGCGCCCATCCCCACGATGTCGCGACCGTCATCGACCGGCAGGGGGTCGCGGTTCGCGCCGGTACCCATTGCGTGATGCCGCTTTTAGAGCGGTTCAATGTGACCGCGACGTGCCGGGCTTCCTTCGGGATGTATAATACGCGCGAGGAAATCGACCATTTGGCGCAGGCGCTGATCAAGGCGCGGGAATTGTTCGCATGACCGACACAGCTGAAGTCAAGAGTCCCGAAAAGGACGTGGAAGTGAAGACTTCCAACATGGAAACGTATTCGGCGTTGCCGCCGGAGGAAACAGAACGGCTGGGCAACGACATCGTGGCCGCGCTGAAAACAGTGTTCGATCCGGAAATTCCGGCTGACATCTATGAACTCGGCCTGATCTACAAGGTCGAGCTCAAGGACGACCGTTCCGTCGATCTGGTGATGACGCTGACTACGCCGAATTGCCCGGCGGCCGGCGAGTTGCCGACGATGGTGGAGAACGCCGTCGCCAGTGTGCCGGGCGTGGGTGTCGTCAACGTCAACCTGGTGTGGGACCCGGCGTGGACGCCGGACCGCATGTCGGATGAGGCGCGTCTCGTCCTCAATATGTGGTGAGCGTTCTCCGGTGCGATCAGGCGCCCTTATTGAATTGGCTTTGGGACACGCCACATGACTGACATGACCCCGACTTCTCCGGCCCCCAAGGCAAGGCGCCCCCGTCCGCAGGTGATGAAGCTGACGGAAGCCGCCGCTGCGCGAATCCAGGAACTGACCGGGCGCGCCGATTCCGAAATCGTCGGCCTTCGGGTTGGCGTCAAGAATGGCGGTTGCGCCGGTCAATCCTATACCGTCGAATACGCCCACGAGGTCCGTCCGACCGACGAAGTCGTTGAGGACAAGGGCGTGAAGATCCTGATCGATCCCAAGGCCGTGCTGTTCCTGCTGGGCACCGAGATGGACTACAGGACCGACAGGATGCAGGCCCAGTTCATCTTCAACAACCCGAACCAGGTCGGCGCCTGCGGCTGCGGCGAATCCGTTCAGCTCAAGCCCGCGAACGTCGAAGGCTAGTGTCCCGAAGCTGTTATTCAAGTGCGGCTTTGGTTCAGAAGTCCGCATGACGAACCAGCGACACAAATGATGCGGACTTCTGAACCGCCACACTGATCCCGTCCCATCGTGCTGCGTCGTTGACGTCGACGTGCTATAGCCGATGCGATGGATCGCGATTTTCTGACAGACCTGTTCTCGGGTTTTGGCCCGGTGACGCTGCGCCGGATGTTTTCCGGTTACGGCATTTCCGCCGACGGTACCAATTTCGCGCTGGCCCTGCGCGCCGGTCTTTATTTCCGTGCCGACGAAGCGACCATCCCGCAGTTCGAGGCGGAGGGATCGAAACCGTTCCAGTATCAACAGCGGTCGACGGGGAAGGTCGTCACCGTCAATTCCTACTGGGAATTGCCAGCGCGGCTGTTCGATGATTCCGAGGAATTGACCGGCTGGGCGAAGGCCGCGCTCGCGGCCGCGCAGCGCGCCGCACTGAGCAAACGCCCGAGCCGGAAAGCGGCAAGGAAGCCCCTTGCCAAAACAACGGCGAGCAAGAAGAGTCCAGACGAGAAGGCCGCAGACAAGACGCAAGCGGCAAAGAAGGCGGCGAAGCGAAAACCAGCCGCGCGCAAAACGGCGCGGCGAAAGCGGAGTTGATTTCGCTCAAAGGAGCTTGTTTAAGCCACTTCGCCGCGGGTTTCCGCCATATATTCCGGATCGGCTTCGCAGACCACGCGGTTGCGCCCGGCGCGTTTGGCCGCATAAAGGCAAGCGTCGGCGCGTTCGATCAGGGAATCGGTGTCGTCACCCGCCTTGAGCATCGACACGCCGACCGAGATGGTGACGCGGCCGAGAATCTCGCCGGTGGACTTCTTCTTCAATTCCTTCGACATCACGGCGCGCCGGATGTGATCGGCGACCGTCAACGCCTGGCGCAGCGCCGTATCGGGCAGCACGACGGCAAACTCTTCGCCGCCATAGCGGGCGGTAATGTCCTGTCCCTTGATCGACTGCTTCAGCGACATCCCGACCAGCCGCAACACCTGGTCGCCGGTGAGATGACCGAAGGAGTCGTTGAACGACTTGAAATGGTCGATGTCGAACATCATGAGCGACAGTGGCTCGCCGGTCTCGATCGCATTCGCGACCGCCACTTCGAGCGATCGATCGAAGTATTTGCGGTTGCCGAGCCCGGTCAGGGGATCGGTAAGGCTCTCGGCCCTGATGGCCTCGAGGCTCTGCTGAAGATTGCTGATTTCGGCTTTCGACAAGGCCAGCCGGTCTTCCAGCGCCTTGGCGGTGTCGCGCATCTCGTTCGTCGTCTTGACGAGCGAGTCCACCACCTTCATGACCTGCTCGCGGTCCACGGCTTTTGTCAGTCTCTCGGTGGCGCCGGAGAGGCTTGCATTGTAGGCGGCGGACATGCCAAGCGCGTCGCCGATAAGCCGCATCACATCGTCGATTTCGCCGATGACGCGCGCGCCGACCTTGTCGATGCGATCGGTCGTCTTGAGGTGGGAAAGGTAGGTCTCGTAGATCTGCTCGAGATCGGCTTCGGTCAGCTTGCCGTTGCGGGCAAGCGTCTCGTTGATGACCTGATTGAGCTGCGAATTGTATCCGGTGGCGTAGACGTACCAGATTTCATAGTTGCGCGGGATTGCGGTTTGCCGCAGCGACCGGATCTGGCCCAATGCCAGTTCGGCAAACGCCATCGTGCGTTCGTGTTCGTCCAGCACTGAACCGCGTCCCCAAAATGCATGTCAGCGCGGCCCGATTCTCGCGCCAATCTCATAAACTATGGCGAGGAAGCTACCGTGGGTTGACTAACGAGGGGTAAACGAGGACGCCTTGCTATCGCATTGTCTTCGCGCCGCCAGCCCGGTCTGGAATCAGACTCGGGCGCGCACAGGACGCAGCAAAAACGCGGG
>NZ_DAHUXJ010000002.1 GCF_027307225.1 Bradyrhizobium sp. | reverse complement strand
GCTCGGTCGTGGCGGGACGCCGTTCGGCTTCGTAGGCCTTGAGTGCGGCCTCATTCGGGCCGTGAGATTGGATCTCGCGGGTCAGAACCCGCGCATCCAGAATCGCCTGCGACGCGCCATTGGAGCCGATCGGGTACATCGGATGCGCGGCATCGCCCATCAGCGTGACGCGGCCAAACGTCCATTGCGGGACAGGATCGCGATCGACCAGCGGATACTCGAACGCATGCGAGCAGTTCTTGATCAGGCCAGGGACATCGAGCCAGTCGAACGTCCAGTCGGCAAACCACGGCAGAAATTCTTCCAGCTTCGCGGTGCGGTTATAATCTTCCCGCCGCCATTGATAGCTCGGCGGCATGTGCCGCTCGGCGATCCAGTTGATCCCAGACTTGCCGTCGCGATCCGGCTCCCTTGAAATCGGATAGCAGACGAATTTCAGGGTTTCGTGGCCGGCCATGATCATGGTGCGGCCGGACAGAAAGGCCTTCGCCGCCGTCACGCCGCGCCAGAGGATGCGCCCGTTCCAGATCGGCGGGCCTTCGTTCGGATAAAGCCTTTCCCGCGCCGCCGAGTGAATGCCGTCGGCGGCAATCAGAACCGCGCCTTCGTAATCGCCCGCGGGTTTTCCGGTGGCCTTGTCGATGAAGCTGGCGCGAATGCCGTCGGACGTTTCGGTCCAGTCGCGCAAGTGATGGCTGGTGAGGATATTCTCCGCGCCGAGCCGTTCGATTGCCGTATCGAGCAGGATCTGTTGCAGCGTGCCGCGATGGATCGAGAATTGCGGCCATTTGTAGCCCGCCTCCAGGCCGCGCGGTTCGCTCCAGATCGGCTTGCCGCGCTTGGAGAAATAAGCCAGTTCCCTGGTCGCGACGCCCTCGGCACTGAGCCGGTCGTGCAGGCCAAGCTCGATCAATTCGCGGACGGCGTGCGGCAAGACGTTGATGCCGACGCCGAGCGGCTTCAACTCGGGAACGCTCTCGAAGACTTTGGCGGGAACGCCGATCTGGTGCAGGCTGAGTGCCAGCGTCAGCCCGCCAATTCCGCCGCCCGCGATAAGAACTGTCATGATCCCCTCTATGAGATGACAGCGTCATGACATGGGCGGTGCAAGTGGGCAACTGCGAAGGCCGGCGATTTAAGGGCTTCGACCCGCTAGTCTTTTCGATCCGTCCAGCTCCCGGCCGGTCGCGAGCATGAGCTTGCGCAGCCAGATCGAGCCGGGATCGAACTGGGCGCGGGTCGGATAGAACATGTGCTGTTCGTCGATGCCCGGATCGAACGGCGGCGTCACTGTTTGCAGCGACAGTTGCTTTTCAAGTGCGGCGATCAGGCGGCGCGGCACGAACGCGACGAGGTCAGTGCGAGCGGCGACATGCAGCGCCTCGATATAACCGGGCACGACCAGCGCGATCCGCCGCTCGATGCCTTTTCCGCGCAACCAGGTGTCGATCAGGTCTTCGCGCGCGCCGCGGATCACGACGGCGACATGCCGGGCGGCGAGGAACGCTTCGCGCTTCCTCAATTTCGCGCCCATCGGATGGTTACGCCGAACCGCGAGCGCGTCGCTGTCGGCATAGAGGCGCTGGCGGTGAAAGCCCTTGAAGGCATCGCCGATCGAGATGACCAGATCGATGGTGCGGGCAAACTCCGCGTTGAAGATCGCCGGTCCCCGCCATGGCACCACCTCGATGGTCACGCGTGGGGCCTGCCGGGTGAGCTTTTCCATCAAGGACGGCATCAGCAGCTCGACCGCGAGATCCGGCATCATCAGGCGGAAATGCCGTTCGCTGCGGCCGGCGTCGAACTCGTCGGGCATGAAAAGCCCGCGTACCTGGTCGAGCGTTTGCGCGAGCGGCCCGCGCAACGCCTCCGCGCGGGGCGTCAATTCCATCCGCGCGCCGGTGCGGACCAGAAGCGGATCGCCGATCACGTCGCGCAGCCGCTGCAGCGCATGGCTCGCCGCCGGCTGCGACAGGCCGATCCGCATCGCCGCGCGGGTGACGCTGGCATCGCGGAGCAGGGCGTCGAGCGCGACCAGCAAATTGAGGTCAAGCGAATTCAAATTCATTGGATGAATGGGTATCATATTTCATATCGATTGGAAGAATGAAAGATCCAGGCGCAATGATAGTCGGAGTATTTATACCCGCGAAAGAGGCCGCCATGAGCGATACCGCCAGCAACAAGAAACTGATCGAGCAGATTTTCGCAGCCGCCGGCAATACCGATCCCGCCGTGCGCGATCGGTCGCTGTTTGTCGCAAGCCTTGCCGACGACGCGATCTGGACTGTGACCGGTCAATATTCGTGGTCGCGCACCTTCACTGGCAAGCCATCGATCCTCAACGATCTGCACGGTCTCGTTCGCACGCGCCTTGCCGAGCGGACGCGGACGATCGCGCATCGCATCATCGCCGATGGCGACCATGTCGTGGTGGAAGCCAAGGGCGATAACGTCACGCGGGAAGGCGTGCGTTACGACAACGATTATTGCCTGGTGTTCCGCTTCGAGGGCGGCAGGATCAAGGAGATCCGGGAATATTGCGATTCCGTACTGACCGAACGCGCGCTAGGCAAGTTTCCGGACGAGAAGGCGCGCGCAGCCGATTGAGGATTCTTCGTCATTCCGGGGTAGCCCACAGGGCTGATCCCGGAATCCATTTTTCCGGTATCGTTGTGGTGCCATGGATTCCGGGTCCACGCGTAAGGCGCGTGTCCCGGAATGACATCAGGCCACCTTGGTTTTGAGGTGACCAAACATGATGTTGCGCGCCGCATCGTCCATTTCGGCCTTGAAGGTGAACTTGTCCTTCAGCGCGATGGCGCGCGCGGCAGCCGGGCGTGCCGAGATTTCATCGTGCAGGCGCTTCACGTTCGGATATTTGGTGAAGACGTCGTCGCCGAGCACGTACGGTGCCATGCGCACCCAGCCCCAGAACGCCATGTCGACGATCGTGTAGGTATCGCCGACCATGTATTTGCTCCTGGAAAGATGATCGTCCAGGATCTTGTAGTGGCGATGGGCTTCATACTGGTAGCGGTTGTGCGCGTATTCGAGGTCCTTGGGCGCTGCGTGCTTGAAATGCACCGCCTGACCGGAATAGGGGCCGAGGCCGGTCGCAATGAACATCAGCCATGAATAAAGCTGCGCATGATTCTTCGGCGTGTTGGCGGGCATGAACTTGCCGGTCTTTTCGCCGAGGTAGAGCAGGATTGCATTCGAGTCGAAAACGAAAACGCCGTCGTCGTCGATCGCCGGCACCTTGCCGTTCGGATTGACTTTGAGGAATTCCGGCTTGAACTGTTCGCCCTTGCGGGTGTCGACGGCGATCAATTCGCAGGGCAGGCCGGTCTCTTCGAGAAACAGCGCGACCTTGTTCGGGTTCGGCGCGCCGTTGAAATAGAATTTGAGCATTCAGATCTCCCTTTTTGTTGCCGCCGCCAGATCGGCGGTACCGCTCAATGGCGGCGGAGACTGCACAAATTTCGCCGCAAAGGGCAAGCGACGAGTTTGTGAAGGGTTGCAGGAAGCGGCCAAAGAGGCGAGGCATGGATCAACAGCTTAGAGGCTCGATCAGGGCTTTCCCGGACTTTGCCTCGCCTGTAGGTTGTCGATTTCAGGAGCTAGATGCAAGCAATGACTAACGATCCGTTCGCAGCACTTTCCGAGTCCCAGCGGCACACGGCGGAGCGGGCGATCGCGGTCGTACTCGGGGCTGCCGCAATCTCTGGCGTCCGACCTTTGACGGGCGGTGTCTCGGGAGCATTCGTTTTTTTAGTCGAAGCCAGTGGTCGACGTTTTGTGCTGCGAATAGAAGGTTCCGCCAGCCCGTTGCGCAATCCTCACCAATATCTTTCGATGCGCATCGCTGCGGAGGAGGGTATCGCGCCCCAGCTTCATTACTTCGACGTCAACGATCGTGTTGTGATGATGGATTTCATCGAAGATAGACCACTTGAAACATATCCGGGTGGCGGTTCGGGGCTAGCCCGGGCGATTGGGGCGATGCTTAAGGAGCTACAGGGCGTGCCCTTATTTCCATACTTCGTGCACTACCCAGACATTGTAAAGCGGCTGTGGGCCCATGTTTGTAAGACCGGGCTTTTCGTTGAGGGCCTCTTGGACGAGGCTTCTGGACGGCTAGAGCAAATTTGCCGGACCTATGGTTCGGAGAATTGTGTTTCGAGCCATAACGATGTGCTCCCTAGAAACATTCTGTTCGATGGCAAGCGGCTGTGGTTGATCGATTGGGAGAGCGCCTACCGCAACGATCCGCTGGTCGATGTGGCGACCGCGCTCGACAACTTCGCGTCGTCGCCGGAACTGGAAGAGGCGCTGCTGTTCGCCTGGCTCGGCGATGAGCCGGATGCCCTTCTGCGCGATCGACTGGCGCAGGTGCGGGCCCTTACGCGGCTCTACTATGCGGGAGTGCTGTTCAGCGCTTCGGCGCTGGCACCGCGGGACAAACCCGACGACAGCCTCTCGGCGCCCAGCTCTGCGCAGTTCGAGTTGGCGATTCGCGAAAGACGACTTCTGGCCGAGACTGCGGAAACCAGCCACGTCCTTGGCAAAATGTTCCTGGCCTCATTCCTCTCGGGTTCGGTGCCGCCCGGGTTGCCACCGACGTATATGCGATAGCGTTGAAGGCAGCTCTAGCAACTAGCAAAAAACTGCCTGTCGATGCTCAGGATATCGAACACAGGTCTTTGACCAATTTTGGCAGCGTCCTTCCAGGTATCGATCCGGACGGAGCCAGGCCGACATCCCGAGCGCCCATTCGGCGATAGAAGGGCGCAGCATCCGGGTCGGCCTCGATCAAAAGGCGATCGGCACCCTGGCTGGTTGCCAAGTCAGCCGCCCAGGCAAAAAGCGCTCGGCCGATACCGCTACGCAAAACGGCCGGTTCGACGAACAGCTTGAGCAAGTCTGCGTCGCTTCCGGTGACTTTGATTTGCGCAACGCCAGCGAGCCCGCCGTCCTGTTCCGCGACGGCGATTGAGGTATATCGCAAGTCACTGGGATCAATGGAGAGCTCTCCGCGACACGCTTCCATAAAGTCGCTGTCGTAGCCCCACACCGCTTTCGATCTGAAGCATAGTGCCGAGAGCGCTGGCAGCTCTTCGATTGCCGGAGGTCTGATAATGCGTGACAAGCAATTGGCTCCGGTTGCCGTCGGCGGATACGCAGCACTTCGGCAAGTGTAGCCCGGATGAGCAGCGCGATATCCGGGGCTTTGCCCGGATGTCGCGCATATCGCTGGCAGGCCGCGCAATCTATTTCAGGCCCGCCTTCCGCAGGCCCTTCAACAGCCTGTCTGAAGCGTCTTTCAGCGTGGGATTTTGGTATTGTTTTTCCGAGTAATATTGAGCGATTGCATCAAGGCTGGATCGCGTCTGGTACTTCTCCTGAAATTCCTTGAGTGCCTTTCGCGCGTCTACATCACGATCAGACAGGGCATAAGCCGCGGTCAGCCACGCCTGGACATACCAAAGATTTGGTCTCGCCCTCACGGAGTCCTCGAGAGCCTTGATAGCCTTTGGATAGTCGCCCAGTGTGAAATAAGCACGTCCTTGGACCCAGAGGAACGTGGCGATAGCAGCATCATTGGGACTGAGTTCGATTGCCTTCGCGACCAGGGCGCTCGCTTCCCCAGGATTGCCGAGAAAGACCATTTCGTTTCCGGCCTGCGCATACGATCTCGCAAAGTTCGGGTCGATCTTTGTCGCCGTATTGAACGCATCCAGAGCAGCCTTGTGGTTCCCATGTAGCCGGTGGACGTAACCAAGTGCGTGATGCGCGATCGGAGTATTATAGTCCAGGCCTATTGCTTTTTTTGCTGCGGCTTCAGCGCGATCAACCTCAGGCCGGCCTGCGTCATTCCAGCCGTTGAGTACGTCCCCAACCAGAACGCTGGCGAGAAGACCAAGAAGACGCGCGTTGTCTGGATCGGCTTTCAGTCCTGCCTCAGCGTGTTGCCGAGTTTCAAGAAATTTCTGAGGAGTGGGGTAACCGGCACTTGCGGCCATTGCTCGCATCCTTTCATCCAGCGGATTGTGATCTGCTGCTAACGTACCGACTTCGCCTCGTGCGCCAGCACGCGTCACCTGGTCATTCAGCGAATTGGCGATTCGGCCCATCAGTTCGTCCTGCAGATCAAGCAGACTGCTGGTTTCATAGTCGAAAGAGTTGGCCCAAAGGTTGGTGCCGCTTTCGATATCGATCAGTTGCGCGCTGACTTGGACGTTTGGTCCGGCACGCCTTACGCTGCCTTCCAACGCGTAGCGGACGCGAAGCTCGCGGCCAATTTGGCGAGGGTCGTTCGGTTTGTCCCTGTAGGTAAAAGCCGTGCGGGAGGCTATCACCCAGGCGCGCTGCAACCGAGACAGCTCGGTCGTTAAATCGTCAGTGATTGCGTCAGCCAAATAGTCGTCGGCCGTATCCCCGTTCATGTTTTTGAAGGGCAGCACGACGATCCTGTTTGTCCGCATCACCTCCCCATGTCTCTCGCGAAACATGAAAACGAAAGCGATTGAAGCGAAAACTATCGCGGCGATGCAAAGGGCTGCCTTCAATTCGAACTTGTAGGCAGCAAGTCGAGTGAGGAGCGGAACCCGGATTGGCTCAGAGGCAATCTCATACACGTGGATCGGGTACGGGATGTTCTTTAGCCGGTGCGTCCCGCAGTTCGCGAAAAAAAACTCGGCGTGGGCGCGCGTCTGGTCGTAGATACTCTGGCTGACACATATTGTCCCCGGCCGGGCCAAAGCCTCAAGCCGCGCGGCAATATTGACGCTGTTTCCGTAGATATCTCGACGATCCACGAGAACGTCGCCTGTATTGATCCCGATCCGCAGCAGGATGCGATCTTTTTCGTTCACTTGGCTCGTGGCAAGGCCGCGCTGGATGTCGAGTGCGCAACGTACCGCATCGACCGCGCTCGTGAACTCAACCAGCAGCCCGTCGCCCATGCTGCGCACGAGATGCCCGCTGTATTTCTCGATAGTTGGTTCAATCAGCTCGCGGACCTGCTTCGTAACTCGAGCATGCGTTTCCTCCTCACTACGGCTCATCATGCGGCTGTAGTTGACGACATCGGCCAACATCACCGCCGATAAACGTCGTTGCGGAGCAACCGGAGCAATCTTGATCGGGGCCGACTGTGCAGCTACCAGCTTGATTCCCATCGGCGCCGCCTCCCTAAGCAAAACGCGAGCCGCCGCAAACGCAGAGAACGGTGGTGTGCAGCCTATCTTAAGGAAAGCGGCTTTTTTAGATTCCCGTCAATCTCCGGAGCGCTTCCATCGTCGACGAAACCCAGGGTTCATTGGTTGAAGGTACTATAATACCTAAGCGATCCCAACGCCCCTTTCAGTCTCGCGGCGGCTCCTCAAAGGAAAGCCAGAAAATGCCGACAGGCGACTCGGTAGCCACACGATTTGCCTTCTCAAGGCGGGCAGCAATGTTTACGCCATCGCCGACGATGTCGTTGTCATCAAAAATGATGTCGCCGACGTGAATGCCGATGCGAAATTCGATCCGCTTAACCTGCGGCACCTCGATATTTTTTTCAGCCATGCCGCACTGAATTTCGACGCGCAGTGTATGGCGGCATTCACGACGCTCCCGAACTCAACGAGGGCACCTCTGAATTCTTGACGACACGACCTGGCCGGCGGTCATGGCAAGAACGAATGCCGACAGTTGCCTGTCGCGACACATTTGATGACCCTGTTGCCAGCGCATTCCAATGAGCGGCCTCTCGCCCGCCGGCAGACAGACAGTTATCCAATTGGAAAACTATTGTTGACAGATGCCCGTCGCGCGTCTATTGTTAGCTCCATGGCTAACTATAATCCTCGTCTCGACAACGTGTTCAGCGCGCTCGCCGATCCAACGCGGCGAGCAATCATCGCGCGGCTCTCGCAAGGCGAGGCTTCCGTGGGCGAACTCGCTCAACCGTTCGACATGGCTCTGCCGAGCCTGATGAAACACCTACGCGTGCTGGAAACCGGCGGCCTCGTCTCTTCGGAGAAGCATGGCCGCGTCCGCACATGCCGTCTGATGCCGGGCGCCATGGAGGGGGCCGAGAACTGGCTCGCCGAGCAGCGCGCCATCTGGGAAGCCCGCCTTGACCGGCTCGAAGCTTATGTCGCGACGCTTGAGAAGAAGCCGCCAAGGAGACGGCGTCGCAAATGATGCGCCCAACCACACTACATCCTCAAAAGCACAGGAATCGCCATGACCTCAACTCCGGACGCCGCCCTCGCACACCATGATATCGATCGCGAGATCGTTCTCTCGCGTGTCATCAAGGCAAAGCGTGATGTCGTCTTTGCCGCCTGGACAAAACCGGAGCATTTGCCGAACTGGTTCGGGCCGACGGGGTTCAAGATCGAAACCAGGGAAATCGACATTCGCGTCGGCGGCGTGTGGCGGTTCGACATGCTCGCCCCAAACGGCCAGCGGTTTACGAACCGAATACGCTTTCGGCGCATCGAGCCGCCACGCCTGATCGAGATCGATCACGGTTCGGACATGGATGACGATCCAGCCCTTTTTCGCAGCACGATTACGTTCGATGAGCAGAGCGACGGCAAGACCGTGATCACCCTGCGGCAGTTGCATCCGACCAAGGCGCAGCGCGACGGGACGATCGCCTTCGGCGCCGTAGAGTACGGCTACCAGACGCTGGACAAGCTGGCTCGGCATGTCGAGGCAGCGGCGGGCTGATCACTTCGAACGGGCCCTGCAAGACGGGTGTGACGAGCGCCGCGACCGGTTCAGCAACGACCGTCGTCGATGTCGGCTTTTTCTTCAGTCGCGGCGCCAATCAGCGCGAAAGTCCTTGACACGGTTTCTGTTGACCAAACTGATTTGCCCGTCGTGCCAACGTGTCGCAGGCTCTCCGGTTGCGACGACGGGCAAATCAACTTTAAAAGCCCGGCCGTTCCGTGCCCGCCCAGAGGGGCGCTTCGCGATCGTCACGAAAGTTGGGTGCGGGATGCGATGGACGCTTTTGCATCGATTGACGAGCGATGTCGAAAGCGGACGGCGAAAGCGTGTGGTCCTGATGCCTCGACGCCGGCATCAACTCGCGACAATGCTTCGCATTGCGCGGGGACGGTGACAAGATCACCGGGGAGAGCCCGCCATAGGCCGTTAAAACCACCGCGCGGGGAATGCCGGATGTTTCCGGTGTGACCGTGGTGACTAACTTGTGTGCTTTCTTACTACGCACACAAGGCTGCGGGTGCATCGAGCGCCCGGCATTCCCTGCGCCCTTTGATGGCAGAGGGCGGATCGAATAGGCCAAACCTCGCGCGAAACTCGCGGCGAGATCGCGTAGCTGCGTTCGTACGACGGCTGTTTGAAATTTGAATCGTGCGTCGTCCCTGCGTGTGCGCAGGGACGACGTTGAGAGCTTACCCCGCCGCCATCCGGCTGCGGATTTCGGCGCGCAACTCGTCGATCAGCTTGAGGCCCTGCTTGGTCTCGACATGCCAGAACGTCCAGCCGTTGCACGCCTCGGCTCCTTGCGCGACCGCGCCCATGCGGTGGATCGAGCCGACCTTGTCGCCGAGCATGATGGCGCCGTCGGCACGGACCAGCGCGCCATGACGCTTCCTGGCATCCACCAGCTTCGTGCCCGGCGAGATCATGCCGCGCTCGATCAGTTCGGAAAAGGCGATGCGAGGCGCATCGCGCGCGGTCAGGAACGGTGCGAGCGCTGCTTCCGGCAGCGGCTCGATCGAGGCGATGCGCTCTTCGGCGGCGGCCGCATAGGTCTTGTCGCGCTCGAAGCCGATGTAACGGCGGCCGAGCCGTTTTGCCACCGCGCCGGTCGTGCCGGTGCCGTTGAACGGATCGATCACGAGGTCGCCGGGCTTCGACGATGACAACAGCACCCGCGCCAGCAGGCCTTCGGGCTTCTGGGTCGGATGGACCTTCTTGCCGTCCTCGCCTTTCAATCGTTCCTCGCCGGTGCAGAGCGGGATCAGCCAGTCCGATCGCGCCTGCACGTCTTCGTTGGCGGCCTTCAATGCCTCGTAATTGAACGTGTAACCCTTGGCTTTCTCGTCGCGCGCCGCCCATATCATGGTCTCGTGCGCGTTGGTGAAGCGGCGGCCACGGAAATTCGGCATCGGGTTGGTCTTGCGCCAGACGATGTCGTTGAGGACCCAGAAGCCGAGGTCCTGCATGATCGCGCCGACGCGGAAGATATTGTGATAGGAGCCGATCACCCAGATCGTCGCCGACGGTTTCATCAGGCGGCGGCAGGCGAGCAGCCATGCACGCGTGAAATCGTCATAGGCGGCGAACGAAGAGAATTTGTCCCAGTCGTCGTTGACGGCATCGACATGGGATTCGTCGGGGCGCTTGAGTTCGCCCTTGAGCTGGAGATTGTAGGGCGGATCGGCGAAGACGAGATCGACGGAGCCAGCCTGTAACTTCGACATCTCGGCGACGCAATCGCCAAGAATGATGCGGCTATCCGGATCGGACTCAAATTTAGTGCGGGGCGCCCTTGCAGACGCCCCGCGACGCGACACAACCATGACTCAAATACTCTGACTCAGGCGACGCTGTCGGCGACGCGGGACCTAACAACCGACTGACGCCACTTTGACGGGGCAAAGTAAAAATCGACTTAACCGGGCAATTCTTTCACGCCCACGATCCGATGAATTCGTCGTTGCAGGCGAAGAAATTTCGCCAAGGTTCGGAAATCGCACGCACGCAGTAGCTACGGAATTTTAAGGAGAATTGAGATTTGGGCGTTCGCCGCCGGTATCGGCGAAAAAGCTTTCGGGACGCTGCCGATCCGCCTCCACTAGGCAATTTTTGCCGGGCAGGTTATTAGACGAGACGAAGAAAATTCTGCCGCCTCCGCCCGGATGAGAGAGGTGGCTGAACTGAGACGCAACGAGGAAGTCAGGCCATGCGTTACGATGATTTTCGCCGCAGCGACGACATCGATGACCGTCGCGACGATAGCGGCGGCGGATTGGGCGGCGGGGGCGGCGGCTTTGGATTGCCGATCGGTGGCGGCGGCGGCCTTGGCATCGGCACCATCATCGTGCTCGGCCTGGTCGGCTACGCCTTCGGAATCGACCCGCGCGTCCTGATTGGCGGCGCTGAAATCCTGACCGGAGGCGGCAGCCAGGCGCCGACCTACCAGACCGACCGGCGCTCCACGACCGTCAAGCGCGGCGCGCCAACCGACGAAATGGGCAGCATGATCGCCGGCATTCTCGGCGAGATCGACGATCGCTGGAGCGAGATTTTCCAGGCTGCAGGCAAGACCTATACGGGCCCGCGCGTCGTGCTGTTCCGCAATCAGACCAATGGCGGGCGCTGCGGCATGGCGCAGTCGGCGATGGGGCCGTTCTACTGTCCGCCGGACCGGCAGATCTTTCTCGACACCGGCTTCTTCCGCGAGATCGAAACCAGATTCCATGGCTGTCAGGGCTCGGCGTGCAAATTCACCGCCGCCTATATCATCGCGCATGAAGCCGGACATCACATCCAGAACCTGCTCGGCATTTTGCCGAAAGTGACCGAACAACAGCGTGCGTCCGGCAGCAAGGCGGCGGCCAATGCGCTTCAGGTCAGGGTGGAACTGCAGGCGGACTGTCTCTCCGGTCTCTGGGTCAACCGCGAAGAGAAGAAGCGGCCGGGCTTCATCGAAGCCGGCGATATCGACGGCGCGCTGGCGACCGCATCCGCAATCGGCGACGACACCTTGCAGCGCCAGGCCACGGGGCGCGTGGTGCCGGACTCCTTCACGCACGGCTCGGCGGCACAGCGCAAGCGATGGTTCATGACCGGCTATCAGCAGGGAACGTTGAAGGCCTGCGACACGTTTGGTGCTGCGTCGCTCTAATGATTGTCTGACCTCGCATGACCTCGATTGACGAAACCAAGCAATTCGTGCCGCTCAACATCGCGGTGCTCACCATCTCGGACACCCGAACGCTGGCCGACGACAAATCCGGCGCGACGCTGGCGGAGCGGATTGAGGCGGCGGGCCACCATCTCGCCGCGCGTGAAATCATCCTCGACGACGTCGAGGCGATCCGCGTGATCATCAGGCGCTGGATCGCCGATCCTGCCGTCGACGCCGTCATCACCACGGGTGGCACCGGGTTCACCGGCCGCGACGTCACGCCGGAGGCGATCGAGCCGTTGTTCGAGAAGCGGATGGATGGATTCTCCATCGCCTTTCATATGCTCAGTCACGCCAAGATCGGTACCTCGACGATCCAGAGCCGTGCGACCGCGGGCGTGGCCAGCGCGACCTTCATCTTCTGCCTGCCCGGTTCGCCGGGCGCCTGCCGCGATGGCTGGGACGGAATTCTTGGCGCCCAGCTCGATTATCGCACGCGGCCCTGCAATTTCGTCGAGATCATGCCGCGACTTGACGAGCATTTGCGCCGGCCCAAGGCGAACGGTGCGTCGGCTTGAGGGAGCCATTTGCACAAAGGGTCCGTCGATAACGTTTAAATTCCAAAACAATGTACTAACGGAACCTTACGAAGTACCCGTCAGATTCGTCGAAGCCTCGACGTTTGCCGGGGCTGAAAGGGGATGCAACGAGCCGGTGACCTTGATGAGTGTTGTCGATCCCCGGGCGAGGGTACAGCGCGAGCCGCGACGGCAGCTGCACAAGCGGCTGGCCTGGATTTCGGCTGACAACGGCGTGACCGAGTACGAATGCCAGATCCTGGACCTGTCGTCGGGAGGCGCGCGGATCGCAACCGACGATGCGATGGACGTGAGGGACCGCTTCGAGCTGACGCTGGTGAAGGGTCATCACAAGCGCGATCTGTGCGAGGTGGTCTGGCGCCGCGGCAAGACTTACGGCGTCAAATTCGTCACGCTTCTGCCGGACGTCGCAGAGCCGGCCATCGATCCGGTAGCGGCATCGGTCCAGCCTTCGTGATGGTGGACGTCAAGGGATATCGTTCGCAGAGTGCGGAAAGCCGCTAAAGCTTCATCTCCCAGGTTTCGCCGATCAGGCTTTGGCCGAAACTGCGGTGCGGTTCGCTCGCCACCAGCACAAAGCCGGCGTCCTGATAGATTTTTCTGGCCGCCGTCAGAATGCTTTGCGTCCACAGCGTGATCCTGCGATAGCCACAGGCCCGCGCGAAGCCAATGCATTCTCCGACCAGTCGCTTTCCCAAGCCGTGACCGCGTCCGGCTGGTTCGACCAGGAGCAGGCGGAGCTTGGCGACGTCGTCGTCATGGCGAACCAGAAAAATCGAGCCAACCGGCGCCCCATCGAGTTCGGCGATCCAGCATCGCTCGCGCGAGGCGTCGAATGACTTGAGAAATTGCGCGGCAATCTCGGCAACGAGCGCTTCAAACGAAGAATCCCAGCCATATTCGCTGGCATAGCTCTCACCATGGCTCTGCACGACCCAGCCCATGTCGCCCGGCCGCGGTTCGCGCAATGTCGCGGCAGGTGCATGTGCGCTATCGAGCAAGCCCTCGATCGCTGTCATCGCAGCGGTGAGCCGCCTCTGGTCCGCTTCCGGCATCCGACGCAACGTCCTGGCGACTTCCTCATGCGAGCTGCGATCGAGCCTCGCGAAGGCCTGGCGCCCCTTGGCGGTCAGCTTGAGCTGGTGCTGCCGGCGGTCCTCCGACAACGGCTTGCGGCTGATCAGGCCTTCATCGGCAAATTTCTGGACGATCCGGCTGAGATAACCGGCGTCGAGATCGAGTTCGGTCCCGATTTCCTTGGCGGCGACGCCGTCACGGTGCGCCAGTTCGTACAGTACCCTCGCCTCGCTCAGAGAGAACGGGCTCTCGAGCAGTCGTTGGCCGAGCACGCCGAGTTGGCGGGTATAGAAGCGGTTGAATGAGCGGACCGCGGATATGCGGCTTTCATGATCCGAAAGCATGGGGCACCTCGATACTTGCCACTGTCAACTGATTAGTTGATTTTGGCAAGTATAGATGTCAGGCCGTGACAATCCGGCTGTGCAGCAAAATGAGGGAGGACCGGCCGAGCCGGCGCAGCAGTTGCGTTTCCGCATTGCGGGCGTTTGGGGCATGACCGCCAAGCCGCTCGTAATGGTCGCGCGCAATCAACAGCCCTTGGTCGGCGAACGGGCCCGCGACCAGTCGTCCGATAGACTTCAAGCGGTCACGCAAGCTGCGATCGGAATAGGGCGAGCGCGCGTAACGGAAGACGCCGGCGCGGGGACGTTCCGAATCGGAGACGCGCTGGATGAATTGCGCGGTTTCGTCGGTCCAGCCGTGATCGAGCACCGTGCCCGCCTGCAGGAACATCAGCCATGGCGAGCGCGCCTGCTGCGCACCGGCCGCCAGCGCCGCCGCGCGCGCTCCGTCGAAGTGCAGAAATCGGCATCCGGCGACATCGGCCACCCGTTCGATCACGCCATGGTCACCGCGGTCGACCAGCAGCACCTCGCGGACGACGCCGGTGGCGGCGCCCGGCACCAGCGAGGCCAGCGTGGCGACGACCGGATGTTCGGTACCTTCTGTCGGGATGATGACGCTCAGCATGATCTCGTAACGGCCAAAAGCGATGGCACCGTTATCACCTTGTCATATTCAAATCAGCCCGCCGCCGCGCAGCTTTTT
The DNA here is from genome assembly GCF_027307225.1 of Bradyrhizobium sp. Classification (GTDB taxonomy): domain Bacteria; phylum Pseudomonadota; class Alphaproteobacteria; order Rhizobiales; family Xanthobacteraceae; genus Bradyrhizobium. Next base: position 1,820 of record NZ_DAHUXJ010000002.1, on the reverse strand, counting down.
GCGGCGTCTCTCGGGGACAGTTTCAAACTTTTCTCGCTTTGGCTTGTAAATTGCCCATTCATGTTCTTGATTTGTTCCTGTTTCATGCTATCTTCGAACCATGAGCAGAGCATCCTCACATGCGCTCAAGCACCCGCCGGTCGAGCCGCCCTCCAAACCGGCGGGTGCGCCCCCCGACTTCCCGGAGCTTGCAGTCGCGATCGATCGCGAACGGCGGCGCGGCCGGGGCGCGCAATCCAATACGAGCGGCCGCTACGAGGCCGAGGCGCGGGTCGCGTTTGACGACGGTTGGCAGAGCCTCGAGGAATTGCCGCCGTTCAAGACCACGGTATCGCTCGATACTTCGCGCAAGGTGATCGCGCGCAACGATTCCCCCGATATCGGCTTCGACCGCTCCATCAATCCCTATCGGGGTTGCGAGCATGGCTGCGTGTACTGTTTCGCCCGGCCGACCCACGCTTATCTCGGCCTGTCGCCGGGGCTCGATTTTGAATCGAAGCTGCTGGCCAAGCCCGATGCGCCGCAGCTTCTGGAAAAGGAACTTGCGGCCGAGAATTATGAGCCGCGGATGGTTGCGATCGGAACCAACACCGATCCGTATCAGCCGATCGAGCGTGATCACAAGATCATGCGCGGTATTCTTGAAGTGCTGGAGCGCGCCTCGCACCCGGTGGGCATCGTCACCAAGTCGGCGATGGTGACGCGCGACATCGATATTCTGGCGCGGATGGCCAAGCGCAATCTCGCCAAGGTCGCGATTTCGATTACGACGCTGGACGCGCGGCTCGCCCGCACGATGGAGCCGCGCGCCTCGACGCCACCACTGCGGCTGGAAGCGCTGCGGCAATTGTCGGAAGCCGGTATTCCGACGACGGTGATGGTTGCTCCCGTCATTCCGGCGCTGAACGACAGCGAAATCGAGCGTATTCTCGATGCTGCCGCCCATGCGGGGGTCAAGGAGGCAAGCTACGTCTTGCTACGCCTGCCGCTCGAGGTGCGCGATCTGTTCCGCGAGTGGCTGATGGCAAACTACCCGGATCGCTATCGCCACGTCTTCACCCTGATCCGCGACATGCGCGGCGGACGCGACTACGACTCGCAGTGGGGGACGCGGATGAAAGGAACCGGACCGATGGCCTGGATGATCGGGCGGAGGTTCGAAATCGCCTGCGAAAAGTTGGGGCTTAACAAGCGGCGCTCGAAACTCACCACGGATCATTTTGCGCGGCCGAAACGAAGCGGACGACAGCTCAGCCTGTTCTGAAATTTTTGCGAAGGAACGTCCATGCCAAAGCCGCCGGTTCCAAGATTGACGGTCATCACGCTCGGTGTCGCCGACATGCGTCGGAGCATCGCCTTCTATGAGGCACTGGGCTTTGGCCGGAAAATGAGTGCAACCGGCGAAGCGGTTGCGTTCTTCGAAACCGGCGCAACGGTGATCGGGCTGTTTCCGTGGGATCAACTCGCGGAAGATACATCCTTGCCGGATCAGCCGCGACCGAGTGCCTTTCGCGGCATGACACTGGCCTGGAATTGCCGTTCTGCCGACGAAGTCGACGAGGTCATTGAGTTTGTAGTCTCGAAAGGGGCGCGACGGTTGAAGGCTGCGCACAGGACCGACTATGGCGGCTATTCCGGATACTTTGCCGATCCGGACGGGCATCCCTGGGAAGCAGTGGTGTCCGTAGCGGATGAAGATGTCGTATTTTTGTAGCTCGTGATCTGTCGCCTTCGTTGTTGAGTTTCGGAGGAGCCGGAAAGCGTGGACGGTTCCGCCAGCCTGGTCATGCCATGGATATTGCTGCCGGGTTAGCCCTCTG
>NZ_DAHUXJ010000155.1 GCF_027307225.1 Bradyrhizobium sp. | reverse complement strand
GGCGCGGCCGAGCGCGTAGCACATGTCGGTGATATCGAAGATCGATGCGCCATCGCCGCCAAAGGCCTTCGGGATCTGCACGCCGAGCAGCCGCTGGGCGCGCGCCGCGTCGATCGCTTTCTTCGGAAAGCGTGCGGCGCGATCGACCTCTTCGGCATCCGCGGCAGCGGCCGAGACGACGGCTGCGATTCTCTGCGGGAAAGAACTGCGATCGGCAACGAAGGGAGCGCCAGTCTCTTCGGTGACTGGATCGCGAAAATGGGTTTGCTGAACGTTCATGGCCGATCTGCCTCGATGGTTGTCGATGCGAAATATCGGCGTAGCGCGCGATGCTACAACTTCCGATCGGCTCTTACGCTTAAGGATTTAATTCAAATGCGTCGATGAAATTCGAGGTAAACGATCGTCGTTTCCACGATGTAAGTTAACCGGTCGTTGTTTCGAAGCCTTGTTTTTCATGGAAGCTTGTTAGTGTTAAGAGCGGAACCACGATTTGGCTCAAACGGGATTCACTATTCTTAAGAGGTCTACGGAATTATAATCGCGTGTGACGATGGCTCGTCCTTCGGCGAGCGGTGCTGAAAATTGCGACAAGTGAGTATCGAATATGCAGGCGGTTAACGAAGTCCAGAGCAGGCTACTCGCTCTCGTCAAGTCTATCCTCAAGCAGAACGCGATTGTCGTCGATCTCGATCCGGCGACGCTGCTGGTGGATATCGGTTTGACGTCGATGGACATGGTCAACCTGATGCTCGCCGTCGAGGCGGAGTTTGATTTCACCATTCCGCAGTCGGAAATCACGCCGGAAAACTTCCAGTCGGTCGAAACGCTGAACCGCCTGGTGATCGGTCATCTCGCGAGCACGGCGGCCGCCTGATTGTTGATCGTGGTATGCGGCGTGACCCTCACGCTGCCCCCGGCACTTCCGGGAAGTGCCGGATCGTCAATACCAACAATCACTCGGTTAAGTAATTTCAGGATTTGGAGCCGTGCAGCGCGAAGGCGCCGCTGCCGGCGATCGCCAGCGAGGTCTGGGCGACCAGCCACAGCATCGGATATTCCCAGCCGCCGCCCGGGCGCGAATAGCCCCAACCGTTCGGCCATTTGATCCACACCACCACGGCGAGGAAGATCAGTAGAAACGCGGCCCATTGCCTTGTGTACCAGCCGAGCAGGATCGCGACCCCGCCGATCACTTCCAGGCCGAAGGTCGGCCAGGCGAGTAGCGGCGTGATGCCGTTCTTCGCCAGCAGTGCTTCATGCGTGTACATCCCGCGCTGGATCTTGAGGAAGGCGTGAACGAGCCAGTCGAAGCCGAGCGAAATCCGCAGTAGAAAAAGTCCATAAGGCGCGTAGTCCCGATCGACGGTGGCGTTGCGAAACATCGCAGCGACAATGCCCGGCAGATTGGGTCGACTCTCTCTGGCTTGGTCGATACTCATTTGTTTTCCCGTTCTGGCGTCCCTGTGCGCAAAGCGCATTCCAGCCTGGCCGATGAACGCTAGCCTTGGCGATAGTCTTCCGCAAGACAGCCCTCTACACTGCCCGCAACCGACAACAACAATCAGAAAGCACGGGAGAAGCCGATGTCGCGCGGTTCAGTGGTCGCGAGCTTCGTTTGCCTTGTCGCCTGTTTCACTGCCTGCCTTGCCGCCGCCCCTTCGGCCGCGCAGCAGCCAGCGCCCGCGCTGACGGGGACGGTGACGGCGGGCCCGGAAGCGCTGGAAGGCGTTCTTGTCAGCGCCAGGAAGCAAGGTTCGACCATCACCACGACCGTGGTGAGCGACAAGGATGGCCACTACCGCTTCCCGGCCGCGAGACTTGAGCCCGGCGACTATTCCTTGCGTATCCGTGCAGTCGGCTACGATCTCGAAGGGCCCACCCAGGTCTCGATTGCTGCGGACAAGACTTCCACGGCCGATCTGAAATTGCGCGCGGCGAAAGATATTGCATCGCAACTGACGAACGCTGAATGGCTCTCCAGCATGCCGGGCACCGACGCGCAGAAGGGACAACTGCTCAATTGCGTCGGCTGCCACATGCTCACGCGTCCGCTCTATTCGAAATACACCGCCGACGAATTCCTGACGATGATCCTGCCGCGGATGCAGGGCTATGTGAATCAGAGCATGCCCATACACCCCCAATTGCGCCGTGCCGAGCGCATGCGGGAAGAGCGCGGCGACCAGCGTGTGCAGGTCTATCGCCGGGTGGCGGACTACCTCGCCAGTATCAATCTCAGCGCGCGCCCGACCTGGAATTTCGAGTTGAAGACCCTGCCACGCCCGGCCGGGCCGGCGACGCATGTCATCTACACCGAATACGACCTGCCGCGGGAAACGATCGAGCCGCACGACGTGATCGTCGACGACCAGGGCATCGTCTGGTTCTCGTCCTTCGGCGAGCAGAATCTCGGCAGGCTTGATCCGCGCACCGGCAAGCTGACGGAATTTGCCATTCCCGAACACAAGCCGGGCTTTCCGACCGGCCTGCTCGGCCTGCGTAGCGATGCGAAGGGCAATCTTTGGTTCGGCAACATGTATCAGGCCACGATCGGTGAATTCGATCGGAAGACCGAGGTCTTCAAGTTCTGGCCGCTGCAAGGTGACAAGAATATCGACGCCGCGCAGATCAATATGGTCAGCCCCCAAAGTGCTGCTGTCGACGGCAAGGTATGGGCGCAGAACAACGGCTTTGCGGGCATCCATCGGCTCGATATCGCCACCGGCAAGCTCGAGACCTTCGAGCCCTTTAAGGGCATGTCGGGTCCGCACAATATTTATGACGTGATCCCGGATTCGAAGAACAACGTCTACTTCACCGATTTCCGCCAGCACCACATCGGTCGTATCGACGCCAAAACCGGACAGATCGATCTGTACGAGACGCCGACGCCGAATTCAGCGCCGCGCCGTGGCTGGATGGATGCGCAGGACCGCTTGTGGTTCGGCGAGTATCACGGCGATCGCATCGGCATGTTCGACACCAGGGAGCAGGAATTCAGGGAATGGCCGATCCCGCCGAAATGGTCCGCGCCTTATGATGTCGTCGTCGACAAGAATGGCGATGCCTGGACCGGCTCGATGCTGAGCGACCGGGTGACCCGGCTCAACCCCGCCACCGGCGAGGCGATCAATTATCTGCTGCCGCGCAGTACCAATATCCGGCGCGTCTTTGTCGACAATTCCACCACGCCGGTGACGTTTTGGGCCGGCAACAACCACGGCGCGTCGATCGTAAAGGTCGAGCCGCTGGAATAGGCGTCTCGACCTCTCCCGCGCGTGCAGCGTTTCACATGTCAAACAACCGGTGTCCGGGACCCCATGGTTCGAGACGGCGTTTTCGCGCCGACGCGATGTGAGTCGTTTGCAAAGTCGGTCGCGCGCGAGGCGACTCATGAAATCAATCGGCTTGCACACGAGCCGTTCAATGAATTGCCGCGAATGATCGAAGAGAGTTCAGGAGTGCAGCCCTGCCTCTTCAGGCAACTAGCTGCAAAGTTCTTCGCAGGCAGCGTTGTCTTGCAGAGCATTCTTAAAAAAGTTTTGAGAAAAGTTCCGCAGTAATTTGGTTTTATAAAAATACGTTTAGATACTTAAATATACGAATATAAGATCAAATAATATTTATATTATCAAAATCATATTATGATTTTTTGTCGCCTTGTGAATCCGTGTTGCACGCGGGTGACAACATTTCACAGCGAGGTGATGCAGGATCGCTCACGTTAGGAGTCCTCATTCGAGGCTCCGTACCTTTAGCAGTCCGCGGCGTATTCCTTTTGCCGCGCCTATTTTGGGGGACCTACGTGAAAAGGACTTTCATCTCTGCAGCGGCCATCCTGGCTTTCGCAGCGACTTCGGCTCACGCCGATGAGCTGACGGATATCCAGGCTCAGGCCAAGCAAATCCGCGAACAGAACGC
>NZ_DAHUXJ010000145.1 GCF_027307225.1 Bradyrhizobium sp. | reverse complement strand
CCTCTGATGCGAACTTCGGAATCAAAGGAGCTCTAGCAGCCTATCGTTTCCAGTGCGGGTTTGAATTTGAAGTTGCTATGACAAACTCGCGGCGAAAACTGATAGGAACTTCAAATTCACCGCACTGGGCCGGTGCTTTGGCCGACCCAAGCGCGGGACAGGCATTCAATCGGGGCGTGGCATGTTGAACAGGTTCGTGACGGCGCAACCCGCCGTGATGCGGCGGTGGGGAGCAGGCGCAATCGTGGCGCTCGCGGCGGTCACCGCGACGACAGCGCTGCCCGCCGGCGCCGCGGCGAGAGCGGGTCGTCCCGCGCCAACCGTCGAGGCGACGGCGCCGCGCGTGGCAGGCGAGCCGATCATGGCGATCGTGTCGATCAGTGCGCAAAAGGTCACTTTCTACGACGCCGATGGCTGGATCCTGCGCGCGCCGGTGTCGAGCGGAACCACGGGACGGGAGACGCCGGCCGGGGTCTTCGCCGTCGTCGAGAAGGACAAGGACCACCACTCGACCATGTATGACGATGCCTGGATGCCGAACATGCAGCGCATCACCTGGAACGGCATCGCGCTGCATGGCGGCCCGCTGCCGGGTTATGCGGCATCGCACGGCTGCGTGCGAATGCCTTACGAATTTGCCGAGGACCTGTTCGAGAAGACGTGGATCGGAATGCGGGTGATCATCTCGCCGGATGATGAGGCTCCGGCGGACTTTTCGCATCCGGTGCTGGCGCTGTTCAAGCCGAAGCCGGAAGCTCTCGCGGCCGCTCCGGCGCGCGCCGTCGCGGCAAATCGTGAGGTCGAGGGGGCCACCCAGGCCGCCGATGAGGCAAAGAGAGCCGCCGCGACGGCGGCGCACGAGACGATTTCGCTTAACGCGTCGCTGCGCAGAATGGAGCAACTCAAGACACATACCGCCGCCGAGCTGGCGTTCGCCGACAAGGCGCTCGCCAGCGCGAGGACGCAACAGGCGACGGTGAGGGCCGAATTGCTGAAGGAAAAGGTGGCTCCCAAGGCTGAAGAAGCGTCGGCGCGGCTCGATGCCGCCAAAGCCGACGCGAAATCGAAGATTGAGGCCGCCGCCACGACAAAGGACGCCGCCAAGGCTGCCGCGGCCAGGAAAGCCGACACCGTGAAAGCCGCGACCGATGCCAAGCTCGCTGTCGAGCCGTTCTCGATCTACATCAGCCGTGCCACGCAGAAGCTTTACGTGCGGCGGAACACGCACAAGCCGGCGCCGGACGGCGGCGGCGAAGTGTTCGATTCGAGCATTGAGGTTCCGGTCACGATCCGCGATCCGGACAAGCCGATCGGCACGCATATTTTCACCGCGGTGGCGCGCTCCGACACGGGGCTGCGCTGGACCGAGGTCACGATCGACAAGGGCGACGATGCCAAGGACGCGCTCGATCGCGTCACGATTCCGCAGGATGTGCTCGATCGCATCGCGCCGACCACCTTGCCGCGATCCTCGATCATCATCTCGGACGAGCCGTTGAGCGCAGAGACCAACTACCGTACCGAATTCGTCGCAGTCTTGAGCGACCAGCCCCAGGGCGGCTTTATCACGCGCAAGCCGTCGACGCCTTCGGCCGACGTCGCCGTTGCGAGCGATGGTGGCTGGGGCGACAGCGGCGACGGCTTCTTGTCGTTTTTCCAGCGCAGTCCGGAACCGCAGCGCAACCTGATCCCCCAAGGGACCAATTCGGCACGGCGGGGCGGCCAGATCTATTATCCGGGGCAGCAGGCCTATCCGTCCCAGCGCGTCTATCCGGCCCAGCAGGGCTGGGGACAATCGGGCTGGTGAAAAAGCGCGGCCCGTCGCGGCGTCACTCGTCCGCCGCGACGGAGCGCGTCAGAGCCCGCCGGAGCCGCCTTCGACGATTTTCTCGTTGAGCTTTTGATCGACGGTTTGCACGGTTCTATCGATCTCCGCGTTCGGCACGCCGAGCTGATGCGAGATCAGTTTCACGAGCAGGTCCACGCGCTCGATGAAAGGCGCGCCGGCGGCCACCGCCCGCGCCGCCGATGACGGCTTGAGAAGACTCTCGGCAGCCCTGGCGTATTTCTCGAACGGCACCTGGTCCTTTTCGTCGGCGCCGAGACGGCGGGCAACCGCATCGACATGCTCGTAGATCGATTTCGAGAGCTTGAGATCTCCGTGCACGGCATCGCGGATCGACTGCGGTTCGTTCAGCGTGATGCAGCGGTAGTTTCCTGTCAGCAGCATCGACCATTTGGCCAGCGGCACGAACGGCGAATCGAACACCTTCAGCTTCACCGGCACATCGTGGCCGTCGAGCGTCACCGCATCGATGTCGGCTTCGAGCTCGCGCAGTATCTTGGTGTGAGCTTCGTCGGCAAAGGCAGCGGCCTTGAAATTTGTCGCAAGACCAACGTGCAGGACATTCGCCGCCTCTTCCGGCGGACGGAAAGCCTGCGGGTCCGGCGAGCAGAGCGACACCAGTTCAGGCTTGAAGCGCTCCCAGACCTGCGCGTTGGTATAGGCTTCCTCCATATCCATGTCCGCCAGCGACGGAATCCGTTTGAGATAGGGCAAAGGCGGCATGTTCATGATCGACAGGCACGGCAGCTTCGCCTCGGCGATTTTGATCATGAGCACGCGGATCGTGTGATTGGTGTATTGCGGTTCCTGCATCGCAAGGCCCACCAGGTCGTAGCGGGAGACGTCCACTTCCTGGGGCGTCAACGCATTCAGCTTCCCGGGAAGATCGCGCGAAAGGATCGCGCGGTGCGAAGGCTCGTCGCGCAGCTTGATGCGAACTTGCGTGCCCTCGCGGTTGATGAGGTCGGCGGTCTTCCTCCGGCAAACCAGGGTCACATTGTGCCCGGCCATGAGCAGCTTGGTTCCCAACAGGGATCCATAGGATGCTCCCAGAATCAGAATATTGCGGGCCATGTCGTCTCCTTCGGATTGGGTCGCGGTGCCCTGGGCTGGCTTGGGTCCGATGCCAGCATTTGCTGGCATACCAGAGGATGACGTTTTTACACGTCCTTGGTCCTCCACAACCTCTGCCTGCAGCGTGGAAAATGGCATTTTGTCAATTTATGACTCGTATATTCAGACAAATTTACAGACTTTTATAAACAAACGCGGCGCGCGGAACTTGATCGCCGTCGAGGATGATGCCGCCATCGCCGGCTTGGCCCGGGGCGGGTCAGGTGGCCATTTCCGCCGCAGGATCTTGCGGGGGCGTTCAGTTGCGCATCACGTCGCAATAGGCGCCGGCCGCTTTCAGCGAGGCGCACAGTTTTTGCGCCCCGGCGCGCGTGTCATCGCCAATCCGCACCCGTGCGGCCCCCGACTGGCCGATGATCCCGCGTATGACCACTTGCGGCTCGCGGCCGGCAACGATTGCCGCAAACTTCGGCTCCCACCATTCGCGGTAACGAACTAGGGCGTTTGCTCGCGTCGTGCCGCCAACGACTTCGACGCCCCAAGGTTTGATAGGCTCGGCTTTCGGCTCGGACTCTGCCGGGCTCGGCGAAATCAAAGCGGTAGCCGGCAAGTCGCAGGGGACCTGGACCGGAGGCAGCGCAGCCGATTTGGTTTCGGCGCCACTCGCCCATTCATCGGCTGACCGTCCCGTCACGATCCGCACATAGGCCCGCGTTTCCTGCGGAAGCGACCTGCGGCCTCCGAGCCAATCGTGAACGCGTCCGGATCCGGCGTTGTAGGCGGCCGCCGCCAGGCCGAGATTTCCAAATTCCTGGCGCAGGTCGCGCAACAACTGTCCGGACTTCGTGATTGCCTCGAGCGGATCGAAGGGGTTTTCCAGACCGCTTGCGCGTGCCGTAGCCGGCATGAATTGCGCGATACCTTCCGCGCCTTTGCGGCTGACCGCGTCCGGCTTGAAGCGGCTTTCCTGCCAGATCAGGCGGATGAAGAAATCGACCGGCAATTCATTGGCCGCGGCCGCCGTGCCGAGCGCATCGCAAAGGTTCGGTGTTTTCGGCGGAGCGGCGGACCCTTCGTTTTGTTCGGGTTCGCTGGTTTGTTTGGCGCCGTGATTTTGCTCGTTCCCAGTGTTGTCGCTCGCCGGCGCTTGCTGCGCCGATTTCGCATCATCGACTGCAAAAGCAGAACGGCCGCTCACTGCCAATGTCGCGAACAGAAGCAGGGCGAGCAGGACGCCGGAAACCCGGCTGCCCCCGCCGGGCGAGGGTACTTTACTCGGCGCAACACGCATCACGATCAGGATCAGAACTTCCGGGAAGACGAAGCAAGGATCTTCGCAACGCAACGTCGGAACACAAAATGCGTTCCGATATCGAACATGATCCGAGGTTGCCCGGTCGAGCTACCGGTCGAGCTTCAGCACGCGAATGTTGTTGGTGGTTCCGGCCTGGGCAAAGGGTATCCCGGCCACGACGACCAGCAGGTCGCCGGCTGACGCAAATCCCTGCTCGCTGGCGAGCTTGCTGGCGCGGTCGACCATCTCCTCGTAGCTCTGGACGTCTTCCGAGAACATGCTGTGCGCGCCCCACAGCAGGCAGAGCCGGCGCGAGGTCGCAAGACTCGGTGTAATTGCCAGGATCGGCTGGCTCGGCCGCTTGCGTGCGACGCGCGCGGCGGTCGTTCCGCTCGAGGTGTAGGCGACGATCGCCTTCGAATGGATCACGGTGGCAAGATCGCCGGCCGCGGTCGCAACCGCATGGGGCGCAGTCTGTTCCTCGCCCGGCTCCGTCGCTTCGATCAGCGAGCGGTACATCTTGTGCTGCTCCGTGCTTGTGATGATGCGGTCCATCATCTCGACGGTTTCGCAGGGGTAGCTGCCGGTCGCCGATTCCGCCGACAGCATCACCGCATCCGCGCCGTCATAGACGGCGGTCGCGACGTCGGAGGCTTCCGCGCGTGTCGGCGTCGGCGCCGCCACCATCGAATCCAGCATCTGGGTTGCGACGATCACCGGCTTCACCGCCAACCGGCAGGCCCGCACCAACTCTTTCTGGCGGCCGGGAACGGCCTCGGGCGGAATTTCAACGCCGAGATCGCCGCGGGCGACCATCACCGCATCGGACAGCTGGATGATGTCGTCGATGCGATCGAGCGCGGCCGGCTTTTCGATCTTCACCATGACGCCGGCGCGATCGCCGATCAGGGCGCGCGCCTCGATCACGTCGGAGGGCCGCTGCACAAACGACAGCGCAACCCAGTCGACGCCGAGTTGCAGGCCGAATTCGAGGTCGGACCTGTCCTTGGGCGTCAGCGGCGACAGGTTGAGGACGGTCCCCGGCAGATTGACTCCCTTGTGGTTCGAGATCGTGCCACCGACGATGACCTTGGCGTCGATCGTGTCGTCGCCGATGCCGGTGACGCGGACACGAACCCGGCCATCGTCGATGAGTAGATCGTGATCCGGTGCGATCGCTGCGAAGATTTCCGGGTGCGGCAATGGAATGGCCGAGCGATCGCCGTCCGCTCCCGATTTGACGAAGCGAATGGAATCGCCTGACTTGACGGTGATCTTGCCGTCCCGCAGCGTGCCGACACGAATCTTGGGTCCTTGCAGATCCATCAGGATGCCGATCGGCCGTCCGGCCTCCCGTTCCAGCGCGCGAATGGCGGCGTGGACCTTGGCGTGACCGTCCTGCGTGCCATGGCTGAAGTTCAGGCGGAACGTATCGACGCCAGCCAGAAACAGCGTCTTCAACATCTCGGGAGAGGAACTGGCGGGACCGACTGTGGCGACGATCTTGGCTCGCCGGTGACGATGCATGGTCATTTCGTCTTTCCTTTCCGCGTTCCTAAGAGAACGGCTCCGATGTCATTGACGTTGGTGAGGGTGGGGCCCGTGCGCAAGGGCGTCGCCGAGAATAAGGGACGTCAATCCTTCCTTCCGCGCGCCGTTCCACTCGCGGGACATCCGAACCACTTTATGCGTTGTCGGCGCGGATCGCGCCGATCACCGCGTCGGTCACCTTGCGCGTATTCGCGGTTCCGCCGAGGTCCGGCGTATGCAGCGCGGGGTCGGCGGTGACGCGCTCGACCGCCCTCATCAGGCGCTGCGCGGCAGCTTTCTCGCCGAGATGTTCCAGCATCATCACCGCCGACCAGAAAGTGCCGACGGGATTGGCGACGCCTTTGCCCGTGATGTCGAAGGCCGAGCCATGGATCGGCTCGAACATCGAGGGAAAATTGCGCTCCGGATTGAGGTTGGCGGTCGGCGCAATGCCGAGCGAACCGGCGAGCGCCGCGGCGAGGTCGGAAAGGATATCGGCATGAAGGTTGGTGGCGACGATGGTGTCGAGCGTCTGCGGCCGCATCACCATGCGCATGGTCATGGCGTCGACCAGCATCTTGTCCCAGGTGACATCCGCGAATTCCCGCGCCACCTGCACCGCGATCTCGTCCCACATCACCATCGCGTGGCGCTGCGCGTTCGACTTGGTGACGACGGTGAGCAGCTTGCGCGGGCGGGAGCGGGCAAGGCCGAAGGCAAAGCGCATGATACGCTCGACGCCGGCGCGGGTGAACATCGATACATCCGTCGCTGCTTCGAGCGGCGATCCCTGGTGGACGCGTCCGCCGACGCCGGCATATTCGCCCTCGGAATTCTCGCGGACGATGACCCAGTCGAGTTCCTTGTCCTTGACGCCGCGAAGCGGCGAGGTGATGCCCGGCAGGATGCGCGTCGGCCGCACGTTGGCGTACTGGTCGAATGGCTGGCAGATGGCGAGCCGTAACCCCCACAGCGTGATGTGATCCGGAATTTCGGGATGCCCGGCCGAGCCGAACAGGACGGCGTCGTGGTGGCGGATCTGATCGCGGCCATTCTCGGGCATCATGCGCCCGTGCTTCTTGTAATACTCGCCGCCCCAATCGAAATGATCGAAATGGAAATCGAACGTGCCTTCGCGCTTGGCCAGCGCTGTCAGGGCTTCCACGCCGGCGTTCACGACTTCGGTGCCGATTCCGTCGCCGGGAATCGCTGCGATCTTGTAGGTCTTCATGGAAAACTCCTGTTGTTGATTCCTGATCGGTTCGTATTGGCGATCGTCGTCGGTCGATTCTGGGCGCGCGAGAGCGCCACGCGACCGCGCGCGCGATGCCGTCCTTGCGGTGCTTGAAAGACAATTGCGGGTTTATGCAAAAGAGGCCTGAACGGCTGCCTGTGCTCTTTGTCTGCTCCGGCTGGAACGAGCGCGGTCGTCAGGAGCCGCCGAATGCCTTGAAGGTGATGAGGGTGTGGGTGTCCTGGATGCCGGGAATGATCTGCACCTTCTCGTTCACGAAATGGCCGATATCGGTTCCTTCACTGACGTAGAATTTGACGAGAAGGTCGTAATGGCCGGCGGTCGAATAGATCTCCGAGGCGATCTCCGCTTCCGCAAGCGCATTGGCGACCTTATAGGACTGACCGAGCTTGCATTTGATCTGGACGAAAAAGGGGACCATCGCGGTCGTCTCCAGGGCTATCTCTTAAAAAGAGGCTACTTCTTAAGCCCAATATATAGCGTGGCCAAACTTGCTGGCAACAACACGCCGCGTTAGCGTGCCCATCCAACGCCCGCTATAACATAGCAGAATGACCGTACCAATCGCGCTCACCATTGCAGGCTCGGATTCCTCCGGCGGCGCCGGCATCCAGGCGGACCTGAAGACCTTTGCCGCTTTCGGCGTCTATGGCGCCTCCGCGATCACGGCGCTCACCGCGCAGAACACGCGCGGGGTGCGCGGCATTCATGCGGTGCCTGCGGCCTTTGTCACCGCGCAGTGTGAGGCCGTATTCGACGATCTCGACGTCAAGGCCGTCAAGATCGGCATGGCGGTGGAGCTTTCCATCATCGAGGCAATCGCGTCGTCGCTCTCGCGCTGGAAACCAAAGCATGTCGTGCTCGATCCGGTGATGGTGGCGAGTTCCGGCGATCGGCTGTTGCCGGCGGAGGCGGTGGCGAGCTTGCGCAACCATCTCATTCCCAAGGCGACCTTGCTCACGCCGAATTTGCCGGAGGCGGCCGCGCTCCTGGACGAGCCGATTGCATCGGATGAAGCCGCGATCCGAAGCCAGGGCCAGCGACTGCGCGCCATGGGCGCGCGCGCCGTGTTGATCAAGGGGGGGCACGGGCAGGGGAGTGAGAGCATCGACTACTTCTTCAGTGGCGACGACGTCATCGCCTTGCCGGCGCCGCGCATCGCAACCGCCAACACCCATGGCACCGGCTGCTCGCTGTCATCGGCGATCGCCGCTAGCCTCGCCAAGGGCGAGACGCTGGAGACAGCGGTGCGCCACGCGAAGACATGGATCACGGCGGCGATCGCCGCCGCCGATCGCCTCCGCGTAGGCAAGGGCCACGGCCCGATCCATCACTTTCACAGGTTTGATTGATACCGGCGCGCGGGATCACGAGGGCGCTCTTTCGACCCTGAACATCGGAGCATAGCTCGGCAGAATGGTAAGCCGGCCAACAGGCATCACGGGCCGCTTGCTCTCGGTCGCGATCGTGTAGCGTTGGAGCAGCGTTGCCAGCATGATCTGGGCCTCGGCGAGCGCGAAGACGGCGCCGATGCAGATGCGAGGTCCGGCGCCGAAAGGCAAATAAGCGCCGCCGGCTGTCCACGGCGAGGGCTTCCCTGCAAATCTGTCCGGCATGAAGGCGGTCGGGTGCTGCCAGTGTTTCCTGTGGCGATGAAGTACCCACGGTGCAACATAAACTTGAGTGCCACGCCGTACCGGTTCACCCATGATCACGTCATCTTCGACCGGCTCGCGTATCATGATGGGAACTGGCGGATAGAGCCGCAGAGCTTCCAGGAGCACGAGGCGGAGCCGGGGCCAATGGCCGAGATCGTCAAGGGTTGTGACGCGCTCCGGCGGGAACGATGCGATCTCGTCTCGCAGCCGCGCTTGCTCGCCGGGATCAAGCGTCAGCAGATAGGAAGCCCAGAACAGCAGGCGCGAGGTGGTCTCAAATCCGGCAAAGATCATGGTTGCGCATTGATCGCGTATCTCATCTGCGGAAAGCTGTTCACCGGTATCTGGATCACGAGCTGCCATCAACAGATCGAGCAGGTCGCGATGATTCGTATCATGCGTCGCGCCGCGTCGGGCCGCGACGACGGCGTCGACAGCCGCGAACCAGCGTTTCTGGAAGGCGCGCCGTCCTCCCAGGGCGAAGGCAAAGGACGTTTCGGAGGCCGCAAAAGCATCGAATATCTGCGGGCGTCCCGGCCCGGTCATATATCGGCGGACGAGGTTGCCGAGCCGATCTCGCTCTTCTTGGCTGGGCATTGAGAAAAGCGAGCGGAGCACGGCGTTCAGCGCGGCCGTTTGATATGCAGCGGAAAGATCGACGCTTGACTGCCGCTCGAATTGGCGAACGAGATCGGCCGCCGCCGCGATGAAATGGGGAAGCAGGATGCTTACATGATGCGGGGTGAAGGAAGGTGACAGCAGGCGGCGCTGCCGGCGCCATTCGCTTGCTTCCGCGAGGAACACGCCTTTGCCGATCAGCGGGCGCAAGATGCGGGGCAACATTGCCGGGCGGACATAATTTGCCGCGTTCGTCGTCATCATATGCCGAACGCCGCCAGGGTCGTTTACCAGCGCGCTTTCGACGCCGAATAGCGTGTGGCGGTTGAACGCTATATCGAATGAGTAATCCGGCCAGATCGCGAGGCTGTTGCGGATGCTGCCGAATAGAAATCGGAGGGCTGGCAGGTCCTTCGGATGGACGGGTGGAGCCGGAGGGATGACCGAGGAGGCTTTATTCAGCATAGAGACCTTGCGCGAGTTAAATTCCCGGTTGCTTTCAATATGGCAGCAGCCGACTCTCGATGTATTGAACGGACCGGACATCGTCCGAAGCTGTCGCCCGACGTAAAGATGCGCCGATGACTTCAACCATTTCCCAAATCATCTGGCCAAAGCCTGCGGCGGTAGGGTGCATCGTCTGTACGATGGTTCGGGATACGCGAGGCGTTCCACTCGATCACGCCCAAAGGTTCAATTTCTTCCCTGCCTCGCCATTTTGCACGGTGACCTGGACGTTCGCAGGCGATTGCCATTGGATCGATCAGACCGATCAGATCGAACATCCGCGGACGGGCGCAAAATTACCGGGCCTCGCTTTTTGCGGGGCGCAGCTCGGCCCGGTCGTTAGCTGGAATCCCGGCGAAACCCGCTCGGTTGCGACGGCATTCTATCCAGACGCATTTTCGGCGATGACCGGGCTTGATCTGAGCCCGTTCACCGGGCGCATGGTGCCAGCGGAAGACGTTCTGCCGCAGCCGATTTTGCAACCTTGCCGCAACCTCTTCGCTTCCGTTGAACGCAACGGGGTCGAAAGCGGTTTGTCTGCATTCGAAGAGCAGATTGGGACGCTGTGGGCTGGCGTGCGCCCTGACGGTTTCAGGCCGATAAGATGGGTGAAGGACTGGGGCCGAAGCATCGCGCTCAAGGCCACGCTCTCCGGGTCTGGGCGCAGCGCCCGGCAAGTCGCGCGACGGATCAAATCATGGACGGGCGTCAGCGAGAGAGATTTGCGCGGCATTGGCCACTCGGAGCAGCTTTACGCCACGCTGCACGAGGCCATTCAGAGCGGCGATGTTGATTGGGCCGAACTTGCCGCCGCTGCCGGGTTTGCCGACCAGCCGCACATGATCAGGCAAATGCGGCGGAGCAGCGGCTTCACGCCGGAGCAGTTGCGCCAACGCGCAAGAGACGACGAAGCCTTCTGGGGTTACCGGCTCCTCGGAGAATATTTCGAGAAGTGATAACCGGAAACCACGGCACCGGGTCACGGCGCCTTCTGAGGCGTTGCCGGTCCGCTCGTGCCCCGCTGAGGAGCGAACGGCAAGGGCAGTTTGCGCGGTGGGAACTCTTTTTTCGGTGGCGCGGGGATCAGTCCTTCCCGAATAGCCTGCTTGCGGGCAAGCTTGCGGGCTCGCCGGATGGCCTCGGACCTTTCTCGCGTTTTTCTTTCCGATGGCTTTTCGTAAGAACGCCGCTGCTTCATTTCTCGAAAGACGCCTTCGCGTTGCATTTTCTTTTTGAGAATGCGGAGAGCCTGATCGACGTTGTTATCGCGGACGAATACCTGCAATTTTGCGTGCTCCAATCGTTGACTCGAAACCGAGCCGTGCGTCGCCCGGCGCGGCTTTGGCAGCCGCCAGTCCATTCACAAACGGCAGTGTTGAGAAGGTACAAGCCCACTCAATCCGAAGCTTCGAAATTACTTTGCGATACCGCTACGCTTTCGCCAAAGCGACCTTCTCCGTCGCGCGAAAAGCACGGCTGCATTCAGCTTCAATCTGACGATGTCTTTGAAAAAACGGTCGCTGGGACCGATCTGCAAGGCCCAAGGCCAATCGAACGAATAGAGACTATAGCTCCGATTCCGAAGTTCGCAAGCTATTGCGGCCCCTCCGATGCGAACTTCGGAATCAAAGGAGCTCTAGCAACTTATTGCTTTGAGTGCGGCTTTGAATTTGAAGTTCCTATGACGAACTCACGGCGAAACTGATAGGAACTTCAAATTCGCCGCACTAAACATTAATTCGGGAAACGCAAGGTTCCAGCGCCGAGCTTGTGGTTACCGGCAAGCGGGTTGGGGTGAATCATTTCGGGAACCTATGTCGCTGGGGGTGCTTAATCTATTCGTCGCCCTGGAGAGCGCTCGTGAGAATATTGACGGTCGATGACGAGCCCCTGATCCTCATGGACATCGAATCCCGGCTTAAAGAAGCGGGACATGAAGTTGTTTCAGTCCACAACGCGGAGAGGGCGATCGCTGTACTGGCCAGCCGTTCGATCGACCTGATCCTGACCGATATCGATATGCCGGGCTCCATGGATGGACTTATGCTTGCCGAGGCCGTGCGGGAGCGCTGGCCGCCCATCAAGATCGTCGTCATGTCAGGCAAGAAACGACCGGGTCGCGGCCAGCTTCCATCGGATGCTCGATTTGTCGAGAAGCCGTTTCGGGCGCACAAGCTGTTGGAGGCGGTCGGCATCTGGTGAATGCCAATAGCGTCCGGTTCGGTGGTACGAGTTTTGCTTTCTTACTTGCTTTATTGCGGCTGAAGCTATATATGGACGATATTCGATTGGCCGCTGTGCTTTTTTGAACGCGCCTGCGGGCCCTTTCCCGAAGACATCGACAAGTTGGATTGGAATCGCGTGATCCTCACGCGAGATGTCTTTGGAGAAGATAAATGCCGGTAGGTACTGTTAAGTGGTTCAATAGCGTAAAGGGGTTTGGTTTCATCCAGCCCCAGGACGGCAGCAATGACGTTTTCGTGCACGTCAGCGCCGTCGAGCGGGCAGGTTTGCCAGGCCTGAACGAAGGTCAGAAAGTTTCGTTCGAGCTCAAGTCCGACAAGATGCGGGGCAAGGTAAGCGCGGAAAATCTTTCGCTAGCCGACTGAGCCCATTACGTCATTTCACGGATGTACTGAAATGACCGCGTACCCGCTCAGTCGATCGATTGAGCGGGTTTCATCGTTTTCTGTTCGGAAAGGCAGAGATGGCGGGCAGTGCGGCGAATTTGAAGTTCCTATCAGTTTTTCCGTGCGTTCGTTATAGGAACTTCAAATTCAAAAGCCGCACTGAAGACCTATGTTTGCTAGAGCTCCTTTGATTCCGAAGTTCGCATCAGAGGGGCCGCAATAGCTTGCGAACTTCGGAATCGGAGCTCTAGAAAATCCACTGAACCATCCGCCGAAACCCTTGCGCGCGCCAACCGCCGGCACCTGGCGCAGGAAGAAGGCGTGCGAGCGATGGCTGACATCGAACAAAAAGGCATTGCTGTCCGCAAGAACATGGCGCGCCTGCGGGCGCTCAGGGAAGCTAGTGCGGCGCAGGCGGCGAGTGTCCCCTCGACATTACCCGGCGCTGCGACGCGGAAACGCAAGAAGGCAATTCGCTCATAATTTCGGTTCAGCCAGCGGGTTGAGGGTCGTCAGTTAACGGCGTCTCAATAGACCCAACCCTGGAACGGAATGCGCGCGGTCAGATTGTTTCTTCATATTGTCAGTGGCGGTCCATAGCAGCCGCCCGGATGCCGCTCCAATAGCGTGATCAACGAAGGTGTCGCAGTTTTGCTGCGTGAGAGATCAATCCCGGATCGCGTGGGGCAGGCTAGTGCGGCGACTTTGAAGTTCCGATCAGTCGTGCCGCACACTCGCCATCGGAACTTCAAAGTCAAAGCCGCACTAGAATCAAAGATTTGCTAGTGCTCCTCTGATTCCGAAGTTCGCAAACGAGGACGCCGCGAAATGGTGCGAACTTCGGAATCGGAGCACTAGGAATTGTCATCCGCAAGGAGGAACAAATGCGTCAGCATGCGTCATCGACCCGGCTGGAGCTCGAAGCCAACCGGGTGTTCAAGCCGGCAGAGGTAGAATTGAGCGAATATGCCAAATTGCAAAAGGCATTCGACGACAATCGTGAACGGCTAAAGTCGGAGCGGCTGGCGCGAGAGGCCGCCGAATCCGAACGGCGCCGCAAGAAGCGGCGATAGCCCGCACGCCCCGCGTTCGCATCGATGGAGCGGCAACAATCCGCCTCGTGGATGCGGCTCGGCTGAGGAACGGTCTCGAGACATTTCGCCGATCACATGCGACGGTTCGACCTTTGCGGGCGCGCAGTCGCAGCCACTCGTCCGATATCATTGCGAACTTCGACCGCGAAATGCTGTCCGGTCGAGCCTTCCATGACGGCACCACCCGTCGATACCGACGATCGGCCGTCAATCCTTGCGCGGAAGATCACGCCATCACTCGCTGAGCCACCGAAACAGGAAAACGGCTCCGGCGCTGGAGTGCCGGAGCCGCTACCCAAGCCTGCCAAAGGAGGGGACACCGCAGGCCCGTGCCTCTCATACTGGCTAAATCTTTCGTTCAGGCGACAGGACTACATCTTCTTGTCGTTTTTCATCATGCCGTTGTTGTTCATCATTCCGTGGTTCATGTCGTTGCCCATACCATTTTTCATCGTGTTCGTTTTCGTCATGTGATGCTTCATTTTATGGTGCCGCATCATCTCGTTATGGTGCCGCATCATCTCGGCATTTGAGTTCATGGAGTTGGACATTCCGGCTCTATTCATTCCGCCCGCATTCGTGTTCTGGGCGAGTGCCGAGCCGCACATGAGCGCGGTTATCGCGGTCGCAATCAAGAATTTACGCATCGTCTACCTCCAAAAATTGGGTTGGCTAAATCTACTAGAGCTCCGATTCCGAAGCTCGCAAGCTATTGCGGGCGCCGCACTAGTGGTCCAATTCTAACATTCGCATCCCTTCTCAGCGGCCGCTTTTGCGAATGTTAGAATTAGAAGGACCACTAGCAGATATAAGTTTCTAGTGGAGTTTTGGATTTGACATTCGTATTCGGGACTTGCGGCCAGGTGGATAGCGAATGTCAAATCCACTCCACTAGGAGACAAGATGACGAACAGCCAGCGGTTCCAAAAATTCAGCCGCGAAAAACAAATAAGCCACGTCGAAACTTCGCAGATCGCAGCTCGTACATGAGAGCTTCAACGACTGATGCGTCTCGAAGGATCAGGTTTGGAGCCTGTCTTCCCGGCAGCGCGGGTGCTGTCCGGCCATCAGGCTACGGGCGGAAGCCATCTTGTGACTTCATCCTGAGCGACGGAACTTACTTAGAGACGGGCAGTTCCCTTTGGAAGTCATGATCACCCATGGAGATTTCTTATGGAATTGATCCTCATTATCATCGTTTTGGTGTTGTTGTTTGGCGGCGGCGGATACTGGGGTCGTCGTAGAGGCCATTGGTAGGAAATTTGCCGAGACGTCAGGATTGACCGAAAGCCAAACCTGATTTTGCGGTTTGAATCAAAACGGACCCGCACGGCGCTTCGAGCAGGACCGGCTCGTGAAGCGCGTGCGCATCAGATTTCCCGCTCGACGGCCTCAGGCAATTTCATGAGTTCGATTGAACGTGCATTCCGATCGGAGTGATTGTCACGTTTATCGTCGGCCTCCCTGGAGATGCAAAAAGGCGACACGGAATTGACGCCGGCTAGTCAGGTGATCCCACAGTCGTTTGAACCATGATCCATGGCCCATCGCCACACCGGCGCGATGTATCGCTGCAATATGGCGTGGAGGCAATGCGGGAGTCTTTGCATCGGCGGGAGCAAGCTCCTTGATTGCAATGCTCACATGTCCGGAAGAACCATTCTCGACGTCCTTTGGGCGGATCGGGTCTTGAATCCCCGTCGCTTGATCGACCTGCTCGGGGGCGGCGTGCTGACCTTGATCGGGTACGGCATGCAGCGTGTCCTGACCTGAATCGGATTTGGCTGGTTCGTGCCGGTCGCGCTCCTGCTCAGTTACAGGGGCAGGCACTTGGGACTTCGCAGCCAAGCTTGCAGTCTCGATATGCAGACAATGACGTGCCGTTTCGATTTCGCTATCGCTGGCCCCGTGACTTCGTGCCCACTTTTCTGCCGCTACTGCTGAGTACCGGGCAACATAGAAGCGAACCATGGCGCAGGAGACATGACCAAACAACGGCACGCCTGCTGTGGCCGCCTGGCTGAACGCAATCAATATTGCAAAGGCTAGGATTGCTGGTCTCGTCATCACGATGCGCCATGAAGGAAATAACAGAGCAACTTCGGACGCATCTCGCTCCGCCGTCCAGCCCTTGATGAAACGCGCACCGACAATTCACGTCGGAACGTTTACAAGTTATCTACACAATGCCGCGAAACACGCGTTAACCACTTAACGTTCCTGCCCTGGAACTTTGCTGGCGGAAAATGATGTCGCCGGATTGTCGCAGGCGGCTGTTATCGCGGGTCGTAACAGGCGGCGTTCGATTCGTGACGTAAGCGCGGGTGCGCCAGTCATGGAAGTGTCATCGGAATCTGCTAGCCGCGCATGGGAAGTGACTCGATGAGTGAAGTGACTCGATGAGTGAAGAGCAGCCGGAGCGGCGTTTTCGCACCCTGTTTATCTCCGACGTGCATCTCGGGGCGCGAGGCTCGCAAGCCGATAAGCTGCTCGATTTTCTCCGTGTCCATGACGCCGATACGATCTATCTCGTCGGCGACATCGTCGACGGCTGGGCGCTGAAGTCGAGCTGGCACTGGCCGCAATCGCATAACGACTTCGTGCAAAAGATGCTGCGCAAGGCGCGCAAGGGCGCCAAGGTCATCTATATCCCCGGCAATCACGACGAATTCCTGCGGAACTATTACGGCACGCATTTCGGCGGCATCGATGTGGTCGAGAATGCGCTTCACGCCGGGGTCGATGGGAAGCGCTATCTCGTCATCCACGGCGACATTTTCGATCTCGTGGTGCAGAACGCGCGCTGGCTCGCCCATCTCGGCGATCGCGCCTATGATTTTGCGATTCAAATGAATCGCTTGGTCAATTTCTTCCGACGTGCGTTCGGCGTTCCCTATTGGTCGCTGTCGCAGTGGGCGAAGCAGAAGGTCAAGAACGCGGTGAACTATATCGGGGCGTTCGAGACGGCGCTCGCCGCCGAAGCACGGCGTCACGGCGCCGATGGCGTGATCTGTGGCCATATCCACTATGCCCTCATCCGCGAGAGCTACCACGGCATTCGCTACATGAATTGCGGCGACTGGGTGGAAAGCTGCACCGCGCTCGTCGAGCACGAAGACGGCCGCTTCGAAATCATCAACTGGAGCGATCCCGCGCTTCGGGTCGCTCCTGTTCCCGCGGTCACGGCCCGCGCAGCGGCGTAACGCGGTCTGAGAGAAGGCCCGCCGCGCCCTTGCCGTCCTGGCGCGAGAGGCGTTTAATCCCGCTCATGAACGAGCCTCTCTCCCACATGCCCGTGAGTTCCGCCGACGTCGATGCCGCCGCAAACGTGATTGCGCCGTTTGCGGTTCGCACGCCGCTGTGGTCGCCGCCCGTTCTTTGCGATCGCATCGGCGCCAAAGTTTTTCTCAAGCCCGAAGTCCTGCAACGCACGGGCTCGTTCAAATTCCGCGGCGCCTTCAACAAACTGTCGTCGATCCCGCAAAACGCCCGCCAGGGCGGCGTGGTGGCGTTTTCCTCCGGCAATCACGCGCAGGGCGTGGCCGCGGCGGCCAGGATTCTCAACATGCCCGCCACCATCGTGATGCCGGCCGACTCGCCACAGTCGAAACGCGAACGCACCAAATCCTACGGCGCCGAAGTCGTGCTTTACGATCGCGACCGCGACGATCGCGAAGCGATTGCGCGGGAGATTGCCGGCAAGCGCGGCGCGACGCTGGTGCCGCCTTACGACGATCCCAAGGTGATCGCGGGGCAGGGCACGGTGGGGCGGGAAATCTGCGAGGATCTCGCGGCACTCGGCATCGCGCCCGACATCGTGGTGGCGCCGGTTTCCGGCGGCGGCCTCATTGCTGGTGTGGCGACAGCCGTCAAGGCGCGTTTTCCGCAAGCCATGGTGATGTCGGCCGAGCCCGAATATTTCGACGATCATGCCCGCTCGCTGCGCGCCGGCAGGCGCGAGGCCCACAAGGCGGAAGGCCGCAGCATCTGCGATGCGCTGATGGCGGCGATCCCCGGCGAGATCACCTTTGCCATCAATGGCAAATTGCTCGCCAGGGGCGTCACGGCATCGGACGCCGAAGTCGCTGCCGCCGTGGCCTTTGCCTACCGCGAGCTCAAGCTCGTGGTCGAGCCTGGCGGGGTGGTTGGCCTTGCCGCTCTTCTCGCCGGCCGTATCGACGCGCGCGGCAAAAATGTGGTCATTGTGCTGTCCGGCGGCAATGTGGACGCGGACCTGTATGCGCGCCTGATCGCCTGAAGGGCGGCTGCCCACCGGCAATAGGCTGCCCGAACGGCAATCGATCTGCTATCGTTGCAGCCTTCGCCTTGAAGAGAAGCGAAAGAACCAAAACAGATCGGGAGGAATTTTCATGCACAGGCTGCTCGTGCTCTACAACGAACCCAAGGACCCCGCGCATTTCAAGAAGTACTACGTTGAGACGCACGTGCCGCTCGCGAACAAGATCCCCGGCATCAAGAACGCGCGTTATTCCTTCGATGTGAAGGCGCTTGGTCCCGGCAAGGCGCCGTATTTCTGCATCTTCGAGGCCGACTTCGACAGCGAGGCGGCGTTGATGAACGGACTCGGCTCGAAGGAAGGCCAGGCGGTCGCAGGCGACGTGCCCAACTATGCCTCCGGCGGTGTCACCATGGCGCACTTCGCTGTGAAGTGACGCGCACCCAAACCTAAGAGAAGAACGCGATCTTCTCGTTCTGGCTCATGCGCCGGATCGGTGCCAGCGGGTCGGGCCCCGAGGTCCGGGGGCGCGACACGATGCCGTTGGCGATCAGGCTCGAGCCAAGGGACGGCGGGAGTGACGGTGTGGGCGTGTGTGCAGGCTCCCGCTGCGGTTCAGCTTCTGGCTGAAGCGGTGTGGCCGCGGGCTGTGCCGTGGCCACGGCGGGCTCCCCCGCCGCGTTGCCGGCGTCCGATCCAAAGGAGACGTCGATCTCCCAGGACGCCGCGCCTTCGCGGACCATTTCGGCTTCGGGCTTTTCGGCTGGAGGTTCCCC
Source organism: Bradyrhizobium sp. (assembly GCF_027307225.1). Lineage (GTDB taxonomy): Bacteria > Pseudomonadota > Alphaproteobacteria > Rhizobiales > Xanthobacteraceae > Bradyrhizobium. The sequence continues at coordinate 34,823 of NZ_DAHUXJ010000145.1, read as the reverse complement.
GACCTGAAGCGCTTGAACCTCACGTTCATGGACCTGAAGCGCGGCTTCCTCATCAGTCCTGAGATCTTCGAGCTTGGGCTCGTAGGCCTCGTCGGTGTCGGGCGCGGCCATTTCAAGCGCCACCATATCGAGCAGGGCTTCATCGCCGGCGTCGAAGGCGTCGTTCGGTTCGTGCGCCGCTTCAGACACTGTTTCGATATCGGTCTCAGTTTTGGCTTCGGTCTCGCCTGGCGCGTCGCCCGCGACGGCAGCGGCCTTAATCGTCGCATCGGGTTCGGCCGGTTGCGCGACCTTCATCACGGCCGGTGCTTGAGCCTCGGCCTGCGCCGCAGTTTCGGCCTCGGTCTCGGCGACCGGTTCGACTTCCGTCTCTTCCGGCGCCGGCGCTCCGGCCATGGGCGCGCTTGCAGCAGGCGCGGCGTCGCTGGCGTCGAACGAGGCGATCTTGCCCTCGATCCGATCGAAGGCCTCGACCAGCGTATCCGCAAGGCCGGAAGGGTTTAGCTTGGCGGCCGCATCCTCAATGGCTGCAACCTGGGAGTCGATCAGGTCGCAAATCCGTCCGTCGGCGCCGATTTCACGCAAGCGCCAGGCAATTTCCCGGATAACGCGGGCGCCCTTGCGCACCGGGACCAGATTTTGCTCGATCCCCAGGCCGTCAACGGCCGCATTGGCAGCGTCTCGCGCCTCTGCGAGCGCCACGCGGAACGATGCCAGCGCCTCGTCCAGCAGGGGATCGCGCACCGGCTTTTTCTGCGCCGCGATCGTGTCCTCGATCCGCGCCACGGCGTCGAGCACCATTTTGGTGTCGGCGTTGCGGTTGCGCTTGGCGTATTCGCCGAGAAACCAGCGCCCCCGCGATGTCTCCATGAACGCCTCTTTGATGGCGTCATAATCCTGCTCGCTCGGCTGGACCGGACGAGCGGCGATGGGAGAGAGGGCGAAGATTTCGTCGGCCATGGCTAACTCATCCGCGCCTGTCGTAGCGCGTCGAGCGTGATCCGGAAAATTGGGAATCGGTTTTCCGAAAAGATCATGTTCAGGCAACAATCCCGGGCGCGACAGTGATTCGACTTAAACCATCGCTTTAACTCTAACGATCACCACGATATCGCGCGAATCGCAATTGAATTGATGCCACTCCCGCCACAAATCCCCACCGCAAGCGGCGAATCCGTTCAGGAACTTCAAATAGTAAGCGGCACTAGTGGTCCGATTCTAGCATTCGCATCCCTTTGCAGCAGGCGCTTTTGCGAATGTTAGAATCAAGGGACCACTAGCAAATATATGTTTCTAGTGGAGTTTGGGATTTGACATTCGCTTTTCGAATTTGCGGCTAGGTGGGTAGCGAATGTCAAATCCACTCCACTAGAATCATGAATTTGCCAGCGCCCTTGACTTTTCGAAGTTCGTAAAAGGGGGTGCTGCGATGGAGTACGAACTTCGAAAAGTGGGCACTGTGCGCCTGTCCCGGCGGTTTGCCGCGCGCCTGGCGATGTTTTACGCCGCGATCTTCGCGCTCGGCGGCTGCCATCTGCCGTTCTTTCCGGTGTGGCTCAAGGCGGTGGGGATCGATGCGGGCTGGATTGGCGTCATCTCGGCGGTTCCGGCCCTGACGCGCTTTACCGTCCTGCCTGTCGTGACGAGCCTTGCCGAACGCCATGCCGCCCTGCGTGGCGCCATGATCGCAACCGCCGCCATCACGACGATTGGTTTTGTGGCGATCAGCACCCAGCATTGGCCGCTCGCGGTGTTCCTTGTCTACGCCGCGACCGCGGCGGCCTGGACGCCGACGGTGCCGTTGACGGACGCCTATGCCTTGCGCGGCGTCGTGCAACATGGCCTCGACTACGGACCGGTGCGGTTATGGGGCTCGGCCGCGTTCATCGCCGGCGCGCTCGGCTGCGGGTGGTTCGCCGACCTGATCCCGGCGAAGCACCTGATCTGGATCATCGCCGCCGTCGCGGCGCTGGCCGCCTTGGTCAGCCTCGGTTTGCAGCCGCTGGAGGGTCGCAAGACGCAGATTCCGGTGCAACACAATTCACGCGCGCTGCTGCGCGACCCCGGCTTTCTGGCGATCATCGCTGCGTCGGCGCTCATTCAAGGCAGCCACTCGACCTACTACGTCTTCAGCGCCATCACCTGGCAGTTCGCCGGCCTCAACGGCCTGACGATTGCGGCGCTCTGGGCGATCGGGGTCGTGGCCGAAATCGTGGTCTTTGCGCTGTCGCCGCGTTTTACGCTGCAACCTTCGACGCTCGTGACGATCGGCGGGCTTGCGGCCCTGGCGCGCTGGCTGATCACGGCGCAAGCGCCGCCGGTTGGGGTTCTGGCCGTTGTCCAGCTTGCGCATGGCTTGAGCTTCGGGCTGACGCAGCTCGGCACCATGGGGCTGATGGTGCGTCATGTGCCGATGCCGGTGGTGACGCGCGCGCAGGGCTATCTTGCCGCCTGCAGCGGCATCGTCTCCTCCGGCGCCTCGATCGTCTCAGGCATGATCTATGCGCGCTACGGCGAGAGCGCCTATTACGCGATGGCCGCGATGGCGCTTTCGGGCGCCGTCATCATGTGGTCTGCGCGGAAATATCTCGCGGCTCACCCCCAGAAGGTGACATCCGGCGGATAGACCGTGCTGTCGTCGTAGCGCAGGCCGCCGTCGCGGTCGCGCGACAGGAGCAGCGGGCCGTCGAGATCGACAAAACGGGCCTGTTGCGCGATCAGCATGGCGGGCGCTATCGCAAGCGACGTCGCCACCATGCAGCCGATCATGATGTCGAAACCTTGCGCGGCGGCCGCGTCTGCCATGGCGATGGCTTCGGTCAAGCCGCCGGTCTTGTCGAGCTTGATGTTGACCGCATCGTAGCGTCCGCGAAGGCCGTTGAGCGAGGCGCGGTCATGCACGCTCTCATCGGCGCATACCGCGATCGGCCGCTTGATCCGCCCCAGCGCCGCGTCGTGGCCGGCCGGCAGCGGTTGCTCGACCAGCGTGACGCCCGCTTGCGCGCAGGCGGCGAGGTTTTGTTCCAGGTTGGCTTCCGTCCAGGCCTCGTTGGCGTCGACGATCAGTTCGGAATCGGGCGCAGCCTTGCGCACGGCGGCAATCCGCGCCTCGTCGCCATCGCCGGCGAGCTTGATCTTGAGAAGCGGCCGGTGCGCGGCCATGGCGGCGGCTGCCGCCATCGTTTCCGGAGAGCCCAGCGAGATGGTGTAGGCCGTCACGCGAGGGAGAGGAGCGGTTCGGCCAAGCCGGTCCCAGATCCGCTGGCCGCTTTGCTTGGCCTCAACGTCGAGCAGGGCGCAGTCTAGCGCGTTGCGGGCGGCCGACGGCGGCATCGCCGATTGCAGCGCCTGCCGATCGAGCCCACCGCCGATGGCGTCCTTCATGCCAAGGATTGACGCAAGCGTTGCCTCGGGCGTCTCGTTGTAACGCGGATAGGGTACACATTCGCCGCGGCCGGTCACCTCGCCGTGACGCACTTCGGCCACGACGACAACCGCTTCGGTCTTGGCGCCGCGGCTGATGGTGAAGCTGCCTTCGATCGGCCAGCGTTCGATTCTCGCCTCAACTATTGGTGCTTTGCTCGAAGTCATTTCAACATCTAGCCATTTTCTGGGCGCGCGCAGATCGCCCGCCCTATGGTAGACATATTATCAGGGCGTATCCGGATTCTCCCCTTCAACTAGCATCTGAACATGAGGCTCAAGGAGTTGGAATCGTGAGCAGCGACCCGACATTGGAGCAAATCGCCAAAGGGAACGGACTGGCGCTGTGCGCGGCCGGCCCGTGGACGGCACGCTTTGCCCCCGAACTCGAGCAAATCGTGTCGGCTGCCGAGCGGCTGACCGGTAGCCGGCCAAACATCTTCATCGACGTGTCGCAGGTCTCCAAGCTCGACACGTTCGGCGCCTGGCTGATCGAGCGGCTCCGCCGCAGCCTGACCGAGGGTGGCGTTGAGGCCAGGATTGCCGGACTGTCGGCGGACTATTCCACCCTCGTCGAGGAGGTCCGTCGCGTGAAGGCGAGCCCGGCCGCCGATCTCACCAATGTGACCATTTCGGGCATTCTCGAACAGATCGGCCGCACCATGGCCGGCGTCGGCGGTACGCTCGTCAGCCTCGTCGACATGCTGGGCGCGGTCCTGGCCGCGAGCGGCCGGGTTCTCAGGCATCCCCGGACCTTCCGCCTGACCTCCACGGTGCATCACCTGGAGCAGGTGTGCTGGCGCGCGGTGCCGATCGTCGTCCTGATCACCTTCCTGATCGGCTGCATCATCTCCCAGCAGGGCATCTTTCACTTCCGCAAATTCGGCGCCGATATCTTCGTGGTCGACATGCTCGGCGTTCTGGTGCTGCGCGAGATCGGCGTGCTGCTGGTCGCCATCATGGTCGCGGGCCGTTCGGGCAGCGCTTACACCGCCGAACTCGGTTCCATGAAGATGCGCGAGGAGATCGATGCGCTGCGTACCATGGGCTTCGATCCGATCGAGGTTCTGGTGCTGCCGCGAATGCTCGCGCTGGTGCTGGCGCTGCCGATCCTGGCCTTTCTCGGCGCGATGGCCGCACTTTACGGCGGCGGACTCGTGGCCTGGCTTTATGGCGGGGTTGATCCCGAGGCCTTTCTGCTGCGTTTGCGCGATGCGATCTCGATCGATCACTTCACGGTCGGCCTGATCAAGGCGCCGGTCATGGCGGCGGTGATCGGGATCGTCGCCTGTGTCGAGGGGCTGGCGGTGCAGGGCAGCGCGGAATCTCTCGGGCGGCACACGACGGCGTCGGTCGTGAAGGGTATTTTCTTCGTGATCGTGATGGACGGCGTGTTTGCGATCTTCTTTGCCTCGATCGGGATGTGACGATGGTCGGCCAGACCCAAGCCCAGGCTCAAGTCCCGCTCCAGATTCCAGCCCAGGATGCGATCATCCGGGTGCGCGATATTTCCGTGCAATTCGGCAAGACCAAGGTGCTCGACGGGCTCGACCTTGACGTCAAACGCGGCGAGATCCTGGGCTTTGTCGGCCCATCCGGCGCCGGCAAGTCGGTCCTGACGCGCACCATCATCGGCCTCGTGCCGAAGGTTTCCGGGCGTATTGAAGTGTTCGGCGTCGATCTCGACGCAGCCAGCAACTCGGAGCGGCGCGCGGTCGAGCGGCGCTGGGGCATCCTGTTTCAGCAGGGGGCGCTGTTTTCCTCGTTGACCGTGCGGCAGAACATCCAGTTCCCGGTGCGCGAATATCTCGACGTCACCCAGCGCCTGCTCGACGAGATCACCATCGCCAAGCTCGGCATGGTCGGATTGCTTCCCGAAGTGGCCGATCGATTTCCTTCGGAACTGTCCGGCGGCATGATCAAGCGCGTGGCGCTGGCGCGCGCGCTGGCGCTCGATCCGGAACTCGTGTTCCTGGACGAGCCGACCTCGGGCCTCGATCCGATCGGGGCCGGCGACTTTGACGAGTTGGTCCGGACCCTGCAGCGCACTTTGGGTCTGACCGTTTTCATGGTAACTCACGATCTCGACAGCCTTTACACGGCGTGTGACCGGATTGCCGTTTTAGGGAACGGTAAGGTCATTGCCGCAGGATCGATGGCCGACATGCAGGCCTCGCAGCATCCCTGGTTGAGGGCCTACTTCCACGGCAAACGCGCCCGCGCGGTCATGGCATAGTCCACGAATTCATTAGCTGCTTATTGTGGTTCTCAGGCTCATTTTGGTCGGTTTCGGAGTTGGGTAATGGAAACGCGGGCGAACTATGTGCTGATCGGATCGTTCACGCTTGCCGTGATCGCCGCCGCATTTGGCTTCGTGCTGTGGTTCCAGAGCCTCCACACCACCAAGTTGCGCAGCCCGTTGCGCATCATCTTTGAAGGTCCGGCCGCGGGCCTGCGGAACGGCGGCAGCGTCAATTTCAATGGTATTCGAGTAGGTGAAGTCGTCTCGGTGAAGCTCGATAATCCGCGCCGTGTCGTGGCGCTGGCCATGGTCGAAAACAACGCGCCGGTCCGCAAGGACACCCTGGTCGGGCTCGAATTTCAGGGCCTGACGGGCGTGGCCGCCATCTCGCTCAAGGGCGGAGACGAGAACGCGCCGCCGGTGCCGCTCGGCGCGGACGGCGTTCCGGTGCTGACCGCCGATCCGAACGGGCTGCAGGACGTGACCGAAGCGATCCGCGGCACGCTTCAGAACATCAATCGCGTGGTCGCCGACAACCAGGAAGCGGTGAAGAACTCGCTGCATAACCTCGAGACCTTCACCGGGGCGCTGTCGCGCAACGCTCAGAAGATCGACGACGTCATGGCCAAGGTCGACGGCGTGATGGGCAAGGCGGACAATCTGATGGTCGGGCTCAACAGGCTCGCCGGCGGCAAGGATGGCGGCGAATTGTTCCTGACCGTGCAATCGATCCGCGAACTGGCGGAAGATTTCGACAAGCGTTCCGGCGCGCTGATGACCGACGGCCGGCGGACGCTCGGCGATATCAGCCGCGCGGTGAACAATCTCGACCGCAACCCGACGCGGCTTCTGTTCGGCGCGAGCGGCTCGACCTCGCCGGCGGCGGCCCAGGCCTCGACGCCGCCGCGGCGGTAGCGAATAGCGAATAGCGAATAGCCACCACCAAACTCGGCTGTCATCGTCCGCGAATGCGGACGATCTAGTGCGGCGAATTTGAAGTTCCTATCAGTTTCGCTGTAACCTCGTCATAGGAACTTCAAATTCCAAACCGCACTAAAATCATATAATTGGCTAGTGCTCCTTTGATTCCGAAGTTCGTAAACGAGGAGCCGCGATATGATACGAACTTCGGAATCGGAGCACTAGTATTCCAGATATTGGCGTCTTACCCGAGAAGCCGCAGCGTACTGGATGCCCCGCCTGCGCGGGGCATGACGGCGTTAGGGCACAAACAAAAAACGGAGGCCGTGAGCCTCCGTTTTGTTTCCGTCGCAGCAAGCGGAGCAGCGCAATTGTTCTATTCGCTACTCGCTACTCGCCATTCGCTTAACCTAATCGGCCCGCCGCATGCGCGAGCAGGGTGTAGACGAGCCCCGTCTCCGAGGTGAGGTGGGCGCGCAGCGCCTGCGGCCCGCGGTCTTCGCGCGCGACCTCGTCGAGCAGACGCTCGAACTCGGCGATATAGCGGTCCACTGTCTGCTTGAAGTTGCGCTCGCCGCGATATTTGCGGGCGACCTCATCGAAAGCCTTCTGGCCCGCTGGCGTGTAAAGCCGCTTCGAGAACGCCTTGCTCTCGCCGCGCTGATAACGATCCCACATCTCGGCGGCGAGGTTGCGGTCCATCAGGCGGCCGATATCGAGCGACAGTGACTCCAGCGGATTGCCGCCAGCGCCGCCTTGCTGTGCGGCGCGGCTGCGCGGAGGCTGGGGAGTGCCGGCGCTGCCGTCGGTGCGGCTGAGCAGATCCGAAAGCCATCCGTCACGTCCCTGATCCGATCCCGAAGGCGCGACCGGCGGCGCCTCGGCGCGCCGTGAGACCGGCGTGCCGAGATCCGGCGGCGGCAGATTGGATGCGCTGGCGCGCGGCGGCGCAGGCCGCGGCGAAGGAGGCGGCGGCTCTGCGCGTCCGCCGACGGCGGCCAGCATCGGTTCTTCTTCGCGGAAAGAGCTTGGGCGGCTGGTCGGCGCGACGTCGAGGCCCCGGCCGTGATGGGCGACGATGCGGTTGAGCTCCGCCAGCGCCTCGATCTGGTCGACGATGACTTTCCGCATCTGCGCGGTCGAGTCGGCAGCCTCCTGCGGCATTTCGAGCACGCCGCGCCGCAGCTCGTTGCGGGTTGCCTCGAGTTCGCGCTGCATCTCGGCGGCCATCTGCTTCATGCTCACGACCATGTTGCCGAACTTCTCGGCGGACTGCTTGAACATCGCATCCGCTTCGTCCGTGCTCTGCCGATAGATATCGGCCATTGCGTCCGCGGTCTGGCGACGTTCTTCCTCGGCCGCCGAGCGCACGGCTTCGAACTGCCGGCTGATCGCGGCCGACCCGGCGCCGGCTGTTTCCGCCACCACGCGCGCGATATCGCGGGCGCGCTCTTCGGCCGCAGCGAGCGATTCATCGAGCAGGCCCGTGAAACGCGACAGCCGCTGATCGAGATCGGTAGTGCGCAGGTCGATGGTGGTGACGAGCGATTCAAGCGCCGATTTGCGCTCGGCAAGGGAAGTGGAGGTCGAACGGTTGCTCTGCTCGACGACGGCGGCCGCCGCGACCAGCGCCTTGCCGTGAGTGTCGAACTGGCCGGACAACGAGTTCAGATCCTCCAGCGCTTTCGTGGTCTTGGTATTGAAAACGCTGAGCTGATCTTCAAGTGCCTGTGTCGCTGCGCCGTTGCGCGTCGTTACGTCGTTCATGGCCGAGACGAAATCGGCCACGCGGGTAACGAGCGCGCGCTCCAGCGAGTTGAGGTTGTCGTGAGCGCCGGTCAGCACTTCCTGGAGCAGGATGTTGCCTTCGCGCAGCCGCTCGAACAGAGCGACGGTGTCGGTGCGCAGGATCTTGCTGGTCTCCTGCATTTCGGTGACGGCGGCGACCGATACCTGGCGCGACTGGTCGATCGCATTGCGCGACGCCATTTCCAGGTCCTTGATCGATTTATTGACGGAGCTGGTGGCGAGGTCGCCGGCCGAGGTGATATTGCGCGCCACCTCGGTGCTGTTGCCGAGCATGGCCTGAGAGAAGCCTTGCGCGCGGGTCTCGATCGAACGCAGCGCCTCCGCCGTGACGCGGTCGACTTCGGAAGTGAGCTGGCTCGTCTTGGTGCCGATGGCCTCGACGAGGGAGCCGCGCTTCGCGTCGATGACCAGCGACAGACGTTCGGTCTGCTGCGCCACGTAGGAGACGATTTCATCGGTCTTGCCGGTCATGGCCGAGCCGAACGAGCCGCTCGCCGCCAGGACCGAGCGCTCGACGTCGCCCGAGGTCGACTTGACCTTGGCGCTCGCTTCGTTGGAGGCCGTGACAAGCGCCTGCTGTGCGGTTTGCGCGGTGGCCGTGATCCGGTCCGTGGTGTTGGTGGTCACCGTCGCGAGCGCGCGTTCGAGATCGGTCGAGATCGCCCGGATCTGGGTTGCGGCATCCGCGGAAGTCGCGGTGAGCGAGCTCTGGGCCTCGCGCGCGCTGCTGAGGATCGAGGCGGCGGTATCGGCGCCGGCCGCCGTGAGCGTGCGCTGGACGTCGGTGGCCAGCGTCTTGACGTGGTCGGACGCCTCGGTCGAGGCGCCGACGAGCGTGGTCTGCGCCTCGCGCGCGCCGGCGACAATCGAGGCAGCGGTGGCGCTGCCGGCGGCCGCAAGCGTGCGTTCGACATCGGCGGAGAGCGACTTGACCTGGTTGGCCGCATCGGCCGATGCACTGACGAGCGTGGTCTGCGCCTCGCGGGCGCCGGTGACGATCGCGTTCGTGGTCGACGAGGTTGCAGCCGACAGCAGGCGTTCCATATCGGCCGCGAGTTCCTTGACCTGATTGGCCGCATCAGACGATGCGGATACCAGCGTGGTCTGTGCCTCGCGGGCGCTGGTCACAATGGAGTTGGCGGCGCTGCCGCCGACGGCGGTGAGGGCGCGTTCGACTTCCGAGGACACGCCGAGCAGCGACTGCTGGGCCGCGCGGGCGCCGGTCTGAATGGTCTCGCTGGTGTTGACGACGAGATTGGTGATCGAACGTTCCGCATCCTCGACGTGGGACTTGATGCCGCCCGACAATTCCTCGGCGCGCGCCATCAAGCTCTCGCTGGCATGGCGGCCGCTGCTCTCGATGCGGCCGGCGACGGCTTCGATGCGGGAATCCAGCAGATCCTCGAACTGCGACACGCGGCTGCCGATGTCGCTCGCGACCGTGCCGATGCGGGTCTCGATTCCCTGGTGAATTTCCTGGAACCTCGCCGCGATCGTGTCGGTGAGCTGGGTCGCGCGGCCTTCGATGGTCTGGGTGAGCTGGGTTGCCCGTCCGTCGATCGCATCCGTCGCACTGGCGATGCGCTGATCGACGGCGGCGACCGCCTGCGCGGTACCGTCGGTGAGCGAAGCGGTGAGGGTGCCGAGCCGGGCCTCGATCGTCGCGGTGACCGACTGGGCGCGGGTGTCGAAGGTCTGTTCGAGCGATTGCAGGCGCCCGTTGATCGATTGGTCGAACGACTTGATCGTGCCGTCGAGCGACGTGTCGAGATGGTTGACGCGGTCGTGCAGCGTCGTCTCGAACTGTTGCAGGCGCTGATCGAGCGAAGCGGTGATCTGGCCGCCGTTCGAGGTCAGGCGCGTATCGAAATTCTCGACATAGGTCTTCAGCGTGTCGGAGATGTCCTGCGTGCGCTGGCCCATCTTCTCGACGATCTCGCCGCCGAACGTTTTGACGGTGCGGTCGAATTCGGAGATATGGCGGGTGATCAGCGCGCCGAGCGTGCCAGAGTCGCGGGCAAATCTTTCCGCCAGTTCGCCGCCCTGGTTCTTCACCAACTCGTCGAAGGCACTCAGTTGCAGGGCGAGCGCGTCGTGGGCGCTCTCGGTCTGTCCGAGCACCTTGGCCACCAGCGAGTTCGCGGTGACGTCGAGCGCGTCGCCGGCCTTCTCGCTGGAGGAGAGGATCTTCGAGGCGAGGCGGTTGCCGGATTCGTCGATCTTGCTGACGAGATCGCCGGAGCGAAGCTCGAGCTCGAGCAGCAGCGAGTCGCTGGAAGTCTTCAGGGAGTCGTGAACCTGCTCGGTGCGGTCGGAAATGCCGTCCACGATGGTCGCGGAGCGCTGCTCGAATTCGCCCGTGATGCGGTCGAGGCGCTCGTTGAGCATTTCGTGCACGCGGTCGGCGAGTTCCACGAACTCGTCGTGGACGTGGCCGGTCTTGAAATTCAGGCTCGTGGTCAGCCGCTCCGATGCGTCGAGCACGGCGCGGGTGGTTTCGGCGCTGGCTTCCTCGAGCCGGTCGAGCAGGTCGCCGCCGCGCTCGCCGAGCGCCAGGATCATGTTGTCGCCGGCATTGGAGAGCGCGCTCGTGATGTGGGCGCCGCGCTCTTCCAGCGCGCCGGTGATGCTTTTTGCGACTTCGTCGACGCGGGAGGCGATCGCGTCCGAAATCAGCGCAATGTCGTGACGCAAATCGATCTGGACGCCGGAGATGGCGCTGCGCACCTGTTCGGCCTGGCCGACCAGATTGTCGCGTTGATGCGCAATATCCTGGAGCAGGGCGCGAATGCGCACTTCGTTGTCGCTGTAGGCGCGCTCAAGCGCTGCGACCTCGTTGGCAACCAGGGTTTCGAGTTCGCCCGCGCGCGCAATGGCACGCTCGATGCCATCGCCCATCGCCGCGACTTCGCGGCGGATCGCCTGGCCGACCGTCACCATGGAATCGCTGGCAGTACCCTCGGGTTCCGAGAAACGGACCGCTACTTGCGCGAGCGACTGCGCAATCAGCTGCAAATGCTGGCCGCGCCAGGAAAGGTTCGCCATGAAAAGGATCATGAGAATAGGCGCGGAGAACAGCGCGAGCAGTCCTGCCATCGCCAGCACACCGCCGGCGCCAGATCCCATCGACGCCCGCAATGAGGGCCAGAAGCTGATAGCCAAAAAGATCGCGGCGATGACCCACACGGCAGAGGCGAGGATCGCAAGCGTACGCGCTGTGTGCGCGGGCCGGCCCTTCTGAATCGCCTGCAAAAGCTGGCCGATGGTTTCGCGGTCGTCATTGGCGGCGCGGCGGGCGACGCGTGATTCTTCGATAGCGTTGCGAGTGGGGCGGTCGTTGATCGGACGGGCGTCGAACGAGGGCCCGTCAGAAGGAGGCGTGACGGTCATTTCAGGCGCTGCATTATCGCGCACCGAACTCCTGCTATCGTCGGCCGGGCCGTCGATGTTCAAGGCTTCCTGAATGGCAGAAAGTGCAACTTCCGTCGGGTCTTTGACCTTTTTGGGGGTGTTCGCCATGTTCAGTCCGAGCCCTCTTAACTTTTACGCAACCCGGGAAAGTCTTGCGAATGCCCCCGCAAGCCAAAAGCCGGTGTCATGTACGAATGCCACGCCGAAGCCGGCCCCAAAGAAGGCCTGCCGGTTCGCCCATGTCCGAGCGAACATCCTATTGGGTAGGCGTTGCGAATGAAATGGTGTGCTTAATACAATCTTAATCATCGTTAATAGCGTTGTGCCGTAAGGCCTTACAAACCTTCGAAATTCTCCGTGGTCGGGTTGATTGCGGCGGCAGTTCGCCGAAAACAAGGCGAAGATGCGGCGCAAAGGAGATGGAAGCGCGAGTTCGGGAGCCGTTGTCCACAGCGCCGAACGTTCCGTTAACCAATTCCATGATTGGCTCGCGAGGAGCGCGGCTTGCTGGAGCAGGTTCGCGTGTGAGTCGGAAGGGCCAATGTCGCTTCACCTGGATCGGATTGAATGGATGCCCTCGCCACCGCTCGCTCCCGATGACGGCCCGATCGATATCGCGCATCTCAGGCGAATGACGCTGGGCGACGCAGCGCTGGAGCGGGAAGTGCTCACCATGTTTTCGACGCAGGCCTCGCGCCTGGCCCGAACTCTGGCGGCGATGCCACCCGATGCACCGGCTCTGGCGCACACGCTCAAGGGATCGGCGCGGGCGATCGGTGCCTTCGCGGTCGCAGACGCCGCAGCCCAGTTCGAGACGCTGATCAAGAGTGGCAGCAATCCGGTCGCCGCGCTGAGCCGGCTTCACGACGCCATCGCCGAGGCCCGCGACGCGATCGAAGCCCTTTTGGGGCAGGCTTAATGCGGCGAATTTGAAGTCCCTGTCGGCTTGCGAACTTCGGAACCGGAGCCCTAGCGCTGACCGGATCGACCCGTTATAGGACTGCCTGACCTTTTTTTCGGCAGTACGAGCAACATGGCCAAAATTCACTTTGTCGACCATTCCGGCGAAACCCGCACCATCGATGTCGAAAACGGCGCGACCGTCATGGAAGCGGCGATCCGCAATGCGGTCCCGGGCATCGAGGCGGAATGCGGCGGGGCCTGCGCCTGTGCAACCTGCCACGTCTATGTCGACGAAGCCTGGCGCGAGAAGGTCGGTCCGCCTTCGCCGATGGAAGAGGACATGCTGGACTTCGGCTTCGACGTGCGGCCCAATTCGCGCCTGTCCTGCCAGATCAAGGTTTCCGACGAACTCGACGGTCTCAAGGTCTCGACGCCGGAGCGGCAGGCCTGACGACGGCCTTTCAGCAAACCGGCATTATCCCGACAAATCCGGTCAGCTTGAGTGCACGACGCCGCCGCGAAGCCACGGCTGAAACTTCGCGATGATTTCCGGCGTCAGCGGCGTCGGCTTGCGCGTTGCCTGATCGATCAACACCGTCACCGACTGCGCCGACGCGACGCAACGGCCCTGCGAAAAAACCACCTGGTCGAAGGTTACCGAGGTGCGGCCAAATTTCGCGACCCCAAGACCCATCTCGATCGTGCCCGGCCAGTGCAACTCGGCGCGGAAATGGGTGTCGAGGCGCACCATGATCCAGGTCAGGCCCTCGGGCAGCTGCCAGTAGCTGCGATCCTTCATCAGCGTGACGCGGCCGGTTTCGAAATAGGTCGCATAGACCGCATTGTTGACGTGACCGTTGGGATCGAGATCCGCGAAGCGGACGTTGTCGGTCAGGCGGTAGGGGAAATCTTCCAGTCGCGGCGTCTGGTCGGATGGGGCAGGGGCGTTCACGGAAAGGGTCCTTCCAAATCAAAGGCCCTTACAGCGCAGTTGTCCAGCCGCGGCAAGGGGTTGTCGCGGTGTCCGCAAGCCGTATTATGGCTTTCCTCCCGCTTGTCTGTTGGCTAGACAGGCGCGGTCCCCGGCGCTAGTGGAGCGGATTTGACATTCGCTACCCCTCCGCCGGGAATGCGCAAAGCGAATGTCAAATCCAAAGCTCCACTGGAAACCTATGTCTGCTAGTGGTCCCTGGATTCTAACATTTGCAAAAGTGCCTGCCACACCAGGGTGCAAATGTTAGAATCGGACCACTAGCCAGCGCCCGTCCAACGGAACAGATAGCGACATGAGCGAAGCGATCAAAACCGACGTGCTGATCATTGGTGCGGGCCCGTGCGGGCTGTTTTCCGTGTTCGAACTCGGCCTGCTAGACATGAAGGCCCATCTGGTCGACATCCTCGACAAGGTCGGCGGCCAATGCGCCGAACTCTATCCGGAAAAACCGATCTACGACATTCCCGGCATTCCCTTCGTCACCGGCCAGGGTCTGACCGAAGCGCTGATGGAGCAGATCAAGCCGTTCAATCCGACCTTCCATCTGGGCGAAATGGTCGAGAAGATTGAGAAGATTGGCGATCCCGCGTTTCGGGTCACGACCGATGCCGGCAAGGTGTTCGAATGCAAGGTGGTAGCGATTTCGGCCGGTGGCGGCTCGTTCCAGCCGAAGCGCCCGCCGGTGCCGGGCATCGAGGCCTATGAAGGCAGCTCGGTATTTTACGCGGTACGCAAGATGGAGCAGTTCCGCGGCAAGGACATCCTGATCGTCGGCGGCGGCGATTCCGCGCTCGACTGGACGCTCAACCTGCACCCGGTCGCCAAGAGCGTCACGCTGTTGCACCGGCGCGACGACTTCCGCGCCGCGCCGCACAGCGTCGAGCAGATGCGCGCGTTGGTCTCGAGCGGCAAGCTCGATCTGAAGATCGGTCAGGTCACGTCGCTGGAAGGCGAGGGTGGCAATCTTACCGGTGCGCACGTCAAGGGCAACGACAACGCCATGTCCAAGGTCGTCTGCAACACCATGCTGCCGTTCTTCGGTCTCACCATGAAGCTCGGCCCGGTGGCGAACTGGGGTATTGAGCTCGAGAACCATCTCATTCCGGTCGAGACCTCGGCGTTCGAGACCAGCGTTCCCGGAATCTTTGCGGTCGGCGACATCAACACTTATCCGGGCAAGGTCAAGCTCATTCTCTGCGGCTTCCACGAGGGATCGCTGATGGCGCAGAAGGCGCACCGTTATGTCTATCCGGACAAGCGCCTCGTCTTCCAGTACACGACGTCGTCATCGAGCCTGCAAAAGAAACTCGGCGTCAATTGAGCGCGCATGGTTCCAATGCGTTGGTAGCGCAGGCAAACCTGACACGTGAAGGGCGCGCTCTCGCGAAACACTGGCTGCCTCGCGCCAATGGTCGTAATCTCGCCGCATCATTCGATTGAACCTGAGCCGGTGATGATCATGTGGAACGCGATAACCAACATGCAGCGGTGCCTTGCGATCGCGGGTAGCCTTGCGATTGCGTTTGCGGTTTCTGTTCCGGCACATGCCGCCGAACTGACGGCAGCGGGCCTCTGGCAAAAGACCGAGGATGGCAAGCCGGTGGTGTGGGTTCTCATGGTCGATCACCATGACGGGACCTTTGAAGGCGTGATCGCCAAGACGTTCCCAAAGCCGGGTTCGCCGCCACATTTGACCTGCTCGAAATGCACCGACGACCGCAAGGATGCACCGGTGCTTGGCATCTCCTTCATCCGCGACATGACGCGCAATGGCCTCGAATATGAAGGCGGCAACATTCTAGATCCCCGTGACGGGGAGGTTTGGCACGCCAAGATGACCTTGAGCGCAGATGGGCAGCAACTCACCCTGCGCGGCTACGTGCTGACGCCGCTTCTAGGCAAGGATGAATACTGGGAGCGTTTGCCGGATTCCGATCTGGCGGAGCTGGACCCCGCGATCATCGCCAAATACCTGCCGGAGCAGGCGGCCGCCGCCAAGCCGCCGGCCAAGGGCAAGAAATCAACTTCACACCGGCAATAGGCTCGGACCAGCTAGTGGTCCGATTCTAACATTCGCATCCCTTCTCAGCAGCCACTTTTGCGAATGTTAGAATCAAAGGACCACTAGCAAATACAAGTTTCTAGTGGAGTTCTTGATTTGACATTCGCCTGACGAGCCCGCGGCCAAGTGGGTAGCGAATGTCAAATCCACTCCACTAGCGGCGGGAGCCGGCGCGTGAGCGCTGCCGGAACGGCACCGTTCTCGCCCCGACCTCGACAGCTTCAGCCGTTTCGCTGTTGATCTCGGCGCAAGCCTCGGCCTGTCGGCGGCGCAGCTGCCAGGGCAGCACCACGTTGAGCCAGAGTTCGCGCGTTCCCATGATCGAGATCGCGATCCCGAACGGGATCATGAAATACAGGATGCGGAATACTACGATCGTCGCCGCCAATTGCTCCTTGCCGAATTGCGGCAGCGCGACCAGCATCGCGGCGTCAAACACACCGAGCGAGCCTGGCGCGTGGCTGGCAAAGCCGAGCAGCGTCGCCAGAATGAAAACCACCGCCAGCGACATGAAGTCGATGTGCGGCTGCGCTGGCATCAGAAGATACATCGCCATGGCGCAGAACCCGAGATCGACCACGCCGATCAGGATTTGCACCAGCGTCAGCGGCGCCGAAGGCAGCCGGACCATCCAGCCGTTCTGCCCAAGCTCGCGCCGCTCGTGGCCGAGGATGAGCCAGACCAGGTAGGAGATGATGGCGCCGATCACGCCGAAGGCGATCAGCCGGTTGATCGCTGCCGGCAACTGATCCATCGCGGAGGCGGCCGAAGGGTGCCAGGCCATGCCGATCCCGAGCACAAAGGTGTTGCCCAGCCAGAAGGTCAGGCCGGAAAGAAAGCAGATTTTGGCGACATCGATCGCGCTCAGGCCGTGATCCGAATAAATCCGGAAACGGATCGCGCCGCCGGTAAAAACCGTCGCGCCGATATTGTGGCCGATCGAGTAGCTGGTGAAGCTCGACAGCGCCGCGATACGGTAAGGCACGTGCTTCTTGCCAAGGGTTCGCAGCGCAAAAAAATCATAGAACGTAAGCGTGCAGAAAGCGCCTACCACGCATAGCGCGGCCAGCGCGATCTGATGGATCGAGATATTGGTCAGCGCCACCAGCATCGCGCCGGTGTCGAAATTCTTCAGCGTGCGCACGAGCGTCGTGATCGCGAAGGCGATGATGACAAGGCTGGCGGCAACCCCGACCCGCTTCCAGCCTATCCGCTCCTTGAAACCACGCCGCAGCGTGGTCAACAACCGAACCATTCGTCCTCCCGGCAGGGCCGCCTCTCGAAACGATCGCGGCCGTTTCGGCCCTGATCACCCTGGAAACGAGTCCCATACGGCAAAAACCGTCATTTGTGCAGTACTTGACAAAGCGACCGACTGTCGCGCACGGGCACCCGTCACGTCCTTAGATAGGCCGTGTAGTCCGGGAGTCGAGGCGGAATTATGAGCGGACCTCCCCAATCCCTGCATGACTGCGCTTCTTTTCGTTGAAAGGGTGAACGTTCCCGAGATGCGGCGTTTCGCTTGGCCGGGGAACGTCGGCCGCGCCCACCGGTTAGCGCGATATCGGAAAATCGGACGTGTCGGCGCAGGCTGCGGGGAGACTGCGCACGATGATGTTCCAAAGAACAAAAAGGAACGCTGCGATGGGAATGTTCACCCGCGACATCAAGACCATGAACGATCTGTTCGTGCATCAATTGCAGGACATCTATTACGCCGAGAAACAACTCGTGAAGGCGCTGCCACAGATGGCCGACAAGGCGGCGGACAAGCAGCTCAAGGATGGCTTCCTGACCCATCTTGAGGAAACCAAGACGCATGTTCAGCGCCTCGAGGAGGTGTTCCGGATGTGTGGCGCCGAGATCAAGGCGGTCGATTGCCCGGCGATCGACGGCATCATCGAGGAAGCAGATGAGGTCGCCGGCGAAATCGCGGATAAATCGGTGCTGGATGCGGCTCTGATCAATGCCGCTCAGGCCGCCGAGCATTACGAGATCGTCCGCTATGGCAGCTTGATCGCCTGGGCGCGACAGCTCGGCCGTAACGATTGCGCGAGCATCCTCCAGAAGACGCTGGATGAGGAGAAGATCACCGACAAGAAGCTGACGTCGCTTGCGGAGGGCAAGGTCAATCTCCGCGCGGCCGGTTGATCCGCCTGGCAAAACCAACGCGCTGCGCCGGTCAATTCCGGCGCGGCGTTGTTCTTTTCTGGAACCCGCAAGTTCCCAGAATCCCGCTCATTCCGGCAAATTTGCCCAACTTCCATCTCGCGGTCGAATGCAGATCGTGTAGAAGGTGATGGAGTTACGGAGCTCTAGATTCAAAGCTTGTCAGTGCCCATGACTTTCCGAAGTTCGTGAAGGTGGGCGCTGCCATGGGGCACGAACTTCGGAAAGCGGGCGCTGGGAACTTGAAGAAGGAAATTGATACCGTCGTTACAGGTCTGATCGCGGAACAGGCGCCCGCGCTGCCGCTTCCGCTCGGCGCTGGCGAACGCCTGATCAATTGGCGATATGTCGGAACCGTCGGTTCCTATCACCTGCTGGCGCTGCTGGCGTTCATGCCCTGGTTTTACAGCAAGGCCGGCGTCGTGCTGACGGTCGTGGGCGTTTACGTCTACGGCGCTTTCGGCATGAACCTCTGCTACCACCGGCTGCTCACGCACCGCAGTTTCAAGTGCCCGCTCTGGCTGGAACATGCCTTCGCGCTGCTTGCGGTGTGGTGCGTGGAGGATACGCCGGCGCGATGGGTCGCGACGCACCGCATGCATCATCATCGCTCCGACGAGCGGCCCGATCCGCACAGTCCGCTGGTCAACTTCTTCTGGTCGCACATGGGATGGCTGTTTCTGGAAAACACCGACCTCGGCCGTCAGGTCGCTTACGATCGTTATGCGCGCGACATCCTGCGCGACAGCTTCTATCGCTTCATCGAGCGCCATATCGTCTGGGTGACGATTGCGCAGCCGGTGTTGTATTTCGCTGTGGCCTTTCTGATTGCGGTTATGCTCGGCAATGCACCGATGGCAGCCATACACTTCGCCGCCAGCATCCTGGTGTGGGGCGTGGTGGTGCGGACCGTCGTCGTCTGGCACATTACCTGGAGCGTCAATTCGCTGGCGCATGTGGCCGGCTACCAGAATTACGATACCGGCGACCACAGCCGTAACAACATACTGGTGGCGATCCTGACTAGCGGCGAAGGCTGGCACAACAACCACCATTCCGAACCGGGTTGCGCCTGCAATCAGCGCCACTGGTGGGAGATCGATCTCATCTATTATCTGCTGCGGCTGCTGGTTCTGGTCGGACTGGCCTGGGACGTTCAGATGCCGACGCGTTCCCCGCGTTCCCGGTGAACTTCACACTTCGATATCAATCGAAGTTTTAAAGTGCAACAAGAGGCTATCTTTGGCGTTGGGGCCTGAAGCTACCGACGGAGATAGTTATGCGAACTGAAGTCATCGAACGACGGCGGGTTCCGGCCACAACCGACGCCGCTTTGCGCGACAAGCCGAATCACGGGCGATCCCCGACCGAACGGTTCCCCGAACAACAACCGCAGCGAGGATGGTCGGTATCGCTCACGCTCTTTGCGATGAGCCTCGGCTACGGCGTGGTTCAGCTTGACGTCACCATCGTCAACACGGCGCTCGACCGGATCGGCACCGCGCTCGGCGGCGGCGTGTCGGAACTGCAATGGGTCGTCAATGCCTACACCATTGGCTTCGCGGCCTTTATTTTAACGGCCGGCGCGCTCGGCGACCGCATCGGCGCCAAGCGGGTGTTCATCGCAGGCTTTGCGATCTTCACGTCGGCTTCGCTCGCCTGCGCACTCGCGCCGAACTCGCTTACGCTGATCGTGGCGCGCGCCGTGCAAGGATTGGGCGCTGCCGTTCTCGTTCCCAATTCGCTGGCGCTGCTCAACCACGCTTATCCCGATCAACGGACGCGCGGCCGCGCGGTCGGAATCTGGGCCGCGGGCGCCAGCCTCGCGCTGACGGCGGGACCGCTCGCCGGCGGCGCACTGATCGCGCTAGTCGGCTGGCGATCGATCTTTCTGGTCAATCTGCCGATCGGCATTGCGGGGCTTTGGCTGAGCTGGCGCTTTGCGACGGAGACCACGCGCAACCGGCAACGCGAAGTCGATCTGCCGGGCCAGGTGCTGGCGATTGCAGCACTCGGGTGTCTCGCCGGCACCATCATCGAGGCCGGCACGCTCGGCTTGCGCAATCCATGGGTAATCGCGGGCTTCGTGGGCGCGGCGCTGCTTGCCGCCTTGTTCATCGCGCAGGAGCGGCGCTCGTCACACCCGATGCTGCCCTTGTCGTTGTTTGGGCATCGTCTGTTCGCGCTGACGTCGCTGGTCGGTCTGCTCGTCAACGTTGCCTTCTACGGTCTGATCTTTGTGCTGAGCCTGTACTTCCAGCGGGTCAACGGCCTGTCGCCGCTCGCGACCGGCCTCGCGTTCGTTCCGATGATGGGCATGGTGCTGCCGGCCAACCTGGTCGCGGCGCGCATCACTGAGCGTATCGGCGCGCCTGCTGCCATCGCCGCCGGCGCTGTGGCGTCCGCGCTGGGGTGTCTGATGTTGTTCGGGATCGCACGGGAAACCTCTTACCTCAAGACCGTTGCGCAGCTCGTGATCATCGGCGGCGGGCTTGGTTTGCTGGTGCCGCCGCTCACCACGGCGCTGCTCGGCAGCGTGGAGAAGTCGCGTTCGGGGATCGCGGCCGGCGTCCTCAACGCGACGCGGCAGACCGGAAGCGTGCTGGGGGTTGCGCTGTTCGGCTCGCTGATTGGTCAGCCGGACGGTTTCATGCGCGGCGCGCACCAGGCGCTGACGATCTCGGTGGTGATGCTTGTGACTGCCGGCGCGGTGATCTGGTTCGGTGCGTCAAGGCGTGACTGATTTCACGGTTCATGCCTTGCGCAATGCGAAGTGGGCGCCGCAGAACGCCATCAAGGCGCCGAGCCCAAGCGCCGCAAGTCCGGTGAGGAAGCCGGCGAATGTGGGAACGGAGCTCGGGCCGGAAGCGGCCTGGCCTGCGCCCACGAGTACGAGCACGCCGACCGCAATCAGGAAATGCTGCATCCGCCGTGGAAGCTGCCCAGAGGCTGCGCTGTGCATCAGCGAGGCCGTGAAGTAGCCGCCGGAGAAGCCGACGGTTGCGATCAGCCACCAGGCGAGCGCGCTGCCTGCCGGCATGAAGGTGGTGGCGTCGGATCGCCACAGCCCGCCGAGATCGAGCCCGAACCTCGCGCCGAGCATGTGCATGGCGAGCGCGAGCAGCACGCCCGAAATCGCAGCGGCGGCAAGGATCAGGCGGCTGGGGAAGGGAGTCGTCTCAGGCATGTCCTAGAGCTCCGATTCCGAAGTTCGCATCGGAGGGGCCGCAATAGCTTGCGAACTTCGGAATCGGAGCTCTAATTGTAGGATAGGGGCTGTGATCGGCGCAAGCGTTTGAGGAGGAATTCGTCATGGCGTTCGGCCTTCTTGCAATGATCGCCGCCGCGATCTTTGCCGGCGCCGCGTTTTACGTGAACTTCGCCGAGCAACCTGCGCGGCTGAGGCTCGATGATCGCGCGCTGCTCACCGAATGGAAGCCGGCCTATCAGCGCGGCGCTGCGATGCAGGCGCCGCTCGCGGTGATCAGTTTCCTGCTCGGCATGCTGGCGTGGTGGCAGATCGGAGCTATCGGCTTTTTGATTGGCGCGCTTTTGATCATTGCGCCTTGGCCATGGACGCTGATTGTCATCAAACCGGTCAACGACGCCTTGCTGGCGACGGAGCTTGACAAGGCCGGACCCCAATCGCGCTCCCTCGTTGTCAAATGGGGCGCCGTCCATGCCGCGCGAACCGCGATGGGTTCGCTGGCGACTGCAGCATTTTTCTGGGCAAGCGTGTCGTATTAGGCGCGGGGAAGGTCAGTTCATTGCTCATGCCGTCAAATTTGCCTGATCCCGATCCTGGCCTCCGCTACGCCTACAAGGCCTCGCTGATCGGCTCGGCGCATCGGTTCGAACTGACGGAGCAGGGGCTGTCGTGGCGCGTTGGCGGCCGCTCGGGCGTCTGGGCCTATGCGGACATGGCGAGCGTGCGCCTGTCCTATCGTCCGGTGTCGATGCAGGCGCGCAGGTTTCGCGCCGATCTCAGCAAGGCGGGCGGTGGATGGTTCCCCATCTTCTCGACGACCTGGCAGACGGCGGCGTTGATGGCGCCGCAGGACAACGACTACCGCGCTTTCATCGTCGAATTGCACCGCCGGATGGCGCAAGCAGGAAGCCAAGCAGTGTTGACCGGCGGTCTTCACCCGCGCCTCTATGCCGCGGCGATTTTGTGCGTGGTAGCGCTCGCCGTCGCGATGGCGGGGCTGTTGCTGCGGTCGCTGGCGACGGGGCAGTGGGGCGGCGCGTTGTTTCTGGTCGGCTTTGCCGCGCTGTTCGTGTGGCAGGTCGGCGGCTTTATCCGGCGCAACCGGCCGCTCACCTACACCTTCGATGATCTGCCGAAAGCCTTGCTGCCTTAAGGATTCAAAGGCCGACACGTAATTCAATGTCGTACCACCAGCACCGAACACTTGGCGTAGCGAACGACGTGGCCCGCATTGGAGCCGAGAAAATAGGTGCGCATGGCGGGGCGATGCGAGGTCATCACGATCAGGTCGGCCTTGACCGCGGCGGCTTCCTCCAGGATCTCGTGATAGATGCCGCCCTGGCGCACGGCGGTTGAGATGCGGCCTGCCTCGATCCCGGATTCGCGCGCCACTATGGCAAGCGCCTCTTCCGAGGTTTCCCGCTGCTGAACGTCGAAATCGGCCGGCACATATTCCGCCAGCATCACCGGCGTCATGGGCATGACGTTGAGAAGCCGCACCCTGCCGTTCCAGGTCTGCGAGAGGGTTGCTGCGGTTGCGAGTGCGGGCCGCGCCAGATCGGTGTCGGCGAGATCAAGCGGCACGAGAATGGAACTGAACATCTGCGCCTCCCAGTACGGATGCCGGAACCTGCCTCGGATCGGCTCCGAAGGCACGCTAGCATAAACTGAACCTGGGTCTTGGACGAAGGCCGACGTTTGGCACACGACCGCACCGCACAAGCGAGTCGCAAGCTTCAGGAGCCAAGCCCTTCGAAGCCAAGCGTTCGAAACCGGGCCTCACTCTCCCGACGTCTGCTTGATCAGCTTGGGACTGATGAACAGCTCCAGCCGGCCACGCTTGATCCGGACATCGCTCCAGTCGTCGATGTCGAAATCGATAATGGCAAGCCCCGCCGTCGGCAGGTTGTCCGCGAGCGCGCTGCGCCTGTCGGCATCGCCGTGGCCGGCCAGCGCGGCCGCAACCTCGTGCATGCCGGGATTGTGCCCGACCAGCATCAGCCGCTTCGGGTCGCCGACGGAGGCATTGCGGACGGTCTCGAGCAGTTGCGAGACGTCCGCGCCGTACAGTTCCGGCGCCAGTTCCACCTCGGGCGCCGGGACGGCGTCTTTCATCGCTTCCCAGGCGATCTCCCAGGTCTGCACCGCCCGCGCCGCGTGTGAGACCAGAACGTGGTTGGGAAACGGCGGATGGCGGCCGATCCAGCGGCCGATCTCGGCAGCGTCATGGCGGCCGCGATGGTCGAGCCGGCGGTCCTGGTCGTGGCCACTCGGTGCATCAATCTCGGTCTTGGCGTGCCGCAACAGCATCAAACGCCGCATGACGGATTCCGATTCGATTCTAGTGGTTTTAGGTAATCCGATTCTAACATTCGCATCCCTTCTCAGCGGGCACTTTTCGCGAATGTTCCGCCTCACTTAAGCGTCGGATCCAAATACAAAGTAGAACCCGAGACAAGACAAGGTGACAACCACCTTATCGATCCCGTAAGTAGACGGCATGAGCGAGATACTGACTGGGGACGGCGGCGGGCTTGATGGCAGCCGCGCGCGGCTGACCTTTGACGTGGATGCCGACATTTGCGTGATCGGCGGAGGGCTCGCCGGTCTAACGGTCGCGCTCGAGGGCGCGCGCCTTGGCGCCAGCGTCGTCGTGCTGGAAGGCCGTCACATCGGTTGGGGCGCCTCCGGGGGCCTGCTGGGCACCGTGATGCCGCGCTATGGCCTCGCCATCAAGGACCTGATTGCGCGCGTTGGCCTCGATGACGCCAGGGAGCTCTGGCAATTGTCGAAAGAGGGCGCCGAATACGTCCGCGCGCAAGCCACCGAAGAATTGATCCCGGGCATCGGCGTCGGCGAGGGTGCGCTCGAGGTTTCCAATGTCGACGTCGGCGACCGCCTGATCAGCGAATTGCAAATGCTGAGCGAGGACTTCGCGACCGAAGTTGAGGGATGGCAGGTCGATCAGGTTCGCGCGCAGCTGAAGACCGGCCGCTATTTTCATGGCGTCTATTTCCCGAAAGCGTTCCAGGTCGATGGCCGCAAATATATCCACGGTCTGGCGGCGCTGGCCAAGCGAGCAGGGGCGCGGATTTTCGAGGACACGCCGGTGGTCGGCATCGACGCGTCCGGTATCCGCAAGCGCATCGTCACGCCGTCGGCGCGGTTGCGTGCCTCGCACATCGTTCTTGCCGGCAATGTTCATCTGGGGGCTCCGTCGCGGCGCCTGTCGGAGACGCTGCTGCCAGTGTGGCGTTATGCGGGAATTACCGAGCCGCTGGGCGAGCGCCTCAACGAGGTGATCGCGTTCAAGGGATCGGTGATCGACACCGATGGCGTCGATCAGTTCCGGATCGTCGACGGCGACCGCTTGATGTGGGCGAGCCCGGAGACCACCTGGGATGCCCGCCCTCAACGGTTCGCGTCCGCGATTGCGCGCCGCATCGGCACGATTTTTCCGCAGCTCGGCCGGACCCACGTCTGCGACGTGTGGGGCGGCGCCATCGGCCAAACCGTGCACGGCATGCCGCAGATCGGCCAGCTGCGCAAAGGCCTCTGGGTGGCGAGCGGATTCGGCCGGCACGGAATGAGCACGACGGCGATGGCGGGACAGCTGATTGCCCGCAGCATTCTCCGGGGCGACGAACGCTGGCGGCTGTTTTCACCTTTCGAACTGGTGTGGGCGGGCGGCATGACCGGTCGCGCCGTCGGACATCTGATCGGCATGTGGTCGCGCGGCAGTTCAGCGGCGGTGGGCGCGTTCGCCCGCTACCGCGAGGGGGTGCGCGAGAAGGAGCGTATCCGCGAGGCGCGGTTGGCCAAGGCCAATCGCCTCGCCGGAACAAGGTCGCCGCGGCCGCGCACCCCACCGGGCCGGGCCGATCCGGGCTCGCAACGCCCGGACCGTCCGCCGCCCGAACGCTTGCCGGACCCGGTCGGGGCCGAGCCTGGCGAAGGGGGCTCCTGATAGCCGGTTGCGGGTCGCAGGAAAGTGAGCAATCGAGAGCCGAAGGGATGTAACTTTCACGGCCGGCTTCCGTATCTGCAAAGGTACAACCTCCCGTTTCGCACGGAGACGCCACCATGATTGATCGCCGTATTCTGCTTGCGACCACTGCCGGTCTGTTCGGTTTTGCCGCGCTGCGCTGGCTGCGTGGCGAGCCCGCGAACGCCGCACAGAAGTTCGAGGTTGAAAAGACCGACGCGGAATGGCGCGCCCAGCTCACCCCGCAGCAATACGAAATCCTGCGCAGGGAGGGCACGGAGCGCCCGTGGACCAGCCCGCTCTTGAAGGAACATCGCAAGGGCACCTTTGCCTGCGCCGGCTGCGACCTGCCGTTGTTTGCTTCGGAGACAAAATTCGAAAGCGGTACCGGCTGGCCGAGCTTCTACCAGCCGCTGGAGAATGCGGTGGGCAAGCGAAGTGACCGTACCCTCGGCATGCTGCGCACCGAAATTCACTGCCGCCGTTGCGGCGGTCATCTCGGCCACGTCTTCGACGACGGTCCGAAGCCGACCGGCCTGCGCTACTGCATGGACGGTTACGCGCTCGTTTTCCACCCGGCGACGCCGACCGCGAGTTGAGCATCTGTTTCGCCGTCCGCGGAACTTTACTCCCGGCAATTGTTGCCCGCCCGGCAAATGTGCCCCGGTCCCTGGACCGGGGATTTTTCGTTTAAGTGCCTGAAATAACTTGTATCTCGCTTTTGGCACGGCGATTGCGACGTCTGCTTCGATGATGGCCATGCGCGGGCACACCGCGCCACGGCCTTAGGATCGGATGTGGAGACAAAGTTATGGGTATCTTCGACGCACTTAATACGTCCGTGGGCGGCCTTCAGGCGCAATCCTTCGCATTGCAGAACATATCGGGCAACATCGCGAACGCCTCCACCATCGGCTACAAGGGCATCAATACCAGCTTTGAGGACCTGATCCCGGACTCGCTGACGCCCGACAAACAGGTGGCCGGCGGCGTTACCGCACATGCACAGCAGACCATCACCACGCAAGGCACGGTCTCTGGCTCGACGGTTGCGACCAACATCGCGATCAATGGCGACGGCTTCTTCAACGTGCAGAAGCCGGCCGGCCTTGTCGATAACGTGCCGACTTTCAACGGCGTCACCGACTACACGCGCCGCGGCGATTTCCAGGTCAATGCCAACGGCAATCTGGTGAACGGAGCCGGCTACTACCTGATGGGTGTCGCCGTCGACCCCAAGACCGGCAACCCGCTCGGCAACGTGCCGCAGGTTTTGCAATTCCAGAACAACTTCGTTCCGGCGCAGGCGACGACAGCCATTCAATATGCCGCGAACCTGCCGACCCAGCCGCAGACCCAGGCGAGCGCTACGGCACTTGCCGGCACGATTACCGCTGCGGGCGGCCTCAATCCTTCCGATTTTGCGCAGAATCCCTTACCGGTTGGCTCGCCAGCCCCGCCGATCAACAATTCCGTCACGGGAGCTGTCGTCAATAACCAGTTGGCCGTGCCGGCCCCGATCACGGCTGCCACGGCATTGTCCGGCGCGGCGGGAACCGACTCGCTCGCCGCCGGCTTCCAGGCCGGCGATGCCATTACGGTCGACGGCACGACGATCGATTTCGTTGCTTCGGGCGCTACCGGCAACCAGCTCAATGTCACGGACAATATCGGTGCCCTGCTCAACAAGATTTCCGCGATCACCGGAGCTACGGAGACGGTCTCGGGTGGCAAGATCACCTTGAACACGGGTACTGTCCAGGATTTGAATATCTCCGTCGCCACCGGACTCTCGGGCCCTCTTACCACCTCCACCACAAACGCTCTCGGAGGACTCGGCCTGGGCGCGCCGCCGATCACGCTGGCGCGAGCGCCCGGCGCCAATGTCGGCACCGGCGCCGTCTCGGCCAACGACGTGCAGACTTTCACCAATGAATCCATCAGCGGCGGCGCGGTGACGGCTTTCAACACCGCGGGCACGCCGGTGAACCTGCAACTGCGCTGGGCCAAGACCGACAGCGCTTCGCTTGGTGCCGGCCACCAGGACACCTGGAACCTGTTTTACCAAAACAGTACAACCGCGTCCGGAAGCCAGACGGAATGGGTCAATACCGGCACCAATTTCATCTTCAACGCCAACGGCGCATTGGCGTCGCCTACCGGCTCATCGATCGCCATTCCCAATGTGACCGTTAACGGGCAGGCGCTGGGCGCGCTGTCTTTCAACGTTTCCACCGGCGCGCTGACGCAGTTCGCAAGCTCGAGCGGGGCGGCGACCATCGGCCAGATCACGCAGAACGGCTTTGCCGCCGGTCAACTTCAGTCGGTTGCGATCAACAACTCTGGCCTTGTGGTCGGCACGTTCTCCAACGGCCAGAACATCGATCTCGCTTCGATCACGCTGTCGCACTTCAACGGCACGAACTTCCTGAAAGCGCTCGACGGCGCGGCCTACGCAGCCACGGACCTATCCGGCCCAGCCATTATCGGGGCGTCGGGAACGATCTCGGGTTCGTCGATCGAAGGTTCCAACACCGACATCGCAGACGAGTTCACCAAGCTGATCGTGACCCAACAGGCGTATTCGGCCAACACCAAGGTGATCACCACGGCCAATGATATGGTTCGAGATTTGCTGAACGTGCTGCGTTGATCGGCGCTGGCTGGCGTGACCTAATTCAAGGCAGGTAAAGATGGGTTTGAGTTCTGCCCTTGCCACTGCGATGAGCGGCCTGCGCGCCAACCAGGCCGCGCTGGCGATTACGTCCGGCAATGTCGCCAACGCCAAGACGCCCGGCTACATCGCCGAGACGCCGAACCAGATCGAAGTGTCCTCCGGCACCGGCGGCGCAACCGTCCAGGTCAACGGCGTCACGCGCGAACTCGATGTGTTCATCCAGAACCAGCTGCGCACCGAGACCGGCGGAGCCGGTTTCGCCGACCAGATGTCGAACATTCTCGGGCAACTGCAAAGCGTCTACGGCACGCCGGGAGGCACCGGCACGCTGGAAACCGCGTTCAACAATTTCACCACCGCGTTGCAGGGGCTGTCGACCAATCCCGGCGGCCTGTCCGCGCAGACCACGGCGCTGGGAGCAGGCCAGACACTGGCGCAGCAGCTCAACACGACGTCGCAGGGCATCCAGGCCCTTCGCTCTAACGCCGAGCAGGATATCGGAACGTCGGTCAATCAGGCGAATTCGGATCTGAACCAGATCGCGGCCATCAATACCCAGTTGCAGGGCCTGGCATCGAACGATCCATCGCTTGCGACGCTTGAGGATCAACGCGACAACGCCATCAACGACCTGTCGAATCTGGTCGACGTCAAGGTCACCAATTCCGGCAACAACCAGGTTAGCGTTTTCACCAATACCGGCATTCAGCTCGTTGGCGGCAGCCAGGCGTCGAAGTTTTCGTTCACCTCGGCGGGGACGCTGAGCCCTGCCTCGCTCTACAATGCAAACCCGGCCAAATCCGGCGTCGGGGCGTTGACCATCCAGCTTCCCAACGGCGCCAATCTCGATGTCGTCGCAAACCAGGTGATCTCCTCGGGGCGGATCGCGGCCGATCTGCAATTGCGCGACCAGACCCTGGTTCAGGCGCAGACCCAGATCGACCAGCTGGCCGCGACGCTTTCAAGTTCGCTTTCCGATCAGACCACGCCAGGCACTGCGGTGACTTCCGGCTCTCAGGCCGGCTTCAATCTTGATCTCAGCAATTTGCAGCCTGGCAACACTATTAGCCTGACCTACACGAACAACGGCACGAAGCAGCAGGTCCAGATCGTTCGCGTTGACGATCCGACCGCGCTGCCGTTGAAAAATGTGCCGAATGCCAATCCGCAGGTCATCGGGGTCAATTTCTCCGGCGGCCTGGCTTCGGTCGTGACACAGCTCAACGCGGCGCTCGGCCCAAACAACCTCCAATTCTCCAATCCCTCCGGCAATACTCTCCAGGTGCTCAACACGACTGGAGGAACAACCGTCAATGCGGCGTCAGCGACGACAACGGTGACGTCGCTGACCAGCGGCAACCCGCAGCTAGCGGTGTTCACCGACGCCGGCTCGCCCTATACCGGCGCGATCACCGGCAGCGGCTCGGAACTGACCGGTTTTGCCGGACGTATTAGCATCAATCAGGCGCTGCTCGCCAATCCGGCGGACCTGACTGTCTTCAACAACTCGCCGCAAACGCCGGCCGGCGACAACACCCGCTCCAATTTCCTGTTTTCGCAATTGACTTCGGCCACCTTCACCTTCTCGCCGCAAACCGGCCTCGGGTCGGCGAGCGCGCCATTCAAC
The DNA here is from genome assembly GCF_027307225.1 of Bradyrhizobium sp. GTDB lineage: Bacteria > Pseudomonadota > Alphaproteobacteria > Rhizobiales > Xanthobacteraceae > Bradyrhizobium. Next base: position 5,392 of record NZ_DAHUXJ010000145.1, on the reverse strand, counting down.
GGCACGATCGGCAATTACTTGCAGCAGTTCCTGAGCCTCCAGGCCAACGCAGCCTCGTCGGCGACGAGCTTGCAGCAGGGCCAGGCCGTCGTCGTCAGTACGTTGCAGCAAAAATTCAATTCGACCTCCCAGGTCAGCATCGACAGCGAGATGTCGAATCTGATCGCGCTGCAAAATTCCTATGCGGCCAATGCGCATTGCATGTCGGTCGTTCAGTCGATGATGGCAACTCTGATGCAAATCCAGCTGTAGGGCGATCAATATGAGTATCAATAGCATCGGTTTTGGTGGTTCGCTGTTCGGCCAGGCGGTGCTGAACCTCAACAACCAGCTCACCAACCTGTCGACCCAGCTCGCGACCGGCGAAAAATCGACCACCTATGCCGGCATGGGCATCAATGAAGGCTTCGCGGTCGCGGCGCGGTCGCAGCTTTCGAATATCTCCGCGTTTGGCGACACCATCACCAACGTGAATACGATCATCGGCGCCGCCAACACCGCGTTACAGTCGCTGACCAGCATCGCCACCACGGTGCAGGGCGACGCGTCCACCACGTCGCAGGATATCAACAGCACCGGACAGACCATCGGGCAGGCAAATGCGCAGAGCCAGCTCATCTCGATGGTGGGCATTCTCAATACCCAGGTCGGCAACCGCTACATCTTCTCCGGCAGCGCGATCAACACGCCGGCGGTTGCTTCCGCCGACGCTATCCTCAACGGCAGCGGCACCCAGGCAGGATTGAAGCAGCTGATTGCCGAACGCGCGCAGGCCGACGGTACCACCGGGCTCGGCCGCCTGCTGATCTCGTCGACGACCGTCACGGGAACGGCACCCACGAGCACCGGCTCGTTTTCGGTCTCCGAAGATGCCGCCGGCTCGCCGTTCGGCCTGAAGCTGAGTTCAGTGTCGTCGAACCTGACCGGCGCTTCGGTGACCGGGCCATCCGGTTCGCCCGCCTCGGTGGCGCTCAGCCTTCCGGCCAACCCCAATCCTGGCGATCAGGTGACGCTCAACTTCAATCTTCCCGACGGCACGACTTCGTCGGTTACGTTGACGGCGACCACCCAGAATCCGCCGCCAACCGGCAGTTTTTTGATCGCGACGGCGGCCGGCGTGCCCGATCCGGGCACGACGGCCCAGAATTTGAACACCGCACTGAACACGGCGATCGGAAAGCTCGCCAACACGACGCTGGTCGCGGCTTCCGCCGTGGCCGCCGGCAATGACTTCTTCAATCCGTCAAGCAGCGCGACCGGAGCAGTCGCCAAGGACCAGCAAGCGACGCCGCAGCCGATTACGAGCGCGACGTTGCTCTCGGGCGCTGCAGGAACGGCCTCGCTTTCGGCCGGCTTTCAGAACGGCGACGCGATCGCGATCAACGGCACGACCATCACGTTTTCGACCTCTTCGGCCACGTCGTTGACCGGGCCGACCTACAATATCAACCCGACCACAGGCACTGTCGGCAACCTGCTGTCGGCAATCGACTCGATCACCGGCACCACGACGCCATCGTCGATCGACGGCGGCGCCGTCACGATCAACACCCCAAATGCCGCCAATTTCTCGATCTCGGCCTCGTCCTCGGACCCGAACGCGCAAGCAGCACTTGGCGCCTTGGGCTTCTCACAGGCCGCGGGTACCGCGACCAACACCGCGTCCGGCACGACCGTCAGTGCGCTCCAGCCGCCGCTGCGCGTCTCGGGGTCGCCGCTGAGTAGCGCCACCAAACTCGTGAACGGCTTGGCCAACACGGTCGCCTGGTACACCGGAAACAACTCGCCGGACCCGCGCGCCTCGTCCACCACGCTGATCGACTCCGGGATTTCGGTCGAATATGGGCTTCAGGCCAATGAGCAGGCTATCCGCCAGCAGCTAGAGGGCACGGCGGTCTATGCCGCCCTGACGGAATCGCCGACCGGTACCAATTCGGCCGGGCAGGCGGCGGCGCTCAGCACCCGCATTGCGACCAACCTGACGTCTCGGCCCGGGCAACAGCAGATCTCGGATATCCAGACCGATCTGGCCAATGCCCAGACCTCGATGAAGGCGGCCAGCGCCCGGCAAACCCAGACCAAGACCCAATTGCAGAACATGATCGATTCCACAGAAAACGTCTCGACGGAGCAGGTGGCAAGCCAGATTCTGGCGATTCAGAACGCCTTGAGCGCCTCCTATCAGACGACTTCCATCCTGTCCAAGTTGACGCTGACCAACTTCCTTCCGGCGGGCGGCTAATAGGGATCGTTTGGGGGGGCCGACGGCTGCACGCCATAAAGCTTTCGTTAACCATAGCTGTTTACTTCTCTTAACGCGGGTTAACGCGACGTTAGCTGCCGCGGGGCTCTCTTTATTGTATCGCCCGCGGCAAGCTGCTGGGGGCTTGAGGTCTGGGCGATGCTGCACGGTAGCGTTCGATTGCAGGTGGTGGAGAAAGCCGGCGCGGCGGCGCGGTCGCGATCGACTTCCGCAATGGCTGAACTGTTCGTTCCGCTCGAGCGGCTGTTGGCGGCCGGCGGCGATTCCCGCCTGACGGTGAGCGCAGCGAGCGGTTTGAACGAATATGGTTGCCAGCCAACGCCTTGCACCGATCGCCTGAGCTTTTCCTCAAGCACCGCAACATCGATTTCGGAACGCGCTTACGACCGCGCGCAAGCCGCGCGCGAAGACCTGATGCGTTCGGCGATCGACATCGGGATCGAAGCAGCATTCGACGAGCGCGTCGAAGAGATGCGCGACGAACTGCGGACCCATTTTGGTCTTCCGCCCGCGCTTGCCGACGTCGTCTTTTCTCCCTCCGGTACCGACTCCCAGCTTCAGGCGCTCTTTCTCGCCCGCAAGCTGCTCGGCCCAGAACTCGTCACGGTGGTCGTCGCGGCCGACCAGACCGGCAGCGGAACCGTCAACACAGCGCGCGGCTGCCATTTCAGCGCCGCGACCGCCAATGGCGGCCAGGTCCAGAAGGGCGAGCCGATTGCCGGGCTTGCGCAGGCCGTGACGAGCGTCGCGCTGCCGCTGTTCGACGAAGCGGGCGAGGCGCGCTGCCATACCGCCAGCGACCTGAAAGTATTCGACACGGTCGAGCGCGCCGTCAGTGGCGGCGGCAGGGTGCTGCTTCAGGTGATGGACTCCTCGAAGTTCGGCTGGCGGGCGCCGAGCGACGCCTGCCTCGATGCGATCACGGCGCGCTGGCCTGCCGACGTCCAGATTGTCGTCGATGCCTGCCAGATGCGGCTCGGCCGCGGGCGGCTCAAGCGATATCTTCAGCGCGGCTTCATGGTGATTATCACCGGATCGAAGTTCTTCACCGGCCCACCCTTCAGCGGCGCGGTGCTGGTGCCAGGCAGCTTCGCCCGCCGTCTCGACGAGGCGAGCGCCGTTCCTCCTGGGTTCCTGGAATATTCGAACTGCAGCGACTGGCCGCAAAACTGGTCCAGCCTGCGCTCGTGCTTTCCGGTCAGGACGAATTTTGGCCAATGGCTGCGCTGGGAAGCCGCGATCGAGGAGATCGGCGCCTACTACCGCGTGCCGGATTCGTTTCGCAAGATAGCGCTCACCACTTTCGGCGAAGCGCTTGAGCGGCTGATCGCGGCGTCTGGCTCGCTCGTTCCTTTGCCCTGGCAGGACAGGCCGAAGGATGCCGCCGATGAAGAATTGGCGCAGCGAACGATTTTTTCCTTCATGATTCGGCGCGGCGGCCGCGTTCTGCCGCTTTCCGAATGCCGCAAACTCTACCGTGAATTGGCCGGTCATGCCGGCGAGTTGGACTCGACGGTACAAGCCTGTCTCATCGGCCAGCCGGTGGCCCTGGGCTGCGATCCGTCGCCGCCGGCAGCGGTGCGGATCAGCGCCAGCGCGCGCCTCGTCTCGGAGGCGTGGTCGCCGAACGCCGATGTGGCCCATCGCAACCTGCAGCGGGCCATCGGCGATGCCGGTACCGCAATTGCCGGTCTCGAAGCCCTGCTTGCGGACCCGCTCGCAATCAAACCGGTGGAAGTATCCCATGGATCGTGACATCGCCGCGGCCGGCCTCGCGCAGCATCCGAGCGCCGACCGGATCGGCTTTGCCCGGCTGACGAAAATGGCGTTTGACGGCACCGACCTTCGTCCGCTGCGGGACCAGTTGCTCGGACGATTGAACAGCGGGACGGCGGGCGCGGGCGAGGGTCTCGATCTGTCGCTGATCACCCAGTTGCTCGGCGACAAGCAGGGTGGCATGGCTATCCAGTCGGAAGTGCTCGGCTTTCATCAGCTCTACCGGTCGCCCTGCTCGTCGCAACAGCCGAAACTGCGGGTGCTGGCGCTGGCGGCCGCGATCGACATGGGCGGCAATACGCCGATCGAATTCCTGCTGGAAAATTCGGGCATCGAACTGCAGACGCTCTACGTCGTCTCCGGCGTCGATCTGCCGACGCCACTTCCCGAACACGACGTGGCGATCGTGATTGCCTCCGATTCCGAGGAATGCGTGGACGCGTTGCGCAAGATTGACGCGATGGCCTCGCGCTGGCCGCGGCCGCTGCTCAATCCGCCGCGGCTAATCCGTCACCTCGATCGCGACAAGCTGCACGGCCTTTTGCGCGGCGTGGCTGGTCTCGAAATTCCCGCGACGCTCGCCGTGACGCGCGAACAGCTGTCTCTGGTCACGCAATCGCGAATCGGTCTTTCTTCGATCGCCGATGAACTGAAATTCCCCATCATTGCGCGGCCTCGCGGATCGCATGCCGGGGTAGGCCTGGTCCGGCTCGACGATGCCGCGGCTCTCGCGCAATACCTGAACGAACGTTCCGAGCAGGTCTTCTTCGTTTCCCGCTTTGTCGATTACTCCAACCTGGATGGCTTGTTCCGCAAGTACCGCGTCGTGCTGATCGGCGGCAAGCCCTACGCGTGCCACATGGCCATCGCCGACCGCTGGGACATCTGGTACCTCAACGCGGGCATGACGTTCAGCGCGGATAAACGCCGCGAAGAGGAACGCTTCATGGGCGACTTCGATCATGATTTTGCGCGGCGTCACAAGGGCGCCTTGACCGAGATCACGAGCCGCATGGGCCTGGATTATTTCACGATCGATTGTGCCGAGAACAAGAATGGCGAGCTCTTGATCTTCGAGGCCGACAATACGGCTGTGGTCCACAACATGGATTCACCCGAGATATTTCCCTACAAGCCGCCGCAGATGCGCAAGATCTTCGATGCGTTCGCCGCGATGCTCCTTCGCGCGGGCAAAGACCGCGATCAAGCGGCCTAGTGCGGTGAATTTGAAGTTCCTATCAGTTTCGCGGTGACCTCGTCATAGGAACTTCAAATTCTAAACCGCACTAGAATCATATAATTGGCTAGTGCTCCTTTGATTCCGAAGTTCGTAAACGTGGAGCCGCAATATGA
>NZ_DAHUXJ010000138.1 GCF_027307225.1 Bradyrhizobium sp. | reverse complement strand
GCTCTACCAACTGAGCTATGCGCCCGGAACAGGGTCCGGAAAATGGGCCATCGCAAGAGGGCGTCGTTTAGCAAAGCGACCTTCCGATGTCCAGCAAGCCTGTGGGCTTTTTCCGTCTCCTGATGCCCGGCCTAAATGGCGGAAACTGCCCCGGATTTTGGCGTCCCCGGCCACGGAGAGATGGGGGTGGCGGACAGGCCCCGCAATGGCGGGGCGGACTTGCGAGGCCCAATCTACGGGGAGGAGCGAGGCGCGCGCCCGGCGAGGCCCCCGCGCCTTGCGCAAGAGGCCGCCGGATGACCCGGCGGCCCTTCTTTCACAATGATGATGCCGATCGACGAATGGAGAACGAGCGTCAGAGCCGCTCGGAGTCGGGCCCGCGATCGCGATCGCCGCCAAACCTGTGCTGGAAGCGTTCGCGCCAGCCTTCGCCGTGATGGTGGTGCATCAGCATGGCGAGCCGCCGCTTCTGGCCGTCGTCGAGCGTCTTGTAGAGCGGATCGGCGGCGTCGGCGACCTTCTTCAGCGCGGTCGCGGTTGCGGCCATTCGCTCGGCGCGATCGCGCCAGCGCGTCACCGGATCGGGCATTGCCTGATCGTTGCCGCTGGCGGCTGCGGCTTCCCGCGCCTTGGCGCGATCGATCCTGATCTTGACGAGATCGCGCACCGCGCTCTCGACCGGCGGCCACAGCTTTTCCTGCTCCGCGGTCAGCTTCAGTCCGGCATGGACACCGGCGATCTTTGCGTCCGCCAACGCTGCCCGGTCTTCCGCGCTCAGCCTTCCGTGCCGCATCAAATCGATATGGTCGGCGAACATCTCGATACGGTCGCCGAACCACTGATGCTGGGCGTACACCGCGGTCGTGCCGGCGATGGCGAGCGCGGCGATGCCGGCGATAGCAAACTTCCTCATATCAACCTCCCTCGGTGGAGGGGATTTGACTACCCATCTTGGCCCGCGGGTTCGTCAGGCGAATGTCAAATCCTCAACTCCACCAGAATATTGAATTTGCTGGTGGCCCTTTAATTCCAGCATCCGCAGAAGTGTCAGCCGAGAAGGGATGCGAACATTGGAATTGGAGCACTCGTGGATGCAAGCATGGGCAAAGGCGCCTTCGCAATCAACTTACAGTTCGGCAACAGAGCCCTCTCTTACCAAAGTTTAATTCCGTTCACGATTGGAAACACTCTTGGTCGTGACGATCAAATTGATGCAGATCAATGTCATGCCACTCAAATCATGCCGAGCAGCCGCGGCAGCCACAGCGAAATCTCGGGCACATAGGTGATCAGGCCGAGGAAGACGAGCATCGCCAGCAGCCAGGGCAGCACGGCGATTGTAATCTCGCTGATACCCATCTTGGCAATACCGCTTGCGATATAAAGGTTAAGGCCGACCGGCGGGTGGCACAGCCCGACCTCGGTATTGACGATCATCAGCACGCCGAGATGCACCGGGTGGATGCCGATCTTGGTCGCCAGCGGATAGAGGATCGGCGCCATGATCAAAAGGATCGATGACGGGTCCATGACATTGCCGGCCGCGAGCAGGATGACGTTGACGACGAGCAGGAAGGTCCAGACGCCGAAATTCTTGTCGATGATCCACGCCGCCATTTCCTGCGGGATCTGCTCATGCGTCATCAGGAACGAGAACAGCACCGCATTGGTGATGATGTAGAGCAGCATCGAAGACATGCTCGCCGCCTGCAGCAGCACCTTGCCGACTTCCGAAAGCTTCAATTCCTTGTAGACGAACACGGTGATGAAGAAGGCGTAGGTCGCGGCGACCGCGGCCGCTTCGGTCGGCGTGAAGACGCCGCCGTAGATGCCCCCCAGCACGATCGCGATCAACGCCAGCCCCCAGACGCTTTCGCGGAACGCCTTTACCTGCTGGCGGAACGTCGCCTTCGGCATCTTCGGATAGTCCCGGCGCTTGGCGATGAAGAAGGTCACCGCTGCGAGCATCAGCGCCAGCAGGATGCCGGGCACGATGCCGGCGATGAACAGCGCGCCGATCGAGGTGTTGGTGGAAACGCCGTACAGCACGAGGATGATCGAGGGCGGCACGAGGATGCCGAGCGCGCCCGAGGTCGAGATCACGCCGACGCCAAAGCGCTTCGGATAGCCGTGCTCGACCATCGCCGGCAGCATGATCGAGCCGATCGCCACCACCGTCGCGACGCTCGAGCCGGAAATCGCAGCGAACATCGCGCAGGCGGCAACGCCTGCCAGTCCCAGCCCGCCCGGCAGATGGCCGACCAGCGAGGTCGTGAACACGATCATGCGCCGCGCCACCCCGCCGCGGGTCAAGAACGTGCCGGCGAGAATGAAGAACGGGATCGCCATGATCCCGAAATTGTCGAGGCCGGAAAACAGCTTCAGGCCGACGCTTTCGATCGGCACTTCCGTCATCGTGAACAGGAACGTCAGCACGGTGAGGCCGAGCGAAATCGAGATCGGCATGCCCGTCAGCATCAGGGCAAACAGCAGGCCGAAGATGAGAGCCGCGCTCACTAAGCTTCTCCCATCGCAATCGGCGCGTCGGGAGACGTGACCTCGATGCCGTCGACATTGGTGGCATCGTGATGCGGCAGCTCACCGGTCCAGAAAAAGCTCCAGGCCACCTGCAGGAAGCGGAAGCACATCAAATACGAGCCGAGCGGAATGCAGGCATAGACGATCCAGCTCGGAATCTCCATGTCGGGCGAGACCTGGTCGGTGGACATCAACTCGATGACGAACTTCGCGCCCATGGTGCCGACGATGGCGGTGAACGCGACGCCACCCATCAGGCCGAACAGGATCACCCATTTGCGCGGGCCGTCCTTGAGCCGCTTGATCAGCACGTCGACGCCGACATGGATGCCGGTGCGCACGCCATAGGCCGCGCCGAACTTCGCCATCCAGATGAACATGTAGATGCAGAGTTCCTGCGACCAGGTGAGATTGATCCAGAACAGGTAGGGATAGAGGATCGGCACATCGACGAGGTAACGATGAACCACCGTGATGAACGTGATCAGCGTCGCCGCGCCCATCAGGCTCGCGATGATGATCTCCTCGAGCCTGTCGAGAATGCGTAGAAACATTACTATCCCCCCGTCACGGCCGGATGGTTTTATACGGCCATACGCTCCGGTCTAGTCCCACCTCTCCCGCTTGCGCGTTCTTATCCCTCTCCCTTGCGGGGAGGGAAGGTGAGCGTAGCGAGCCAGGGTGGGGGTCCACAAACATCACTCTGATCGCCGGCGTTTCAACCCCTGACGCCCCCCACCCGACCGTTGCTTCGCACATAGCCGACGCGAAGCATCGGCGTTCTTGCTTCGCTTAGCACGGCGACCGGAGGTCGCCTATGCACCCTCCCCACGCTTACGCGGGGGAGGGATGAGAGCGCACTTGGCCCGTCGCGGCCGACCAAATCAATGCATCGCGCTGCGGCCCGTCTCCTTCATGAACTCGTCGATCAAAGGCTGGCCGACGCGATTGGCGACCTCCTTGTAGACCGGCATCAGCGCCTGGCGCATCGCCTCGTTCTGTTCGGGCGTGAGCGTGATGATCTCGGTCTTGCCGGACTTCTTGATCTCTTCCAGCGCCTCTTCGTTTTCCTTGGCCGACTGGCTGTTGCCGAATTCGGTCGCTTCCTTCATCGCCTTGGTGCATTCCTCGCGGATGTCGCCCGGCAGGCCGTCCCAGAATTTCTTGTTCACGACCACGACATAGCCGATGTAGCCGTGATTGGTGATGGTGGCGTATTTCTGCACCTCATGCATTTTCTGGGTGTACATGTTCGACCAGGTGTTCTCCTGGCCGTCGACCACGCCGGTCTGCAGCGCCTGGTAGACGTCGGAGAATGCCATCACCTGCGGAATTGCGCCGAGCGTGCGGAACTGCGCTTCCAGCACCTTGGACGACTGGATGCGGAATTTCAGGCCCTTGTAGTCGGCAGGCGCAATCAGCTTCTTGTTGGCCGACATTTCCTTGAAACCGTTGTCCCAGTAGGCGAGACCGGTCATGCCCTTCTTGTCGAGCAGCGTGAGCAGGCGGGCGCCGAGCGGGCCGTCGGTGACTTTGCGCAGCGTCTTCAGGTCCGGGAGGATGTAGGGCAGGTCGAACACCTCGAACTCCTTGATGCCGATGGGGCCAAACTTGGAGTTCGACGGCGCCAGCATCTGCACGGCGCCCAATTGAAGGGCTTCGAGTTCTTCCTTGTCCTTGTAGAGCGTCGAGTTCGGATAGACTTCGACCTTGACCTTGCCGTTGGTGTATTTCTCGGCGAGTTCCTTGAACTTTTCGGCGGCCTTGCCCTTCGGCGTATCCGCGGCCACGACGTGGCTGAACTTGATCACGATCGGCGATTGCGCCTCGGCCGGTCCTCCCAGCACCAATGCGGCGACCGATGCCGCCGCCAAAATCAGGTTTCGCATGTTTCCTCCCGTTTTCTTGACCGCCGGGAAGGCACGCAACGCACGGCCCCCCAAAGCTTTTTGCCCACTTCGCCGCATCTTTTAGTGAGAAGGTGGGCGAAAGGCCATTGCCCGTTAGCAGGGAGGCGCGGAATATGATGCTGCGATGCAGCAAATCACTTTCCTGTCCCGGACGCGGCGCGGCGCGTAGCGCAGCACCGCTGAGCCGGGACCCACTTCGAAACAACGCCTCTGGGTCCCGGCTCAGCGTCGCGGCCATAGCGCGTCGAAGACGCGCGTAAACGCGCTGATGGTATGCCGCAACGCGTCCGGGACACGAGGTCTCGTTTGCACACACCCTCGCCTTCCCGCAGCGCGTTTCGCCCGGGTTGTTGACATCATCGCGTCCTCGAAAATCGGAGGGCGCAGGGAAAGCCGGGCGCCTCAGTGCACCCGCAGCTCCGCGTGCAAAAGTAGAAAGCACGCAGACAAGTCACCACAGGTTCACCGGAAGTAGTCCGGCCTTCCCTGCGCGATGGTGTTACGGTTTCCTTCGTGCTCTCCCCGGTGATCGGGCTTCTTGTCACCGTCGCCGGCCACGATGCGTCAAGCACCATCGCCAACTTGACGCCAGCGTCGAGGCGTCAGGACCACACGACTTTGCCGTCCGCCGGTCGTTGCGTTCGTCTTGCCGCACGCCAAGCGTCCATCGCATCCCGCACCCAACACCCGTGACGACCGCGAAGCGCCCCTCTTTATCGGATGCAAGACGCGCGGAAATCTGCCCGTGATTTGCCCGACGCCACAAGCAACGCGGCTTGCGGCAAATTAACGCGACGGGCAAATCACCTCGCGCGCGGGAAATGCGGTCAAGGGTTTCTCGCGTCTAATCCGGGACAAATGCGAAAGCAGCCTTGCGTGCGCCCACAGGTTGCGCTTGGATAGAAGCGGGACTTGGGGGAAATCAATGAGAAGACTGGCCGTGCTAGCGCTAACGCTAGCCTTGGTGGGCTGCGCGACGATCACCAAAGGAACAACTCAAACGATCGCCATCGATACGCCGGGCGTTCCAGGAGCCCAGTGCACCATCCAGACGCCGAGCGGTCCGCGGGTCGTGTCTACTACGCCAGGCAACGTGACGCTCGACAAGGGATCGGCGGCGCTGCCAATCACCTGCACCAAAGCATGCTACGTCATGGGATCAAGCATGATCCCCTCAAACACCGAATCCATGGCGGCCGGAAACATCATCTTCGGAGGCGTGATCGGGCTTGGGGTGGACGCAGCGACCGGGGCCATGAACAAGTACCCCGACATGGTAACGGTTGCCATGACGCCTGACCCCGCCTGCGGGTCGTCTCGGCAACCCCGGCGCCGTCGACCACAAAACGATCAAAGCGACTGAAGGAGACGAGCATACCCCTGACATTAAACTTCCATTGGGAGGAAGCACCGGAGTCGAAGACTTTGAGCAATCCGGGCCCAGCCAAGCCGCGGTCGTCGTGTTGGGGCGTCGTCAACCGCTGGGTCAGCAATCTCCCGCCGCGGCTGGCTGTGCTTCGCCCCGTTCGACCTCAGCATCCCGACAGGTCGCACACTTCCAATACCTTCAACGATTGCTCCAAAACACAATTGGCAAACTCGCTGTTGCCGGTACAGGTGTCCACGGCCTTGTTATTTTGATCAGTGACGCAGTCAGCATAATTGTGCTCCTTCACGTCACCGAATTTTTTCCGAAATTTGGCCTGGCAAGCCTTGCTCGCTCTTGCGGTCTGCTCAATCCACTTGCCACGGTCAAGGGCCTGCGCGTGAGCGACCCCGCCAAGCAACATCGCGATAATCAAGATGGACCGCATGCTGTCATCTCTCTTTCCGCAGCGGCCAATGCGTCTACGGTGTGGGTCCGGAAGCCGCTGCCCAAACCCCTGCTGGTTCGCCGATGTGCAATCTCTATAGCATCACCACCAACCAGGCCGCCATCGTCGCCCGCTTTCGGGTCGTGAACCGCTACGTCGGCAATCTAGACTAGCGCCGATGCCGGGCGTCTTTCCGGACTACCCTGCCCCGGTGATTTCCTGCTAAAGTCCCGGTGGTGAGTTTCGCAAGGACCGGCTCCGGTGGCCCAAAAACCATTCTTTCTGATTTTGAGGGACGACAACGCTGGCACCTTTTCAGTCGAAGGCCCGATGACTGATGATCGTTCCTGGATTTCTCAGATTGTAACTGCTCAACGCGCAGGCCGGAAGGTTCGCTGCGTGGCGGCGACCGGGGCTACTCGGGAAGAGTGCATCAAGAACTGGCTGGCATCCAATCCTCGAATGAAGCTCGTCGAGCCGGGCATGTTGCCTTGACGTTGCCGAACGCGGTGGTCGAGCCGATCCATGAGAAGGCGATGCCGGTGATCCTGACGACGGACGAGGAGCGCGACATCTGGCTGCGCGCGCCGTGGGACGAAGCGAAGGCGCTGCAACGGCCCCTGCCCGACGACATGCTGAAGATTGTCAGACGCGGCGCGGACAGGGAAGATCCCGCCGCCGCATGAATGCCGGCGAATCTGATGCTGGAAGAGTTACCCGTTTTCCAGGACGTCGAGCATCGTGTTGCAGGCCCCTTCGGCGTCCGTGAAGGTGTTAAACGGAGAACCGATGACCTTGACCGCGCCTGTTCGCGAATGAAGCGATCGCCATGATGCAAGGAAGCCGCGACGTCCGTGAAAGCCGGGGCCGGACGGACTTGCGAATGTAATGACGAACGAAACGTCGGAGCAGCTTGCGCTCCATACGTCCATGTTTTCGACGGCCTGATGAAATTGCAGAGACATATTCGAGAACCCCACTGAATCCCCAAATCTCGCCTACGCGTATAATCCCCCTGATTCCTGCGGTGATTTTCAGGGCCAAAGTTCGGTATTTTTCAGGGCCAAATACGACCTTTTTGGATTTCGTTAACCCACTGTTAACCATACATATCCACGCTCCCGGCGGGGCTGGGCTCGATGGAGCAACGGCATGTCGGGGAATGAAGAGCAGGCAAACCTGCTATCGGCGTTCGCCTTGATGATCGGTGGTGCGTTGGGCGCTGCCGTGCCAATGACCCTTGTGATCATCTGGATTTGCGCGTGACAGCGCTTTGCTTTCGCTGCGCCGCGAGCTGCTGAAGTCGCGGCTCGAGCGGTGCCGTCATCGGCGCCGACACCCCTGACGATCGCGAAGCGTCCCTCGCGTCGGATGCAGCGCGCGCGGAAACCTGCCCGTGATTGCCGGAAGGCCACGGGCAAACGCGGCTTGCGGCGGATTAACGCTGCGGCCAAATCACGTCGCGCGGGCGAAATGCCGTCAAGCGGCTAACAGGTCGTCCGGACCGTGGCTCGGCCTCCCCTTGCATGCCGCCGATCCGCGCGTTATATACTGAACCACATGGTTCAGTATACGCGAGCCCGCCTCGATGCCTCATTCGCCGCGCTCTCGGACGCCACCCGACGCGGCGTTCTGGAGCAGCTTGGACGCGCCGACGCTTCGATCACGGACTTGGCCTCGAAATTCCACATGACGCTGACGGGCATGAAGAAGCACGTCGGCGTCCTGGAGCAGGCGGGGCTCGTCACTACAAAGAAGGTCGGGCGCGTGCGGACCTGCAAGCTCGGCCTGCGCGGACTTGAGAAAGAGGCGGCATGGATCGAGAGGTACCGCCGGCTTTGGGACGCACGCTTCGACGAGCTGGACAAGGTTGTCGAGGAATTGAAACGGAACGAGTAGGTCGATGGACGCAGGAAGAGAGAGTGAGATCACCCCATGAAGAACCGCACGACGGTGGAACGGAAGTCCGAGCGCGAGCTGGTCGTTACGCGAATCTTCAACGGCCCGCCGCGCATCGTGTTCGAGGCCTGGACCAGGCCCGAGCTGCTCAAGCGGTGGTGGGCACCGAAGTCGTTTGGCGTGTCCTTCCTGTCCTGCGACGCCGATGTTCGTACGGGGGGAACCTACCGTTTCGTGTTCGGCCACCCTGCCTCGGAGCAGCCCATGGCGTTCTTCGGCCGGTACATCGAAGTGACGCCGCATTCCCGCCTCGTCTGGACGAATGACGAAGGTCGTGAAGGTGGGGCCGTCACCACGGTGACCTTTGAAGAAAAAGGGTGCCAGACGCTGGTCGTCATGCACGACCTCTATCTCTCGAAGGAAGCTCTCGACGATGCCATCGCCTCCGGGAGTACCGGTGGGACGGGCGAGACGTTCGAGCAACTGGACGAGCTTCTCGTCACACTAGTGTAGTGGATTTGATATTCGCTCCCCCTAAGGGGCGTCGCAGGTTCCCCGGCAGTACGCGGCGGCTGCGTTTCCCTATGGCGGTGTCCGGATGACTGGAATGATCAGGCAGTAGCGTGCGCCCATCCGCGACGCCCACGGCCTGCACGGCCGCCAAATGACGATCCGTTGTGTGAATTGCGACACACACCCTGGCCGCGAATCACCCTAGGTTGAGGTACCGCCTTGGACGGCGGTTCCTCCCTTAACTTGGTACCCGTCGCAAATGACGGGTTCTTTTTGAAGTATCTTGCACCTGATTGCCAACGCCATCAGAGCCGCGGTGGCGCGGCGCTTGCGAGGAGGAAGACGGCACGGCCAGGTTCGTCGTTGCCATGAACCAGTCCCTGGACGGCTACGTCGACCATGAGCGTTTTTGTTGAGGTGCGATAACGCGCCGGCGCTCCGGGAGAACGATGCGCCTCAAGCCTTGTTTTGATCGAGTCGAACGTAGGGACCCGTCTGGATTCGACGGATCACCGTCGGCAGGTCCTCTTCGAAATTGACGAGGTGATCCTTGCCGAACAGGATTGCCGCTCCGCTGCTCTGTCCGGGTACGACCATCAAGATCTGGTCGAGGTTTACCAGGACTTCCCTTGAAGGTGGTCCGGGTCGTTTCAATACGATAAAGTCAGCCACATCTCGCCCCTCACCAACAACGATTTAGCCGCGTGGCGTACTGTAGACGATTCTACAGGCGGCAGACATAGCAACCGGACCCGCCGACGCGATGTGCAACCTCCGGCGGCGCATCCGGACTAGTTCCTTTGCGCGGATGAAAAAGGCGCAATAGCAACAACATCCCACACAAACTGAAAGCTACTCCCCAAGGCACCCCCTGTCCGCCGGGGAGCGAGCGACGGATGGTCCCGGACTTCGGTGATGCAGTGCCGGGACCATCCAACTGAACGTTCGCATCCTCCTCGAAGCCTGCACGTTTGCGAATGTGCGGATCAAACAACCGCTGGCACTCGTGCAAATGACAGTTTTATTGAGGGTGGTTCTCCTCTGCGTGTCCCGGACGCGTTGCGGCATGCCGAAAGCGCGTTCACGCGCGTCTTCGACGTGCTATGGTGCTTCGCGAGAAGCCGGGACTTAATCTGCGTCGAAAAATGGACCCCGGATCAGCAGCGCATCGCTAAAGCGCTGCGCTGCGTCCGGGGAACAGCACCATCGTCGCGCCTCCCCTCACACACGCATCGAAGGCGGCGCCAACACCCGCAGGGAAAGGGTCGAAGGCCGGGCGTCGGCATCCCTCCCCCGCGAAAGCGTGGGGAGGGGTATCGCATATGAAGCGCCTTCATCCCTCCCCCGCGAGCGAAGCGAGTGCGGGGAGGGTGGCCGTTGCGAAGCAACGGTCGGGTGGGGGTGGTCATTTTCTCGCAAATCTCCTGACGCGAGAGTTGTTTTTGAAAACCCCCACCCTGGCCTTCGCTTTGCTTCGGCCTTCCCTCCCCGCAAGGGGGAGGGAGAAGAAAGGGCCAGCGCGGTCACATGCGATATCCTCCCCACAAGGGGGGGATCAGAAGGAGAGCCCTCACCCCGCCGCTTGCGCCGGGATATCGCGCGCGCGCTTCATGACGATCTTGTTGAGCGCGCCCAGATAGGCCTTGGCGGAGGCGACCAGCGTATCCGGATCGGCCGCGCGCGCGGTCATCGAGCGGCCCTCATGCGCGAGCCGCACCGACACTTCGGCCTGCGCGTCGGTGCCCTCGGTCACTGCATGAACCTGATAGAGTTCGAGCTTGGCCTCGTGCGGCACCAGGCGCTTGATGCAGTTGAACACGGCGTCCACCGGACCGTTGCCTTCGGCTTCCTCGATCCTGATCTGGCCGTCGACGTCGAGTTTCATGGTGGCGCGCTGCGGGCCGTGCGTGCCGGCGATCACGGTCAGCGAGGCCAGCTTGATGCGATCATGCGAAGCTGCGATCTCCTCGTCGAGCAGCGCCTCGATGTCCTCGTCGTAGATGTCCTTCTTGCGGTCGGCGAGCGCCTTCATCCGCACGAAAGCATCCTCGATCTGGTTGGCCCCCAGCTTGTAGCCCATCTCCTCCAGCTTGTGGATGAAGGCGTGGCGGCCGGAATGCTTGCCGAGCACCAATGACGACTGCTTCAGGCCGACCATTTCCGGCTTCATGATTTCGTAGGTCGATGCATCCTTCAGCACGCCGTCCTGATGGATGCCGCTCTCATGCGCGAACGCGTTCCTGCCGACGATCGCCTTGTTGTACTGCACCGGGAACGAGGTCGCCGCCGACACCAGCTTTGATGCAGCGGTGAGCCGCGTGGTGTCGATCTTGTTCCAGTACGGAAACTTGTCGTTGCGCACCCGCATCGCCATCACGATCTCTTCGAGCGCGGCGTTACCGGCACGTTCGCCGATGCCGTTGATGGTGCATTCGACCTGGCGCGCGCCGCCGGCGACACCGGCCAGCGAATTGGCCACCGCCATGCCGAGATCGTTGTGGCAGTGAACCGAGAACACGGCCTTGTCGGAATTCGGCACCCGCTCGATCAGCGTGCGCATGAAGTGGGTATATTCCTCCGGCACGGTGTAACCCACGGTGTCGGGAATGTTGACGGTGGTGGCGCCGGCCTTGATCACGGCCTCGACGATCCGGCACAGGTAATCCATTTCGCTGCGCGTGCCGTCTTCCGCCGACCATTCGACGTCGTCGATCTGGTTGCGCGCCCGCATCACCATGGCGACCGAAGTCTCGAGCACCTGCTCCGGCGTCTTGTTCAGTTTCACGCGCATGTGCAAGGGCGAGGTCGCGATCACGGTGTGGACGCGGCCGCGCCTGGCAAACTTCACCGCAGCCGCGCAACGGTCGATGTCGTCAGGATGCGCGCGCGACAACCCGGCGATGACGGCGTTCTTGGAGCGGCGGCCGATTTCGCTCACCGCCTGGAAATCGCCTTCGGAGGTGATGGGGAAGCCGGCCTCGATGATGTCGACGCCCATGTCGTCGAGCATCTCGGCGACCTCGAGCTTTTCCTCAAACGTCATGGTGGCGCCGGGGCACTGTTCGCCGTCGCGCAAAGTGGTGTCGAAAATAACGACGCGGTCCTTTTCGGACTTCGGAGCTTGGGTCATCTGCTTATTCCTTTGGGTCGAAAGCGCTGTCTCTATCGCGCGCTGAAAGGGTTTCTCGACTTGGCGATCTGGCGAACCCCTGAGTGCCCAGGCGCAAACCGCCCAGACGGCCCTCAGGGGCCGATAAGAAGCAGAAGCCCGCCGAGAAGCAGGGTGGGCAGGGACGCAGGCAAAATCGGATTCCGAGCCGCGGCAATGGCCGCCTGCCCCTGAATTTCGATCATTTTGCCGCGAATCAGCATTGCCAAACCCTTTGAGTGCGACCTTCAGGCAAAACCATTGACGCTTGGTTGCGAAGATCGCCTCTCAACGCCCCTTCTAGACGAGTTCGGCGCGAAATCGCAACGCCAAAAGATGGTCAGCAAGCGTGACCTAATCGCGGCAACGTGGCGAATGCGCGCTCCGGCCGCGCCCGGCATTCCCCGATCGTCTTATTTGCCGGCCTTGGAGCGCGAGGTTGACGATTTCGCGGCGTGGCCTGCTTCCGGCGGTTTGACGCTTGCGCCGCCGGCGACCGGCACAACCTCGCCCAGCGTCGCGATCGAAGACTGCGAATTGACGGCCGCCTTCGGGTGATCGCGGTCGATCAATTGCTCCTCGCCGAGGCCGAGCGCGACGAGGCGCTTGGAGGAGATCCGAAACGTCGTCACCAGCGCGTCGCGGATCGCTTCGGCGCGGCGCTGGCTCAGCGCCAGGTTGCTGTCGCGCTTGCCGTTGGCCTCGGTGCGTCCCACGATCAGCAAGATCGACGACAGCAGCGCCGGACTGCTCAGCGCATCGGCGAGACGGCCGACCGTGCGATAGGATTCGGGACGGATCACCGGCGAATCCGGATTGAACTGAATATCGATATCGATATGCGGCAGCTTCCTGAGCTCGCGCGACAGCGGCGGACGCTTGAGCGCCACGTTATCCGTCTTCTTCTTGATACGCTCGGCGGCCTGCTGGCGCAGCGCGGGCACGTCGAGATCGGCGGGCGCTTCAAGGCCGGAGAGCGCGCTGACGATCGCTTCCGCTGTCGGTCCCTCCTGCGACCACGCCACCGGAACGGCGAAGACCGTCATCCAGCCGCCAAGGCCGATCAGGCAGAAAAGCCGCGCGAAGCCGGGAAACCCCATCAGCGGTACCCCGCCTGGCCGAGCGCCTGGTTGCAGCCCCAGGTCAAGCCCCTGGTCGGCGCCTTCAGCAGGCAAGCGATGGTGTCGCCCGGCTTGCCTTGCGCGTCCGCACAGAGCTTCTGCTTGTCGCGCAGGCACGCCTTGCCGACGGCGCCGCGCGCGGCGATGCGCTTTTGAAT
This sequence comes from Bradyrhizobium sp., assembly GCF_027307225.1. Taxonomy (GTDB): domain Bacteria; phylum Pseudomonadota; class Alphaproteobacteria; order Rhizobiales; family Xanthobacteraceae; genus Bradyrhizobium. Next base: position 9,428 of record NZ_DAHUXJ010000138.1, on the reverse strand, counting down.
CGCGTCGAACGACTTGATGTAGTCGGTGCGGCATTGCGCGGAGATGCTGTCCGCGTTGCGCGACAGGCATTCGCGCAAGCGCGGCGCGTCGAGACTGACGCCAAGGCAGTTGTCGCCGATGTCCTTGCCGCAGCTTTCGGCAAGCAGCGCCGCCGAGTTCTCGAAGCTCACGGTTTCGGCGGCCATGGCGGGTGACACCATGGGTGACATGGCAAACGATGCCGCGATTACAGCGGCCGGTAGCGCAAGGAAGACAGCCCGAAGCATGGCGTCATCTGACCTGATGCCCCTCTGGACCGTCAAGGCCGCAATAGGGCGCGGGTTGTGTTTAAGGCCGGCTTTCGCCTACGGCGTCACGCAGCGGACATAACGCCGCCCGCTCGACGCGCGCGTATGCGGGCAAGTGACATAGCCACGGACCTGCACCGAATAGGTCTGGGACGGATAGGGCATTACCTGGTGCTGCGGGTTGCTGCCGAGCCATCCGGCGGCGCCGACGCCGGCGGAAAACGGCTCGCTGGCGAAATTGCCCGGGAAGACGCCGTTGGTCGGGAAATCGCGCTGGTCGTCTCGGTTGTCGTAGAAGAAGAAGCTCGCCGTATTGCCGTTGCCGTAGCGCTCGTGCCCCGCGCCATAGATCACCTGGGCCTGGGCCGGGCTGCTCGCGATCGTAGCCGCAAAGGCCGCCAACAGAATTGCCGTTTTCAAGCTCATCGCCCTCACCTCACCAGCCCACGAACGGCGGCCGGGCCGTCCCCCAATCGCCCTTCCAGCCTGTCAGCCTTCCCCTTCGGAATTGCAGATAGAGCCCGTCGCTTCGGATCGTGAGCGCGCTGCCCTTGACGTTCGGCAAAGCCAGCAGGAGTTCGTTGCCGGGACGGCCGCGAACATGGCTCAAGGGCACACCGAGCGCGACCGAGGCTTGTTGCTCGCTCATGCCAAATGCCAGCGGCGCGCCGGGTACAGCCGCGGGCTGAGCCTTGTATGCGGCCGATGCCGACGCGATGTTCGCAAACATGATTGCTGCCGTCACCAAACCGACATTCAGGCGTCGCGGCGTCAAGCCAAAGGATATCAGAAGGCTGTTCGGAAGGCTTTTCGGCATGTCCTGGATCCGCTTCTCTCGCGCTACCCACGATAGATTCAAAGCTCCAGCCGCACAATGACGGGGACCGCCGGGATGAAATTGGCCCACACTTTCGCATTCGCTTGACTTCCATGCAGGCGCATTTAGAAACGTTTAAGCCCTCCTGAGCATAGTGGGTTTGAAGGCACGCATCGGCACGGCGGCGTCGAAGGCCTTCCGGATCGCTTAACAGCGATCTGGCCAAAACCCACTCCCAAAGACCAGCGCGATCCACCGGGACCCTTTTGTCAAAAAGGGGTCCTTCACGTCTTGAGACGAGGACGCGACGGCGATGCGACAGGATCAGTGGAAATCCCAGGTGCTTCAGGAATGGGATCGTTGGCTCCAGGCCCAGCCAATCGACCCCACGGCGCCGACTGCCCGCGATACGCTGAAATTCTTCTGCGAACTTCAGGACAGAAGCTCCCCGCTTCTGGATTTCCGCCCTGGCCGGCGCGACAAATGGCAGATCATCCACGCCTGGTTGCACCATGCGGGACGCGTCCCCGATTAGGCACGGGGCGCCCGACAAAATAATCTTTCATTGAATGGTCTACCGGCGAGGTTCTTTTCACCTCGCGCCAATGCGGCAGGCACAGGCCGCCCTCTCTCAGCCCTCTGCGAGTTTTTCGTAAGGCGTGAGGAATTGCTGGGCCCATTCGCCGTAAAGAGCGCAGATCCGCTGCGAATGCGCGATGAAATTCTCACAGGCCTGCTTGGCGAATTCGCCATGGACCTCGATCGCCTCTTCGAACGAACGCACCGCCATCAGCCGCTCGACGAGAAAACGCCCCGCCAGCCAGGACTTTCGCGTGTAGTCGCCATGGGCAAGCGCGATCGCCGAAAGACTCGTGGTCTGCTGCGCCACTTTACGCACTTCCGGCGGAAGCACTTCGCCGCTCAAGGCCGCATCGGGAGCTTTTTCGATCATCGCAGCGACCGGCACGGCATCGTCCGGCGTGACTTCGTTCAGCGCTACGTCGGCCTGCGCCGTCTCGGCCGGCGCACTCTCCGCCTGCGGAACTTCGGCTGCGGCGGCCTCAATCGCCGCCGCCATCATGGCGCTGACCGGCTCGGCCGCAACGCTCACCTGCGCGGGCGCGGCTTGCACCTTTGCTTCGGCTTTCGCGGCCTTTCGATCCGCCTTGCGGCTGCGCGAACGCGGCTTGACGGGCTTTTCTTCTTGGGTCGTCGGCATGATCACACTCCAATCACATGCAGTTGTAGCGCGCGCCACAAAACGGGAGGACTTCGCCGTGATTGCGTTTGAAACGCGGTTGTCGCTTGTTCGTTGCGCGGCGTTGATGTGACCGGACTGTTCCGCACAATGCAGACCCAATTAGCTCCTCCATGGCCGGACTTGACCCTGTAAAGGACGGCTGCGCTTCCGCTTGCCTATGTTCCGGCCATCCACGTCTTTCTTCGAGGCTCCAGAAACGTGGATGCCCGGCACATCTGCTGCGAAGACGCGCTTCGCGCTGATGGCCGGGCATGACGACTTGACAATGAGTGCCGGGTTCGTGTCAGGAAGCCTGATCGCCCTGCTCGATCCGTTCCAGCGAGGCACGCAGTTCGGCAACGACCTGATTGTAATATTCGGTGAGCCGCTCCGAGCTCTTCAGTTGCTCGCGAAGCATTTCGGCGTGCGGGGCGCCTTCCGCGCCTTCAGTGGTCACCAGTTCGCCTTCCGAAATCGATGAGGGATCTTGACGTACCATTTTACTCACTCACATGATGGGTCCCAGCGCTGGATACCGTCAGAGAGCGACGGGTTTTTGAGCTTAATGGGGCACTTCCTTGGTCGAACAAGGCCAAACTGCGGCTCCCGTGTCCTGATTCCGAAGTTCGGCGCATCCGGCGTCATCGGATTTTCATAGCGTCAAAAATGAAAGCCGCCTCGATGAGGCGGCTTTCCGATCAAGGATTTCGGAGGGTCGCCTAACCGCCCGCTTCGCACTTCTTCATGAACGAGGTCTTGGCCGCGCCGGCGAGCTTCTTGCCGTCGGAGCTCATTGCCTTGGCTTCGCAGCTGTCGGCCATACACTTCTTCATGAACGAGGTCTTGGCCGCGCCGGCGAGCGGCTTGCCGTCCTTGCCCATCGCCTTGGCATCGCAGCTATCCTGCGCATAGGCCGCGCCACCGGCAAATGCGACCACGAGACCCGCCAGCATGATTTTTCTAAGCATGTTGTCTCCCTGAGAAATGATTGCAAGTTCCCGGATTTGAACCCAGACGATCGTTCCCGGCAAGGGAAAAGCGCGCTCGCCACGGACTTTCAGATGGGGGAGGCCTGTGCGGGAAGCGGAGGCGCGCTCCAGTCGCAAGCTATTCGAAAACGACTTCGATCTGGGTGTCGCGCTTGTGGGCGATCTTGCACATGCGGTGAGCGCCTTCGGGCGCCTTCTCACGTTCGCCTGGCAGCTTTTTTGGCAGTTTTCCTTGCGGCGTTCCTGGCGGCGCTTTTCGCCGCCGCGGCCGGCCTTCGCGCGCCACCTTTGCCCTCGTTCTCGAGCGCCTTGCGAACCACGGCGAATTCCGCGAGCGAAGCCTTGTCGACGCTGGGAAAGCGCAGGTTGAGTCCTTCCAGCGCGCTGACAATGGCCGAGCCGATCACCATGCGGGCAAACCATTTGTGGTCGGACGGCACCACGTACCAGGGCGCACCGCGCGCTGACGTGTGGCGGATGACATCCTGATAGGCCGCCATGTAGCGCGGCCAGAACGCCCGCTCCGTCACGTCATCCATCGAGAACTTCCAGTTCTTCGAAGGCTGATCGAGCCGGTCGAGAAAGCGTTCGCGCTGTTCCTTCTTCGAGACGTTGAGGAAGAACTTCAGGATCACGGTGCCGTTGCGTGAGAGGTAGCGCTCGAACGCCGCGATGTCGGCAAAGCGTTCGTACCAGATGCCTGACGTAACGAGCCTGCGCGGAATCTTCGCCTTCTCGAGCAGTTCGGGATGCACGCGCGTGACCAGGCAATCCTCATAGTACGAGCGGTTGAAGATGCCGATGCGGCCGCGCTCGGGCAGCGCAATCATCGCGCGCCACATGAAATCGTGATTGAGCTCGTGGATGGTCGGTTGCTTGAACGACGTGACCTCGCAGCCCTGCGGATTGACGCCGTCGAAGATGCTCTTGATCGCGCTGTCCTTGCCGGCAGCATCCATGCCCTGGAAGATCACGAGCAGCGACCAGCGATCCTGCGCGTAAAGCCGTTCCTGGAGATCGCTGAGCCGCTTGCGGTTGGCCTCGAGGATCTTCTCGCCGTCGGCCTTGTCGAGGCCGCCCTTCTCGCCGGTCTTGTACGACCTCAAGTGAAATTCGCCCTCACCGTCGAAACGGAACGGGTCGACAAACGGCTTCAGGCGTTCGATGACGGATGACTTGGGCTTCTTGCGCTCGGGATTCTTGCGCTCGGGTTTGCTCATGGCTCTACCGTAGCCGATCTCTAAGAAACGCGGTGACGAAAACCGGCATTGCGGGCCTGAGGTCGGCGCGGCCGCGCACCAGATGCACGGCGCGCAATTCCGGCTTCGTCTGGCGAGCAAGATTGGCTTCAATCCGCGCCCGCAGCGCCTCGGCGGTGCTATCGACGCGCAGAATCCGGATCAGCGCCACCAACGGCCCCGTGAGCACGCAGGTCCAGTGCGCGTCCATGGTGTAGTCGGCGGCATCAAGGCCGGTCTCCTCGGCGATCTCGCGAACGATGCTGCCGGCGAGATCGAGCGCGCCGTCCTTGACGTCGTCGGGATCGGGCGTGCCGGCGGGAAAATAGATGCGCCCGGCATTGGAGGTGTGGCCGGCCATTTCGCCGAGCAGAAACGCGCCGTCGGAAGATTGCAGCGCGCCCATGCCGAAGCCGTTGAAGATGCCGCGGTCGGGAAAACCCCAGTCGCGCCACGCCAGAAAGCTCGCAAAGTCGGTTTCGAAATACTCGCCGGAGAGATGCTCGCGCTCACGGACCGTGTTGCGCCCGAGCAGGATGCGGCCGTTCCACAGTGCCGGTTTTTCGCGCTGCTTCTCGGCAAAGTGCGCGTCGACCTCGCCGCGCCGCTCGCGCGCGAAGGTCCAGTCAAAGCGCCGCACCTTCAGGTCAAGCGTGGAGATGCGATGAATCTCGGGCGTGGTCTTCATCCCTCCCCCTTGCGGGGTCCGAGGCGAGCAAGCTCGCTCTCGAGGTCGGCGAGCGGCAGCGAGCCGGGGTGGGGGTTTTCAATTGCGGTTTCGAATATCGACCTTTGCCTGACGAGACAAGCGCCCCCACCCGACCGTCGCTTCGCGACGGCCACCCTCCCCGCGCGTTCCGCGGGAGAGGGATCAGGCAGCGAGACTCGCCAAGCCGACTTCGACATGCCTATTTCGCACCGCCCGTCGTCTTCCTGGCGCGATCGACGAATTTGTCGGTGTAGGTCTTGGTCACGTCGATATTGGCTTTTGCCACATCCGGCGAACTGGTGCTGAATACAGCAAGCACAGCATCCGCGCCCTTGGGGTCCATCTTGCCGGTCGGCGAATACATCGGGATCGTGCTCTTCAGCGCGGCGAGATAAAGCTCCTTGTTCTTGCCGACCATTTCCGGCGGCATCTTCGCCATGATCTCCTCGGCCGAGTGCGAGTGAATCCAGTCGAGCGTGTTGAGGATCGCGCTTGTCAGGGCCTGGGTTTCCTTGTCGTGACCTTTGATCCACGCCGCGGTCGAATAGAGCGCGCCGCCCGGATATTCGCCGCCGAACACCGCGAGCGTGTCCTTGCCTGTGCGCGTATCGGAAAGAATCCGCAGGTCCGGGTGACTGCCCTGCAGCACGGTGATGGAGGGATCGAGCATCACGGCCGCATCGATCTGGCCCTGCTCCATGGCAGCTACCGCGGTGCCGCCGAGGCCGACGCCGATCACCGCGACGCTGGTGGGATCGACGCCGTTTTTCTTCAGCAGATATTTGAGGAAGAAGTCGGTCGAGGAGCCCGGCGCGCTGACGCCGACCTTCTTGCCCGCGAGATCCTTGATCGACTTGATTTCGCCGGTGTGCTTCGGCGACACCACCACGGCCTCGCCGGGATAGCGGTCATAGACCACGAACGCCACCAGCTCCTGGTGCCTGGCGGCGAGATTGACGCAATGGTCGAAATAGCCCGAGACGACGTCGGCGCTGCCGCCCAGCACGGCCTTCAGCGCATCCGACCCGCCCTTGAGGTCGACGAGTTCGACGGCAAGGCCCGCTTTCTCGTATTCGCCGAGCTGTTTTGCCAATACCGTCGGCAGATAACAGAGGCAGGCGCCGCCGCCGACCGCGATCGTGACCTTGGTCTGCGCCCAGGCTTGCGCTGGAACAAGGCTGGGCGCGGAAATCATGGCGAGCGCGAACAGCGTTGCGGCCAGTTTTTCAAATACGAGTTTCATGATTTTCTCCGGCAAAATCCTTCAAATTGCGCGCACGATAGAACAGGGATTGGCCCGTGAGAAGGCGACGAAAGGTTGACGGTCATTCCGGGATGGTGCGTAAGCACCAGACCCGGAATCTCGAGATTCCGGGTTCGCTCATTTCATTCGCGTCCCGGAATGACGGCCATCAAGTGGCCGTCACCCCCTCACCTCGGCGGTGTTGGTGGGGCGCCAGACGAGGAGGCGCCGCTCGACCAGGCTGACGAAGACGTCGATCAGGATGACGAAGGCCGACAGCACGAACATGCCGGCAAACACGCCGGCGACATCGAACACGCCTTCGGCCTGCTGGATCAGGTAGCCGAGGCCGGCGGCCGACCCCAGATATTCGCCGACCACCGCGCCGACGACGGCAAAGCCGACCGAGGTGTGCAGCGAGGAGAACATCCACGACAGCGCCGAGGGCCAGTAGACATGGCGCATCAGTTGCGCCTCGTTCATGCCGATCATGCGCGCGTTGTCGCGCACGGTGGTCGAGACTTCCTTGATGCCCTGATAGACGTTGAAGAACACGATGAAGAACACGAGCGTGACGCCGAGCGCGACCTTCGACCAGATGCCAAGGCCGAGCCACAGCGCGAAGATCGGCGCCAGCACCACGCGCGGCAGCGCATTGGCCATCTTGACGTAGGGGTCGAACACGGCGGCGACCAGCGGCTTGCGCGCAAACCAGAAGCCAATGGCGACGCCGAGGAACGACCCGATCGCAAAGGCGAGAATCGATTCCCACAGCGTGATGGCCAGATGCTTCCAGATCACGCCGGTGACGAACCAGTCGACGATCTGGCGGATGACATCGGTCGGCTTCGAGAAGAAGAACGGCGGCAGTACCGTGTGGCCCATGATCGGAACGGTGGCGAAGAATTGCCACAGCACGAGCGATACGATCGCGACCAGAACTTGCAGGGAAAGAAGCGTCACACGGGACATGTTGGATGTCTCTTGATCCCTCTCCCGCGGAACGCGCGGGGAGGGAAAAGAACGGCGGAGCAAGGTGAAGCAAACATCACGGCTTGGAGAACGTGCCGATCAGCCCGGTGGCCTGCTTCACATGGCCCTCGAGCGCCTTGATCACCTGGTCGCGGGTGAGGCCGGCGGCGAGCGCGGTCGGCTCGAGATCGGTCGCCATCAGCGTCAGCGTGTAGTGGTGAATCGGTCCGGGCGGTGTGCAGGGGCCGAAATAATGCGGCAGCTTCATCAGGCTGGCGCCGCCGACATATTTCTTGCTCTCTTTGGATACTTCGCCCTCGGCAAAGCCGGTAACGTCGGCAGGAATGCCATAGGCGACCCAGTGGCTGACGCCGCCGGGCGGACGCCCCTCCGGATCGAACATCAGAAGCGCGAAGCTCTTGGTGCCTGCGGGCGGGTTGGACCAGTTCAACGCGGGCGAAATGTTCTCGCCGACGCAATTCGGATTGCCTTTGGCGTTTCCGGCGAATTTCGTCGCCAGCCGCTCGCCATCCTTGAAGCTCGGCGAGGACAGCGTGAACACGCCGTCGGCGCTGGCGGGAGTAACGCTTAATGCCGCGAACGCCACGGCGCCGGCGAGAATTGATCCACGTAGAAACATGACATCTTCCCTTTTTGTTTGCCTTGTTTTGCCTTTGCCCCGAGGGGTCGTTTTTGGCGGGCGGAGTGTAGCGGCGGCTCCAATCGGATCAAGCTGGCTTGCCCACGGGGCTGGCCATCGTGACAAGGGCGTGAAAGGCCTGCCACGTCGTCCCTGCGAAACGCGGGGACGACGAAATCAGGTGCCGGTCGTTGCCGTCGTCGATTGCGCGTAGCCCTTCATCACCTCGTCCTTCAGCGCATCCCAGATTTCCCGATGCAGGTCGTGGAAGGCCTTGTCGAGCTTCACTTCGGTGATGTCGCGCGGGCGGCCGAGGGTAACGCGCCAGTCGCCGATGATGCGCGCGCCGGGGCCGGCCGACATGATCACCACGCGATCGGCAAGCGAGATCGCCTCCTCGAGATCGTGGGTGACGAACAGCACCGCCTTGCGGTCGGCGCTCCAGAGGTCGAGCAGGAGATTGCCCATGATCTGGCGTGTCTGGGCATCGAGCGGGCCGAACGGCTCGTCCATCAGCAGGATCTTGGGGTCGCGGATCAACACCTGTGCGAGACCGACGCGCTTGCGCTGGCCGCCGGACAGCATGTGCGGGTAGCGATGGGAAAAGGCGCCGAGGCCGACCTGGGCGAGAAAGCCCTGCGCCCGCCCCAGCGCCTCGCGGCGCGGCACGCCCTCGACCTCGAGCGCAATCGCGACGTTGTCGATCGCGGTCTTCCATGGAAACAGTGCATCGGCCTGAAAGAGATAGCCGGCCTGCCGGTTGAGGCCCGAAAGCGGCGCATCGAAAATCCGCACGCTTCCTCCGGCCGGCGCCAGCAGCCCTGCGGCCACGTTCAGCAAGGTCGATTTGCCGCAACCGGTCGGCCCGACGATAGCGACGAACTCGCCCGGCGCGACGGCCAAATTGGCCTTCTCGACCGCCGTGTAGACGCGCGCGCCCGTGAGGCGAAAGGCGACCGTTGCGTCCTGCAGCGCAACGGCCGTCGGCACCGCGCCTGTTGATGTCAATTCTGCCGGCCCAGGCATTTCCACCCGTCTGTCCCTCGATGTCTCTCGAAGCTTGGAGGATGGCTTAGCCAATGCAACGGATAAGTTCAACGAGGGTCGGGATTCTCTTCTCCCTGCCCTTAGTGCGGTGAATTTGAAGTTCCTATCAGTTTCGCGGTGACCTCGTCATAGGAACTTCAAATTCTAAACCGCACTAGAATCATATAATTGGCTAGTGCTCCTTTGATTCCGAAGTTCGTAAACGTGGAGCCGCAATATGATACGAACTTCGGAATCGGAGCACT
>NZ_DAHUXJ010000134.1 GCF_027307225.1 Bradyrhizobium sp. | reverse complement strand
CAGAGGGCTAACCCGGCAGCAATATCCATGGCATGACCAGGCTGGCGGAACCGTCCACGCTTTCCGGCTCCTCCGAAACTCAACAACGAAGGCGACAGATCACGAGCTACAAAAATACGACATCTTCATCCGCTACGGACATGGCGCGCCGCTATGATAGCCGGCAGCATTAACAGGAGGATTGACATGGATGATCGATCTGTGCGGCTTGCGCTCGAGCGCCACTGGAATGCTTCGGATGCCGGCGATTTCAATGTCGAGCACGAAATCTACCACGAGGATGCTCGTGCTACCCTCGCGCGCGCATCTCGTCGAGCGGGTTTGAGCAGCTAAGGCAACAGGTGTTCGTGGAGCAGTTTGGAAAGACGGCGCATGTCCAGCGGCTTCGTGCATCGGGGCGCATCGGCATAGGGCCCCGGTAGCGCCCATCCGTCGTAGCCCGTCGTCAGCACGAAGGGAACGCCTCTCTCCCGGAGCAGGTCCAGCACCGGGAAGACCGAGTCGCCTTGCAGATTGACGTCGAGCATGGCGCCATCGAGAGCGTCTCCCGATTGAAGCAGCTTCAACGCCTGCGCGACATTGGCCACCGGCCCCACAACTTCAACACCGAGTTTCTCCAGGGTCTGCCGTAAGTCGTCCGCCAGCAGGTATTCGTCTTCCACCACGAGAATACGGCGGCCATGCAAGCTTGCAGCGGGTATCGCACCAGACATTTGCAATCTCCAGACCGTTCGAAATCGGCGAGTGATGACGCGGACGGGCGTGCATCGCCCGTGCAGGTTTAGTCGTGCCAGATGCGCTCGCCGCACTGATGGCACTCGTAAAGGGAGACGGTCTTGCCGCATGTCGGGTCGAGGAATGAAAGGTTGAGACGCTGCTGCACGCCTGCACATTTCGGGCATCGCTGCTGGCGCCCCTGATTGGGCGCCTGAGACGGCACTAGCTTATCCCGGTCGTTGGCCGTCATCGTTGCGCGCGCCCCGTGGCGAATCACCCACGGTAGACCGCAATTCCGATCCAGCCACTTACTTAGGTTACTAAGTGGACATAGATCGCCGGTTCCGTGAATTAGGCAGTGCGGGATTGAGCAGCGGACCGCGGCAAAGAGGCCAGGAACAACACCGCACAAACGCAAAACAGGACAATATCCTTGAATAAAAACTCGCCGGTCAGATTCCACGCCATCGGATCGGTCGACCAGCTCCATTTGACGACCCCGGGCGTCGTGAAGAAGAACGACCATGTGATCGCAAAGGTGATCATGCCCATCAGGGAACCGACGGCCGACAGGATCGGGCTGAACGCACCCGACGCGAGCAGCGCGGCGATGGCAAACTCGACGACACCGAGAAAGTACGCTTCGCCCCTGAGGCCGAACACGGACAGCCACGAAACAAATGGACTATTGCTGATGTACTGGACGATACCCTGCGCCGACTGCAGTGTGAATTTCTGCATGCCAAAAGACACGAAGATGATAACCATGGCCCAGCGAAGGATGGCGAGGAAACGATAAGTCCCGCCGCCGTTTTCGGCGACCTTGAAAGGTACTTTCATTTGGCTCTTTCTGGATACAGATTGATGCGGGCGGCCGCGCAGAAGCGCGTTCCTTGCAGGCGTTACGTCCCCGCCGACGCCGCCGTTACGTTTCGTCTTCAATTCGGCGGCTCACAATCATGTGCTTGCGGCGGGGCGACACTGATGCCGGCTGGTATTGTCCTGCATGCCGCAGCCGGAATGGCTCCATGATCGGTGCGACAACCGCCACTTGCGGCATTGCCGGGCTTGCGACGCTCGGCGTCGTGATCCGTCCCTGGAATTTGCCGGAATATATCTGGGCCGTGACCGGCGCAGTGCTGCTGGTCGCGCTCGGCCTCTTGCCGTGGCAGGAGGCCGTCGCCGCGGCGGGCAAGGGGCTCGATGTCTACTTCTTCCTGATCGGCATGATGCTGCTCGCCGAAGTGGCGCGGCAGGAAGGCTTGTTCGACTGGCTGGCGGCGCAAGCGGTGCGATGGTCGCACAAGTCGGCCTCAAAGCTATTCCTGATCGTGTATGGCGTCGGAATATTGGTGACCGTGTTCCTGTCCAACGATGCCACCGCGGTGGTTCTGACGCCCGCCGTCTATGCAGCGACGCGTGCCGCGCGCGTCGAGCCGCTGCCCTATCTGTTCGTCTGCGCCTTCATTGCCAATGCGGCCAGCTTCGTGCTGCCGATCTCCAACCCGGCCAACCTCGTCGTGTTCGGCGCGGCGATGCCGCCCTTGCTCGAATGGCTGCACACCTTCGCCTTGCCTTCGGTGGTCTCGATTGTGGCGACCTATCTGCTGCTTCGCTTCACCCAGCGCACTGAGCTCACCAAACAAGTCGCCGATCCCGTTTCCGCATCGCATCTGACGACGAGCGGCAAGATCGCAGCAAGCGGGATTGCGGCGACCGCCATTGTTCTTCTCATGGCGTCGGGTCTCGGGCACGATCTGGGATTGCCGACGCTCGGCTGCGGCGTCGCGGTAACCGCCCTGGTACTCGTGCGCGAGCGCAAGCCACCGTGGCCGGTGTGCGCCGACGTCTCATGGTCGGTGATCCCGTTGGTCGGCGGACTGTTCATCCTGGTCGAAGGTCTCAATCGGACCGGGGTACTGCCGTCGCTCGCCGAACTGCTTAAGACGGCGGCAACCGCCGCCCCGCATTCGACCTCCTGGGCCGCCGGCCTGATCAGCGCTTTTGCCTCCAACCTCATCAACAACCTGCCGATGGGATTGATCGCAGCCACCACCACGCAAGGCGCGCAGGTGCCGCACGAGGTAACAGGCGCGGTCCTGATCGGCGTCGACCTCGGACCGAACTTGTCAGTCACCGGCTCGCTGGCGACCATTCTCTGGCTGATTGCACTGCGCCGCGAAGGCGAGCATGTCGGTGCGCTGCACTTCCTGCGCATCGGCGTTGTGGTGATGCCGTTTGCACTGGTGCTGGCCCTGCTCGCGCTCTCGCTGGTGGCCTCATAAGCGATCGAGAACACAGGCCCCCGACATTGTCCCCAAGCGCAAATCTCAGCCCGAGCCTGGAACAAAAACTCACGTTCCGAGTTAAGGGCGATAAACCGGAGTATCTGTCATGGATCGCATCACGCGCTGCGCCAAATGCGGAAAGCTCTTGGAGCCGGTCGTCGCCATCTCAGGCCGCACCGAACTCCAATGCATAAGCTGTGATGACCCTGCGGTGAAATTGGCTGAAAGTCCGCTTGCAGCCCGTGAAAGCCCGATTGCTGCAGGACCCGCCGCGCATCACTGAGATAGGCGAGCGGAAACGGGCGGCCCTTCGATGACGCATGCCCGTCGTCCCGGCGTTCCGCCGGGACGACGCCAAAAATATCAATACCGGTAATGATCCGACTTGAACGGACCTTCGGTCTTGACGCCGATGTAGTCGGCCTGGTCCTTGCGCAGCTCGGTGAGCTTCACGCCGATCTTGGCGAGATGCAGACGGGCGACCTTCTCGTCCAGCGTCTTCGGCAGCACGTAGACCTTCTTTTCGTACTTGCCGTCCTTGTTGTTGGCGAACAGTTCGATCTGCGCCAGCGTCTGGTTGGTGAAGGAGGCCGACATCACGAACGACGGATGGCCCATCGCATTGCCGAGGTTCACCAGGCGGCCTTCCGACAACAGGATGATGCGGTGCTTGTCGGGGAATTCGATTTCGTCGACCTGCGGCTTGATGTTGGTCCACTTCAGGTTACGCAGGCCGGCAATCTGGATCTCGTTGTCGAAGTGACCGATGTTGCAGACAACGGCGCGGTCTTTCATCGCGCGCATGTGCTCGATGGTGATGATGTCCTTGTTGCCGGTCGCGGTGACGAAGATGTCGGCGCGGGGCGCCGCGTCTTCCATGGTCACGACCTCATAGCCTTCCATCGCCGCCTGCAGCGCGCAGATCGGATCGACCTCGGAGACCATGACGCGGCAGCCGGCCTGGCGCAACGAAGCCGCCGAGCCCTTGCCGACGTCGCCGAAGCCCGCGACCATCGCGACCTTGCCCGACATCATGACGTCGGTGCCGCGGCGGATGCCGTCGACCAGCGATTCACGGCAACCATAGAGATTGTCGAACTTCGACTTGGTGACGCTGTCGTTGACGTTGATCGCCGGGAACAGCAGCGTGCCCTTGTTCGCCATGTCGTAGAGGCGATGCACGCCCGTGGTCGTCTCTTCCGAGACGCCCTTGATGTTCTTCGCGATCTCGGCGAAGTAGCCCTTCGGCTTCTCTTTCAAGAGCCGCTTCACCAGCGCATAGAAGATCTCTTCTTCCTCCGACGTCGGCTTGTCGAGGAACCCGGTATCGCCCGCTTCCGCGCGGTAACCGGCATGCACCAGCATGGTGGCGTCGCCGCCGTCGTCGAGGATCATGTTCGGCGTGCCGCCGCCATGCCAGTCGAACAGCTTGGCCGTATAGTCCCAATAATCCTTCAGCGTCTCGCCCTTGACAGCGAACACCGGAATGCCGCCGGCCGCGATCGCGGCGGCCGCGTGGTCCTGGGTCGAATAGATGTTGCAGGAGACCCAGCGGATGTCGGCGCCGAGCGCGGCCAGCGTCTCGATCAAGACCGCGGTCTGGATCGTCATGTGCAGCGAGCCGGCGATCCGCGCGCCCTTCAAGGGCTGCTTGGGGCCATAGTCCTCGCGCGTCGCCATCAATCCGGGCATCTCGGTCTCGGCCAGCGAGATTTCCTTGCGGCCGAATTCGGCGAGCGAAATGTCCTTGACGATGTAGTCGGTGAAGCGGGGCTTCGTGGCGGTGGCGGTCATGAGATTATCCTGTTGCTTGGCTCGTCATTCCGGGGCGCCTCGAAGAGGCGAACCCGGAATCTCGAAATGATGGATGAAGATTCCGGGTTCGCTCGCGCTCGCGAGCGCCCCGGAATGACGCAAGAACTAAATGGCGCCCTTGAGCGCGTCGGCGAGATCGGTGCGCTCCCAGGAGAAGCTGCCGTCCTTTTCCGCCGAGCGGCCGAAGTGGCCGTAGGAGGCGGTCTTGCGGTAGATCGGACGATTGAGCTTCAAGGTGCGGCGGATGTTGGTCGGCGTCAGGCGGAACACCTCCGGCAACACCTTCTCGAGCTTCTTCTCGTCGACCTTGCCGGTACCGTGGGTATCCACCAGCACCGACATCGGATCGGCCACGCCGATCGCATAGGCGACCTGGATGGTGCAGCGCTCGGCAAGGCCGGCCGCGACCACGTTCTTGGCGAGGTAGCGCGCGGCATAGGCCGCCGAGCGATCGACCTTGGTCGGGTCCTTGCCGGAGAACGCGCCGCCGCCGTGCGGGGCGTAACCGCCATAGGTATCGACGATGATCTTGCGGCCGGTGATGCCGCAGTCGCCGTCGGGGCCGCCGACCACGAAGTTGCCGGTGGGATTGACCAGGAAGTCGGACGACTTCGCCGGCATCCAGCCTTTCGGCAGCGCCGATTCAACCGCCGTCGAGATCATCTCCTTGATCAGGCCGGGCGTGTACTTCTTGTTGTTGCGGCTCTTCTCGTTGTGCTGCGTCGAGACCACCACCTTGGTGCAGCCGACCGGCTTGCCCTCGACATATTTCACCGTCACCTGGCTCTTGGCGTCGGGCTGCAGATCGGCGAGCTGGCCGTTGCGGCGCTTCTCGGACAGAACCTTCAGGATGCGGTGCGCGAAGAAAATCGGCGCCGGCATGAACGAGCCCTTCTGATAGACCTCGCTCTCGGTGCAGGCGTAACCGAACATCATGCCCTGGTCGCCCGCGCCCTCTTCCTCGCCGCTCCTCTTTTTCTTGGCGTCGACGCCCATCGCAATGTCGGGCGACTGGCCGTGCAGCAGCACCTCGATATCGGCGCCGTGATAGGAGAAGCCGTTCTGGTCGTAGCCGATGTCGCGGACCACATCGCGCGCGATCTGGCTGATCAATTCGCGGTCGACCACCGACACGCCGTTGATCATGCGGAACAGCTGGCCGCGGCCTTCTCCGGCGATGACGATCTTGTTGGTCGTGCACAGCGTCTCGCAGCCGAGGCGGGTGTTGACGAGGCTGTCGTCGGCGATGCCGAGCTTGACGTCCTTTTCGATGAAGGCATCAAGGATCGCATCGGAGATCTGGTCGGAGACCTTGTCCGGATGACCTTCGGAAACCGACTCGGAAGTGAACAGGTAAGACGCGCGCATCTAGGTAGCCCCTTTGGTCCTTTTTTCAAATGTCCTGGTGTGGTGGTTCAGAAGTTCTCTTCATTGCCGCCGAGAACTCGTCAAGAGAACTTCTGAACCAAA
Source organism: Bradyrhizobium sp. (assembly GCF_027307225.1). Taxonomy (GTDB): domain Bacteria; phylum Pseudomonadota; class Alphaproteobacteria; order Rhizobiales; family Xanthobacteraceae; genus Bradyrhizobium. The sequence goes on along the minus strand of NZ_DAHUXJ010000134.1, from coordinate 1,512 downwards.
ACCACACCAGCAGTCGATATTTGCTAGTGATCCTTTGATTCTGACATTCGCAAACATGCCTGCATCGACGGGATGCGAATGTCAGAATCGGATCACTAGGATGGTCAGTCCCGACGGCGCGAGATGACGTAGGATTCGTCGTAAAACCAGAGTCCGTTATGCTTGCGCAGAACCTCTCTGACGGCATCGAGATAGCGCCCGCTCTGGGTCATTTCCGTCAACCGGTCGTCTTCAATCTGAGCGACATACACCGCCGCATTCCATGCTGCAAAGGCCGTCGAGGTTCCGATCGAGCCGGTGACCTCATCGGGCAGCGCTTCCATATCATAGCGGAAGACCGAACGGTTATCGGCGTAGGCATTAAAGTTAAGGTCGCGCCCGGCCGATCCCAGCTCGTATTTCACAGCGCGCAATAGCTCATGACGGCTGACCGCGAAAGGATTTTCTCCCGGCCAAACCGCCTGGATGATTTCAAGCCCCGGATCCTGCCCGTGGGAGTGGATTCCAATCAGCCGGCCTCCGGCCCGCAGGGCCCTACCGAGGGGGGCAATAATGCGCTTGGCTCGGAAATTCACACTGGATTTGGCCCGATAGGGCTGGGAAGCGATGATGAGGTCGAAATTGGCCTCGACCTTCCCGGCGCGGGGGATGATCGAATCGAGCAAAAATCGCTGGTCCTCGCGGTAGAGCACCAGCGCCACCGGCCGCTCATAGGTCGGCATGCCCGAGCGGGCCGAGACGCTGGCCCGCCAGTTCTGCTCCAGAAACGGCCCCAATTCGGCAATTTGGCCCTCGAAATCGCCGGAAGAGGCCCCCCGCAAGGGGACTTCGTGCCAGATCATGCCGGCGGCAGCCGCGGGCGAGGCCGGCGTCAGCCAGGGCGCCTCGGCGTAATACATGTTGGTCAACACGAAGACCGTCGCCGGGTGCTCGAACAGGCGGTCGGGCACCTTCTCAAGGGTCAGACGGACGTCCTCGAAAGAGAGTTCCTTGCCCGCGATATAGAAAGGCATATGGGGAAAGCGCGTGTGCATGGACCGCATCACCCGCGCCAGCACCGTGCCGTCGCCGCAGCCGGCATCGAACACCCGAAGCGCCGGCGGGCGGGGATGGATGGCGGAAAGCTCGAGCGCGACGCGCGAGGCGACCACCCGCTTCTCGCCGCAGGTGTGGACGAACAACAGGTATTTCTGGCGGTTCTCGAAGAAGCGGAAATTGCTGCGGGGATCGCGTTTCTCGGGCGGCACCTTCAGCCCACGCGGCGGCGGGATGCCGTCGGGGCTAGATGCGACGATATAGGCCTGGATGCGCTCCAGCGTGTCGATGGTGATGCGCTTGCCCTCACGAAGGCGATGGACGAGCTTGCCGTCATTGACCGCGCGCCGGCCGAAGGTCGTTTCCGCCATGCCGGCCTGGCGGCAAAAGCTCGATATCTCGTCGAGCAGGACTTGTCTGTCCACGTTGTCATCCTCCGCGCGGGAATTGGAACCGGTTTGCCACAAGCGGTAAACC